>JAJEFK010000030.1 GCA_022820505.1 Acidimicrobiia bacterium | reverse complement strand
CCGACGCCCCAGACCCCCACCACACCGACCCCCAGGAGGCAACCGGCACCAAACTCGACCAAGCCCGATAGAACAACCAGCCAGAGGCAGACCCGACGATCACCGCGACCATCCGTTACACCACCTCACGGGACTTGACCGGGGCAGCCCGAGCGTGAGCATGAGTTTGGTACAGCAAAGCGCTCGGAGGCTGCCCCACGTCGCAACAGCAGGCTATGACTCGAAATGGGTGATCATGAGCGGGAAGACACAACGCACCGAACTCTTGGGGTTGGTCTCCGTTGGATGCTTCGCTATCTCGATCCTGCTCACATCACCACTTGATTCCTGGCGCGAGTGGCGATGGCACTGGCCTTGGTCGGGACTCGCAGCGATTCTCATCTACATGGTCGGCTTGGGTTTCTGGGATCGTGCTCGGCGTGGGACGGTTCCCGCTGGGTTCTCTCGCCAGGCTCTCGTACGCGGGTTCGCCCACATCTCGGCTTGCATCGGGCTGCTTCTCGTGCTCGGCACCTTGGGTGCATTCTGCGGCTACGTGTTATTCGGTCCATCCGTGTGACTGGGGTAACGCCTAGGGCGGTAGCGACAATGTCATGAATGCCGGCCGCTACCGCCGTCTGACGCAGCACGTCCGGCGCGCAGTTGCGTTTGCGGTGTACGCAGTTAATGGCGCTCAGCCGGTCACGCATCGCGCTCGGGCTTCTAGCGTGGCCGCCATGACGCAGGGCAGCGGATCCGGCAGTGGCGACGAGACCGGCGCGCTCGGCGCGACCGTGCGGCGCGATACGTGGGGGATCGCTCATGTCGAGGCGCCGTCGGCCGAGGCTGCGTTCGCAGCGCAGGGCTGGGTGGCGGCCGACGACCGCATCTGGCAGATGGAGTGGGACAGGCGCCGAGCCATGGGTCGCTGGGCTGAGGTGGTCGGGATGGCCGGCGCCCGCGAGGACGCCTTCTTCCGCCGGCTCGGGCTTGCGGCGATTTCCCAGGCCGACTACGCAGCGCTGGATGGGCGCACCCGGGCGATGTGCGAGGCCTATGCACGGGGCGTGAACCGCTGGCTTGATGACCATGGCGACGCTTTGCCGGCCGAATTCGAGCATCATCCGGCACCGCCGGAGCCCTGGGAGCCATGGCACTGCGTGGCGGTCTACAAGCTGCGCCACATCTTCATGGGAACGCTCACCCGCAAGCTGTGGCGGGGGCGGATCATGGCTCAAGCTGGCCCCGAAGCTGTGATGGCCACGATCGGCGACACCGAGAGTGACGCCGCGATGGTGCCGGGCGAGGGGCCTCGCCCCGATCTGCTGGCCGACGCGGCGAGTGTGCTCGATGCGTGCGCGGCCGACATGGCGGCGCTGGCAGCGGCGATGGACTCCGACGGGGCGTCCAACTCGTGGGCGCTCAGCGGGCAGCGCACTGCCAGCGGCAAGCCGCTGCTGGCGGGCGATCCGCACCGCGGCATCGAGTTCCCGAACGTGTACCACCAGTGCCACCTGCGCTGCGACGAGTTCGACGCGATCGGCATGGGCTTCCCCGGCGTGCCCGGCTTCCCGCACTTCGGCCACAACGCCGAGGTGGCCTGGGGCATCACGCATGGCATGTGCGACGACACCGACGTGTTCGTGGAGCGCTTCCAGCCTGGCTCGACACTGGGTGAGCCGTGGCGTACCGAAGAGCTCGACATCCGGGGCGAGGGCACGGTCGAAGTGTTGTGCGGTTCCACGCCGAGGGGACCGGTGGTGCTCGGTGACCCGGCCGACGGTGTCGCGCTCTCGATGCAGTGGACCGGCATGTTCGGTCCTGACACGACGCTGGACGCCCTCGGGCCGATGCTGGCCGCAGGATCGACGGCGGAGCTGGTCGAGGCAGTACGGCCGTGGGTGCTGCCGGTCAACAATCTGCTGGCGGCCGATCGGGCCGGGTCGATTGCTTTCAAGATCCGGGGACGTGTGGTCGAACGTCAGCCGGCGAGTCGCTGGACGCCGGTGCCGGGGACCGATGAGTTCGCTTGGGACGGCCTCGAGCCGGTGCCATTCGAGGACCTGCCGGAATGGACCGATCCCGAACGCGGCTTCCTCGTGACGGCCAACAACCGCACCGCCGACGGCGGCCCGTACATCTCGCTGGATTTCGCCGGCCCGAGCCGCCACGATCGCATCTGCGAGCTGCTGACGCCGATGACGGGTGCCACGGTGGACGACATGAGCGCCGTCCACGGCGACGTGACCTCGCTCGTGGCGGCCAATGTACTGGGCCTGATCACCGAGTACGCGGTCGAGTGCGGCCACGAGCTCTCGCACACGCTGCTGGACATGCTGGCTGAATGGGACCAGCGCATGACGGTCGACTCAGCTCCGGCGACGATCTACGCAGTCGTCAAGCGCCGGCTCATCGAGGCCATCATCGAACGCCTCGGCATCGCCGGCGCCCAGCTCGGCGCAGCGGGATGGCCGCCTGCGGCCGAAGCCAGCCGGATGGCAGCGGGCGCCGCCACGCGCATGCTCTGCGAGCGCAACCTCGACGTGGTGCCGGGACTCGACAACCCCATCGGCCGGCGCATGGCCGCCAGCGCCTGCGTCGACGAGACCGCAGCCGAGCTGACCCAGCGGCTCGGTGAAGACCCACAAGCATGGACGTGGGGCAAGGTGCACCGCATGGCCTCGCCGCACCCGCTCGCCTCAGCGCTCGCTGCGGCAAGGGACCTGCACCCGCCGGTCGACGGCTGCGCCGGCGACGGCGACACGGTCCGTCAAGGCGGAACCGCACCCGAGACGGGCGAGCGAGCCATCCACGGCTCGGTTGCCCGCTACGCATTCGACCTCGGCAATTTGGACAATTCCGGCTGGGTGGTCCCCCATGGCGTGTCGGGTGTGCGCAACAGCGGCCACGATCTCGACCAGCGCCAAGCCTGGCTCGACTGCGAGCTGCTGCCCATGGCCTACAGCCCAGAAGCAGTGGCCGCGGTCACGGAGCATGAACATGAGATCTAGTCCAGTGTCGCGCCACCGCAGCTGCGCACGTACCGCGACGGAGTCGTCGTGAGTCCCGACTCGGACGCTGCGCAGTTCGTTCGCCGGCACGAGTTGTCGCCCGAAGCCATCGCCTGCAAGTCCCAGCGCAAACCGTCGGTGCCGATCCAGATGCCCGATCTGACCGACCATGCAGCGGTGGCGCACTGGCGTGCCGAAACCAATGCGCTGTGGGGCGAAGACGACGATCCTGCGGTGCCTCACCGTCGAGAGGTCATCGGCGGCATCGCCTGCCTGGTCGCCGCCTCGCCCACGACCATCGAGCCGTCAAGCCCGCCCGGACTTCCGGGCGCCGCAGGGCCGCCGTCCACCGCCCAGCCGAAGACAGCATCGGAAGTGCCGACGGTCATCTATGCACACGGCGGCGGCTATGTGCTGGGCAGCGCGGCTGTCGCGATCCCGATCACTGCGCGTCTAGCGGCCGGCGGTCTGCGAGTGGTCTCGGTGGACTACCGCCAACCGCCCGAGCACGTATTCCCAGCAGCGCTGGACGATGTCCTGGCCGTCTATCTCGCGCTCGCCGACGGTGACACCCCGGTGGCGCTCGCCGGAGACTCAGCCGGTGGTGCGCTCGCGCTCAGCGCGGCAGTGACGGCAACAGCTCAAGGCCTGCGACCCGCAGCGGTAGCGCTGTTCAGCCCCCTGCTGGATCACCTACAGCCACGCCGTGCCGACAATGCCGACGCCGACGCCGACGCCGACGCCGTACACCCCGACGCTGCAGGCCCCGAGGTTGCACATCCCGACGATGCTGGCTCCGATGCTGGCGACAGCCAAGCGCAACAGCTTCTCGCTGCTTACGTGGGCGGCGCCGACCCGGCTGATCCTCGCCTCGCGCCGCTACACGCTGAACTCAGCGGTTTGCCGCCGGTGCTCATCCAAGCAGGGGCCGGTGAGCCGCTGGCGGCCCAGGCTGTAGCGCTGCATCGCCGGGCGGCGGCCGCCGGCGTCGACGTCACGCTCGACCTCTGGGAGCACATGTGGCACACGTGGCACTACCACGACCTGCCAGAGGCCGACCAGGCGCTCGCCGAAGCAGCCGAATTTCTGGCAGCGCCTCTCAGCTCGTCAGGTGGGACGTGACGGCGGCGACGACTGCTGCTGACTGCTCGTAGGGGAGCATGTGGCCTGCGCCGTCGACTAGCTCGACCGTCGCGTCGGGAAGGGCCGCTTGCCATGCATCGGCGTAGGCGGGCGGGATCAGGCGGTCTTGGCGGCCCCACACCAGCAGCGTGGGCACCGTCACCCGGTAGGCCCGCTCGGAGAAGCGCCGGTTGGGGATCGGGAACAGGATCTTGCCGGCCATGCCCTGCTGGCGAGCCCGCGCCACCATGAAGCGCGTGAGCGTTTCGTTGTCGGAGAAGTCGGCACCGCCGGTCAGCACCTCCTCGCCCACATTGGGATCGGCGAAGAGCACCTCGGCAAGCTGGTAGGGGAGCATCGCGAAGATGTCGGGAATCGGGTGGTCGCCCAGCCACATCCCCGCAGGGCACAGCAGGGCCATGCGAGCCACCGACTGGGGCGCCAGCGCCGCCATCTCCGCAGCGATCATGCCGCCCATCGAGTGACCCATCAGGTGCAGGCCGCCGCCCGCAGCGCCGTTGCTGGCGCCCTCGCCTCCCAGCAGGCCCATCTCGGTGGCAACGTCCCAGCCGTGCAGCGCGAAGTCCTGCATGTCGGACAGGCGGTCCTCGTCGGTGTGCTCGCTCCAGGCAGGCCACACGGGTGCCACCACGCGCAGCCCGGCACCGGCCAGGCCGGCGAGCACCGGTTCGTCGCCCAGCCAGCCGCCTGCGCCGTGCAGCGCCAGCACGGTCGCCGCGCCGCTCGAAGCGCCGCCCGCGGGCTCGTAAACGCGCACTGGCGCCGTCACGCTCCGCCGAGTCGTGATGACGACCTCTTCGAAGGCCGGCGCAGGAGCCGTATCAGTGGCGCTCATGCCACCGGACCCTTGGGCGCTTCGGGGTAGCGGCGGGCGTCGGCCATGGTGTCCTCGGGACGCACCCGGTCATCCATCGGCTTGCACCACCAGTCCTCCGCGTCGGCGAACTCGTCGCCCCAGATGCCGCGCAGCCCGGGCATCACCTTCTCTGCGAAGAGCTGGCTCGAGTAGCGGGTCTTCCAGTCGGGCATGTTGCCCATGTGCAGCAGGCAGAACACAGTGCCGACCCGCAGCCGCTTGATCATGTCCTCCATGCGCTCGCGCACGGTGTCGGGCGAGCCCGCAATGACGTAGCCGCCCTCCACCAGGTCCTTCCAGGTCAGCCGCTTGAACAGCGCCTGGTTCTCCTTGCGAAACTGGTCGAGCTTGCCGGCCTGGATGGTCTTGACCGTCCGGTAGCCCGGCGGGTCGGCGAAGCCGGGGAACACATGCAGGCAGCGGTTGAAGAAATACAGCATGTGCTCGCTGTACAGCTCCTCGGCCTCGGCGTCGGTGGCCGCCGTGCAGATGATCTGCGCGAACCCTGCACGCCCCGGCGTCATGGACTTGTCGAGCTCTCCGACACGGTTCCAGTACCCGTCCATCAGCGTCTGGCCTGCGAGGTAGCCGTTGAAGCTGAGGTAGGAGTAGTTGTAATCGTTCTCGAGGCAGAAGTCCCACGTCTCGATCGAGCCGCCGCCGGGGATGTAGATCGGCGGGTGCGGCTGCTGGATCGGCTTGGGCCAGCAGTTCACGTAGCGCAGCTGGGTGTACTTGCCGTCGAAGGCGAACACGTCAGGGTTGGTCCACGCCTCCATGATCAGGTCGTGGGCCTCGTAGTACTTCTCGCGGGTCAGCGCGGGGATCTGCCCGTAGGTGAAGTTGGTGTCCATCGGGGTGCCCACCGGGAAGCCCGCCACCAGCCGGCCGCCGCTCAGGCAGTCGAGCATGGCGAACTCCTCGGCCACCCGGTGCGGCGGGTTGTACAGGGCGATCGAATTGCCGATCACGCAGATCGCCGCCTGTGAGGTCCGCCGGGCCAGGCCCGCAGCGATGATGTTGGGGCTCGGCATGATGCCGTAGCCGTTCTGGTGATGCTCGTTGACGCCGATGCCGTCGAAGCCGAGCTCGTCAGCGAACTCGAGCTGGTCCATGTACTCGTGGTAGACGCCGTTGGCGCGCTCGGGGTCGAACAGCGAGCCGTCGATGTCGACCCAGACCGACCGGTGCTCGGTCTTGAAGTCGTCGGGCAGATCGGGCCACGGCATCAGGTTGAACCAGCAGAACTTCACGGTCATGTGAGGACTCCTTCGGGGTCTGGGCTCGGGCGAGACAACGGTGACGGCTACCGGCGGGTGACTTGGACCGGCAGGTGGGTGTAGCCGTGAATGAACGACGAGAGCGAGCGCTCGGGCTCGGCTTGGACTTCGATGCGCTCGAAGCGCGGCAGGATCTCCTCCCACAGCACCCGCAGCTGCAGCTCGGCCAGCCGGCTGCCGAGGCAGTAGTGAAAGCCGTAGCCGAACGAGAGATGACTGGCGGCGTTGTGACGCTCGATGTCGAGGTCGTCGGCATTGTCGCCGAAGACGTCCTCGTCTCGATTGGCCGACACGTACCACATCAGGACCTGATCGTCCTTGCGGATCTGCTTGCCCCCGATCTCGCAGTCCTTCGTGGCAGTCCGCCGCATGTACGACAGCGGTGTCTGCCAGCGGATGATCTCGGGCACGAAGCCGGCGATGAGATCGGGATTCGCCATGAGCTTGTCGTACTGATCGGGGTACTTGTTGAGCGCATACACGCTGCCCGACATGGTGTTGCGTGTGGTGTCGTTGCCGCCGACGATCAGCAGGATCAGATTGCCGAGGTGGGCTGCGGCAGGAAGGTGGCTGGTGGCATCGCCGTGGACCAGCATCGAGATCATGTCGTTGCCGGGGTTGGTCCGCCGCTCTTCCCAGAGCCGCTCGAAGTACGGGAGGCAGTCGGCGAACTCTTCGCGCCGCTGAGCGCTGGTCTCGACGATCCCGTCCGGGCCGGGGATGGTGGTGACCAGGTCGGACCATCGGGTGAGCTTGCGGCGGTCTTCCAGCGGGAAGTCGAACAGGGTTGCCAGCATCAGCGTCGTCAGCTCGACCGAGACGGTGTCGACCCAGTCGAATGTCTCGCCCTCCGGCAGGGAGTCGAGCACCGTCATCGCGCGTTCCCGGATGAGCGACTCGAGGTCTCGCAGGTTGGTCGGGGCCATCATCGGCTGGACAGTGCGGCGCTGGGGGCGGTGCTCGGGCGCGTCCATGGTGATGAACGAGTCCAGCGGTGTCGTCGGCGGCAGATCGGTGTCTGGGGGCGGTCCGACGGTGATGCCGTGAGCCGAGCAGAACGTCTCGTCGTCGCTCTCCACCTCGCGGACGTCGGCCCATTTCGTGACCGACCAATAGCGTCCTGCGGAACCCAGCTCGTTGAAGTGGACAGGATCCTCCCGACGCAGGCGTGCGAAGTGATCGTGCCAGCGATCTTCGCGGAACAGATGAGGGTTCAGCGGGTTGATCTCGTCGATGGCGAGATCGGCGGCGGGCGGCACGCCCGCCCCGAAATGCGCCTGCTCGCGATCGGGATTCACGGCGCCGCCGGCCCGCCATTCCTCCCGTTCAGCCTCGGTTGCAACCGCCATGTCGGCTCCCTCGCCACTCTGTGCTCTGCGCAGGGCTGTGTTCCGGCCGCGTGATGCGACCGGCTCGCCAACTTTAGGGGGACGGTTCGCGAGGCAGGCCGAGCACCCGCTCGCCGATGATGTTGCGCTGGATCTCGCTGGTGCCCCCGGCGATCCGCATGCCCGGCGCGTACAGGAATGCCTCGGTCTCGTCTGACGCCAGCATCGCATCGGCGCCGCGCAGGCTGGCGCCGATGGCGACCTCGTCGTAGCCGAGTTCGCTGTTCGCCAGCTTGGCCACTGGCGCCATGCGCGGATCAGCGCCGTGCAGCTCCATCAGCGCCGCCAGGGCGTGGCCCCGGGCGTGCAGCTCAGCCAGCGACTGCCGACCCAGCGGCCCGGCATCGCCTGCCGCTTCGATCATCTTGGCGAGGCGATTGCGGAGGCTGATGACCCCGGAGGAACCGGCGCCGCCGCGCTCGTCTTCCAGCACTGCCATGGCGACGCCCCAGCCGCCGCCGCGCTCGCCGAGCAGTGCGTCGGTGGGCATGGCGACGTCATCGAAGAAGACTTCGCAGAATTCGCTGTCGCCGGTCATCTGCTTGATCGGGCGCACTTCGATGCCGGGCAGCGTCATGTCGAGCAGGAAGAAGCTGATGCCGCGGTGCTTGGGGGCATCGGGCTCGGTGCGGGCCATCAAGATGCCGTGCTCGGCAAACTGCGCGTTCGATGACCACACCTTCTGGCCGTTCAGCACGAAATGGCTGCCGTCAGGCACCGCAGCAGAAGTGAGCCCGCCCAAGTCCGAGCCGTTGCCGGGCTCGCTGAACAGCTGGCACCACAGCTCCTCGCCGGTCAGGATCGGGCGCAGGAACTGCTCACGCTGGCGTTCGGTGCCAGAGCGCAGGATGGCCTCGCCGGCCAGCACGATCCCCTGCAGGTTCAGGTACGGGGCAACGCCTGCGCGTTCGCACTCCTCCATCCACACGCCGGTGTGCGCCCGGGAGAGCCCGCGGCCGCCGTATTCGGTCGGCCAGTGCAGTCCGGCCCAGCCGTGGTCGAAGCAGTACCGCTGCCAGACCCGGGCCTGTTCATGCAGCGCAGGCACCAGGATCGCGCCATACGCGGGGCACGCCGTGCCGTCGCGAACTGCATCGCTCAGGAACCGTGACGCCTTGGCCCGAAAGTCGGCAAGTTCGGCACCGGTGGGTGTGTCCATTGCCTGCCACGGTAGTTGCGTCTGCGGGACCTCACCGTGGAGTGCCGTGCTGTGCCGGGTGCAGGCGCAGCCGTAACATCGCAGCCATGGGCGAGGTTGACCACACCGATCCAGCGCTGACCAACGAGACCATCGAGCTGTTGCAGCAGATGATCCGCAATGCCTGCGTCAACGACGGGACCGTCGAATCGGGCGAGGAGGTTCGCAACAGTGACCTGCTGGAGACGTACTTGGAAGGCCCCGGCGTCGACATGCAGAGCTTCGAGTCTGAGCCCGGGCGCCGGTCGCTGGTGGCCCGTATCTCGGGCACCGACCCGTCGGCACCCAAGCTGTGCCTGATGGGCCACACCGACGTGGTGCCGGTGAACGCCGACGGCTGGAGCCGGGATCCGTTCGGCGGCGAGCTGGTGGACGGCGAGGTGTGGGGGCGCGGGGCGGTCGACATGCTCAACCTCACCTCGTCGATGGCGGTGGCGTTCCGTCACATCGTGCGCACCGGTTACCGGCCGAAGGGCGATGTCATCTACTTCGGCGTTGCCGACGAGGAAGCCGGCGGCACCTACGGCGCCAAGTGGATGGCCGAGCACAACTGGGACGCCATCGAGTGCGACTACGTGCTGACCGAGTTCGGCGGCATGCCCAACCACACGCCCCAAGGCACCAAGATCACGCTGGCGGCGGGCGAGAAGGGCATCGGCTGGCGCCGGCTCACCGTGCGCGGCACGCCGGGTCATGGCTCCATGCCGTTCGGCACCGACAACGCCCTCATCAAGGCGGCCGAGATCGTGCGCCGCATCGCCGAGTACCGGCCGGCCCCGCAGCTCACCGAGATGTGGCAGCACCATGTCTCGACGCTGAGGGTCGACGACGAGACACGAGAGGCGCTGCTCGACCCGGCCCGCGTTTACGACGCTGTGGCCGGCATCGATGCACCCGGCTTGGCGCGCCACCTGCATGCGTGCAGCCACACCACGTTCAGCCCGAATGTCGTAGGCGGCGGCAACAAGACCAACATCATCCCCGACAAGGTCGAGATCGAGGTTGACATCCGCACTGCCCCGGGCGATCCCGTCGCCGTGAATGAGCACCTGCAGGCAGCGCTCGGCGAGCTGTTCGACGAGGTGGAGATCGAGCACCTTCACGACGATCCCGCCAGCTTCTCGCCCACGAACACGCCGATGTGGCAGCTGCTGAGCGAGCTGATGGCCAAGGCTCACCCGGGTGCGCCGGTGATCCCCCAGCTGATCGTGGGAGCGACCGATGCCCGCTTCTTCCGCCTGAAGGGCGCCGTGGCCTACGGGGCCGGGCTGTTCAGCAACCGGGTGAACTCCAGCGACTTCATGCTGCGGTTCCACGGCAACGATGAGCGCGTCGACGTCGATTCGCTGGCGCTCACCACGCAGCTGTGGATCGACGTGGTCAAGAACCTGGGCGACGCCGCCAGCAGTTGAGCCGGCTAGCCGGTGCAGGCCACCCGCGGTTCGATGTGGGGGAGCCGACCGGCTCGCAGCGAGATCACCGCACCCGCCTCGTCAACTTCCCACACCACGCGCTTGTCGATGTCGGGCTCGTCCACCGGCACGTACTGGATTGCCGAGAGCCCGGGTCCGTCTTCGATCCTGTCGCCGAATGCCTCGATGATCTCGCTCCGGGTGGAGCCGATGCCGTAACCCGAGATCGTCGTGATCGGACCGGATTCGATGTCGACGCGCACGATCTCGGCGTTGACGGCCAGGAACCGGACGCCTTCGGGACCGTTCTGCACCGTGTAGTAGCGGCAGGCGTCCGAGCCGCCTGGGACGGCGATCATCAGCGCACCGGCGGCGGTCCGGGCGTCCTCCAGTGAGTGCCCGATCTGCACCGGCCCCAAACCGGCGGTCGACAGCTTCGATTCCAGCGACACGTTGGGACCGGCCTCGTCTTCGGCCATGGCATCGCCGGCTGCAGTCGTCGTGGGTGCGGCCGTCACGACCGTGGTGGTCGGGTCGTCGGTGTCCGACATCATCGCGTCGTCAGCGGCGGTGGTTGTGGTCGCGTCGGTGTCGTCGTCGCTCAGCAGGCCGCAGGCGCTGACCAGCATCGCAGCGGCCAGCGCTGCTGCAAGCACACGCCAGCGTGCGGTGTTGCCTTGCGGCTCAGCGTCTTGGCGGGAGTCGAGTTGGTGCACGGCAGTCGCCCTTCCAGTCACAGCCCTCTGGGGAGTCGGCATCCATTCGAGAGTACCGAAGCCAGCAGCGGGGCGCGGAGACACGGCGGGCGGAGTCCCGGCGGGCGTAAGCTCACGCGGCGGGAACCTCACACGGACGGGAGCGCGCGATGTCCCACGACACAGTCATTCGAGGCGGCTTGGTGGTCGACGGCACCGGCAGCGATGCCAAGGTCGCCGATGTCGCCATCGACGGCGAGAGGATCACCGCGGTAGGCGAGGTCACAGCGTCGGGGCGCACAGAGATCGACGCTGCCGGCAAGGTTGTCACGCCCGGATTCGTCGACATCCACACGCACCTCGACGCGCAGCTCGCCTGGGACCCCATCGGATCGAGCTCGTGCTGGCACGGCGTGACCTCGGTGGTGATGGGCAACTGCGGGGTCACGTTCGCCCCGGTGAAGACCGAGGACATCGAGTACATCGCCGAGGTCATGGAGTCGGTCGAGGACATTCCGAAGCAGTCGATGATGCAGGGCCTTCCGTGGGACTGGCGTTCCTACGGCGAATACCTGGCCTTCTTGGACGGCATGCCTAAGAGGATTAGCGGATAGGCGGCGTCATTGGGGGCTCCAGCGGTCGCGGTGGTCGATGAGTTTGATGGTGATGATCAGTGCGACGGCGAGTGCGAGCTGGGCGAGGCGGTGGCGGGGCTGGCGGTCGGTGTTTCGTCGG
>JAJEFK010000060.1 GCA_022820505.1 Acidimicrobiia bacterium | reverse complement strand
TCCGACGAAACACCGACCGCCAGCCCCGCCACCGCCTCGCCCAGCTCGCACTCGCCGTCGCACTGATCATCACCATCAAACTCATCGACCACCGCGACCGCTGGAGCCCCCAATGACGCCGCCTATCCGCTAATCCTCTTATAGGAGGGATCGGTCATTGGGCCGTTCTAGCGCACCGGCCACTGCAGTCACCTCCGACCCCGGCCGGTTCCACCGCGCGCCACTAGCGTGACTGCCGCTCGCACGGCAACTGTGACGAATGGGGAGCTCACGATGCGCACCGGTCAGCAGTACAAGGAATCGCTCGCAGACGGACGCCTGACCTACTTCGAGGGCAAGCAGGTCGACGATCTGGAGACCCACCCCATCCTCGGCCAGACGGTGGACGCAACGGCCGCGGGCTATGACCGCTTCTACGACCCGGCGCCCGATGCCACCTCGCCGCTGATGACCGTGCCTCGCAGCGCGGACGACCTGCGCGAGATGATCCCCATGCTGCATTCGGCCGGGATGATGGCCCACGTCACCTATACGTCCATCCAGACGCTGAAAACCGCCGCCGGCCGCATGGTCGACTCCAAGCCCGACTACATCGAGCGGATAGACGCCTTCATCAGCGAGGCGCAGGGCGACGACGTGCGGATCACCCAGTGCATCACCGACGCCAAGGGCGACCGCAGCCGGCCGCCGGCCCGCCAGGACGACCTCGACTCCTATGTCCGCGTCGTGGATCGCCAGCGGGACGGCGTGGTGATCCGCGGCGCAAAGCTCCACATCACCGGCGCTTCGTTCGGCCACGAGCTGCTCACCATCCCCACCAAAGCCATGAAGCCCGGCGAGGAGGACTGGTCGATCGGCTGCTCGGTGCCGGTGAACGCCCCCGGCGTCAAGATCATCAACACCACCTACGCGCCCCGCCACGAGGATCCCCGGGCGTTCCCCGTGTCGGGCGAGCACCACTATCCCGAGGGCTTCGTGATCTTCGACGACGTGTTCGTGCCCCACGAGCGCGTCTTCCTCGACGGCGAGACGCACTATGCCGCCGTGTTCGCCCATGCGCTGGGACTGTGGGAACGCCTCGGCGGGCTGTCGGCATTCGTGGAGGAAGCCGACCAACTCGTCGGTTTGGCCCAGCTCGTGGCCGAGGCCAACGGCACGGCGGGGATCGGCCACGTCAAGGAGAAGATCTCCGAGTTGATCATCCACGCCACGCTGATCCGGGCTGCGCTGGAAGCTGCCATTGCTCACTGCTCCATCGGGCCCGAGGGAGCGGCGTTCCCCAATGAGCTGTACACCAACGCCGGCAAGTTCCAGGCGGCGGCGAACTACAGCGCCATGGTGCGCCACCTCCACGACATCGCGGGCGGTGCCGTGCTGACCTCACCGGTGCCGGCTGATTTCGAGAATCCCGATGTCGGCCCGCTGGCACGCAAGTACATGTCCACCCGCCACGATGTCGACGGCGAGTACCGGGCACGCCTCATGCACACCATCCGCGACCTCACCGCCGACTCCTACGGCGGCTGGAAGTTCGTGACCAATTTGCAGGCCGGCGGCGGCCTGTATGCCCAGCGCATCGTCACCCGCAAGCACTACGACCTCGACGCCGCCAAGCAGAAGGCGCTGGCCGTTGCGGGTCTCGCCGAAGCGGATCACTAGCTGCCGATCTCACCATCTGACGGCCCGCAGCCGCCCGATGGGTTTAGTTTGAGCGCGTGAACGACGCTGCCGCTGCCGGGACGGTGCTCGTCTCCACGGCGGCGTTGACACAGCGGTTCGGATCGACGGTGGCGCTCGACGCGCTCGACATTCAGATGCGGCCCGGCGTGACCGGACTCGTCGGGGCGAACGGCGCCGGCAAGACCACGCTGCTCAATGCGCTGCTCGGCTTGCGCCCGCCGACCTCTGGGTCGGCCACGGTGCTGGGGCTCGATCCCCGCAGCCAGGGCGCCGCCCTGCGGGCCAAGGTGGGATTCGCTCCCGAGCGCGACGTGCTTCCCGACGAGATGCGGGCCGTCGATTTCGTGCGGCATCTGGCACAGGTACGCGGCCTGCCCCGCAGCGAGGCCCGCACCCGGGCATCGGACAGCCTGTGGCTGGTCGGGCTCGGCGAGGAGCGCACACGCACGCTCGGCACCATGTCCACCGGTCAGCGTCAGCGCGTCAAGCTGGCGCAGGCCGTCGCGTCTGACCCCCAGCTGGTGCTGCTGGACGAGCCCACCTCGGGGCTCGACCCTACGCAGCGCACCGAGATGCTCACGCTCATCGGCGAGATCAGCAACGAGCATTCGGTCAGCGTGGTTTTGTCATCGCACCTGCTGGAAGAGGTCGAGCGGGTCTGCGACCACATCGTCGCCCTCGACGCGGGGCGCTTGGTTGCCGACGGGCCGATTGCCGAACTTGTCGGCGACGGCGAGGGCATCACGCTGGAGCTGGTCGACATCGTCGAACCTGCAGGGACGGTCGACGCTGTCGAGAGCACGCTGCGAGGCACCGGCATCGAGGTGGAGCGCACGGGTACAACCCTGCGACTCGGTGGCGCGGGACGAGATGAGCTCAGCGACCGGGCACGCGATGCCGTCGCCGACGCAGGGGCGCGCATCCGGCGTCTGGAAGCCCGCCAGCGCACGCTCGCCGACCTGTTCGAGGCGTCGGCGACATGAACGACGCAACCGGAACCACCGACGTGCGCGGCCAGGCGACCGAAGCCGACGACGCCGCGCGGATTCTCGACCAGCGCTACCGGCCCTACGCCGGCGTTCGGCACGGACTCGCCGGTGCCATGCGCGCGTTGGTCGGCTCGTCGGTGAGATTCACGCTCGGTTTCGGGCGCCCGGCGCGCCACAAGTTCCTGCCGTGGCTGGCTGTGGTGGTCGCCTTGGTTCCCGCCATCGTCTTCGTGGGCATCGCCACGGTGCTCGACATCGATCTGATCTCCGAGAACATCCTGCCCGAGTACCACCAGTACTACGGCTTCATCGAGCTGGCGCTGTTCTTCTTCTGCGGGATCGTGGTGCCCGAGATCCTGGTTGCCGACCGACGCAACGGCATGCTGTCGCTGTACCTGTCCACACCATTGCGTCTGTGGAGCTACCTGGCCTCGAAGGCAGCCGCAGTGACGGCGACGCTGGCAGTCATCACCGTGGGGCCGCTGCTGTTCCTGCTCGTCGCCTTCACCGTGGAGGGTTCGGGCCCCGACGGACTCGGCGACTGGCTCACCGTGCTCGTGCGAATACTGGGTTCCGGCATCGCCATTGCTGCCACCATCACCGCCGCCAGCCTGGCGATCTCGAGCCTGACCGATCGGCGGGCATTCGCCGTGATCGGCGTCATCTTGCTCCTGCTGGGCTCACAGCTCGTCACCGGTGTGCTTGTCGAAGTGGCCGAGATGGATCCCCGCATCTACGCGTTCAACTTGGGCGAGATCGGCGATGCACTCAAGGATCGGATCTTCGGCGTCGGCCCGCCGTCGCCATTGGGTGAAGACGACGGGTCTCCGGGGCTGCGCATCAGCGAACTGTCCACGCTGTTCGTCGTGGCCGCGAACGCTGCGTGGGTCGTGGCCGGAGCAGCGGTGGTGTGGTGGCGCTATCGCCGGATCGAGGCAGGTTGATGAGCTCCCGACCTCGCCCTGTGCCCGCCCCCGAGCTCGATGTCGCCGGTGACGATCCGGCGTCCGAGTCGGGAACTGACGCAGCTCCCGCGCCGCCTGCAGGCATGGTCGAGGTGCACGGCGTGTCGAAGTTCTTCGGCGACGTAGTTGCGGTGTCCGACGTGACCTTCGCCGTCCGCGCCGGCGTCACGGCCCTGCTGGGGCCCAACGGTGCAGGCAAGTCGACGCTGTTCCGCATGATGTGCGGGCTCACCCCGCCATCGCGGGGAACGGTGCGCGTGCTGGGAGCCGATGCCCGCAGCGACCGCGATGTGCGAGGCCGGATCGGACTGTCACCGCAGCAGGATGCCCTGTTCGACCGGCTCGACGCGCTCGAATTCGTGACGATTGCAGCCGCGACGCAGGGCGTGACCGACCCCGAAGCGGCTGCGCGACACGCTCTGGGCATCGTCGAACTCGACCCCGACGACCATCGGCCGGTGTCGGGCTATTCCAAGGGCATGCGGCAACGCACGAAGCTGGCAGCCGCGCTCGTTCACGATCCGGAGGTGCTGATCCTGGATGAGCCGCTCAACGGTCTCGACCCCGTTCAGCGACGCCGCATGATCGAGTTGCTCGAGGACCTCGGCGCGCAAGGGCGCTGCGTGCTCGTGTCGTCCCATGTGCTTGAGGAAGTCGCCCGGCTCGGATCGCGAATCCTGGTGATTGCCCAAGGCCGCCTTGTCGCCAGCGGTGATTACCGAGAACTCCGGGAGTTGATGGACGACCGCCCGCACCGCATCAGCATCGAGGCTGACAGGCCCCGCGATCTCGCGGCAGCGCTGGTCACCTCGGGCACGGTGGTGGGGGTGCGCATCGACGGAGATGTCGTGGTGGCGGACACCCTGGAGGTGGACCGCCTGGGACGCGAGATCGCGCCGCTGGCGAAGGACCTGGGCGCCCGACTGCGACAAGTCATCCCGCTCGACGAAGATCTCGAATCGGTCTTCCGCTACTTGGTGGAACGACGATGAGCGCCGGGCTCGACTCGCAGCGGCGTCGTGTCGGCGCTGTACGGGCAACAGCGCTGTGCTACCGGGTACTCATCCGCCAGATCGTCTCCGTTGGCCGACTGGCGGCGCTCGGCGCGCTCGGAGCCATCATGGTCGTGGTGGGCTGGGTGGTGGGCAACTCGACGAATGGCGGGGCTCCCGCAAATGACGGGGCGCTGTACGACGGCGCCAACTATGCCGACGGCTTCGGCCTGATCATCATCGTGCCCATCGTCTCGCTGGTGTTCGCGGCTGCCTCGCTGGGCGATGTCCGCGATGACGGCACGCTCGTGTACCTGTGGTTGCGCCCCATGGGCCGTGCCCCGCTGGTGGTGGCTGCTGCCGCGGCGGCCGTCACGGTCTCGCTGCCGCTGTGCGTCGTACCGACCGCGTTGGGCGGCTGGTTCGCGACAGACTTTGTTGCAGACTCAGGCGGCGTCGCGCTGGGCGCGCTGGCCGCGGCGGCGCTGGGGACTGTCGCCTATTCGTGCCTGTTTGTGCTGCTGGGCCTGCTGTTCCGCAAGGCCGTCCTGTGGGGGATCGCCTACGTGCTGCTGTGGGAGGGCCTGGCGGTGGGTCTCGGCGACTTCGCCGAGCGCCTGTCGTTGCGCGGGTACGCCCGCGCGCTGCTCTCGCGGATCGCTGACATCGATCTCGGCTTCACTACCTACGGGCTCGTTACCGCCGTGGTCGTGCTGGCCAGCGTCTCAGCCGTCAGCCTCGTCCTCGCCACCGTGCGCCTCGCCCGCCTCAACGTCGACTGATCCAGCGCAAGGAACCGGCCGCCTCCGCCGCGGATGCGCCTGACGCTGAGTTCTCTTGTGCCGGGTCTACCCGACACAATGGGCGGGTGCGGCTGGTCATCCAGATCCCGTGCCTCAACGAGGCAGAGACACTGGGAGCAACCCTGAGCGCACTTCCGCGCCATGTGGACGGCTTCAGCGAGGTGCTGTGGTTGGTCATCGACGACGGCTCCACCGATGACACGGTCACGGTGGCTCGGAACCACGGCGCCGACGCAGTCGTCAGTCTGACGCAGAACAAGGGGCTCGCCGTGGCGTTCGCCAGCGGTCTCGATGCGGCGCTGCGCATGGGCGCCGACGTGATCGTGAACACCGACGGCGACAACCAGTACGACGCGGGCGACATCAGCAAGCTGACCGAGCCGATCGTGGCCGGCCGTGCCGATCTGGTGATCGGCTCGCGCGACATCCGCAACCACCCTGAGTTCTCGCCGCTCAAGAAGCGGCTGCAGCGACTCGGCTCGTGGACGGTCCGCCAGGCATCGGCAACCGACGTGGCCGATGTCACCTCTGGGTTCCGCGCCTACAGCCGGGAGGCTGCGCTCGCAGCCAACGTGGTGTCGCGGTTCACCTACACGCTCGAGACGGTGATCCAGGCAGGCAAGTCAGACCTTGCGGTGACCGATGTGCCGGTACGTGTGAATCCCACCACGCGCCCGTCGCGCTTGTTCAAGTCCAAGCGCCAGTACATGCGCAGGGCGGCAGGCACGATCGCCCGCGTCTACGCGATGCACGAGCCGTTGAGGGTCTTCGCCGTGCCGGCGGCGCTGTTCGCAGCGGTCGGCCTCTTCCTGTTCGCCCGGTTCGGGTGGTTCCTGGTGACCTCGGATGGCTCAGGTCATGTGCAGTCGCTCATCATCGGCGCCGTCGCGCTGCTCGTGGCCATGCAGCTCGTGATGCTCGGCGTCCTGGCCGACCTGCTGCGCGCCAACCGCGTCATCGCAGAGCGAACACTGCGCCGCGTCCGCGCCATAGAACTCGATGTCGGCACGCTCAAGGAAGCAGAGCGTCGCGCCCGGCCGGGTTCTGAAGCTACGAGATAACGACCACCACGTCGCCAGCGCCCACGGTGTCGCCCGGCTCGACCTTGATCTCGCTGACGGTGCCCGAGCGGTCGGCGTTGATGCTGTTCTCCATCTTCATGGCTTCGAGCACCACCACCCCCTCTCCGGCAGTGACCTCCTGGCCGATCTCCACCAGGATCTTGACAATTGTCCCCTGCATCGGAACGGTCACCTGACCGGTACCGGCACCTGCCGATGCACCGCCGCTCGCGCGCCGGGGGCGAGCCGCTGTGTTGGCCGAGTTGGCGGCTGGTGCAGACTCGGGCACCCACGCGCTCACCGAGAACCGCTTGCCGTCCACTTCCACCACCACATCCCGTCGCACGCGCGGCACGTCGTCGCCGTCGGGCGCAGCGGTGGGCTCCGTGTCGGTCTTGCCGGTCACGCCGCTCAGGTCGAGCCGTTCTTCGACCCACTTTGTGCTGTGGAGGCCGGCCTGGAAATCCTCTGAGGCCATGATCCGCTCGTGCGCAGCCGCAGTTGTCGCGACGCCGCCGACGCTCAGTTCGCTGAGAGCTCGCTGCATGCGGGCGATGGCGGTCGGGCGATCGGAGCCCCACACGACGAGCTTGCCGATGAGATTGTCGTAGTACTGGCTGACGGTGTCGCCGGCCTCGTAGCCGCCGTCCCAGCGAACGCCGAAACCGTCGGGCACCACCAGTGACGTCAGCGGGCCTGGAGACGGCAGGAAGCGACCGCCCGCCGGGTCCTCGGCATTGATACGCGCCTCGATCGCGTGGCCGACCGATGTCACCTCCGATTGCGTGAACGACAGCGGTTCTCCGGCGGCCACCCGGATCTGCTCGCGCACCAGATCGATGCCGGTCACCATCTCGGTGACCGGGTGCTCCACCTGCAGCCGAGTGTTCATCTCCAGGTAGAAGAACTCGCCGTCCTGGTAGAGGAACTCCACCGTGCCAGCGTTGGTGTAGTTGCAGCCGCGGGCCACGGCCACCGCCGCGTCGCCCATCGCCTTGCGGACGGCATCGTCGAGCAGGGGCGCGGGGCTCTCCTCCACCAGCTTCTGGTGCCGGCGCTGTGCGGAGCAATCACGCTCGCCCAGCCACACGGCGTTGCCGTGGTGATCGGCGATGACCTGCATCTCGATGTGGCGGGGCCAGGTGAGGTAGCGCTCCATGTAGCACTCGCCCCGCCCGAAGAACGCTTCGGCTTCCCGCTGCGCCGAGGCCAGCGCTGCTTCGATCTCGTCTGGCCCGTTGACCACCTTCATGCCGCGGCCGCCGCCCCCGTAGGCCGCCTTGATGGCGATGGGGTAGCCGTACTCGCTGCCGAATGCCTCGACCTCACCGGTCGAGGTGATGACCTCGGTAGTGCCGGGCACGCCGGCCACGCCGGACCGTTCGGCGGCCAGGCGTGCCGAGATCTTGTCGCCCATCACCTCGATGGCCTCGGGCGGCGGGCCTACGAACGTCACGCCCCGCTCGGTGATGGCGCGAGCAAAATCGGCGTTCTCGGAATAGAAGCCGTAGCCAGGATGCACTGCATCGGCACCGCAACGGCCGATGACATCGAGAATCGTCTCAGTGTTGAGATAGCTCTCGGCCGCGGTCTGACCGCCGAGGGCGAACGCCTCGTCGGCGAGCCGCACATGCATGGCGTCACGGTCCAGTTCGCTGTACACCGCGACCGACGGAATGCCCAGCTCGCGGCACGCACGGATGACCCGCACCGCAATCTCGCCCCGGTTGGCGATGAGGAGCTTGCCGAACATAGGTGGGCGACGCTATTGCTCCCTGCTCATGTTCGCTACCGGTACTGTCGCTGCGTGCCTGCCGAGCACGAACCGGGGCAATTCGACTCACCGCACTTCAGGTCTGTCGCCGGCACCCGGTTCGCCGATGTCGAGTGGCACGACGCGATCGGCTCCACGAACACCGAGCTGCTCGATCGGGCCCGCCGGGGGGCACCCGAAGGAACGGTGCTGATCGCGGACCTGCAGACCGCCGGGCGCGGCCGGCGCGGCCGGCGCTGGACGGCGCCGCCGGGCACCTCGCTCATGATGTCGGTGCTGCTGCGCCCGCCGCCGGATCGGCTGCCTCCGACCCGGGCGGCGTTGGTGACGCTTGCCGTCGGGCTGGCCGCTGCTGACGCGTGCGAGCAGGTGAGCGGTATCCGCCCGCTGCTGAAGTGGCCCAACGACCTTGTGATTGCGGGCGCTGACGCGGCTGGCCACGACGCCGTTCGCCATGATCGCAAGCTGGCGGGCATTTTGGCCGAGTCGATCAGCACGCAAGGACTGCTGTCTGCGGTGGTCGTGGGCATGGGCCTCAACTCAGGCTGGCCGCAGGTGCCCGCGGAGCTGGAGGGCGTCGCGACCAGCCTGAACCTGGAATCGGGAGCTCCCGTGGACCGGACGCTGTTGGCGCGCCGGGTACTCGAAGGTTTGGAGGCTCGCTACGAGCTGCTGTGCCGGGCCGCTGACGGCGCCGGAGCAGCCGCCCTGCTGGACGAGGCCCGCCGGAACTCTGCCACGCTCGGTCATCGTGTGCGCGTCTCGCTTGATGCGCCGGCAGGCGAAGGCAACAGCCTCGAAGGTGTGGCGGGCGACCTCGATGCCGAAGGCAGATTGCTGATCACCGACGATGCCGGGGCAGTCCATACGGTGGCGGTCGGCGACGTGGTGCACCTGCGCCCAGCGTGAAGCGACATACGCCCCTGATCGGCGCAGGACAGAATGCTGCTGCGTTGAGCGTCGGTGTCGGGTAGAACCGCAGTGCGGGCCGCGCTTGCCGTCGCTCGTGACACCCCCGACAGAGTGAGGACGCTGTGCCGCTGACTGTTTCGATTGACGCCTTCGAGGTGGTGACCGACCCCGCCGCTGCGCCGGCCACTTCCGCTGCGGACAGGCCGGTGCGCAGCGATGCGCTGGACACGCTGGGAGCCACGCCCAACTACCTGGCAGCCAGCGGCTTCGATGGCGCCGCCGGCAGCACAGCGCTGATGGCCGGCATTGCCGACACTGCTGACGACACCATGCCCATCGCCGTCGGGCTCGGTTCCGACGATCTCACTGCGGCCGATGTCCGCAAGGCGGCGGCGAACCTCTGGCGGGCGGCATCGAAGGTCGACTCGCTGACCTCGACGCTGGCGGCCGTTGCGGCTGACGATCTGGGTGCCGATGTCGCTCTCGCGGCAGTGGTCGAAGGCATGCTCCTGGCCTCCTACGGGTTCAACGAGCACAAAGGCGAACCGCCCGAAGCCGACGCGCTCGGCCACGTCGTGCTCGCAGCGCCCGATGGCACCGACACGGCAGCCGCCGTCGCCCGTGCCGCTGCTGTGGCCGGCGGCATTGCCTTGGCCCGCGACCTCGTCAACCAGCCAGCCGGCGCGCTCACCGCGAGCGGCCTCGCCGATGCCGCAACCGAGGCCATCGAGGCGGCCTCCGCGGACGGTGACCCCGCGGCAGGCACTGCATCGGTCGAGGTATGGGACCGCGAACGATTGGAGGCGGAGCGATGCGGCGGGCTCCTGGGTGTCAACGCGGGCTCGACCGAACCGCCGGCGCTCATCCGCATGCGCTGGCAGCCGACCGCTGAGCCGCGCGCCACTGTGCACCTTGTCGGCAAGGGCATCACTTTCGACACAGGCGGGCTCAACCTCAAGACGTTCGAGGGCATGGAGTGGATGAAGATCGACATGGGCGGCGCTGCCGCGGTCATCGGCGCGATGAGCGCGATCGTCCGGCTCGCGCCCGATATCGCGGTCACGGGCGTCTGCTGCTGCACCGACAACCAACCCGGACCCACGGCCACCAAGCCCGGCGATGTGCTGCGCATCCGCAACGGCAAGACCGTGGAAGTGCTGAACACCGACGCCGAGGGTCGACTCGTGCTCGCTGACGGTCTGTCGCTCTCGGTCGAGGAGGAGCCTGACCTGGTGGTCGATCTCGCCACGCTGACGGGCGCCTGCATGGTGGCGCTCGGCGACAAGTACGGCGGGCTCATGGGCAACGATCCCGCGGCGATCGAGCGTGCAGAGGCTGCGGCCAGCGCCGCCGGCGAGCTGCTCTGGCATCTGCCCTTGCCGCCGGAGTACCGCGAGCAGCTCGACTCGCCGATTGCCGACCTGCGCAACATCGGCAAGAACCGCTACGGGGGCACGCTTCACGCAGGCCTGTTCCTGTCGGAGTTCGTGGGTGAGACGCCGTGGGTGCACTTCGACATCGCGGGGCCCGTGCGTACCGACGCCGACGCCGGCGAGCTGTCCAAGGGAGCGTCCGGTTTCGGAGTGCGCACGCTGGTGGAGCTGATCTGCGGCTGGTGACCGGGCGCTAGCCGCCGCGGTGTGTGCTGGGCCGGGTGCATCGCTGCGCCCATGCCCATGCCGTTGCCTCGTTTGCGGCATTGGGCGCGAGCCCCAGCGTCACCAAGCGCTCCGCTGACTCGTGCAGGCCGTGGCCGAGCATCAACATGCACGACGCGAGCAGGCGGGTCTCGCCGACCGAGAAGTCCGCACGCCCGTCGGTGCGCGACCAGCGTCCGACCTCATCGCGCAGTTCTTGGGGCATCCGGTCGTGCAGCCGGCGTGGCACGGGCGGCAGCAGGCGGCGAACCATCAGCACGGCGTCATCGGCGAACTGCGCCAGGTGGAACATGGCGCAGCGGTCGATGGTGCGCATGAAGCTGCTCGTGCGGCCGCCGCGGTGCTGGAGCCCGAGTCGACGGGCGGTGGAGTCGAGATCCAGTCGCAGGTCTTCGCCTGGCGCCAGCTCGTCGAATTCCCGTGCCAGCAGGCGCAGAAACCAGACGGCGCTCGGGCCCAGGATGGCGACCCAGAAGCGCTCCACGTAGGCCGAGCGCGGATCGTGGCCACGGCGCCGCAAGCTGGGGTCATCCCACGGACGCGCCAACAGGACACGCAGCGGTTCGCGTGTGGCCGCTGGGACCAGCGGCGCGTTCTGCACAGTCGCCGTGCCGCCGACGAGTTGCAAGTTGACCGCCACAGAATCGCCGTCGGCAACCAGAGGTGGGGGAGTCGTCGGCGTGTGGTCGGTTCGCATCGAGGTCTCCTTCAGCGGTTCGTGTCGCGTTCGGCCGCGATCGATGTTCGTGTGCGGCCAACGTGTTGTATATCAAAACATACTTATACAACATGAAATATATTTTTAGTCACACAAAGCTCGTGAAATCCGGTACCGGGCGATCAGTCAGACTGTGAGGCATGAGCCCAGCCGAGACGGACCGGGGGACTGATGCGGGTTCCGATACCGACGACGATGTCCGGACGGTGGCCGGGTGGATCGACGAGGCGAGCGCCATCACGGTGCTGACCGGCGCCGGGATCTCCACGGACTCGGGAATCCCGGACTTCCGCGGCCCCAATGGCGTGTGGACCAAGAACCCCGCTGCGGAGAAGCAGGCGACGCTGCAGAACTACCTGGCCGATCCCGAGGTGCGCGTGCTGGCCTGGCGGGCGCGCATGGACCACCGTGCGTGGGGTGCGGAGCCCAATGACGGGCACCGAGCCCTCGTGCAGCTCGAGCGCCGTCGCAAGCTGGTGTCGCTGCTCACGCAGAACGTGGACGGGCTGCACCACGACGCCGGCTCGGATCCCGACAAGATCGTGGAGGTGCACGGCACCATCCGCGAGGTTGCGTGCCTGGAGTGCGACTACCGCGCCGACATGGGGGTGGTGCTCGACCGGGTGCGGCTCGGCGAGGACGACCCGCCGTGCCCGGTGTGCCGCGGGATTCTCAAGAGCGCCACGATCAGCTTCGGACAGCAGCTCGTTGCGCGGGATCTGCTGCGTGCCCAGATTGCTGCTGAGAACTGCGACCTGATGCTGGCCGTGGGAACGACGCTGGCTGTGTATCCGATCGCGGCGGTGGTGCCGGCGGCCAAATCGGCGGGTGCTCGTGTCGTGATCGTCAATGCGGAGCCCACCGAGATGGACCATCTCGCCGACATGGTGCTCCGTCGATCCATCTCCGAAGTGCTCCCCCAGATCTGCGGCGACGGCCGGAGGCTGAGCCGGTAGGCGAAGCCGTGGCCCGAGCGGCCCGTGAGCGCAGCGAACAAGAGCGGAGAGCGACAGGTGCGACAACGAGAAGGCTCGCCTGTCCGCACAGCCAGAGCAAAACCCGACCTGTTGGGTAGGATTTAGGGCCTGAGCCTGGTCACAGGACTGGGCGCTATCGAACGCGACACCATCGTTCCAGACACCGGGCGACGAACAGGGAGGCCCCGATGCCCTCGTTCCGCGAGCTGCTGACAGCGACCAAGCGCGAGATCACCGAGATCACGACGGCCACGGCGGCCGAATGGATCGCCGACCGCTCCCCGGTGGTGCTCGATGTGCGCGAGCCCGACGAGTACGAGCAGGGAGCGCTGGCCGGAGCGATCCACATCCCGCGCGGGCACCTCGAGGCGCAGATCGAGAACCGGCTGCCCGACCACGACGCCGAGATCATCATCTACTGCGCTGGCGGCGTGCGCTCGGCCTTCGCCGCGAAGACGCTTGCCGAGCTGGGGTACCCGAACTCGGTCTCCATGGACGGCGGCTTCGGCCAGTGGAAGGACGAGGGTCGGCCGTGGTCGACGCCTGCCTCGCTCGGTGCCGAGCAGCGCAACCGCTACCAGCGGCACCTGCTGCTGCCGGAGGTGGGCGAGGCCGGGCAGCTCAAGCTGCTCGACGCCAAGGTGCTCATGCTCGGCGCAGGCGGCCTCGGCTCGCCCGCTGCGCTCTACCTGGCTGCCGCCGGCGTCGGCACGCTCGGCATCATCGACATGGACGTGGTCGACGAGTCCAACCTGCAGCGCCAGATTCTCCACAACGTCGACCGTGTCGGCGACCGCAAGGTCGACTCGGCCAAGAAGACGCTGACTGCGCTGAACCCCGACGTCAACGTGGTCACCTACGACACCCGGCTCGGCGCCGACAATGTGCTGGAGATCCTGTCGGGCTGGGACGTGATCGTGGATGGCGCCGACAACTTCCCGAGCCGGTACCTGCTCAACGATGCGTCCGTCAAGCTGGGCATACCCATAGTGCACGGCTCGATCTTTCGCTTCGAGGGCCAGGTCACCGTGTTCGACCCGCAGCATGGGCCGACCTATCGCGACTACCTGCCCGAGCCGCCGCCGGCAGAACTTGCCCCGTCGTGCGCGGAAGCCGGTGTACTCGGGGTGCTGCCGGGAATCGTGGGCTCGATCCAAGCGCTCGAAACAATCAAGCTGATCCTCGGTGTCGGTGACTCGCTGTCGGGCCGCATCGTCGCCTTCGACTCGCTGGAGATGACCTTCCGCGAATTCCGGCTGCGTCCGGACCCCGCCAACGAAGTCACTTACGCCAACCGCGAGCGCATCACCGTCAGCGAGCTCGACGGTCTCTGCAGCCCCACCCTGAGCTGAGCCGCGACGGCAGCGGGGCTGGGGGGCACCGGTACGCTGCGGGACCATGGCCCAGAAGCGGTTCGTCGTGATCGGCGGTGGCCCGGCGGGTCACTCGGCGGCTACCTATGCGGCGCGCTACGGCGCAGACGTGACGCTGATCGAGCGCGACATCGTGGGCGGCTCCGCCCACCTGCGCGACTGCGTGCCGTCCAAGACCATGATCGCCACCGGCTCGGCGCTCAGCTTCGCCGGTCATCTCGACGAGCTGGGACTTGCCAATGTGTCCACATCGGTGGACACCCCGCACCTTCGCCAGCGCATCGGCGACATCGAGGACCGCCTCGCTGAGGTTGCCCGGCAGATGCTGGTCAGCCAGGGTGTGCGGATCCTGTCGGGCTCGGGCCGCCTGCTCGGGCCCAATGAAGTCTGCGCAGATACCGCCGACGGGGCGGTGGAGCTGTCGGCCGATGTCGTCGTGCTGTCGACCGGCAGCCGGCCCCGCATCCCCGAGTGGGCGCCCATCGACGGCGAGCGGGTCCTGACCACCCGGGACGCGTACCCGCCCGCAGAGCTGCCCGAACACCTGGTCGTCGTGGGCTCCGGGGTGACCGGCGTCGAATTCGTGCACATGTTCACGTCGTTGGGTTCCCAGGTCACGTTGATCGTCAGTCGTCAGCAAGTGCTGCCCCATAAAGACCCCGAGGCCGCCGCGGTACTGGAGCAGACCTTCAGTGATCTCGGCGTGGCCATGCTCAAGGGCGCACGTGCGGTGAACATCGTGCGTGACGGCGACGCGGTCGAGGTGGTCTGCAGCGACGGCCGCACGGTGCGCGCCACGCACGCCCTGCTCGCCATCGGCTCGATTCCCAACAGCGACGGCTTGGGCCTCGAGAACACCGAGGTGCGAGTCGACGGCGAGGGCTATGTGGATGTGGACCACAACCTGTGCTCGTCGGTGTCGAGCATCTACGCGGCAGGCGACTTGTCGGGCAAGCTGCCGCTCTCGTCGGTCGCCGCGATGCAGGGACGCAAGATCGTGGAGCACGCCATGGGCTTGCACGAAACCCGCCCGCACCGCCATCTCGACTACGACAAGGCGGCGTCGGCCATTTTCACCGAGCCCGAGATCGCCGATGTCGGACTCGCCGAGGCGGAGGCATTCGCCACTGGCCGCAAGATCCGCGTCACGAAGGTGCCGTTCGGCGCGAATGCCAAGGCGCTCATCGAGGAGAACCCGCGCGGTTTCGTGAAGATCGTCTCCGATCCGCTGACAGGCCAAGTCCTGGGCGGTTCCATCGTGGGTCGGCACGCGGCCGAGCTGATCTCCGTGGTGGCTCTCGCTGTCAGCGCGAACCTGCGCGTCCAGGACATCGCCGAGAGTTTGTTCGTGTATCCGTCGTTGAGCGAGGCCCTCTCCGAGGCAGCTGAGTGAGCCACCGCAACTGGCGGACTCGCCTCATTCTGATCTCGCTGGCGGTGCTGACCCTCGCCGGAGCGGCCGCGACCGGCGCGTCTGCATTCGTGCTGCTGCAGCTCGGGAGGATCGAACGGCACGAGCTGGCCGATGTGCTGACATCTGCTCCCCAGCAGCCGGTGACCGCCGCCGACGTGCTGATCGAGCAGCCGGCCACGATGGCGGCGAATCCTGACAGCTCGGCCGGTGGCGGCATGAGCAGCGACGAAGCGGGTGCCGTTGGCGACGGCGTTTCGGCGGGTGACGAGCCGGATGCCATGTCGGATTCGTCAGGAATCGCGGACCGGTCCGCTGGTCAGCCGGTACTGCCGGGTGGCCCAACCGGGGAGAACTACCTGCTCGTCGGCACCGACAGCCCCGTGGGGCTTGCTGCCGACGATCCGCTGCGCGCCGGGCACTCGGACTACAACCGGCTCGCGGACGTGATCATGGTGATCCGCCTGCGCGACGACGGCACGGCGGCGATGATGTCCATCCCGCGGGACTTGGCGGCCGAGATCGCCGGCACGAGCGACATCGCTGGCACTGGCGTCATGGCCAAGATCAACAGCGCCTACAACCGTGACCGCACCACGGCAGCGCGCGCTGCGCGCTTGATCGACACGGTCGAGGAGAACCTCGGCATCACCTTGCAGCACTTTGTCGAGGCGGATTTCCAGGCCTTCTTGCGTCTGGTTGACTCCGTCGGCGGCGTCGAGATGACCTTCGACCGGCCGTTGCGAGACCAGCCGAAGGAGAACGCCACCGATCCGACGGAGAGCCGGAGCGGGTTCGTCACTGGGGCGGGCACCCATCTCCTCGACGGCAGGAAGGCGCTTGCTTACGTCCGCAGCCGCCATCTCGAGGAACAGCTGCCTGACGGGACTTGGCAGCGGCATGGCGCCTGGAATGATCTCGCCCGCACCGACCGCCAGCGCGAATTCATGCGCATCGCAGCCGCGCAAGTCGCACCCGCATTGCTTGCCAACCCGATCAGCCTGCTCGCAGTGCTGGACATCGCAGCCGACCATCTGTCCACGTCCGACACGCTGAGCATCGTGAACGACGGCCGGAGACTCGCGGACAAGTTCGCCGGCCTCGACGTCGATGCCGACGTCGAGGACTACGAGCTGCGGGTCGTTGACGTGCACGACCCAGTGAGATGGTCGCTCGGACTCGATCCGCAGCGCGCTGAGCACAATCAACGGGTCTTGGACGTGTTCCGGGGCATCGGCTGGGACGACATCGTGGAGTCGCGAGTGCGGGTGCGGGTGACCGGGACGGCGCGGCACCGGGTGGCTGCAGAGCTGAGCGAACTCGGTTTCGATGCGGAGGCAGCGGGGCCGATGCCGGAGGGCATCTCGGACGAGCGGGCGGGCACCGTCGTGTATCTGGCCCCGCAGGGACGGCTTGCGGCCGGCCTGCTGGCCAGTCACCTGCTGCCTGTGCCAGACTTCGCCGGCCATGCCGAGCTTGACGCAACCACGGTGATCCTGCACGTCGGCGACGAGGTGCCTCGCATTGATCCCGGCTACCGGAGGGTCGACGTGCCTTCCGCCGACCAGCTGGCGCCATGAGCGGTACATCGCCTGAATTCCGCATCCTCGTCATCGGCGCCGGCTATGTCGGACTGACGACGGCCGCGTGCTTCGCCCACCTCGGCCATGACGTCATCTGCGCGGACATCGACCGGGCCAAGGTGGCATCCCTGTCGGCTGGCGTGGTGCCCATTCGCGAAGCCGATCTGGATCGGCTCGTCGCCGAAGGCATCGCTGCGCGACGCCTCCGGTTCGTGATCTCGGCCGAAGCCGTTGCGGCCACGTGCGACTTCGTCTTCGTCTGCGTGCCGACTCCGTTGCGTGCCGACGGCGAAACCGAGCTCAGCTACTTGCTGGCAGCGCTCGATTCGGTGGCACCTCGCCTGCAGCCCGGCTCGGTGGTGGTGACCAAGTCGACGGTGCCGGTGGGTACCGCGCCCAAGATTGCGGCGGCGCTCGGGCGCACCGATGTGGCGCTGGCGTCGAATCCTGAGTTCCTGCGGGAGGGCTCGGCGGTGGCCGATTTCCTGTCACCCGATCGGATCGTCATCGGGGCCGAAGATCTCTCGGTGGCACGCCGGGTCGCGGCGCTGTATGCCCGCGTGGAAGCACCGGTCATCCTGAGTGATCCGACCTCGGCCGAAACCGTCAAGTACGCGGCAAATGCCTTTCTGGCCGCCAAGGTCTCGTTCGTGAATGCGCTGGCCGCCGTTTGCGAGGCTGTCGGCGCCGACGTCGACACGGTTCTTGCGGGCGTCGGCACCGATCACCGCATCGGCTCGGCGTACCTGCAGCCCGGCCCCGGCTGGGGCGGCTCGTGCCTGCCGAAAGACACCCGCGCCCTGGTATCGGTCGCCAACGACGCCGGGTACGTCTTCGATCTGCTCGAAGGCGTCATCGCGGTCAACGAGCAGCAGCTCGACCGGGTGGTGGCGAAGGTCGCCCGGATGGTCGTGGGCGGGCCAGACCGGGTGACTGATCCGGCTGCCGGCGACGGAGCCCCGGGATCAGTCGATCTCGACGGTGTCACGGTGGCGGTGATGGGTCTCACCTTCAAAGCCGGCACCGATGACCTGCGCGGCTCTCCCGCACTGCGGGTCGCCGAGCGGCTGAGCGCGACCGGGGCGCGCCTCGTGGCGTACGACCCGGCCCTGAGCAATCTCGACGACCGGCCCGACATCGCGTCACAGCTGCCGGCGGCCCTGCAGGTCCGCGGTTCGGCGTTCGAAGCCCTGCACGGCGCTGATGTGGCCGTCGTGCTGACCGAGTGGCCTGAGTTCGCGACCCTCGACTGGGAGCGGGCCGCATCGGAGATGGCCGCGGCCCGCATCGTGGACGCACGCAACCTGCTCGACGCAGGTCAGCTCCGCGCCGCCGGCTTCACCTACGAGGGCCTCGGCCGGCGCTGAGCGCCGGCGCGTACGGCACAGCCGCCGCTAAGCCCCAAGCGCCGGTAGCTTGTCGCCCCGTATGGCGAGATCAGCCGCTGCCAAGAAGGTTGCCAAAGCAGCGAGCGCCGGAGGAAGCGGCAGGAGCTTTCGCCCCCGGCGCGACATCCTGTTCCCGGCGGCGATGCTGCTCGTGGTCCTGTTGGGCGTCGTTCTGATCCTGGTGGCCCGCGACGAGCGCTCCTCGAATGCCCCGGCAGGCCCGCCGCGCCTCGGCGATCACTGGCACTCGCTCTACGCGATCTACGACTGCGACGAGTTCATTCTCGACCTCTACCCCAACGACGTCGACGACCAGTCGGGCATCCACACGCATGGCGACGGGCTCATCCACATCCATCCGTTCCACACCGGCGTGACTGGCCAGTTCGCCACCGTGGGTGCGTTCATGCGCGAGATCGAGTTCGAGTTGACCGACTCGAGGATCGAGCTGCCCGACGGGACCGTCCTCGACGAGTCCGGCGAAGGCTGCGCATCCCCTGATCCCGACAGCGACGATCCCGACATCTCCGAACCGGGGGCAGAGCTGCGGATCATGCGCTGGGAGACCTTGCAGGCAGAGAAGGCGCTGGCGTTCACCGAGGACCTGCGCGATGTGCGCTTCCTGGACGACGGCCAGATCTTTGTGTTCGCATTCGTCCACCCGAGCGTGGAGAACGCGGACGTTCCGCGGCCCGACGACGCATTCCTGCGGGCCTACCTCAATCTGCCGCCCGAGGATCAGCCCCTGATCGACGGCTCGACCGAAGAAGGACCGGTGCTTGACGACGGCGGCGAGAGCGAGCCGGTCGAGGGCGACCTTCCTGCCACGTCTGAGCCATCGGAGACATCCGAGCCCGCTGAGTGAAGGCGATCCTGCTGCTGGGCGGCTTCGGCACCCGGCTGCGCCCGCTGACCAACGACACGCCCAAGCAGATGCTGCCGGTCTGCAGGCGGCCGATGATCGAGTGGGTCTGCGAGCACCTGCACCGCCACGGGGTCGATGAGATCGTGCTCTCGCTGGGATACCGGGCCGAGGCGTTCACCGCGGCCTACCCACACGGTCGCATCGGGCAGCTCGCATACCAGGTGGCAGTCGAGCCAGACCCGCGCGGCACCGCGGGAGCCGTGCGGTTTGCCGCGGAGACCAGCGGCATCACGGGCACCTTCCTGGTGCTCAATGGCGACGTGCTGACCGACCTCGACGTGGGCGCACTTGTGCGCCTTCATGCCAGTTCGGGAGCGGAAGCCACCATCGCGCTGCAGCCGGTTGCTGATCCCTCGCCATACGGTCTCGTCGTGGCGGATCCGTCGGGCCGGGTGCTGTCGTTCTCGGAGAAGCCGGAACCGGGTTCGGCCCCTGAGGCGCTGCCGCGAGAAGGCGAACGACCCACGGTCAGCGCTGGGACCTACGTGCTGACCTCGGCGGTGCTCGATCGCATCGCGCCCGACCGGCCCGTCTCCATCGAGCGGGAGATCTTCCCCCAGATCGTCGCAGACGGGGCACTGGCAGCGCTGGTTGATGACACCTACTGGCTCGACACGGGCACGCCGCAGCAGTACCTCGCTGCCAACTTGGACATTCTCGCGGGTCGGCGCGCCGGCGCCCGGGTGACCGATGGCATTGCTGCGGCGTCGGACGGCGTTCATGCAGATGCGCAGATACGCACGTCGGTCATCGGCCGCGGGTGCGAGATCGGAGCCGGCGCCGTGGTGCAGCGGTCCGTCGTGGGAGACGGCTGCCGCCTCGCCGCAGGTGCCATCGTGATCGACTCGGTGCTCGGCGCGGGCGCAGTCGTGGGAGTCGGGGCGACACTCTGCGATTACTCGGTGGTCGGCAGCGCCGAGCAGGTCGCTCCCGGCGCGGTGCTGCGCTCACAGCGCCAACCGCCGCCCGAGCCGGTGTCTGACAGTTAGCGGAACAGGTCCTCGGCGGGATCCCTGACGATCTCCGAGCGCACCGAGGCACGCCGCAGCCAACTCGGGTCGACCCCGCGCACGATCGCTACCGGCACACCCCGCGCCTTGCCGCACACCAAGTCGGCAGCAGAGGCGATCTCGTCGGCCACGCACACCTCGGTGACCATCAGCTCCCGCCCCAGCGCGTCGGCCGTGCCCTTCAGGTCGACGACGGCGGCGATGCCCGCGCAGCCGATGGCCACATCGGTGACGCCGCGCCGCCACGGGCGCCCGAAGGTGTCGGAGATGATCACCCCGACGGTGCAGCCCGACAGCGCCCGTATGCGGTCCCGGATCTTGTTGGCGGAGCGGTCGCTGTCGTCGGGCAGCAGCGCGGCGTAACCCCGTTCGACGTTGGACAGATCGATTCCTGCGTTTGCACAGATGAAACCGTGCTTGGTCTCGCTGATGATGAGGTCGCCGCGCCGGCGCAGGATGCGGACCGACTCGCGCTCGACCAGCGGCTTGTGCGACAGCGGGTCCCCGGGGTCGATCTGCTCCATGGCGCCCTCGGCCTTGGAGACGATCTTCTGCGTCACGACGAGCACGTCGCCGTCGCGTAGGCCGGCGGGTGACGCCTCGCAGGCGCTCGCGATGACGGCACCGAGATCAGCACCGAGTGTGATTTCGCCGATGCCTTCGAGCGGGTGCAGTTCGATGGTCATGTGCTCATTCTTGCGCTGACGCCTTCCAACGTCGCTCGGGCCAGCCCGGCCGCACGGTCGGGGTCGGCCATGATCGTGTCGGTCACCACCGGCGCCATTCCGGCCTGGTTCACGGCGGGAGCGAGTTCGGCGTCAGCGTGGTCGATCACCAGCGTGCCTGCGAATCCGGCGTAGAGCCTCGCCACGCCGACGACGCTGGGCTCGTGGCCCAGCTCGCGCATCATGGCGCCCGCAGGACCCTTGATCGATGCGCCGCCCACGATGGGCGACACGGCGACGACACTGTCGCGCCGGCCGCGCAGCGTCTCGCGCACGTGCGGCACATCGATGATGGGGCCGATTGAGACGAAAGGATTCGACGGCGCAACCACCACCGTGCCGGCGCTGTTCAGAGCATCCAACACGCCCGGCGCCGGCCTGGCCCCCTCGATGCCTGCGAAGCGAACCGAGCGGACGGCGATGCCGTGCTGGTGAGCCACGAAGTACTCCTGGAAGTCGATCTCGGTTGCTCCGTCTGGTTCAGCCGGCGTGATGCGGGTGGCAATGGGATCGTCGCTGACCGGCAGCAGCGCCAGCTCGAGCCCGAAGCTGGCAGCAATCTCGCCGGTCACCTGCGACAAGGACGCACCCTCGCTGCGTCGCTGCGTGCGGTACAGGTGCAGCGCAAGATCCAGGTCGCCGAGCTTGAACCAGTCCTGCCCGCCGAGCCGTCCCAGCTCGGTGAGCACGCGCCAGGTCTCGCCGGCCCGGCCCCAGCCGGTCTCGGGGTTGATCTGGCCGGCGAGCGTGTAGGTGACCGTGTCGAGATCGGGGCTGATGTCGAGGCCGTGCAGCGTGAAGTCGTCGCCGACGTTCACGATTGCGGTGACATCGGTGGGCCGGCAGACGCGAAGCAGCCCGCTGAGGAACCGGGCGGCGCCGACGCCGCCGGCCAGCACTGTCACAGGACCCGTTCGCACGGGCTGTGACGCTAACTGTTGTTCGACGCGAAGGGCCGTGGTGCCTTCGCGCCAGGCGCGGCCGACTGGTTTGGTGCCATCAGGCGAGCTTGCGCTGCTCGACCTCCAGATCGTGGGCCACCATCGTGGCGACGAGTTCGTCGAATGACATCTGCGGCGCCCAGCCGAGGACTCGTCGTGCCTTGGATGCATCGCCCACCAGCAGGTCGACCTCGGCCGGGCGAAAGAAGCGGGGATCGATGCGCACGTGGCGCTCCCAGTCGTCGATCCCGGCCGCTGCGAATGCCAGCTCCACGAACTCGCGCACGGCATGGGTCTGCCCGGTCGCGATGACGAAGTCGTCGGGTTCGGGCTGCTGGAGCATCAGGTGCATCGCCTGCACGTAGTCGCCGGCGAAGCCCCAGTCGCGCTTGGCGTCCAGATTGCCCAGCGCCACCTCGTCCTGCAGGCCGAGCTTGATCCTCGCGACTGCGCTGGTCACCTTGCGCGTGACGAATTCCTGGCCCCGGCGCGGCGACTCGTGATTGAACAAGATGCCGCTGCACGCGAACAGCCCGTAGCTCTCGCGATAGTTGACCGTGGTGTGGTGACCGAACACCTTGGCTGATCCGTAGGGGCTACGCGGATGCAGCGGCGTGAGCTCGCTCTGCGGCGTCTCGCGTACTTTGCCGAACATCTCGCTGGAAGAGGCTTGGTAGAACCGGATCGGGTTCGGGCTGCCGCCGACGAGACGGATGGCTTCGAGCAGTCGCAGCACGCCCAACCCGCTGATGTTGGCTGTCAGCTCAGGCTGTTTGAACGACAGCGCCACGAAGCTGATGGCGCCCAGGTTGTAGACCTCGTCGGGCTGGGAGTACTCGAGGGCGGCGATGAGCGATGCCAGATCCTGCAAGTCTCCCTCCACGAGCTCCACGAAGGGCAGCGCGCTGGCCACGGTTTCGGCCCGGGCATTCCGCTGGCCGCTGATCAGTCCGAACACCCGGTAGCCCTTGCCGTGCAGCAGTTCGGCCAGGTACTGGCCGTCCTGTCCAGTGATGCCGGTGATGAAGGCTGTGGTCATCAGGCGAGCCTCTCCAGCTGTGGCGCTGCCGATTCTGTCCTTGCTGAGCTTCCAGTATGGGGCGGGAGGGGTCTGCCAATACAGCGACTTCATGGGTTACCTTGCGGCAGATGCGCAGTCGCGGCGCCGCGGGCGAACCCCTCCGGCGCCGGTGCCGGTCACTGCAGCGCCGAAGCCGCCGTGCCGCAGTGCTCGTGCCGGGCGTTGCGCTGCTGGCGGTCGCGTCGATGCTGGCGCCGGTTGCGCCTGCGGGCGCCGCGAACGCGGTGACGCCCGAGCGCCTCTGGGGGCAGGATCGCTACGAAACGGCGGTGCGCATCGCCGAGGCGTACGTTGCTGAATCAGCCCCGGTCGACACGGTGATCGTCGCTTCGGGGATCGCTTTTGCCGACGCGCTCTCGGCGGCGCCGCTGGCAAGCGTGCTGAATGCGCCGGTGCTGCTCACGCCGCCTGACGGCCTGCCAGCGGGGGTGCGAAGCTTCATCGGGCAGAACGGCATCAGCCGCGCGGTCGTGGTGGGCGATGCCGACCGTGTCTCCGATGCGGTGGCGGCCGATCTCGCCCGACTCACGGGCGCACAGCCCGAGCGCCTCTCGGGAGCCGACCGCGACGAGACGAATATCCGGGTGGCTGAACGGGTGGCCCAGGCAGGCATCGGCGACTACTGCGGCGACGGCCTCCGCACGGTGCTGCTGGCGACCCGCGACGTGTTCGCCGATGCGCTGGCAGTGTCGCCGCTGGCCTACTACGGCCGCCACCCCGTGCTGCTGAGCGACCCGCAGGCGCTGACATCGCGTTCACGGACGTTCCTGACAGATCGAGGTGTCGAGCAGGTGATCATCGTCGGCGGCCCCGCAGCGGTGTCGCCGGCGGTTCTCGACGCGGTGGCTGGCCTCGGCATCGCCACGCGGCGGTGGTGGGGACAGGACCGCTACGAGACCGCAGCCACCGTGGCGGCAGAAGTGGCCGGCAGATGCTTCGGTGACACCGAGGTCGGGCTTGCAAGCGGCACCGCTTTTCCCGATGCCCTCGTGGGAGGATCGTTGCTGGGAGCTCGCGCCGTGCCCATCGTGCTGGCCGACACGACGCTGCCGGCCCCGACTCGCCAGGCGCTTGCCCGCACAGCCGCAGCTGGCGGCGATACGGGCCTCACCGTGCTCGGCGGCCCAGCAGCGGTCCGCGAGACGGTGGTGACGGCTGCGGCGGCAGTGCTGAGCCGCCCACCTGATGATGCCGGTGTCGTCAGCGCCCCCGAGTGCACTGCGCCGCCTCCTGCCGCCGCTGACCCGCTCTCGGTCGATCCGCCGAGCGACGCCTCCGACGCGGTAGCCCCGTCGGAGATCGTGGTGGAAGGGCGAGGCCACGGCCACGGCAACGGCATGGGCCAGTGGGGCGCCTTGGGCTACGCCACCCACTTCGGCTGCACCGGCGAGCAGATAGCACTCCGTTACTACGGCAACACCACACTGACAGATGTCAATGAGCGCGACATCTTCGTCCACCTGACGCGCAATGCCCGCCATGACCTACTGGTCACCTCGAAATCGTCGTTCACGGCCGAAGGCAACTCCTTCGCGGGCGGCGAGATCGCGCGTCTGAGCGTCAGCGGCAACGCCTTCGACGTCCATCGGACCTCGGGCTGCGCGGACGAGCCGGGAGCGAGCGTGGCATCGGGCTTGTCCGGGCGCAGCGGTCGCAACGGCGACGCGTTCGTCGAAGTGCTGCCGTCGAGCGACGACTACGCCGCCGATGACCGGTCGAAGATGCTGACCATGATCTACTGCGGCGGCACCGGCGACGCCACCGAGATCATGCGCATCACCTACCGGGGCGCCCTCGGCATCGTGAAGCAGTCCGGCCGCCCCTACACCTTCAACCGCCTGCCGCTCGAGCAGTACCTGCGCGGCGTCGTGCCCAAGGAGTCGCCGCCGGACTGGGGTGCCCGCACGGGCCCGGCCGGCACGGGCCTGGCGGCTCTCGAAGCGCAGGCCATCGCGGCGCGCAGCTATGCGCTCTACTGGTCTCAGTATCAGGTGAGCCAAGGGCGCTTCACCGACATCTGCGATTGGCCCAACTGTCAGCTGTACGAAGGCGCGGCGGCCGGGCACGGCAGCCGGGAGCGCCGCAACGATCACGGGGACGGCTTCGAACACACGACGCTGGCTATCGCCAACACCGAGGGCAGGGCGTTGGTTAATTCCGGCGGCGGGTTCGCCTTCGCCGAGTTCAGCACCAGCAGCGGGGGATGGTCTGCGGGGCCGCCAGCGTCCACGTTCCCGGCTGTGCCCGATCTGGGCGACGCCATCTACGCCGACAACGGCAACAACGGCCACCGATGGACCATCAAGCTGCGACGCTCCGACATCGAGCGAGCCTTCGAGCCGCTGTTCGCGCAGCACGGCAAGACGCTCGGACAGCTCGTGCGGATCGACGTCACCGGGCGCGACGGCAACGGCGACTGGGGCGGACGCGTGCGAGCACTGCGAGTGGTCGGCACCGGCGGCGAGCACACCTTCAGCTTTGACCGATGGGCACGAGACCCATTCCGCCGGGCATTCCCTCGCACGGTGCTGTCGGACTGGTACCGCTTCCCGCAGTTCGACGGTGGATCGAACCCGGTCGAGCCGGTGCAGGGCACCGCCGACGTTCACCTCTGGGTGCTCAAGGCTGACGGAACGGTGCGCGCGTACGGTCTCGCACGCCACTACGGCGACGGCGCGGACGAGCCGTCCGACGCGGCTGCTGACGACGGCACCGGGGCGCCCACATACGTCGATATGGCGGTCACCCGCAGCGGGAAGGGCTACTGGCTGCTCGACGCCTCGGGAGCGGTGACGGGATTTGGCGACGCTCGGCACCACGGCGATGCCGTCGGGCAGGTCGACGAGACTGTGCCGCGCACCGCGCCTGTCGGCATCGCGTCCCATCCCGAGGGCGGCTACTGGATCGCGCTGGAGAACGGCGAGGCGTTCGAGTTCGGAGCGGCTGCCGATGTGGGAGCCGAGGAACGCTCCGATACTGATGCGCTCATCGTGGACGTCGAATCGACTCCATCCGGCGATGGGCTCTGGCTGCTCGCCACGAACGGCGAAGTGCTGGCCTACGGCGGAGCCGAACAGCTGGGATCGGCGGATACCGCTGCCGCGGTGGCCATCGCGGCAGCAGCCGACGGCGACGGCTACTGGGTGACCGACGCGGGCACGGCCGTGCACGTATTCGGCAGTGCAGCTTCGCTGGGATCGCGTTCGGGCCGGGCCAACCGTCTGGCAGCAGTCGACATGGTGGCCACCGACACAGGCGACGGCTACTGGCTGATCTGGAGCGACGGCACCAGCTTCAACTACGGCATCGCGCCCGACTACCCGACGAGCCGGGCTGGGCCGGGCGTGGTCGCTGCCGCGTCGGTGCGCTGACGCCGCCGCGGCAGACTCGAAGTCGCATGGACACGAACGCCGAAGCGTCCGAGCCAGAAGATCCGGCTGGCACCGTCAGTCCGTCGGCTTCGGAGTCGTCGGCGGCGGCACCGGAACCAGCCGTTCTGGCACCTCCGCCTGCGGTTGCCGCCATCGTCACGACAGGCTCGCGGTGGTCCGATACCGAGTTCACCTTGCGGGCGCTCGCCGCGCAGGATTACCCGCGGCTCGCGGTGCTGGTGCTGTGCGATGCAGAAGGCGAGCAGGGGCACCGGGTCCGTGAGCTGTTTCCCACTGCCGCAGTGGCCGACCCCGCGTCATCCCGACGGGGTCGAATCCGTGGGGCGCAGCGCGGGCGGATGGGTGCTGTCAACAATCGGGGAGCATCGCTGGTCCGGGGAGCCGACTACCTCCTCTTCCTGACCGATCGCGTCGCGCTGGCGCCCGATGCCATCAGCCTGCTCGTCGACGATGCCGAGAACGTCCCGGGCCGGATCGTCGGTGTCGCCGGTCCCAAGCTGCTCGACGCCGGCGACGGTTTGACGCTGCGCGATCTTGGCGGCACCGCTGACCGCCTCGGGGTCCGGATTCCCGTCGCCGGTCAGAACGAACTCGACCAAGAACAGCACGATGAGGCCCGCGATCTGTTCGTGGCTTCCACCGAGGCGATGCTGGTGCGCGAGGACATCTTCCGCATCGTCGGCGGCTTCGATCCAGCGCTCGAAGGCGACGGCGCCGTCGTCGATCTCTGCTGGCGGATCCAGCTCTCAGGTGCGCGGGTCCGGGTGGTGCCGTCTGCAACCGGGACGGTGCAGTCAGACGCAGCGCCGATCGCTCACGGGCCCTCGGCGCGCCAGCATGAGCATCGAGCCCGGCTGCGCACCATGGCGAAGTGCTATGGGTGGGTGTACCTGCTGCCTGCGGTGATGCTGGCGGCAGTACTGGCTGCGGGTGAGGTGCTGCTGGCCGCACTGCGCGGGCGGTTCGCCCAGGCTGCGGACGTGGCGCTGGCATGGATGTGGAACGCCCGCCACCTCGGCGGCACGTTCGCACTACGCGGTGCTGCCAAGCGCTACCGGCGGGTGCGAGATGCCGATCTGCGCCGATTACAGCAGGGCGGCTCGGTACGTGTCGCCGACTGGTTCCGCTATCGCCTGAGTCCAGAAGGCGGGCTGGCAGCACGGACCACTATCGACGAGAGCATCCTGGGCACTTGGCGACGCAATGCGCACCGGACCGTGTGGGTGGTCTGGCTGGGGGTGCTCGGGCTGATCGCCTTCGGCTCACGCCACCTGCTCACGGGTGGCATCGGGGCATACGGCCAGTTCGCACATTTCCCCGACGCCGGCACGATGCTCGGGGCGTACCTGGATGGCTGGCGTGACAGCGGGGTCGGTGCAGCCGGGATCGGCCCTCCCGCAATGGGCCTGCTGGGCCTCGCCGGAGCTGTGCTGCTTGGTGCTGTCGGGCTCTTGAGGAACATCGCCATCTGGGGCCTGGTGCTCGCGGGTCCCGTCGGCATGTGGCGGTTGTGCGCCACAGGGTCGAGTGGAGACGGGCCGAGCCGCAATGGCCGGCTGGTCGCTCTCGTGCTGTACGCCGTGTGCCCGTTGCCGTACAACGCGCTGGCGGCCGGCCGTTGGGATGTACTGCTGGCATACGGAACTGCACCTGCGATCGTGCTCCTCATCAGCCGCCTAGTGGGCACCTCGGCTGCTCGGCCGCCGCGTGACGGCTCGCGGCGTGGCACCGCAGCCAGACTGGCCTCGCTCGCCTTGCTCCTTGCTGTCACGGCGGCGTTCGAGCCGTTCATCGTCGTGCTGGCCGCCGCGGCGGGGGTGGCCCTCACCATTGTCGAGCTGGTGCGCCGTACGGCGCGCCGCGAGCCGTTCGGTGCGCCGGTCGCCGGACTGCTGCGGGTTGCTGTGGCCGTGGCACTCGCAGCGGTGGCGCATCTTCCCTGGCTGTTCGAGTTCGGCTCATTGCGCGCTTTGGTTGACGTCTCGCTCGGCGGCCGCACGTCGTCGACGCCGTCGTCGTTGGGGGAGCTGTTGCGGTTCCAGACCGGACCGCTCGGCGACCTGCCGCTCAGCTGGGGTCTGCTGGCTGCCGCGGCAGTGCCGCTTCTGGTCGGGAGCGGGGGCCGACTGTGGCTGGCGGTGCGCGGCTGGCTGGTAGCGCTGGCCGGCTTCGCGCTCGCATGGGTCATCGTGGCCGGCTGGGCCGACCAGCTGGTCAGCAGCGCAACGCCGGGGCTCTCCCTCGCCGAAGTGTCCTTGGCATTCGGGGCCGTCGGCCTGTGCTGGGCTGCCGCAGCAGGGCCAGCAACCCTGGCGACCGCGGACACAGATGCACCTCCCCGGATCCGAAGTGCCATGGTGTTGCTGAGCGGCATCGCCGTGGGTGCCATGGTGCTCCCGACGGCGTGGGCGTCGATCGACGGCGATTGGTCGGCACCGAGCTTCGATCACCGGGTGCCGCTCGGGCTGGTCGATGACCGGGACGTCGGGCCCGACTACCGGGTGCTTTGGCTCGGCGCCCCTGAGGTCTTGCCGTTGCGCGGCTCCGACGTCGGCGTGGAGGGACTCGCCATCGGGATGTCGGTGCGGGGGTATCCCGACATTCGGCACTCGTGGGTCACGCCGCAAGCACCCGGCGATCAACGCCTGGCAGATGCAGTACGGGTGGCGCTGGCGGGCGACACGCTGCGATTGGGGCGGTTGCTCGGTTCTTTCGGCGTGAGGTATGTCGTGGTGGTGGAACGCTCTGGGCCGTCATACACCGACGGCTGGGACCGACCGGTGTCCGCAGCGGTCTCCGAAGCGCTCGCCTCGCAGATCGATCTGCGCCCGCTGGCGGCAGATCCCTCGGTGCAGGTGTTCCGCAACGAGGCGTGGTGGTCGTCGCGGTCGCAGTTCTCCCGGCCGATCCCGGCCGGCTTCGCCGCGGATCCAGTGGATCTCGTGGTGAGCGACTTGACCGACGGCATCGGCGTGCTCACCGACTACCGGTCGGCCACGAGTCAGTTCGGACCTGTGGGTGCCGGAACCGTGCTGATCGCTGATTCCTACGATCCGGGCTGGCGACTGCACATCGACAATGCGGACAATGCAGGCGCTGCAGCAGTCGAGCCGGCGCCGGCGCTGGGCTGGGCGATGCGCTTCGATCCGCCTCAAGCCGGCCAGGCTGAGCTGCGCTTCGAACGTTCTTCCGTCGTGTCCAACCGGATCGCTGCGCAGGTGGTGATCTTGCTGGCGCTGATCTGGGTGGCGATCGGCCAGCCCACCCCCCTCGCCGACCGGCTCACTGCGCTCATGAGAAGGGCAGCGCGGGGGTCGCAGCGGCGCGGCGTTCCTGGCGGCGCGGCGGCGGACTCATGAGGGCAGCGCGGTGAAGGTCATCCGGTGGTTGCCCCGGCTGCTGATTCCGCTGGCACTTGCGGCAGCGCTGGTGATCGACGCCCGCGACGACCGGGCGCCGGCCTCTGTTGCGGCCGAAGGACCGCAGGCGCAGGCGCAGGTCGCAGTGCCGCCCCCCGATGCGCTGACATCGAGCTGGTTCTGCCCCCTCGTCGGCATGCGGGGACCAGTCCAGGGATTCGGAGAGGTCACCACAGAGGTGCTGCTCACGAACATGACGGCCGAAGTGGCATCGGTGTCGGTCGAGTTCCGAGGACGCACAACGGGTCGGCAGTATGTGATGGCCGACGTTGCGCCGCATAGCACCGGGGTGGTCAGCACGTCTGACTATGTGCGTGATGAGGTCACCGGCGCACTGGTGGAGGCTTCGTCGGGCGGGCTGGCGGTGACGCGCAGGTTCGTCTCGCCGCTCGGGATCGACGAGGCTCGCTGTTCGAGCGTGCTGGCTCCGGATTGGTACGTGCCCGTCGGCGATACCCAGACCGACGCACTGGCGGTGCTGGCCATCATGAATCCGCTGCCCCGGGACGCGATCGTCGATGTCACGTTTGCTTCGGAAGCAGAATTCGGCCCATTCGTGGCCCCGGCGCTGACGGGGGTGGTGGTACCAGCGTGGAGCACTGTCGCCGTCGATGTCGGCGAGCATGCGCGCCGTCGAGATGTTGTGGCCGCATCGATACGGACCCGCGCCGGCCGCATCGCAGTGGACTCGCTCGTGGCCTACGACGGGAGCGTCGGCCGCCGCGGTCTGGCTGCGGAGTTGGCCTCCGTGGCTGCCGGCCAGCGCTGGCTTGTGCCAGTGGCCGGCATCGACGACGGCACGCGGTTGTGGGTGCGGATCTTCAACCCGTCGGACGACGTGGCGGAAGTTGCTGCGTCCATCGTGTCCGACGACCCGCTCAGCGACCATCTGGCCTTCGCCGTGGCATCGCACGACGTGGTGGAGTTGAAAGTCACCCCGCCCAGTGAGCTGGCACCGGGTCTGGAAACGCTCCTCGCCGCTCCCGGAGTCCCCTTCGGGGTGTCGGTTGCCTCGCAGAATGACGTTCCCATCGTCGTGTGGGCGGAAACGCTGGCGGGCAGTGCGGCGAGCCCGCTCACCGACCTCAGGGCCGATCCGGATCCAGCCTCCGGAGCCGAGCCGGAGGACGAGTCCGTCACAGTGGTTGCCCAGACTGGCGGTGCAAACGGCGCCACCGAGCTTGGCGCCGCCGGCGCCGCTGCCGACGAGCCGGCAGTCGAGGCCCTGCCTCCAGTACTGCGGGCGCAGTCGGGCTTGGCTTTCGTGCCGGGCGTTGTCCAGACGGGCGACCGGTGGCTGGTCGTCATCGCGCCGCAATCCGGTGGCGAGGCGTTTGTGACGATCATGACGGATCCGTCCGCGCCGTCCGAAACCGATGCCGCCGCTGACGGAGCCTCCGCTGTGTCGGCAGGCGGCGACGGCCGCGTGGTCGTCGCGACGCTGAGCCGCGAGACGGTGGCCGTCATCGACGTGCCGGCATCGGGTGTGATCACTCACCGGTTAGCCAGTGGCACGGCCCGCCTCCTCGTGTCCGACACGCCGTTCGCAGTGCTGCTGTGGCAGGCACGAGTGTCCGATGCAGGCCTGAGCGTGGCGCATCCGGTGGCCTGGTGAGCGGCTGATGGAGCGTCTCGTCATCGCCGCAGTCCTGATCGTGGTGGCGATCGCGATCGCGTCGCTCGCCCAGCGCCGCCGCAGTGCATCGGCCACGGCGGTGCCGAGGTCGGAACTGCCGCCGGCCGTCGATCTTGTGGCCGTGGGCATCCCGGAAGGCCCGGCGCTGGTGGTCTTCACCGAAGAGACCTGCCGCACCTGTCAATCAGCGATCGCCGTGGTGCGGGGTCCCGCTGGCGCGGGGCTGCCCGTCGCTGAAGTGCCGTTCGGCGTGGAGCGGGAACTGCACCGTCAGCACGGCATCGACACTGTGCCGACGACGGTGGTGGCCGACGTCGACGGCCGCGTGATCGATGGCTGGGTCGGCGGCGTCGACCTGTCTGGCTTGGCCGCGGCCCTGGCGCAGGTCGTGCCCCGCGCCCAGCCTCGGGAGGATTAGCCAGCTACGAGTGCGGTGATCTGCTCGCCCGTGATGGTCTCGTGCTCAAGCAGGGCCGCAGCGATGCGGTCAAGGGCCGCCCGGTGCTCGACGAGCGCATTGCGTGCCCGGTCCTGCTGTGTCCGCAGGATCCGCTCGACTTCCTCGTCGATGACCCGGGCGGTCTCGTCGGAGTAATCCCGTCCCGACACGAGATCCTCGCCGAGAAAGACCTGCGCGTGCGACCCCCAGGCCATGGGCCCCACCCGGTCGCTCATGCCCCACTCGGAGACCATCTTGCGCGCTAGCTCTGTGCCCTGCACGAGGTCGTTTGCCGCCCCGGTCGAGGTCACGCCGAACACGGTTTCCTCCGCCATGCGGCCGCCGAACAGCACTGCCAGCCGATCCTCGATGTACTCCTGGCTGTAGGCGTGGCGTTCCTCGGGCAGCTGCATAGTGACACCCAGCGCCTGACCGGTCGGCAGGATCGTCACCTTGTGGACAGGGTCGGCGTGCGGGAACAGGGTGGCAATCAGCGCATGCCCGCCTTCGTGGTAGGCGGTGACTTCTCGCTCTCGCTCTGTCAGCGCCACCGACTCGCGACGCTGGCCCATCAGCACCCGGTCGCGCGCCGCTTCGAAGTCTGCCTGGGCGATCGACTCCGAGTCGCGCCGGACGGCGTGCAGGGCCGCCTCGTTCACCAGGTTCGCCAGGTCGGCGCCGCTCATGCCGGGCGTGCCCTTCGCCAAGGCCTCGAACTGCACGTCGGAGTCGGTTTTCTTGTCCTTCGAGTGCACCTCCAAGATGGCGAGCCGCTCGGAGAACTCCGGCAGCGGCACCACCACCTGGCGGTCGAACCGGCCGGGCCGCAGCAGGGCGGGATCCAAGATGTCGGGTCGGTTGGTCGCCGCCATCATGACGATGCCGCCGCTCTCCTCGAAGCCGTCCATCTCGGCCAGCATCTGGTTGAGCGTTTGCTCGCGCTCGTCGTGGCCGCCGCCGAGACCTGCACCTCGCTTGCGGCCGATCGAGTCGATCTCGTCGATGAAGATGATCGCCCGCCCCAGTTTGCGGGCGCTCTGGAAGAGGTCTCGCACGCGGCTGGCGCCGACGCCCACGAACATCTCCATGAAGTCCGAACCGGTCACCGACAGGAAGGGCACGCCGGCCTCTCCCGCAACCGCCCTGGCAATGAGCGTCTTGCCGGTGCCCGGCGGGCCCACGAGCAGCACCCCCTTGGGGACCTTCGCGCCGATCGCCGTGAAGCGTTCGGGCGTTCGCAGGAAGTCGACGACTTCGGTGATCTCCTGCTTGACGCCGTCGTAGCCCGCGATGTCGTCAAACTTCGTCGAGGGTCGCTCAGTGGTGTAGGTCTTGGCCTTGCTCCGGCCGATCGACATGATCCCCGACATCTGGCCCTGCGCCCGCCGCTGCATCCACCAGAACAGCAAGAAGATCAATCCGAACGGCAGCAGGAACGGCAGCAGGCTGACGAGCAGGTTGGGCCGGTCGGTGTGAAATTCGATGGTCACCTCGCGCGCTCGCAGCAATTCCAGATCGGTCTCGGGAAGCTCCACCGGTCCCTCGGAGGAGAACCTGGTGCCGTCGGTGTACTCGCCGGTGATCGCGCCGGTGCCGTTGGTAACCGTGACGCTGCTCACAGTCCCCGAGGACACCTCGGCGATGAGTGCGCTGTAGTCGATGGGCTCGCCGCCGTCGCTGCGCAGCAGCCCGGGCAGGAACATCACCGACAGCAGCACCATGGCGAGCAGCCAGATCGACCAGCGCGGCCAGCGCTCGCTGCGCCGACGAGGCCCGGACTCGGCAGGAGACGGGCCACCGTGACGGGAGTGCTCGGTCGAGCTGCCGTCTGTACTGCTGTCGCCGTCGGCTGGCGCGTCGGGAGGTTCGCTCGCCCGGGGCTTGCGAGCCCGCGAGTGCCGCCCTCCCGAGGGCACCTCAGATGCCATGGGTTCATGCTATGGCGACCGTCCGTCGACCAGTAGCCGCGCGCCGCCGAGCGGCCCGTGTCGTCGCCTCTCCGCTCGGCCTCTAGCCTGCGCGGGTGGCCGCACTGACCACGCGCCACCCTCGTACGGGGTCGGTGCTGCGAGCGTGGGTCGAAGCTGCGGTGGTCGTGGCGAGCTGCGTGGCCGTGGTGGCGTGGCTCGACCCTGGTGGCATCGTGTCGGCGTCGACGCCGACCGGCGGCGACATGGGTGCCCATGTCTGGGGCCCGGCGTTCTTGCGTGACGAACTGCTGCCTGACGGCTCGCTGCGGGGCTGGTCGCCGGATTGGTACGCCGGCATGCCTGCCATGCACTTCTACATGGTGCTGCCGTACCTGATGATCGTGGCGGCGAACGTGGTGCTGCCCTACGGCGTGGCATTCAAGCTGGTGGCGATCAGCGGCATCGTGTCGATGCCGGCCGCTGCCTGGCTCATGGGTCGGCTGGCGGGGTGGGCGCAACCGCTGCGGATGCTGCTGCCCGCAGCGCTGCTGCTGTTCGTCTTCGATGTCAACTTCACGATCTACGGCGGGAACGCGGCCTCGACGCTGGCAGGGGAGTTCGCATTCTCGATCGCGTTGTCGGCGACGCTCGTGTACCTGGGCATGCTCTGGCGCTCGCTGGAGCGTGGAACTGGGCGCGCCCGCGCGAGCCTG
>JAJEFK010000037.1 GCA_022820505.1 Acidimicrobiia bacterium | reverse complement strand
TGTCCCGGTGCCCAGCGACATCCCCTGCCCGCAGCGGTGGTTCGACGACTTCGAGGCCGGCGAGCGCTTCACGTTCGGAACCACGACGATCAACGAGGCCGAGATCATCGAGTTCGGACGCAAATTCGACCCCCAGCCCTTCCACATCGATCCCGAGGCTGCGCGCGAGACGATCTTCGGCGGGCTGATCGCGTCAGGCTGGCATACCGGTTCGATTGTCATGCGGCTGCTGAATGACGAGTTTCTCGGCCCGGCCAGCATGGGCTCGCCGGGGCTCGATGAGCTGCGCTGGCTGGCACCGGTGCGTCCCGGCGACCGCCTCACGCTGGTCGCCGAGGTGCTAGAGGTCCGCCCGAGCCGTTCCAAGCCCGATCGCGGGATCGTCAAGATGGCCCACGAACTGGTCAACCAGGACGGCACCACGGTGGTGCGCTCAGTGGCGAACATGATGATCGCCCGCCGCCCCTGAAACTGCCCGATCCACGAGCGCTTCGCTCGGCTAGGCGTACTGGGCGGCTGCTTGGCGCTCCAGCCAGCCCAGCAGGATGGCCACCGCTCGCGGATCGTGACGGATGCGGTGGTCGGCACCCTCGATGAGACGCAGCTCTGCACTGGGATGTCCCGAAGCCAGATGTCGGGCCTCTTCGTAGGGCACCTGCCGGTCGTTGATGCCGTGCAGGATCAGCAGCGGCCGGTCGGCCAGCTGTCCCACAGCGTCCATCGCCCGGTTCTGCTTCAGTTCACGATTCCAAGCGCCCGTCGACTTCGGAAAACCGTCAGTTCGGATCACACCCACGTTGCGACAGTGCTGCAGGAACGCCTTGGGGTCGCTCGCCCAGTCGTCAAAATCCGCCCTGGGCGCCATTGCGGCCACGCCGCGAATCCGGGCGTCGCGCGCAGCCGCCAGGATCGCCACAGAGCCGCCGGTAGTCGAGCCCACGAGCCATACACCCCGGCAACCCTCGGAGAGCACACGGGTGACCGAGCGGCCGATGTCGTCAATCCAGCCGAGCAAGGAGAAGTCGCCGTCAGACTCGCCGCAGCCGCGCATGCTCACCGCAAGCACTGTCCAGCCTTGGGCCTCGGCGATGCGCTCGGCGAAGAGCTGGTAGGTGCGGTTCGGCACGCCGGGCCGCTGCATCGACGGGAAGCCGTGGCAGAGCACCACTGCGGGCCCGCTGCGGACAGGTCGTTTCGGGCGCACCAGGATCGCTGCGAGGCCCGGGCTGCCCTCGATGGTGGTCTCGGTGACGTCGGTGCTCACGTCGCTGCGGGCTGTCGGCCGAATACCGCATGCGCGGCCGTTGCAAGGCGCACCGTCATGTCCTAGCGGCAGAGCCGCGACAGGCGGTAGCCGCGGTTGCGCGCTTCTGGCAGCTCGTCGGGGCCGAAGGTGGCGTAGGACTGGGCCGCCACGATGTCAGCGACGGCTGCGGCGAGCTGCTCGGCCACGGCCGGATCATCGGACGCCAGCTCCATGTCGTAGACGATCTGGTTGCGCTTGTCGCCGACGAATCGGCAGCCGGCGAGCTCCCTGGGGATGTCCATGGGAACATTCTGCCGTCCTGCTGCGGGCTCAGCCTCAGTCGGGGTCCACGACGGCAAGCGCGCCGATCAGGCGCAGGTACTCCAAGTGCGCATCAGCGACCGCGGTGACCTGCTCCAGCGACACCTCAAGCCCGTCTCGGCGGACGCTGCGGTACAGATCGGCTGCCGAGGATTGGTCCTCGGTGACCGTCGTGCCCGTTTCGCCCTCGGCATCAGGATCAGCGTCGTCCGGCGTCGGTGGGGGCGCGAACTGCAGCTGGTTGAGGTGTGCCCGCAGGAGCGCTTCGAGCTCGCTGGGCTCCAGTGCCGCAGCAATGTCGAACGGCACGAGATCGGCGACAACTTCGGCCGCCTCGGCGAGACGCCACACGGGCTCACGTCGCTGGCGGCCCAGCCGTTGCGCCTGCGTGCCGACCACGCCCGCGGCGACGACGAAGCCGATCACCAATGAGATGACGATGACCGCGACGATCACCGGTGCCTCCCCGGCAGCTCAGATGTCCGTGCGGCGCGCCTCAGTCTGACTTGTCCTGGCCTACAGGCCGATGCGCTGGGCCAGCTGCTCCCGGTGGTAGGCGGGATCGCCGAAGATCAGCTCGGAGCTCTTGGCACGCTTGAAGTACAGGTGCGCAGGGTGCTCCCAGGTGAAGCCGATGCCGCCGTGGATCTGGATGTTCTCCGCGGCGCAATGGAAGTACGCCTCTGAGCAGTAGGCCTTGGCGAGCGACGCCACCGACGGCAGCTCGTCGTTCATCTCCGCAGCGCACCAAGCCGCGTAGTAGGCAGCCGACTTGGCCGACTCGACCTCGAGCAGCATGTCGGCGCACTTGTGCTTGATGGCCTGGAACGAGCCGATCGGGCGCCCGAACTGCACACGGTCCTTCGCGTACTGCACGGCCATGTCGAGCACGAACTGCGCACCGCCGACCTGCTCGTTGGCCAGCGCCACCGCAGCAAGGTCGAGTACCTGATCGATGTAGGCGAAGTTGTCGGTGTCGCACAGGTGCTTGGCCGGCGTGTTGTCGAAGGTGATGCGGGCCTGCTTGCGGGTCTGGTCCATGGTGGCGAGGTTCTCGCGGCTGAGTCCCGCAGCGTCGCCCTCGACGGTGAACAGGTGAATCCCGCCGTCGCAGCGCGCCGCCACCACGAACAGGTTCGCGGTGCCGCCGTCGGTCACGAACATCTTCTCGCCCGAGATCGTCGCCGAGTCGCCCGTGTCGGTGGCCTCCACCTCGACGCCCTCGGCATCCCAGCGACCGCTGGCCTCAGCCAGCGCCAGCGTGGCGATGATCTCGCCCGAGGCAATGCCTTCGAGCAGCTCTTCTTTGGCCTTCTCATTGCCCGAGTGCAAGATGGCGTTGCCGGCCAGCACCACAGTGGAGAAGTAGGGCGAGCACAGCAGGCTGCGGCCCATCTCCTCGAGCACGATTCCGAGCTCCACGTAGCTGGCGCCCTGGCCGCCGTACTCCTCGGGAATGATCAGCGCCTGCAAGCCGAGCTGCTCGGCCATCTGCGACCACACGGCGGGGTCGTAGCCGTCGTCGGTCTCCATCAGCTCCCGAACGGTGGTCTCCGGGGACTTCTCCTCGAGGAACGAACGGACGAAGTTGCGGAGCTCTTCCTGCTCCTCGGTGAATGCGAAGTTCACGGACGCGCCTCCGGGCTGGTGCGGCCAGCACAGCTTGAGCACTGGCGCATGAGTCAGGCGAAGTTCTATCACCCAGCGGCCCGATCGACTCAGGGACGGCTCATCAACTCCGGCACCAACGGTGGAACCTCCGGCACACGTCGAGCGTTAGCTTTCGTGACGGGCGCCCCCCAGCGGGGTACGCCGGTTCGGCCCCCCGACCGGTGCCCGTCCAACTCGACCCCGAGGCTGAGCCGGCCTCCTCCAGCGAAACGGGCAGACATGAGCGACAGTTCCCACGAGGCCGCGGCCGATGCGCCCTCCGGTTCCGAGGCGCCGGGCGGCCGGGGCATCGGCCGGCTCATCCGCCGGCCCGGCTCGGTTGCCGGATTGCTGGCCGGCGTTGCCGGTGCCGCGGTCGCGCTGGCGTTCGGCGAGTTCATCGACGGATTGGTGGACACGATCCCGTCGCTCGTGGTGGCCGTCGGCGAGGCACTGGTGGACTACTCGCCCGACTGGGCAGTGAAGCTCAGCATCGAGCTGTTCGGCGAGAAGGACAAGGCCGTGCTGGCGATCGGCATCGTCGGAGTGTCGCTGATCATCGGCGGACTGCTGGGCGCCTGCGCCATGGCGCCACGGCGCCGGTGGGTGCCCTTCGCTGGATTCGCCGCGTTCGGCGTAATCGGCGGCTGGACTGCTGCGCGCAACCCGATGAGCCCGTTCGTGGGCTCCTGGGTGGTCGCGTTGGCTGCTGCCGCACTCGGTTACCTCACGCTACGGCTGCTGTTGCGAGTCGCTCCGGCCCGCGGTGCGGTACCGGGAGACGATGACGCGCCCCCCGAGCCTGCTGGCACGGCGATGCCCGAGGCAGCCCCCGACGCCGGTCGCAGGGCCTTCCTGCTCGGCATCGGCGGCGCCGGTGTGGCCGCCGTCGGTCTCGTCGCGCTGGGTCGGGGCGTGCGCGGTCCCTCAGCGGCTGAGACGGCCCGCGCTGGCATCGACTTGAGTGCGGCGAGGCCTCCGTCGACAACCGCTGCTGCGGGCACGGCGACCGCTGCCCAGCCCACCGCCACCACGGCGGCAGGACCCTCGGTCGCCACCCAGGTCGCCGCGCTCGACACGCTCGACGAGGTCGTCGGCATCTCCAGCTACGTCACCCCCAACAGCGACTTCTACCGGATCGACACGGCGCTGACGGTGCCGCAGGTCGACCCCGCCAACTGGAAGCTCAGCTTCACCGGCATGGTCGACAATCCCTATGAGCTGACCTTCGACGAGATCCTGGCGATGGACCTCCAAGAGCACGTGGTCACGCTGTCGTGCGTGTCGAATCGGGTCGGCGGCAGCCTCGTCGGCAACGCCGTCTGGACCGGTGTGCCGCTGGTGGACCTGCTGGAGCGAGCCGGTGTGCAGGCGGGTGCCGATCAGGTGGTGGGCCGCTCGGTCGACGACTGGACCGCCGGCTTTCCCACCCCGCTGCTGTACGACGGCCGCAACGCATTGCTCGCCGTCGGCATGAACGGCGAGCCGTTGCCCACCCGCCACGGCTTTCCTGCCCGCCTGATCGTGGCAGGGCTCTATGGCTATGTGTCGGCGGTGAAGTGGATCGAAGAAATCCACCTCACCACGTGGGATGCCTTCGACGGCTACTGGGTGCCGCGGGGATGGTCCAAGCGCGGCCCGATGAAGACGCAGAGCCGGATCGATGTGCCCGGCAGCGGCGACCGCCCCGTCGCGGGCACAGAAACGGCCATTGCTGGCATTGCCTGGGCGCCGACGCGGGGCATCAGCGCCGTCGAGGTTCGCGTCGACGACGGGCCCTGGCAGCAGTGCGATCTGGGCGAGGCGCTGGGCGATGAGAGCTGGGTGCAGTGGCACCTGCCCTGGACGCCCACCGCTGGCACGCACTCACTGCAGGTGCGGGCGATCGACGGCACCGGCATGACCCAGCCCGAAGGTCCCAAGGACGTCCGCCCCGACGGCGCCGAGGGCTGGCACCGCGTCGCAGTGCGGGTAGACGCCGCCTGAGCAGCAGTAGCTGCGTCTTAGGATGCGGCCATGGCTCTGCACTGGTCCGCCACCGGTATCGAAGTCCACAAGCACGTCGTGCGCCCGCTCGAGGGCAACCTGCCCCACGGCTTTCCCGACGACTTCGACAACAACGTCTTCACCATCCGTTGCACCGAAACCGGCGAGGCGATGCTGATCGACGCTTCGAACGAGCACGAACGGCTGCTGGAGGTGTGCCAGAAGCTCGGCGTCGTCACGGTTGTGGAGACCCACGGCCACTGGGACCACATCCAGGCCGTACCGGCGGTGCGCGATGCCGGTATCGAGGTGGGCATCACCGCCGAGGACGCGTCGATGCTGCCCAGCTACGACTACATCCTCGAAGACGACTCGGTGATCGAGGTGGGCCGCTTGCGGATCCGCACCATCCACAATCCCGGTCACACCGCCGGCTCCATGAGCTTTCACGTGGAGGGCACGCCGCTGCTGTTCACCGGCGACACGCTGTTCCCGGGAGGGCCCGGCGCCACCAGCGGCGGCGGCGACTTCGACCAGATCATCCGCAGCATCGAGGACCGGATGTTCTCGGCGTTCCCCGCGGCCACGATGGTGCTGCCCGGCCACGGCCTCGACACCACGATCGGCACCGAGTCGCCCCACCTGCAGGAGTGGATCGACCGCCGCTGGTAGCGCCTGCCTGAGATCTGGGCTCAGCCCGTAGCAACTCGACGCGCTAGCGACCTGAACGCCATGAAGAACGTCACCACGGCGAGGCCGAGGATTGCCGCCGCGCCCTTGGCGAGCGCAACGCCGTCCCAGCCCGTCGACAGGATCGTGCGCATGCCTTCGAGCAGGTAGGTGACCGGGTTCCAGGCTGCAACAGCGCGCATCCAGCCCGACATCAGCTCCCGGGGCAGGAACGCCGGCGTCAGGAACGCGAACGGGAAGAAGATCAGGAAGGCGGAGTTCACCGCGGCAGGGTTCCCGGTGCGCAGCGCCACGGTGTACGGGAAGCCGGTGAACGCAAGGCTCCACGCGATCGACAGCAGCAAGAACACGGCCAGTCCCAAGACACCGGTCTCGAACCACACGCCGAAGGCCAGCCCCATGACAATCACGAACAGCGCCAGCCCCAGCGCCATCACGATGTCGGCCACCATGAGGCCGAGCAGCAGGGTGGACCGTCGAATCGGCGTCACCAGCATGCGGTCGAGATAGCCGGACTGGATGTCGATCACCAGCACGCTGGCGCGTGAGATGCCGGTGACGGCGAAGATGATCGCCACTGGCAGCTGGAACGCCCGGTAGTCGGCCACGCCGCCCGACATCGGGCCAGCCCCTGCGCCGGCCGCTGCACCCGCTTCCACGAACGGCTCGAGCGCACCGACGTTCACTACGAAGAAGAACACCGGGATGATGAGCGCCGGTCCCACGAACTCGGGTTCGCGCAGCACGCTGCGAACCGCTCGCCGGGCGATGGTGGCGATGTCGGTCACAAAGCCGACCCGTCGGGTGAGTCCGCCGCCCGTCAGCGCAGGGGCCGTGGTGTCGGTCATTGTGTGCCCTTCGTGGCTTCGTCTGCAGCGGCTTCTTCGGCAACGGCCATGCGGTACCCGGTGGCCTGCAGGAACACGTCGTCGAGCGTGGGCGTGCGTACCGTCAGCGCTGTCGGATGCACGTCGGCACGCGCCAACGCCACTGCCACAGCGCCGATGAGCCCGGCACCGTCGGATGTCGCGATGGTGACGCCGAGCCGGCCCGCCGTCACGCCGTCTGCGCCCGGCACTGACGACGCCACTTCGGCTGCCCGGCTGATGTCGCTGGGCTCGAGATCCACCACGATGACGTCGGCGCCGACACCCCGCTTCAGCTCGACCGGCGTTCCCTGCTCCACGATCCGGCCGTCGGCCAGGATCGCGATCCGATCCGCCAGCGCATCGGCTTCCTCCAGGTACTGGGTAGTGAGGAACACCGTGACGCCCAGCTCACTGTTGAGACGTCGCACCTCCTCCCAGACCTGCGCACGGCTCACCGGGTCGAGGCCGGTGGTGGGCTCGTCGAGGAAGATCACCTCTGGTGCATGGATCAGCGACGCCGCCAGGTCGAGGCGTCGCTTCATGCCGCCGCTGTAGGTGCTGACACGGTCGTCGATGGCATCGCCGATATCCGCGAGGTCGATGGCCTGGGAGATGGACGAGGCCCGGTCGGCCGGGCGCAGCCCGTACAGGCGGGCCTGCAGGTCGAGGATCTCGCGGCCGGTCTGCTTCTCGTCCAGGGCCGCCTCCTGCATGGCCACACCGATGCGGACGCGGACCTCGCCAGGGTTCTTGGCCACGTCGTAGCCGGCGACACGTGCTGAGCCCGCCGTCGGAGCCAGCAGCGTGCACAGCATGCGCACCGTCGTGCTCTTGCCCGCGCCGTTCGGACCCAGGAAACCGAAGATCTCGCCCTGATGAACGAGCAAGTCCACGCCGTCCACCGCCCGCTTGGCCCCGAACTCACGCACCAGCCCGTGGGCTTCGATGGCCGTTACCGGCGCTATGGAATTCGATTCGGACACCGGCGGCAGGCTATCGAGCGGCCTGCGCCAGAGACCCGGGAATTACGGGCCGCTTGTTCGCTAGCCGGGAAGCTGTGGCAGGACGTCGATGTGGCGGGTGGTCGACTCCCACGCGTGGGCCAGCTCGAGCACTGAGCGGTCGGCGCGGTGGCGGCCGACGAGCTGCAGGCCCACGGGCAGTCCGTCGGGAGTGAATCCGGCTGGCACCGAGATGGCGGGATGGGTCGTGACCGTGATGTCGCTGCATGAGCGCATCCAGTCGATGTAGGTCTCGAACTCGACGCCGTCGATCTCAGTGGGGTACTCCACCTCTACATCGAACGGGGGCACCTGGGTGGTCGGGCACGCCAGGAACTCGAAGCCGCCTTCGTCGGGCGACATGAAGGCGTCGATGGCGGCGAACAGTTGCGAGTGGCGGCGGCAGGCATCGGCGTACTTGCTAATGGTCATCTGCAGGCCTTTGTCGATGTTCCAGGCAAGCGTTTCCTTGAACTGATCCCGGTGCTGTTCCAGCAGCTGGCCGAAGCCGACGGCGAACACCCACGCCCTGCGGGCCTGGAACACCTGCGGGGCGCCGGACAGGTCGGGCCAGGCCTCGACCACCTCGCAGCCCAGGTCGGCGAGCACATCGGGAACGTTCGCCGTTGCCGCTCGAACGGCGGGGTCGACGGGCAGCCCGCCGGCGTCGGGCGACCATGCCACGCGTACGCCGTGCAGATCCCGCTCCAGCGAACCGGAGAAAACCTCCGGCGACTCCTGGTTCGACACCGGCGAGCGGTCATCAGGACCAGCCAGCGCCTGAAGGAAGAACGCCACATCGCCGACCGTCCGGCCCATCGGGCCCTCGACTGCCAGCGGAAACCAGGCATCCATCGCAGTCGTCGACGGCACCCGTCCAGGCGAGGGCCGGAAGCCCACGATGTTGCAGAACGCCGCCGGGTTGCGCAGCGAGCCGCCCAAGTCTGACCCATCGCACAGCGGCAGCATCCGGGCGGCCAGCGCCACTGCTGCACCCCCGCTGGAGCCGCCGCAGGTCTTGCCGACGTCGTAGGGGTTGCGGGTGATGCCGAACACCGGGTTGAAGGTGTGCGAACCGGCGCCGAACTCGGGCGTGTTGGTCTTGCCCACCATCACAGCGCCGGCCTCTCGCTGACGCTCCACCACCAGCGCATCGATGTCGGGGACGAAGTCGGCGAACAGCGGCGAGCCCATGGTGGTGCGCACACCGGCGGTCAGCGCCAGGTCCTTGTGAGCCACCGGCAGCCCGTGCAGCAGTCCGAGCGACGCGCCGCGGGCGTGGGCTTCGTCGGCAGCGGCTGCACGCTCGGCCGCCAGCTCAGGCGTGAACGTGACAATGGCGTTGAGCGCAGGGTTGACCTGATCGATGCGCTCGAGATGTGCCGCCAGCAGCTCTCGCGCCGAGATCTCGCCGTCGGCCAGCATGGCCGCCATTTGCGTGGCAGGCAGCCCGCAGACGCCCGCATCATTCCCAGAGCCCGAGTTCATCGGGTCATTCGACCACAGTCGCACGCCCGCCGCCGCGTAAGTTTCAGGCCATGAGCCAGTCATTCACTGCTGGGACCAGCGACGAGAACCGTCGCACCGGTCAGACCGTCGAGCTGCTGCAGACGCTGATCCGCAACGAGTGCGTCAACTACGGCACGGCCGAATCCGGCGGCGAAGTCCGCAACTCCGACACCATCCAGGCCTACCTCGAAGGCGCCGGACTGGATCTCGAGGTGTTCGACGCTGCGCCAGGGCGGCGGTCGCTTGTGACCCGCATCGAAGGCAGCGACCCCAACGCTCCCACCCTGTGCCTGATGGGCCACACCGACGTGGTGCCGGTGAATCGTGACGGCTGGAGCCGCGACCCCTTCGGAGGCGAGCTCATCGACGGCGAAGTCTGGGGCCGCGGCGCCGTCGACATGCTCAACCTCACGTCCTCGATGGCGGTGGCAATGCGGCACCTGGCCCTGACCGGCTACCGGCCCAAGGGCGACCTCATCTATTTCGCCTGTGCCGACGAGGAAGCCGGTTCGAACTACGGCGCTCGCTGGATGGCCGAGAACCACTGGGATGTCATCGGCGCCGACTACGTGCTGACCGAGAACGGCGGCCTGCACTCGGGGTCGCCCGACGCCCCGTTCATCGGCATGAACATCGGCGAGAAGGGCGTGGCGTGGCGGCGACTGCGAGTGCGAGGCGTGCCCGGCCACGGCTCACGTCCGTTCCGGCAAGACAATGCCCTCGTGAAGGCCGCCGCAGTAGTGCACCGGATCTCGGAGTACCGGCCACCGCCGAAGTTCCACGAGCTGTGGCGCGAGCAGGTCGACACGCTCGGCGTCGACGACGAGACCAGGGCCATCATGCTCGACGAGAACCTCATCGAGGACTGGCTCGACGCCCATCCGAGCGCGTCGGCGGCCGCTCACCTGTACTCGTGCACCCACACATCGTTCTCGCCGAACGTTCTCGGGGCGCCCACCGCCATGAAGACGAACGTCATCCCCGATCACGTCGACATCGAGGTGGACGTGCGGACGCTGCCCGGCGAGGGCGCTGCGGAGGTGAAGGCGCATCTCGACGAGGCGCTCGGTGATCTCGCCGACCAAGTCGAGGTGGAGATCATCATGAACGACCCGGCATCGCTGAGCCGGGTCGAGACGCCGCTGTGGGACGCGCTGGAGGTGGCGGTGGGGCGCCGCTTCCCGACTGCCCGGCTGACGCCGCAGCTCATCATCGGGTTCACCGACTCCCGGGTGTACCGCGACATGGGGGCAGTCGCATACGGCGCCGGTCTGTTCAGCCCCGAGCTCGACGGCGCCGACTTCGGCGCCCGGTTCCATGGCAACGACGAGCGCATCGACATCGAGTCGCTGGCGCTCACCACCCAGCTGTGGCTCGACGTGGTCGACAGCCTCTGGGGCTGAAGGCGGCGCTCAGGCACTGTCAGGCCCGCGGCCGGGGCGTCGGTTGAGGCATTTGGGGCCAGCCATACACTGCGGTTGATGGCAGTGGCCAACACAGGGCCGGACGCCGCATCCGGTACACCGCTCTTCGAGATCGACGACTTGGGGGTGCGGGCCGTCGACGGCCCGCAGATCCTGCGCGGCGTGGATCTGGTGGTCAACGCGGGCGAGTGCCACGCCATCATGGGTCCCAACGGGTCGGGCAAATCGACCCTGGCCACCACGATCCTGGGCTCGCCGGAGTACGAAGTGACCGGCGGGGAGATCCGCTACCGCGGCGACGATGTCTCCGAGTGGGATCCCGATGCCCGCTCGAAGGCCGGGCTGTTCCTGGCGTTCCAGTACCCGCAGCACATTCCAGGCGTGTCGGTGCGCAATTTCCTGCGCCAAGCGGTCTCGGCACGGCGGGGCGAAGACGTGTCGGCCATCGAGATCTACGTCGCCATGGGCGAGTGGATGTCGCGGCTGGGCATGGACGAGTCGTTCATGGACCGCTACCTCAACGAGGGCTTCAGCGGCGGCGAGCGCAAGCGCAATGAGATCTTGCAGCTCGCCCTGCTCGAACCCGATGTGGCCGTGCTCGACGAGACAGATTCGGGCCTCGACATCGACGCGCTGCGGGTGGTGGCCACCGGACTGCAGCAGGTCCGCGCCGAGCGGCCGCACATGGGCGTAGTGCTCATCACGCACTACGAACGCCTGCTGGGCGAGATCGAACCCGACTACGTCCACGTGCTGGTCGACGGGCAGATCGTGGCTTCAGGCGGCCCGGAGCTCGCCGCCGAGCTGGAACGAGACGGCTACGAGCCCTTCGAGCAGAAGGCGGCGGCGTGAGCGCCCGGGTCAGCCCCGAGATCGACGGGGCAGTGAAGGCGCAGTTCCCGCTGCTCGAGCGCAGCGTCCACGGCCGTCCGATCGTCTATCTCGACTCTGCGGCGTCGTCGCAGAAGCCGATGGCGGTGCTCGACGCCATGGACGACTACTACCGCACCGTCAATGCCAACGTCCATCGCGGCGCGTACGAGATCGCCGCGGCCGCGACAGAGCAGATGGAACAGGCACGGGCCGACGTTGCCCGGTTCATCTCGGCCCCGAGCGCGGACGAGATCGTGTTCACCAAGAACGCCACCGAGGCCATGAACCTGGTGGCCCGCTCGTGGGGCGGCTCGAACCTCGGTCCGGCCGATGCGATCGTGCTCACCGAGATGGAGCACCACGCCAACATCGTGCCGTGGCACATCCTGGCCGCCGAGCGGGGCTTCGAAATCCGCTGGATTCCCATCACCCACGACGGCTGCTTGGACCTCACCGACCTCGACCGCCTGCTCGACGGGGCGAAGCTGCTGTCGGTCACCGCCATGAGCAACGTGCTCGGCACGCTCAACCCGATCCCCCGCCTCGCCGCCGCGGCTCACGAGGCCGGTGCGCTGCTCAGCGTGGACGCCAGCCAGTACGTGCCGCACCTGCCCACTGATGTGGGGGAACTGGGCGCCGACTTCATGGTGTTCACCGGGCACAAGATGTGCGGCCCGACCGGCGTGGGCGTGCTGTGGGCTCGCATGGAGCTGCTCGACGCCATACCGCCGTTCCTGGGCGGCGGCGAGATGATCCTCGACGTCACCAAGGAAGGCTTCCGGCCCAACACAGTGCCGCACAAGTTCGAGGCGGGCACCCCGCCCATCGCCGAGATCGTGGGCCTCGGGGCCGCGGTGAGATACCTCGAGGGGCTGGGCATGGATGCCGTGCGAGCCCACGAGGTCAGCCTCACCGGCTATGCCTTGCGGACGCTGACCGACCGCCACGGCGACGACATCACCGTGCACGGGCCTTCGGAGCCGGCGCAGCGCGGCGGCGTGCTGTCGTTCGTGTACCGCGACGTGCACCCGCACGACATCTCCCAAGTGCTCGACCAGAGCGGCGTGTGCGTGCGCGCCGGTCACCACTGCGCCAAGCCGCTCATGCGATGCCTCGGCGTCACCGCCACCACACGGGCCTCGCTGTACGTGTACAACGACACTTCCGACATAGATTCGCTGGCCGATGCGCTTGGCGAGGTCGGCGCACTGTTCGGCCACTAGAGGCGACGGACCGGGACGAAGCAGGATCCGATGGCTGGGCTCGAAGACCTGTACCGGGAGATCATCCTCGATCACTACCGGAACCCGCGCAATCGCGGCGAGCTGGAATGCCCGCCGGCGCAACGCAGCGAGGGCTTCAACCCGCTGTGCGGGGACGAGGTGGTGCTGACCTTCGAGATGGACGGCGATGTGGTGACCGACCTTCGTGTCGGCGGCTACGGCTGCTCCATCAGCCAGGCATCCGCGTCGATGATGTCGGCTGCGGTGATCGGCAAGACCATCGATGAGATCCGCGACCTGACGCGGTCCTTCAAGGCCATGATGTCGATTCACGAGGAGTCGATCGGCGGCGACGGGACCGAAGCGCTCGACGGAGCTGGTGAGTCAGACGGCTCGACAGACGGCGCTCTGCGGCTGGGCGATCTGGAGGCCTTGCGGGGCGTGGTGAAGTTCCCCGTGCGCATCAAGTGCGCCACCCTCGGCTGGAACGCGCTCGCCACCGGCCTGGACGAGACGGCCGAGGGCGAGTGAGCCGCGGCGCCGAACTCGTCGAGCGGGCGCGCCAGCTCGCCCCCAAGCTGGCTGCGCGGGCGGCAGCCGACCCGTGGGCTCGCCGTGTCGAACCCGACGTCATCGACGAGTTGCGCGGCGCCGAGCTGCTGACGATCGGCCAGCCGAGTGCCAACGGCGGCCAGGAGCTCGACTGGATCACCTACCTCGAAGTGAATGCGGCGTTGGCTGAGGGCTGCCCCTCTACCGCCTGGCACTCGTGCGTCGGCAATGCACACGCCTGGCTGGTGGGCCACTGGCCCGACGAGTGCCAGGAAGAGATCTACGGCGACGGACCCGACATCTATGTGGCCGGCGTGCTGGTCGACCGGGGTGACGCCACTCCCGTCGACGGCGGCTGGAGGATGAGCGGCTTCTGGCCGTTCGGCTCGGGCATCGATCACGCCGGCTGGGTCATCCTGGGCGGCCACTTCCCGTCTCCCGATGTCGACGGGCAGGTCTCGGGCATGTTCGTGCTTCCGGCCGAAGACGTCTCGGCGCTCGACGACTGGCACGCCAACGGGCTGCGGGCCACCGGCAGCAGCAGCATCGTGGCAAACGACGTGTTCGTGCCCGAGCACCGCTTCGTTCCCGGTGAAGTGCTGGCGTCGGGTGAAACGCCCGGCATGGCCCGCAACGTCGGCTGGATCCAGCGCAGCTCGCTCATGCCGACGCTGGCCTATGCACTGGTGCCGCCGGCGCTGGGCGCCGCTCGGGCCTCACTGGCTGCATTCGCCGAAGAAGTTGAGGGCAAGATCATCAGCCACGTCGACGTGCCGCAGACCGACTGGCCGCTGACGCATCGCCAGTTCGCCGAAGCCCACGCGCTGGTCGACCAAGGCGAATTGCTGATGCGGCGCACCGCAGCGCTTCTGATCGACACCGCACGCAACGATGAGGCTCTGGAGCTGCCGCTGCGGGCAAGAGTCCGGCTGGACTGCGCGTACGCCGTCCGCCGCTGCCTCGAAGCCGTCCAGACGCTCTACCTCGCCACCGGAGGCCGCGGCGTGCGCGACTCCAACCGGATCGGCCGCCTACAAGCCGACCTGCAGGCCATCAACATGCACGCCATCACGGCTCTCGACCCGGCGCTTGAGGCCTACGGCCGCATCCTCATGGGCCACCCCCCTCGCACCCCCCGCCTCTAGCAGTCCACCGGAGGCCAACGGCGCTACCAGCGGTGGCCGGGGGGGACTCCTGTCATCCATTCGGAGATGCGGCGTGAGGTGCCCGGCGTGGTGCCGGGCGGCAGTTCGCCGGGTGGGAAGAAGGCCACCTCGGCAATCTCGGGCGAGACCGACTCCTCGACACGCCAGTCGGTCACCACGAATACGACGATGTGGTCGCTGCGGTTGCCGTGGCGTGAGGAGTACACGCCGAGCACGTTCTGGGGCGTTTCGGCGACCACGACACCGGTTTCCTCGCGCAGCTCCCGCGCCACCGCCTCCACCAGTGCCTCGCGGGTCTTGACGCCGCCGCCGGGCAGGAACCAGCCGTCCCGGTAGGTGTGCCGCACCAAGCAGACGCGGCCCTTGTGGTCCACGACCAGACCGCGCACGCCGAGCGTGACTCTCGCAGGTCGCAGCCGCACCCAGAACTCGAAGAGCTGGTGCAGCATCCGGCGCACGCCCGGTTTCGACTCGACCGTGCCCTCCACGACGGGCGCGGGCGCAGCACGCTCGGGGCGCTCCGGCTTGGCGCGCCGCTTCAGGCGTGGCAGTCGCATCGGGAGGCGGTCAGCCCGCGGCGCCCGCTAGGCCGTCCATTGCACGAGCCAGGGCGGCATCCAGCTCGGTCACGCCGCCGCGGTCATGCGTGTTCAGCGCGACGTCCACGGTGCTGTACACGTTCGACCAGTTGGGGTGGTGGTCCATCTTCTCGGCCACCAAGGCGGCGGCGGCCATGAAGCCGAACGCCTCCACGAAGTTTCCGAAGCGGAAGGTGCGTTGCAGCTCGCTGCCCGACACCTCCCAGGCTCCGAGTTCGGCGGCGAGTTCGCTCAGTTCGTCCTGCGTCAACAGCTCTCGTGCCATCGGATGGCCCTCCCCAGGTTTCCCCTTGCCCAGTCAACACCAACCGGCGCGTACATCGAAAGCTCAATATGCGCGGTCGTCGAGGGCAGACGCCAAGCGATACTCAGCCGCGCTCAGCCCAACTCGTCGAGCGGGTCTGCCCAAGGGTCGGCGAATGGATCGTCCGGGGCAGACGCCCCCGTTGCTGCGGCAGGTGTGCTGCCGAGCCCGCCGATGGACACCGCAACACCGGCATCGGGCTCTTCGGGCAGGTAGGGCGTGTAGCCGTCGGCTTCGAGTGCCTCGGCAAGCTCGGGACCGCCTGAATCGACGATGCGGCCGTCCACGATCACGTGGACCTCGTCGGGCCGGAGGTACTCCAGCACACGGGTGAAGTGCGTGATGGCCAGCACACCCAGGCCCGCCTCGGTGAGCGCCTCGATGCGGTTGGCGCAGGCGCGCAGCGCGTCGATGTCGAGACCGCTGTCGATCTCGTCGAGGATGGCGATGCGGGGCTGCAGCACGGCGAGCTGGACTGTCTCGTTGCGCTTCTTCTCGCCGCCCGACATGTCGACGTTCAGCGGCCGCGCCACCAGCTCGGCCTTCAGCCCGACGGCTGCCGCCTCGGCTTCGAGCAGGCTGCGGGTGCGCTCGAGCTGGTCATCGCTCGGGCCGTCATCGCCGGCCCGCAGCGCAAGCGCCTCGGCCAGTGCTTGGGCGGCCGAGACACCTGGCACCTCGGTCGGATGCTGCATGGCTAGGAACAGCCCGGCCTGCGCCCGCTCCCACGGCGCCAGGCTCAGCACGTCGACGCCGTCGAGGGTGACCGATCCGGCAGTGACCTCATAGCCGGGGCGGCCCATCACGACGTGGGCCAGCGTGCTCTTGCCCGAGCCGTTGGGCCCCATGACTGCGTGAACTCGCCCGGAGGACACTTCGAGATCCACGCCTTGGAGGATCTCGGTGTCGCCCGCCGATGCGTGCAGTCCCTCGATGCGCAGCGTGTGCGCGGCCTCGGCGGTCGGAGCGCTCATGGCAGCACCACCGCTACGCCGTCGTCGCCGCTGCGAATCTCATACACCGGGACCGGCTGGGTGGCGGGGAAGCAGTTCGGCCGGCCCGTTCGCAGGTCGAAGCTCGACGAGTGCTGGGGGCATTCCAGCGCGCACTCGTCGGGCCACACCCAGCCGTCGGCCAGCGAGTAGTTCTGGTGGCTGCACTGGTCGCCGATGGCGTAGAAGTCGTCGCCGATGCGTGCGAGCGCAATGCGGTGACCCTCGACGTCGAAGCGGCGGGCCTCGCCGTCGGGCACGTCGTCGTGCTGGCACAGCACGACAGTGCGGGTATCGCCTGCGGTGCTCATCGCAGCGCCTCCATGGCGGTCGAACTCATCGCACCGCCTCCATGGCGGTCGAACTCATCACAGTGCCGCCGTGAAGTCGGCGTCTGACACCAGCTCGTCGATGCGCTGGCGCACCGACGCCGAGATCTGCTCAGACGGCAGCGCATCCAGCACCTCGTCGAAGAATCCGCGCACCACGAGGGCTTCGGCCACGTCGGTGGGCACGCCCCGGCTCTCGAGGTAGAAGCGCTGGTCGGCGTCGACCGGGCCGATCGACGAGGCGTGGCTGCACTGCACGTCGCTGTTCTCGATCTCGAGGTTCGGCACCGACTCGGCCCACGCGTTCGGCGACAGCTTCAGGTTCCGGTTGGTCTGATCGGCCTGGACGTTCGAGGCGTCGGCCTCGATGCGGATCAGCCCGGTGTAGACAGCCCGGGCGTAATCGTCGACCGCCCCCTTGAACAGCAGGTCAGATGTGGTGTGCGGCGCGACGTGGGTCTGGAACGTGCGGAAGTCGAGCGTGGAGGTGCCACGGCCGAAATACACGGCGTCGATCTCGCTGTGGCCGCCGCGGCCGGTCATGTCGATTCCGATGCGGGCCCGTGCGTAGTCGCCGCCCATCGCCACATGACCGATCCTCAGGTTGGCGTCGCGGCCTGCGTCTGCGCTGAGGTTGGCGATCTGCCAGGCGGCGTCGCCGAGTTCCTGCACGGTGACGTGGCCGAGATGCGCGCCGTCGCCCACGCTCAGCTCGGTGAGCGGGCAGATGAGTGCGGGTGTGTTCCCGCCGGTGTGGTGCTCGATCACGGTGGCCTGGCTGGTGCGGCCGGCCATCACGACGAGTCGGGGGAACCATGCCAGCCCCTCGACGTCGGTGTGGACGTGCACCACGATGGGATCGGTCAGCACCGCCTTCGGATCGATGCTGACCACCACCGGAGCCGAGGCGAGCGCGAGGTTCCAGTCGCCGAAGACATCCGGCCCCTCGGGCGTCACCGTGCCGATCAGGTCGTCGGCTCCGCTGCCGAGCGTGTCGACGCGGACACCGTCGGCTCGCACCGACACGTCGAGGACTGCACCGTTGGCGATGTGTACGACCGCTGCGGCGCCGTCGTCGACACCGCTCATCAGGCCCACCGGTCCGGCGGTGCCGCCCGGCGCTGCGAAGGCATACCGCGCCGGGTCGAGATCGTCGATCGGGGTGTAGCGCCACACCTCTTCGGTGAATGACGGCTGGCCCGCCGCAACCGCCCGATCCGCTGCGGCGCGACGCCGCTTGGCCAACGCGTCGGAGCCGTCGAGCGCGTCGACGAGGTCGGGGCTGAACACGCTGCGGAGGCTACCGGCGCGCCCGTCAGGGCCTAGCGGGCCGGAGCGGCCCGCTCCGAGCCGTGATCAAACCTCGCCGTCCTTGCGATCGTCGCGGTCCGAACGACGCTTCACACGCTTTGCCTTGCGGGCAGCCTTGCGATTCTTGGACCTGATGCGGATGCCCTTGCGCCGGGACTGCTCCGCTGCAACCTCTTCGAGGATGCGCGGACCGGCCTCGTTCAGGATGTCCTCGGCAGCGTCGAGGAGGTCGCCGATGGACTCATCCACGCCGATGCTCTCGGGCTCGGTGGCGAAGTTGCGTACACCCAGCGAGCCGTGCTGCCAGCCGGCGTCAAGCCGTCGGGGCGAATACGACGGACAGTCTTCGGGGCAGCGCCACGGGGCCTCGGGGGCCAAGTCGAGGTTGCACTTCCGCACGGTGTCGCCGTTGGGGTAGGACCGGCTCTCGTAGTGGCGACAGTTGGTCCGCATCGGCATGGCAGTCGCCTCCTTCAGCGCTGCGAAATCGCCTCGGCCAGCGCTATGGCCCGCCGAGCCTCGTCAACATGAAGATTCTCGACCATCTTGCCGTCTACGGTCACCACTCCACGGCCATCTGCCACCGCCGCCTCGAATGCCTCGATCACCTGGCGGTAGAAGTCGAGCTCGTCGAGGCTCGGCGAGAAGGCCTCGTTGGCGGGGTCGACCTGGCTGGGGTGGATGAGCGTCTTGCCGTCGAAGCCCAGGTCGGCGCCTTGGCGGCACACGGCCGCGAATCCGTCGGCATCGCGGATGTCGTTGTAGACGCCGTCGAGGGCGGTGACGCCGGCCTCCCGGGCAGCCACCAAGCAGGTTGCGAGGTGCGGCACCAGAGCAGCCCGGTCGGGCGTGATGGTGGCGTGCAGTTCCTTGGCCATGTCGTTGGTGCCCATGACTACCGCTTCGGTCCGCTCGAAGCCGGCGATCTCGCGGGCATGGGCAATGCCCGCCGGTGTCTCGATCATCGCCCAGATACGCACGGAGTCGGGGGCGCCCGCGGTGTCGAGCAGGTCGGACACGGCAGCGAGATGTGCGGCGCTCGACACCTTGGGAATGACGACGGCCGAGGGAGCTGCTGCACCCGCGGCCCTGATGTCGTCGCGACCCCACGGGGTGTCGAGACCGTTGCAGCGGATAGTCAGCTCGCGGTAGCCGTACTCGCCTGACGATGCGGCGGCACACGCACCCTCGCGGGCGGCTTCCTTGGCATCGGGCGCAACCGCATCCTCGAGATCGAAGATGAGCGCGTCTGCGCCGATGGTCTTGGCCTTCTCCAGCGCCCGGGCGTTGGCCGCCGGCATGTAGAGCACCGATCGGCGCGGGCGGGGGCTGGCGGCGGCAGCGCTCATATGGAGTCCAGACTCTCTCAGGCAGTCTCGAGCCCGTAGGCAGCGGCCAGCTCAGGGTCGGCCGCCGACAGGTCACGAGCGAGCTGCAGCACCACCCGGCACTGCTTCACCGTGGCATCGTCCTGCATCTTGCCGTCGATCATCACGGCGCCGGTGCCGTCGCCCATCTCGGTCACCACCCGCTGCGCCCACGCCACCTCGGCGGGCTCGGGGCTGAAGACTCGCTTGGCGATGGCGATCTGGCTGGGATGCAGGCTCCACGCCCCCACGCAGCCCAGCAGGTAGGCGTTGCGGAACTGGTCCTCGCAGCCGATGGGGTCGGCGATGTCGCCGAACGGCCCGTAGTAGGGCAGGATCCCGGCGGTGCCGCAGGCGTCCACCATGCGCGCCAGCGTGTAGTGCCAGAGGTCCTGCTGGAACGCAGTGCGAGCATCGTCGCCCGCGTCGCCGTCGCTCTCGGGCACCGGGTCGGTGCGCACCAGGTAGCCGGGGTGCCCGCCGCCCACCCGGGTGGTCTTCATGCGGCGGTCGGCGGCCAGGTCGGCGGGCCCGAGCGACAGCCCCTGCATGCGGGGGCTGGCCAGGCAGATCGACTCGACGTTGGCCACGCCGCGAGCCGTCTCGAGGATCGCATGCACCAGCAGCGGCTGCTCGATGCCCACCCGGGCTTCAAGCTGAGCCAGCAGCCGGTCCACGTAGTGAATGTCCTCGGGGCCTTCCACCTTGGGCACCATGATCACGTCGAGCTTGTCGCCGATCTCGTGGCACAGCGCCGACACGTCGTCGAGGAACCACGGCGAGTCGAGGCTGTTCACCCGGGTCCACAACTGGGTGTGGCCCGGCTCCCACGCCTGGCCCACCTCGATCAGCCCGGCCCGGGCGGCGTCCTTGCTGTCGGCCGACACGGCGTCTTCGAGGTTGCCGAGCAGCACATCGACCGTGGGGGCGATGTCGGGCACCTTGGCCCGCATCCGCTCATTGGACGGGTCGAAGAAGTGGATCATGCGAGACGGCCGGAAGGGGATCTCGCGCAGCGGAGCAGGCGCCCCGAGCGCCAGCGGGGCGAAGAAGTCTTTTGGACTGCGCATCAGCCGATCGATCCCTCCATCTGAAGCTCGATCAGCCGGCTCCATTCCACGGCGTACTCCATCGGCAGCGTGCGCGTCACGGGCTCGATAAAGCCGTTCACCACCATGCCCATGGCCTGCTCGGCCGACAGGCCGCGGCTCATCAGGTAGAAGAGCTGCTCGTCGGCCACCTTCGACACCGTGGCCTCGTGGCCGATCTCGGCGTCACGCGAGCCGATCTCCTGGTACGGGTAGGTGTCCGATCGGCTGTCCTGGTCGAGCAACAGCGCATCGCACTGGACGTGGCTGCGGCAGCCGCTCATGCCGTCTTCCACCCGCACGAGGCCTCGGTAGGTGGTGCGCCCGCCGTCCTTCGAGATCGACTTCGACACGATCTTCGACGTGGTCTCGGGCGCTGCGTGCACCATCTTGGCCCCGGCGTCCTGGTGCTGGCCGTTGCCGGCGTAGGCCACCGACAGCACCTCGCCCGAGGCCTTGGGCCCCATCAGGTACACCGCCGGGTACTTCATGGTGAGCCGGGAGCCGATGTTGCCGTCGATCCATTCCACGTGGGCCTCGTCGTAGGCGGCGGCCCGCTTGGTGACCAGGTTGAACACGTTGTTCGACCAGTTCTGGATGGTGGTGTAGGTGATGCGCCCGCCCGGCAGCGCCACCAGCTCGACGACCGCCGAGTGCAGCGAGTCGGTGGTGTACACCGGTGCCGAGCAGCCCTCGATGTAGTGCACCGTGGCGCCCTCGTCCGCGATGATCAGCGTCCGCTCGAACTGGCCCATGTTCTCGGCGTTGATGCGGAAGTAGGCCTGCAGCGGCATCTCCACCTCGACGCCGGGCGGCACGTAGATGAACGACCCGCCCGACCACACGGCCGAATTGAGCGCAGCGAACTTGTTGTCGCCCGGGGGAATGATCGTGCCGAAGTAGCGCTGCACGATGTCGGGGTACTCCTTGACGGCGGAGTCCATGTCGCTGAACAGCACGCCCTGGGCTTCGAGGTCTTCCCGGTTGCGGTGGTACACCACCTCGGACTCGTACTGGGCGGTGACCCCGGCGAGGTACTTGCGCTCGGCCTCGGGGATTCCCAGCTTCTCGTAGGTGTCCTTGACCGAGTCGGGCAGCTCTTCCCAGGCGTCGACCTGACCCTCGGTGGGCTTGATGTAGTAGTAGATGTCGTCGAAGTAGATCTCCGACATGTCCCCGCCCCAGTTGGGCATGGGCTTGCGCAGGAAGGTCTTGTAGGCCCGCAGGCGGAAGTCGAGCATCCACTGCGGCTCGTTCTTGAGACTCGACATCTCGCGGATGATCTCTTCGTCCAAGCCCTTGCGCGGCTTGAAGACGTAGTCCTCCTCGTCGCTCCACCCCAGCTTGTATTTGCCGAGGTCGATCCCGACGGTTGGCTCGGCGATGTCAGTCACAACCTCAGCCTAACGCCGCCCCCGTCGGGGTCCGAGTGCAGGGCGCGGCGCGGAGCGGTCAGCTGAGCAGGGCGGGGGCGAGGCGGCGCCAGCCGTCGAATGCGGCTGGGGGGTCGTCGGCGAGGACCTGCACGCAGACGTGGTCGGCGCCGGCGTCGAAGTGGGCGTCCACACGGGCCTTGACGTCGTCCTCGGTGCCCCAGGCCACGATGGCGTCGACCAGCTTGTCGGACGGTCCCCCGTCGGGGCCGCCGTCGATGTCGGCTTGTGTGAAGCCCAGCCGCAGCAGGTTATTGGCGTAGTTCGGCAGGCCCAGGTAGATGGCCATGTTCTTGCGGGCCAGCGCCCGGGCCGAGTCGGCGTTCGTGTCGAGAATGGCCATCTGCTCGGGGTAGAGAGCCGCTTCGGGCCCCATGGTGTCGCGGGCAACCGCCGTGTGCTCGGGCGGCACGAAATAGGGGTGGGCGCCGGCAGTTGCAGTGGCCGACAGCTCCAGCATCTTCGGGCCGAGCGCAGCCAGCACGATCTCGGGCAGCTCTTGGGGGCCATGGGCCATGAACCGGGCCTTGCCCATGCGCTCGAGGTACTCGCGCATGTAGCTGAGCGGCTTGGAGTAGTCGTGCTTGCGGATGTACTCCACCAGGTGGTGGTGGCTGACGCCGAGGCCCAGCAGGAACCGTCCGGGGTGGGCTTCGTCGATGGTGCGCAGCGTGTTGGCCATGGTCATGGGGTCGCGGGCGTAGATGTTGGCGATGCCGGTGGCGATCTTGATGGTGCTGGTGCCCTCCAGCAGGCGGGCGGCGGCCACGAACGGGTCACGCCCGACGGCCTCGGGGATCCAGAACGCCCCGTAGCCCAGCTCCTCGGCCTCGGCCACGAACTCCACGCCCTGCGCGGACGGCAGTGCGTCGAGCACCCCCGTCCAGATGCCGATACGTCCCAAGTCGATGCTTCCCATGCTCATGGGCCGTGACGCTACCGCCGCCGCTTGAAGCGCGTCAGGTTGTTGACCGGGGCGAAGCGAAGCGCGGCGTCAGTCGAGGCGGCGGAGTTCGCCCATGTAGCGAACTCGGCGGTCGAGGTAGTTCTGCACGCCGGGCATGATCAGCGGCTCGGTGTCGACGCCTTCTCGGATCTTGGCGGGCGTGCCCACCGCGATCGTGCCCGGCGGGACCTTCATGCCGCCTGGCACCACGGCCCCGGCGCCAACCAGCGCTCGCTCGCCGATCTCGGCGTCGTGCAGCACGATTGCGCCGGTGCCCACCAGGGCCTCGTCGTGCACCACGCCGCCCTCGATGTGCGCCAGGTGGCCGATGGTGCAGCGCTCCCCCACGGTGGTCGACCATTCGGGGGTGACGTGCAGCACGGCGTTGTCCTGAATGGAACTTCCTCCGCCGACGACGATGTCGTTGTCGTCGCCGCGCAGCACTGCGCCCGACCAGATGGACGCCTCCGGGCCGATCGTCACCCGCCCGATGATGATCGCCTCGGGCATGACGAAGGCATCGGGGTGGATGTCGGGCACATAGTCGCCAAGCGCATAAATCGGCACGCCGCCACGCTAGTGGTCAGCCTCCGAATTGACGGAGTGATCGACGCAGCTCGGGCGGTACGGTGCGGGCTCCATGACGCAGGCTCCGGTGGCACCGCAGCGGCCGCACGTGCGGCGCATCCACGGCACCGAGACCGACGATCCCTGGCACTGGCTGCGCGAGCGGGACGACCCTGCGGTGCGGGAGTACCTCGAGGCCGAGAATGCCTTCACAGAAGCCGCGACTGCCCACCTGGCAGATCTGCGCGAGCAGATCTTCGGCGAGATCAAGGCTCGCACCAAGGAGACCCACCAGTCGCTGCCCACGCCGAAGGACGACTGGGAGTACCGGGCCCGCACGGTGGAGGGCCTGCAGTACGTCATCCACGTGCGGCGCCCCCGGGGCGGCACCGACGATGACGAGACAGTGCTGCTCGACGAGAACGAGCTGGCCGAGGGCCACGAGTACTTCGCCGTCGGCGACCTGGCCGTCAGCCCCGACCACCGCCTGCTCGCCTACACCACCGACACCGACGGCGACGAGCAGTACACGCTGACCGTGGTCGATATCGCGAGCGGCCAGGTGCTGGACGGCCCCGACGTGCCCGCAGCGGGGTGCGGACTCGCCGAGCTCAGCTACGGGCTGGTGTGGGCCAACGACAACTCGACGCTGTTCGCCGTGCGCACCGACGACGCCCAGCGCCCAAACCGGGTCATCCGCCATGCCGTAGGCACCGACCCCGCCGGCGATGTCGAGGCCTACCGAGAAGACGATGAGCGGTTCTGGGTGGGCGTGGGCGCTACCAGCAGCGAACGCTTCGTGGTGATCGGTTCGCAGTCGAAGATCACGTCGGAGCACCGGCTGGTGGACGCCGATCGGCCCGCTTCAGAGCCATTGCTCGTGCGTGAGCGGCGGGCAGGTATCGAGTACGGCCTCGACCACCAGGGCGAGCGGTTGCTCATCGTCACCAACGACGGCGCTCTGGACTTCCGGCTGGTCGAGGCGCCCGTGCCGAGCGAAGGCAGCACCCCGGCCGCAGGCGACGCACCGGTAGAGGGCGCTCCCCCCGGGCACGACAGCACGTGGCGCGAGCTGATTGGCGCGCGCGAAGGCATCCGCATCGACGGCTTGGACTGCTTCCAGGACTTCGTGGTTGTCCACGAGCGCCAGGACGGTCTGGTCCGGCTGCGGGTTCATGACACTCGTGATGCCCAGCCGAGCGGGTTGAGCCCGAACGGTGCCGGTGTCGGCACTTCAGGTACCGGCACCGACGGACGCGGCGATGCGAACCCGGGCGAGCTTGGCCCTGCATTTGAGATCGAGATACCAGAGCCGGTCTACGAGGCCGGCGGCGGGGCGAATGCCGAATTCGACACCCGCCGCTACCGATTCGGCTACACGTCGATGGTGACGCCGCCGTCGATCTTCGAGCTCGACTTAGACAGCGGCGAGCGAGAACTGCTCGACCAGCTGCCGGTGCTCGGCGATGTCGACCTGACGGCGTACACCACCGAGCGCATCACCGCCACGGCGCCCGACGGCACGGCGGTGCCGATCAGCCTGGTGTGGAAGCCCAGCGCAGTGAGCTGGCCAGCGCCCTGCCTGCTCTACGGCTACGGGGCCTACGAGATCGGCATGCCGGCGTCGTTCTCGACGGCCCGGCTGTCGCTGCTGGATCGGGGCGTGCTGTTCGCCATGGCCCACGTGCGCGGCGGCGGCGAGTTGGGACGGGCCTGGTACGAGGGCGGCAAGCTCGCCAACAAGCACAACACCTTCGACGACTTCGCGGCCTGCGCCCGACACTTGGCTGCGGCCCGATGGGCGAACCCCCACCGGATCTGCGCCCGGGGCGGCAGCGCCGGCGGCCTGCTCATGGGGGCGATGGTGAACCGCCACCCGGAGCTGTTCTGCGGGGTGGTAGCCGAGGTGCCCTTCGTCGACGTGTTGAACACGATGCTCGACCCGGCCATCCCCTTGACTGTCACCGAGTACGACGAGTGGGGCGACCCGACCGACCCGGCGGCGTTCGAGACGATCCGGTCATATGCGCCCTACGAGAATGTCGAGCCGGCCGACCACCCAGCCCTGCTGGTCACCGCTGGGCTGACTGATCCGCGGGTGCAGTACTGGGAGCCTGCCAAGTGGGTGGCCAAACTGCGGGCGAGGACCACTTCGACGGAGCCGATCCTGTTGCGCACCGAGATGGGCGCCGGCCACGGCGGGCCATCAGGCCGCTACGACGCCTGGCGCGATGAGGCGTTCATCCTGGCGTTCATCTGTGATGTGCTCGACGTGGCGTAAGCCGCGCGCAGACAGCACGGGTGGCCTAAGCCACGCGCAGACAGCACAGCTGGCGTTCGCCACGCGCGCACAGACAGCTGGCAGAGACGGCCTAGATCAGCGCAAGCACAGCGAGTGCGGCCAGCAGGCCGTTGCGCAGCAGCGAACCGGCGCCGACGGGTTTGGACGACCAGCGGCCGAAGCACGCGCAGGCGGGGCGCTCCTCACGCGGGCGCTGCAGCACCCGCGCCAAGGCTGCGGTGAACACAACCAGCAGCCCGAGCGCCAGCCACGCCGGCCATGGCTCGGCAACTCCCGCCGCCAACCCCGCCCCCAGCACGATCTCGACCGGAGCGATGAACGGAACGGTCCAACGGGGTGCGCCCATTGCACGGGCGGCGCCCGGCCATGACAGGTCGCGCAGCTTCAGCGCGCCCGACACCAGGAACAGCACGCCGAGCGCTATGCGGGCGATGGCGGTGATCACCGGAGCGGCGCACCCAGTGCGGTGCAGACGACGGCGCTGATCACCGCTGCCCGCCCATCAGCCGGCCGTCACACAAAGGTGCCGTAGCCACCCTTCCAGAACAGCAGGGGGTCTTTCGCATCGAGCACCTCGAGCTCGACGACACGCCCCACGACGATGTCGTGATCGCCGCCGTCGTGCACGGCTTCGATGGTGCAGTCGATGTAACCGATCGAGCCCTCGATGATCGGCGCACCGGTGGGCCCGGGCCGCCACCCGACATCGGCGAACTTGTCGTCGGCCCGGCTGGCCATCACGCCACAGGTGGCCATCTGGTCCTGGGCCATGATGTTCACGCAGAAGCTGCCCGCGGCACGGATGTCGTTCCACGTCGTCGAGTCCTTGGTGGGCAGAAACGCGACGAGCGGCGGGTCGAGCGACACCGAAGTGAACGAGCCGATGGCCATGCCGACCGGCCGACCCTCGTTCACGGCGGTGACGGCGGTGACGCCCGTCGGAAAGTGCCCCAGCACATCCCGGAAGAGCCTGCTGTCGATGGAGGGCTGGTCGCTCGAGTCAGTCACGGCGCCAACCCTAGACAGCCGAACCCCGCCCGGGCCGCCCCCGGCAAGCCACATATAGCCTCCGGCCATGGCTTCGAGCGCTGACGGGAACACGGCCGACGACGCGGCGGCGAGCGTGCCGCGGAACGGCTTGGTGGCCGTGGTGAAACGGGACTGCCCCACGTGCGAGCTGATCGAGCCAGTGCTGGCCGATATCGAAGCCCGAGGCTCGCTGACCGTGTTCACCCAGGACGATCCCGCCTTTCCCGAGGCAGTCGCAGCCAGGGTGCACGACGCCGACCTTGGCTTCTCGTGGCATCACGACATCGGGACGGTGCCGACGCTGATGCGGTTCGCCGACGGCGGCGAAGCCGGCCGCATCGTGGGCTGGTCCCGGCCCGAGTGGGAATCGTTCACCGGGTTCGACAGCTTGGGCGCCAGCCTGCCCGAACACCGGCCCGGCTGCGGTTCGCTCTCGGTCGATCCGGCTCACGTCGACGCCTTGGAGGCTCGCTTCGGCAGCTCGGGCCTGAGCGCTCGCCGGGTCGAATTCGGCAGTCAGGAAGACCTCCACGAGGCGATGTTCGACCGGGGCTGGTCGGACGGTTTGCCGCTGGTGCCGCCCACGGCTGAGCGAGTGGCGGCGATGCTGGCGGGAACGTCGCGTTCCCCCGACGAGGTGGTGGCCAACGTCGCACCCGACCTCGCCGACTGCACGGTCGAGAAGGCTGCCGTCAACGCGGTGATGGCCGGCTGCCGGCCCGAGTACCTCCCGGTGGTGCTGGCAGCGCTGACCGCAGTGTGCAACGACACGTTCAATATGCACGAGATGCTGGCCACCACCATGCCGGTCGGGCCGGTGTTCATCGTGAACGGGCCCATCGCCCGACAGATCGGCATGAACAACGGGATCAACGTGTTCGGCCAGGGCAACCGGGCCAACAGCACGATCGGGCGGGCGGTGCAGCTCATCGTGCGCAACGTGGGCGGCGGGCGCCCCGGCGAGGTAGACCGGGCAGCGCTCGGCCAGCCCGGCAAGGTGGGCTTCTGCTTCGCCGAAATCGAAGGCGAGGATGAGGCCTCGGAAGAAGGCAGCAGCGAAGGCAGCGGCGCCGGCTGGGACCCGCTGTGCACCGACTTCGGCTTCCAGACCGGCACCAACACCGTGACGGCCTTCCCAGGCGAGGCGCCTCGCTCGGTGGTCGACCAGCTCTCTCGCGATCCCGAGTCGCTGGCCCGCACCATGGCGGCAGCGCTGAATGCAATCCACCATCCGAAGCTGGTGCTGGGCTTCGATGCGATCCTGGCGGTGGCGCCGGACCATTCACGTGTGTTCATCGACAGCGGCTGGACCCGCCAGCAGACTGCCGAGCGAATCAACGAGCTGACGACCCGCCCCGGCTCGGAGCTGGCGCGCGGCGCTGGCGGCATCGCCGAAGGCGTCCCCGAGTTCCTCGCCGAGGCCGACCTGCCGAAGTTCCGTGAGGGAGGCCTGCACCTAGTGCACTGCGGCGGCGGAGCAGGGCTGTTTTCGGCGGTGATCGGCGGCTGGGTGAACGGCGAGGTGGGCGCTCAGCCCGTGTGCGTCGAGATCGATCCCTGGCGCTAGCAGGGCTCCGCTCACAGGCCGCTTGGGCCTGGGGCGGCTACAGTCGATCAGGACGTGCCCACCGGATCCAACACAGGGGGGACCACATGAGCACTGTCGTCTTGGACCCGACGAACGAAGCGGCACCCGCCCATCGTGAACGGGTCACCCGGCCCGATTCGCTGGACGGCCTCACCGTGGGCCTGCTGGACATCAGCAAGCCCCGCGGCGACCGCTTCCTGAACCGGCTCGAGGAACGGCTGACCGAGCGGGGCCTGCGCGTCGAGCGTTACTCCAAGCCCACGTTCACCAAGCCGGCCCCGGTCGACCTGCGCCACGAGATCGCCACCAAGTGCGACGTGGTGATCGAAGCGCTAGCCGATTGAGGCAGCTGCACGTCGTGCAGTGTGCACGACATCGCTGATCTGGAACGCCGCGGCATCCCGTCGGTGTTCGTCGCCACCGTCCAGTTCGTCGACGGCGCCGAGGTGCAGGGCAAGGCACTCGGCTTCGACCCGGCGGCCGTGTGGGTGGAGCATCCCATCCAGGACCGCACCGACGACGAGATGGTCGCCATCGCCGACAAGGCCTTCGACGAACTGATCGAGCAGCTCGTAGCTGCTTGAGCCACGAGCCAAACAAGCACAGCGTGGCTGCCTAGCCCAAGCGGAGCTGGTCGCCCTCGGAGGTGATCAAGCCCTCGGCGATCAGCTCGTCGACGAGGCGCTGAGCCCGAGCCTCGTCACGCTCGAGATCCATGGCGCTAGCGGCGCCTGCACGCTCGATGTCGATGGTTGACAGTGCTGCGAGCAGGCGGCCCCTGGCCTGCCGGTCGCTGCCTTCGAACGGCGGCTGTCGGCTGCTGGCCCCAGCGCTGCGGTCGGCCGGATCTGGCTGGCCCGAAGGCTCCGAGCCCAAGACCTCGCCCGCCCACGCACACCACGGTTGTACTGGGCACCGGGCACAGTTCGGGTCTCGCTTGGTGCAGACCTGGGCGCCGAGGTCCATCATCGCCTGGTTCCACGCCCAGCTCTCCCCTTCGGGAACCACATCATCAGCGATGCGTTGGGCCTCCCGAGGAGCCAGCCGGCGACCTGTCCAGCGGGCCAGGATGCGGCCCACATTGGTATCGACGACGCCAGTGTCGATGCCGAAGGCGAACGCCTGCACGGCCCGAGCGGTGTACGGGCCTACGCCGGGCAGCGCCAGCAAGTCGTCGAGATCGGCGGGCACCCCGCCGTCGTGGTGCTCTGTGATGATCGCCGCCGTTCGCCAGAGGTTGCGAGCGCGCCGGGGGTAGCCCAGTCCCTGCCAGGCAGCGAGCACCTCAGCCAGCTCGGCCTGTGCGCACCGCTGCGGCGTCGGCCAGTGCTCCGCGAACGTCTCGAAGTACGGCAGCACCCGGTCCACCTGGGTTTGCTGCAGCATGACCTCCGAGACCAGCACAAGCCACGGGTCACGTGTGCGCCGCCACGGCAGATCCCGCCGCTCGGACGCCCACCAACCGATCAATTCGGCGTGGCGCAGTCCGCCCTCACCCGACTCGGCGTGGCGCAAGCCACGCGCATCCGACCCGGCGTGGCGCAAGCGATCAGCCCTGGCCGACGGCTGCCTCGTCGCTGTAAGGGAAGCGCCGCTCGGGCGCAGCATCCCGCTTCCAGATCATGACCTTGCGGCGGAAGTAGCAGACCTCTTCGGAGCGCTGGTTGAATGCCCTGGTTTCCACGGTCACGACACCCCGATCGGGCCGCGAGCCAGACTCACGCTTGTCGAGCACCTTCGTGACCGCGTAGATCGTGTCGCCGTGGAACGTCGGGCGCGAGTGGGTCAGCGTCTCCACTTCGAGATTTGCAATGGCCGCACCGCTCACGTCGGGCACGCTCATGCCCAGCACCAGCGAGTACACGAGATTGCCCACCACCACGTTCTTGCCGTGCACGGTCTCGTGCTGGGCGAACCACTCGTTGGTGTGCAGCGGGTGGTGGTTCATCGTGATCATGCAGAACAGGTGATCGTCGGCCTCGGTGATGGTCTTGCCGGGCCAGTGCCGGTACACGTCGCCGATCTCGAAGTCCTCGAAGTAGCGCCCGAACGGGCGGTCATGGACGGTCACAGGAACCTCCCTGCGATGGTCAGGAGCAGTGGTGCTGAAGCGTGGACCGAGTCATCGTACGGCGCGGCGTCGCCGCTGACCGGATACAACCCCATCACCGCCCGGGCCGTGCGCCGGAGCGGGCTTTAGCCTGTGCGGCTGTGACGACGACGGGGACGAGATGACTGCCGACGCTGGCCTTGCTGTGACCGAACCGGACATGTCCGCCGCGGCCGACGCACTCGCTGTGGGCAACGCAGCGTTGAGCCGTGCGTGCAGCCATGCGGTCGGCATGGGCGACGACCACCAGTGCTTCCTGTACGACCAGGCCCACACCGCCTCGGCGCTGCGCATCTGCGACTCGCTGGTCGCGTGGGGGGCGCTGGGCGACGCCGAGGCCCGTCTCGCCTGCGGCTTCATCGCCGACGCCCTCGGCGAGTTCCACGCCCGGCTGTTCGCCCGCGAGGCCCAGTGGGGCCTCGAGCCCGGCGCCCTCGACGGCGCCCGCGACTTCGTGGCCGCCTACCGCAACCCCGCCTACGTGGCCACGCTGGCCGGCCTCGACGCACCCAGCCACCTCGACGACGACTTCGAGCTGGTGGCAGAGACCTTCCGCCGCTTCGGCGAGGACAAGATCGCCCCCGCCGCCGAGCACATCCACCGGGGCGATACCGACATCCCCGAAGACATCATCGGCGGGCTGGCTGAGCTGGGCTGCTTCGGCCTGTCGGTGCCCGAGGAATACGGCGGATTCGCCTCGGGCTCCGAGAGCGACTACCTCGGCATGGTCATCGCCACAGAGGAGCTGTCGCGGGCATCGCTGGGCGCGGGCGGCTCGCTCATCACCCGGCCCGAGATCCTCACCCGGGCGCTGGAGCGGGGCGGCACCGAGGAGCAGAAGAAGCACTGGTTCCCCCAGATCGCCACCGGCGAGACCATGGTGGCCGTTGCCGTCACCGAGCCCGACTACGGCAGCGACGTGGCCAACCTGGTCGTGTCGGCATCGCCCACCGAGGGCGGCTGGCTGATCTCGGGCACCAAGACGTGGTGCACGTTCGCCGGCCGGGCCGACGTGCTGATGCTGCTGGCCCGCACCGATCCCGACCGGCGCAAGGCGCACCGGGGCCTCAGCCTGTTCATCGTGCCGAAGCCCCAGTCGGCAGGTCACGACTTCCAGTTCGCCGACGAGCGGGGCGGCACCATCGAGGGACGGGCCATCGCCACGCTGGGCTACCGGGGCATGCACAGCTTCGAGATCGCCTTCGACGACTGGTTCGTGCCCGCGGAGAACCTCATCGGAGGCGACGACGGGATCGGGCAGGGCTTCTACCTGCAGATGGCCGGCTTCGAGAACGGGCGGCTGCAGACGGCGGCCCGGGCGGTGGGCGTCATGCAGGCGGCCTACGACGAGGCCCGCACCTATGCCGACGAGCGCAAGGTGTTCGGCCAGCCGATCGCCGAGTACCAGCTGACGCAGGCGAAGCTGGGCCGCATGGCGGCGATCATCGCCGCGGCCCGCCAGTACAGCTACGAGGTGGCCCGCATGATGGCTCGGGGCGGCGGAGCGCTCGAGGCGTCGATGATCAAGGCATATGTGTGCAAGGCCGCCGAGTGGGTGACCCGTGAGGCGCAGCAGCTTCACGGCGGGTTCGGCTTCGCCGAGGAATACACGGTGAGCCGGCTGTTCGTGGACGCCCGGGTGCTGTCGATCTTCGAAGGCGCCGACGAAACGCTGTGCCTCAAGGTGATCGCGCGCCGGCTGCAGACCCAGAGCAGTTGAGGCAACGCTGAGCCGAGTCAGCCTTCTCGTCGCACTGCCTGTTGCTTCCCGCTCTTGTTCCCGATGCTCATGCGGTTGGGCTCACGGGCCGCTCGGGCCACGGCTTCGCCTGACGGCGCAGCCTCTGAGCCAGCGCGCAACGGATCGGTTCGGCGGCACGGGATAGCTTCGGCGCGTGCACCCGATGGAGCATCTGCGCTACGTGGCTCGTGCGGGCGACCTGTCGCAGGACGTGCTGGTGCGCGAGGCCGCATCGGCGCTGGGCGCGCTCGCATCCGACCCGCTGGAGCTGGTCACGGTGTGCCGCCGCATCCTCGACAAGTACCCGGTCGCCGGCGCGCTGTGGTCGATGGCGGCCCGGGTGTGCGCATCGTCGCAGCCGTACCGGGATGCGCGCGAGTTCGCGGCCGAGCTGCGGGCCGATGCCACTGCCGACCACGCCGCCGATGCGCTGCCCGAGGGTGCCGCGGTGTGCCTGCTGGGCTGGCCCGACCTGGCCGCTGAGGGACTCGGGCGGCGCGCCGACATCGAGCTGCGCATCATCGACGCCTACGGCGAGGGCGCCGGCCTGGCTCGACGGCTCGCGGGCGAAGGATGCGAGGTGACCGACGTGCCGCTCTCCGGCTTGGCGGCTGCGTGCTCGACCGCTGAGGTGATCCTGGTGGAGGCTGCTGCAGCCGGGCCCGAGGCGGTGATCGCGGCCGGCGGCTCCCATGCCGCCGCGGCGGTCGGGTATGTGTCGGGGGTGGAGGTGTGGTGCATCGTCGGGCAGGGACGGGCGCTGCCGCAGCCGTTCTTCGAGGCCGCCGCGGGCGCCGTGGCCGACGAGCCGTGGGAATGCGACGAGGAGGTCGTGCCGCTCGGCCTGTTCAGCCACGTCGTGGGGCCCGGCGGCATCGAGCCGGCCGCCGGCTGGCAGCGGGCCGACTGCCCCCTCGCCGCCGAGCTGCTGCGCCCGCCGATCTGAAAGCCACAAGACTCGCTGTTGCACCAGGCGAGCCGATCGCAGGCGGGCCGGACGACCGTCGGGTGACTGCTGGGCGCATCGGCGCGTGAACCGTGGCCGCGCCCACCGGGAGCGCTAGTTTGCCTGCCGTGCTTGACGCGCCGTCCACCGACATCAAGCTCGAAACGCTCACCGGCCACACCCACACGCTGGCCGAGTGGCTGGTGGTGTTCAACCTCATGGGCGTCGTGATCGACCCCTACACGCACCAGAGCGGCTGGATCCTGCCCACGGCATCGCGGCTGTTCCTTGTGTACGAGGAGGCCGATGTGCGCTGCGCGTTCGTCGTGTGCAGCGATGCGCAGGGCGCCCGCAGCTTCCTGGGCCGCTTCGCCGACGAGCATCTCGTGCTGCTCGACCCCGAGCGCGAGTTCGTTCGATCGCTGGGCCTGGAACGGCTGCCCGCCCTCGTGCACCTCGCCCAGGACGCCAGCGTGCTTGGCGCGGCACAGGGCTGGAACGCCGAGGAGTGGTCCGACGTGATCGACGGCGTCGAGGAGGCCATGGACTGGCGGGCACGCCCGGTGCTGCCCACGGCCGAAGACCCTGGCAACTTCGAAGGCACGCCGGCACTCGGCTGAACGGCGCTGTGAGCTGAGCACGCCAGCAGGATGGTGAGCCGCTAGGACCGCCAGCCTTTCTGTCGGTACATCGAGCGATCGGCCGCGTGCAGCAGCGCCCCGGGGGAGACTTGGCCGCCACGTCCGGTGGCGCTGCCGATGCTCACGGTGACACCCATCTCGGCTAATGGATCGCCGGTCTCGTTCTGCGCAGGCGCTTGGGTGAGCGATGCATGCAGACGCTCCGTGATGATCTCCATGTCGGCGGCGCTGCGCAGCCCGCCGCACACCACCACGAACTCGTCGCCGCCCACACGGGCCACCACGTCAGATGGCCGGACCGCATCGCGCAGGCACTGCGCCACGGTGACCAGCACCAGGTCGCCGGCCAGGTGGCCGTGCCGATCGTTCACCTGCTTGAAAGCATCGACGTCGCAGAACGCCACGCCCACCATCCGGCCGGTGCGTGTCGAGCGCATCAGCTCGGCATGCAGGTGGCGCAGTGCGCCGTCCCGGGTGGCGACACCGGTCAGCGAGTCGGCGCGCCATGTGCGCCGCCAGCGGCCCGAAGCCAGCCACCAGCCGCCGCCGAGCGCTGCGGCCAGTGCGGCCGCGCCCACTCGCAGCCCGGATGCGACCGGCCGGCTCACCGCGCGGTCCAGCCCCCATCCACCATCAGCGAGCTGCCGGTTACGTAGCTGCTGGCGTCGCCGGCCAGGAACAGCAGCGCACCGTCCAGCTCGTGCTCGTGCCCGGGGCGGCGCATCGGGGCGTTGCGGCTGATCCACGCCATCGAGCGATCGTCGTCGAACATCGGCGCCGTCAGCTCAGTCTCGAAGTAGCCGGGGCACAGGGCGTTGACCCGCACGCCCCGGGTGGCCCACTGCACGGCGAGATCACGGGTGAGGTTCACCAGTCCCGCCTTGGACGCCGCGTACGCAGGCTGCAGGTTGGGCGCCGAGGCCACGTGCCCGTGCACCGAGGCAACGTTGATGATGCTGCCCGTGGCCTCCCGACCGATGATGTCGGCGGCGACGAGCCCAGCCAGCAGGAAGCATGCGTTCAAGTTGATGTCGACCACTTGCCGGAAGCTCTCCACGTCGGCCTGCTCGCCGGGGTTGATGGCGTCGCTCACGCCGGCGTTGTTCACCAGCACGTCGACCTTGCCGTAGCGGTCCACCACCTGCGCCACCAGGTCTCGGCAGGCGTCGTCGTCGCCCACGTCGCAGCGCACGGCGAGTGCATCGGGCAGCTCGGCCGCGAGCGCCTCCAGCCGGTCGGCCCGCCGGGCGGCCACGGCCACCTTGGCGCCGGCCGCTGCGAACACCCGGGCGAAGCGGACGCCGAAGCCGCTCGATGCACCGGTCACCAAGCACACTTGCCCGTCGAGCCGGAATGGCGAGGTCAGGTCGATCTGCCCGTTCGCTGCTGCTTCACTCATTGACAGTCCTTCATCGCGGCCGGCGTTCGCCCATCAGCGCACGAGGGTACGACGCACAGCAGCGCCGTTCATGCCGAGGCGCCAGCAGCGCCGCCCGGGCCAGCCCCGCAGCGGCGCGCGTTGTGCAGAGCGCCGCCCGGGTCGAAGCGGCTGCGGTGTCCTAGCGTGGGCCTTATGAAGATCCGGATCGGCTTCGGGCTGGGCACGCGCAGCTTCACCAACGACCACGCCACCTTCGACCCGTTCGTGGACGCGCTGGAGGACAACGGCTTCGACTCGCTGTGGCTGAGCGAGCGGCTCGGCGGCGAATGCCCCGACCCGATCGTGGGCCTCGCCTACGCAGCGGGCCGCACCAAGCGCATGAAGTTCGGCATGTCGGTGCTGGTGCTGCCCGGCCGCAACCTCGCCGTGCTCGCCAAGGAACTGGCCAGCCTCGACCGCCTGTCCGACGGCCGGCTGCTGCCCGCATTCGGGCTGGGCGTGGCCGATGTGCACGAGCAGGCGGCCTTCGGCGTGGAGCGCCGCCAGCGGGCGAAGATGTTCAACGAGGCCCTGCCGCTGCTGAAGCGCTTCTGGGAAGACGAGCCCGTCACCCACCACGGCGAGTGGTACCACTACGACGAGGTGTCGCTGCTGCCGAAGCCGGCCCAGAAGCCCATGGACATCTGGCTGGGCGGTGCCGCCGAGGTGGAGCTGCGCCGCTGCGGGCGCTTCGGCGACGGGTGGCTGCCGTCGTTCTGCACGCCCGACATCGCAGCGGCCGGCTGGAAGATCGTGAACGAGGCCGCCGACGAGCACGAGCGCTGGATCGATCCTGAGCACTTCGGCGTGCTCATCCCCTACACGCACGGCGAGATCAGCCCCGGCTACAAGGCGATCCTCGAACGGCGGGCGCCCGATGCCGACCCAAGCGACATCATCCCGACCGGCTGGGACGGCTTGCGCGACCAGATCCAGCGGTTCATCGAGGTAGGCGCTTCGAAGTTCGTGCCGGTGCTGGTGGGCGAGCCCGACGACTGGTTTGCGGAGCTCGAAGGCGTGGCCAGCGCCGTGCTGCCGCTGCAGAACTAGGGGCTGGGCCGTTCGGCGTCAGCCGGCGTCCCCGTCGGCAGTCTCGCCTTCGTCATCGCCCTTGCCGCCGCCCAGGTAGGACGTGCGCAGGGCCGGGTTGGCCAGCAGCGCCGCTGCGGTGTCATCGAGCACGACACGACCGGTCTGCAGCACCCATCCCCGGTCGGCGATGCCGAGCGCCATGTTGGCGTTCTGCTCCACCATGAACACCGTCATGCCGGCCTCGTGAATCTGGCTGATCAGCTCGAAGTTCTGCTGCACCAGCGCCGGTGCCAACCCCATCGACGGCTCATCCATCAGCAGTACCCGGGGCTGAGACATGAGCGCCCGGCCGATGGCCACCATCTGCTGCTCGCCGCCCGACAGCGTGCCCGCCTTCTGGCCGAGCCGTTCCTTGACGCGGGGAAACAACTCGTACACGCGCTCCATGTCGGCGGCGATGGCGTCGCTGTCCTTGCGGAGGTAGGCGCCGAGCTGCAGGTTCTCGCGCACCGTGAGCCGCTTGAACAGGCGCCGGTTCTCGGGAACCATCGTGATGCCCCGGGCCACCCGGTAGCTGGTCGGTCGGTCGTTCACCACCTCGCCGTCGAGCACCACCTCGCCAGAGGTGGGCTTCAGCATGCCGAGCAGTGTCTTCAGCGTCGTCGACTTGCCGCTGGCGTTGCCGCCCAGCAGGCACACAAGCTCGCCTTCGTAGATCGACAGGTCGACGTTTCGCAGTGCATGCACTGCCCCGTAGTGCGCATTCACCCTGCGCATCTCCAGCAGCGGGACGCGCTCACCGCTGCTCATGCCGTCGCCCCGTGGCCGAGGTACGCCTCGATGACCTGCGGGTCAACCGCGACGTCGGCGTAGTCGCCCTCGGCGATCTTCACGCCGTGGTCCAGCACCACCACCCGGTCGGAAACCTCGCGCACCACCTCCATGTCGTGCTCGATCACCACGATTGCGAAGCCCCACTCGTCCCGCAGCCGACCGATCAGGCCGGTCAGTTCGGCCGACTCGGTGGGGTTCATGCCGGCAACAGGCTCGTCGAGCAGGATCAGCTTGGGCTGGGTGGCCATGGCCCGGGCGATCTCCAGCCGGCGCCGGTTGGCATACGACAGGGTGTAGGCGGGCTGATCGAACCGGTAGCCGACGAGGCGGTGACCGAAGAACGACAGCACCTCCTTGCCCCGCTCGGTGATCTCGGCCTCTTCGTCGCGGAACGCCTTGGTGAACAGCAGCGCCCCGAACACGCTCTGGCGGGTGCGGCAGTGCTGGGACACCATCACGTTCTCGAGCACGGTCATGTTGGCGAACAGGCGGACGTTCTGGAAGGTGCGGGCGATGCCCCGGGAGGTGACCCGGTTGGGGTCGAGACCGATGAGCGACTCGCCCTCAAAACGGATGTCGCCCTCGCTGGCAGCCACCGTGGCGGTGATGGCGTTGAACAGGGTGGTCTTGCCGGCGCCGTTGGGGCCGATGACCGAGACGATCTCGCCTGGGTAGACCGCCAGGTCGAGCCCGTCGAGGGCCTTCAGCCCACCGAAGTCGACGCCGAGGCCCCGGGTTTCCAGAATCGGCTGCTGCGCCGCCGTGCTCACGACTGATCCTCACCGTTGTCGTCTTCGGTCTGGCCACGCAGCCAGGCGTCTTGGGCGAGCTCTTCCTGGTGCAGCTCACGGGTGCGGCGCACGCTGGGGATCAGGCCCTCTGGCCGGGCCAGCATCATCCACACCAGCAGCGCTCCATAGATGAGCAGCTTGAACTCGGAGAACTCCGCCAGCAGGCCCGGCTGTTTGGGCCCGCCGAGCACGCCGATCAGCACCGCCGAGCCGGCGATGACGCCGACGATGTTGCCCATGCCGCCGAAGATGACCACCACCAGAATCACGATCGACACCAGGATCAGGAAGCTGGCGGGGAACACCGAGCCGACCTTCGCCGAGAAGATCGCCCCGCTGAACGACCCCAGCACGGCTCCCACCACGAAGGCCAGCAGCTTGACGTTGACCGTGTTGATGCCCATGGCCTCAGCCACGGTCTCGTCCTCGCGCACCGCCATCCACGCACGGCCGATGCGCGACCGCTCCAACCGCCACGAGACGTAGATGGCGATCGCGCAGAACGCGAGCACCAAGTAGAAAACGCTGCGCGGATCGGTGCCGGCCACCTCGGCCAGGCCGAAGATCTCCGCACCCGGGATGTTGGTGATTCCCTGGGAGCCGCCGAACCATCCCGACAGCCAGTCCGACAGGAACAGCAGGCGGATGATCTCGCCGAAGCCGAGCGTGACGATGGCGAGGTAGTCGCCACGCATGCGGATGACCGGGGCGCCGATGAACAGCCCCACCAGCCCGGTCAGGAGCACAACGCCGATGAGCGCCACAAACCATGGCAGCTCCGGGTGGATCTTCGGCGATGTGGCAGCGGTGAGCACCGCTGCGCTGTAGCTGCCCACGGCGAAGAACGCCACGTAACCCAGGTCGAGGATGCCGGCGAGGCCGACCACGATGTTCAGCCCCAGCGCCAGCAGCACGAACAGGCCGACGTTGGCGAGCAGCTCGTTGGTGAGCTTGCCGGCGAACATCGGCAAAATGACGAGCACTGCGGCGGTGGCCAGGATCAGGCCGAGGTGGGCCCGGTTGCGGGCGGGGCCCTCGAGCGCGTCGATGCGGGCCTTAGCCCCCTTGATGCGGCCCCGGGCCACGAACGCCAGCACGCCTGATCCGGCGGCGAGGGCGATGGCGCCGGTGATGGTGAGCCCGCCCCGGGGGGCATAGAACCAGTCGACCAGCCCCTCGATGCCCATGCCCTCGGCCAGGTCGGTGGTCAGCGATTCGAGCACCGCCGAGCCGAACAGGGTGAGCACCATGGTCCACAGCACGCGTCGTGCCAGCGACGGCACCACTCGCAGCAGGCCGCCCGCAGCGCCCACGGCTGCGCCGATGGCAAGCCAGATGATCACCGCGAACGCCGTGCCGCGGTTGAACGCCAGCAGTTCGGCCAGGATCGGGCTCCAGTTGACCAGCGGCTCGCGCAGGTCGAAGTTGGCTATGAGCACCGCCAGCAGCGACAAGCCCCCGCCGACGAGCGCGCCGCACGCGGCCCCGCCGATGACTTCGTGGGCGCCGGGGCGGTGGAACGGCACGCCCTCGCGCCGGAGCTGGTGCCCGACGCGGCTGCCCGCCGCCAGCGGCAGCACCACCAGCGAGAGGTAGCCGAGGCTGAGGACGCCCTCGATGATCGCCCGGCCGTCGAGCTTGACCGGCATGTTGGACAGAGAGATGAAGATCTGCCCGATGGCGCCGATGGCTCCCATGCGGGCGATGCGACGCCAGTCCTGCGCGAACGGCGGGCGCGGCGGCGCGTCATTGCTGAGGCCGTTGGCGGCGCCGCCAGCGCTCGGCGCGGGCTCCGGAGCAGGCGGCGGCCCCGGTTCGGATGGCGTCGTGAGGCTCATGCCCGATCCTCCGCGGGCAGCCGCTCGCCGAACAGGCCGGCCGGCCTCACCAGCAGCACGATGATCAGCATCGAGAACGCCACGGCGTCACGAAGCTGCGACACGCCGCTCACCCCCAGCGGCTCCAGGATCAGCAGCGGCCCTACCGACTCGGCCACCCCGATCGACAGCCCGCCCGCCATCGCACCGCCCAGGTGGCCGATGCCGCCTACCACCGCCGCGCTGAACGCTTTGATGCCCGGCAGGAAACCGGTGGTGTGAATGACGCTGCGGAACAGGATTCCCCACAGAATCCCCGCCATGCCCGCCATCGCACCGCCCACCGCGAACACCTTCACGATGGTGCGGTTGACGTTGATGCCCATGAGCGCCGCGATCTCCGCGTCCTCGGCCACGGCCCGCATCGCCTTGCCGCCCTTGGTGTGCTCCACCAGGTACCACAGCACCCCCATCGACACCGCGGCCACCACCACCACCAGGATCCTCGACCCCTCGATCTGCAGGAAGGTGTGCTTGTCCTTCACCCAGTCGGGCACGTCGGGATAG
>JAJEFK010000014.1 GCA_022820505.1 Acidimicrobiia bacterium | reverse complement strand
CGCGACGATCGCCCACACAGCATCGGGCTACGGGGCGGTCACCTCGGGGCCCGCGGTGACGGTGCGCCTGATCGACGACGACCCCTTCGAGGTCACCATGTCGGGCGGCGGCACCGTGGTGGAGACCGACGCGTCCACGTCGGCGACGGTGACCGTCGAGCTCGAACGGGCGCTGGCCGCCGGCGAGGTCGTGCAGGTGCCGATCCGGCTGTCGTCCCCGACGAGGGCGATCCTGTCGGGGCCTGCCCGGCTGCTGGCCTCGCGTCGGGCACTCAACTGGACCGCAGACGTCCAGCTCGGCGCCGACCCCCTCGCAGGTCGCACCTCCCCCACCCAGGCAGCGCTGCTGCTGACGTTCACCGGCGCAGGAGCCCGCACGGCCACGATCACATTCACCGTGGCCAACGCCGACGGCAACAGCACCGACGACACCGTCACCGTCCAGATCCCCGCCAGCAGGCGAGCGCTCAACGACCCCAAGCGCACCACCAGCACCGGCATCGGCGCCCTCGCAGCCGCGTCGGCGCGCTCCGCGACGATCACGATCGCGGAGACGACGCCGGAGCATCCGGTGACCGCGGTGAAGGTGCCTGCCGGGTGGGAGTTCGTGCCTGACGGCCTGTCGGCGGGCGACACGTTCCGTCTGCTGTTCGTGACCTCGTCTGAGAGGACGGCGGAGAGCGAGGTGGCCAGCGCGTATGACGCTTTCGTGCGGGCGGAGATCACCGGGGCGGGCCTCAAGGCAGGCGGGGTCGAGGCGTTGAAGCCGTATGCGGCGGGCTTCCACGCGGTGGTGTCCACCGCGCAGCCCTATTCGGGCAGCGGTGCTCGCAGCGCCATAGCGCACAAGACCGTGAAGCTGGGCCCCGACGCGGACGGGGTGGAGGTGTTCGGGGGCAACGCCGCGGATCACGCGTTCTTCGACGGCGGCGGGCCGGGCCGCTCGATCGACTACGCCGCGACGCAGTACCCGAACACTGCCGTCTACTGGGTCGGCGGCGCCAAGGCGGCCGACGACAACGCCGATTTCATGGACGGCGCCTGGGACGACGAGGCCAACCCGCGCCACGCCGACGGCACAGCGGCCACCGTCGACGCCGACGGCTACTGGACCGGCAGCAGCAGCCACGGCCTGGCCAACACCGCCAACGTGGACTCTGGCGGGCGCCGGGCGTTCGTCGGCTGCGCCACGAGCGTGTATGCCGAGAACTTGAAGGTGATGGGCGCGTCGAGCGTGCGGGTCGGATACTTGAACGTGTCCGGCGACGGCGACAAGACCCCGCTGGGCCCCACCTCGGACCTCAACGATCTCACGTCGGGCAACGGCGCCTGCCAAGGGTCGCCCCGCACCGAGCAGCGCCCGATGTTCGCCCTGTCGGGGGTGTTCGAGGTCGACTCGGACCGTCCGGTGGTCTCCATCGCCGCCGGCCCTGACGTGACCGAGGGCGCCGCGGCGACCTTCACCGTCAGCATCGACGAGGCCCTGTCGGCCGACTTGGGCGTGACGGTGAAGGTGGAAGACGACGCGGTGTCGGACTTCGTGGCAGACGCCGGCGAGGGCGATCGGACCGTCACCATCACCGCCGGCGACACGTCGAAGCAGTTCTCGGTGCCGACGGTCGGCGATACGGGCGACGAGCCCAACGGGACTGTCACCGCCACTGTCGAGGATCTGCCTGCATACAACGTGCTGTCCACCGCGGGCGACGCGTCGGTGAACGTGGCCGACGACGACGCCAAGCCCACGGGCATAGTGCTGAGCGTGGACCGCGGCGTGGTCGCCGAGGACGCCGCCGCGGCGCAGATCAGGGTGACTGCCACCGTGCAGGGCACGACGCGGTTCGGCACCCCCCAGACCGTGCAGGTGAACGTGGCCGACGCCGACAGCACCGCCAAGGTGGGCTTCACGGCGAGCCCGGCCACGTTCGACATCGCCATCGCCGCCAATGCCGCGTCAGGCCAGGAGCGGTTCACGCTGACCCCCGCGAACGACACCAGCAGCACCGGCGACGACACCATCGAGGCGGACGGCGAGCTGCGCGGTGACACCAATTTCAAGGTGACCCCGGCGCAGATCACCCTGGCCGACGACGAGACGCCCGTGGCGACCGTCGCCCACGCAGGCACCGATGCGACCAACACGACCGTGTCCGAGGACGGCACCACCGACACCTACACGCTCGTGCTGGCCGCTCAGCCAGCGGCCAGCGTGACGGTCACCGCCGAAGCCCCCGACGGCGCCGAGGTCAGCGTCGGCGGGGGCGCCAGCTTCGCCGACACGGCCGCGGTGACGTTCACCACCGTGAACTGGAACCAGGCCCAGACCGTGACCGTGCAAGGCGTGAACGACGACATCGACAACGTCGGCGACGAGCGCAACGTCGAGATCACCCACGCCGTCACCACCGGCGACGGCGGACGGTTCCCCGCGGGCCGCGAGATCGCCCCGATCACCGTGACCGTCACCGACGACGACACCGCCGGGGTCACCGTGACCGAGTCGGGCGACCCGGCGGCCACCGCAGTGTCCGAGGACCAAAGCGACACTGACACCTACACGGTGGAGCTGAGATCGGCGCCGCTCGCGGACCAGACCGTGGTGGTGCGCGTTGTTCCCGCAGCAGGAGCGGAGGTGGACGGCCCCGCAAACGGCCGGTCGTGGGTGACCAGCGACGGCTCCCTCGACCTGACGTTCACCGACGACAACTGGGACGACCCCCAGACAGTGACGGTACGCGGCGCCGACGACGACATCGACAACGCCGACGACAAGCGCGACGTCGAGATCGCCCAGTCGGTGCACTCCGGCGACGGCGGCAAGTACACGACAGCGACACTGGTGCCGAACGTGGACGTCGAGGTCGCCGACGACACCGACACCGCCGGGGTCACCGTCGCCCACGCGGGCACCGGTGCGGCCAACACGACCGTGTCCGAGGACGGCACAACGACCACCGACACCTACACCGTGGTGCTCGAAACGCAGCCGCTGAGCCCGGTCACGGTCACCGCGACCGCCCCGACGGGCGTGGATATCGACGGCCCCGCAGCAGGCCGCTCATGGGGCAAGACGCTGACGCTCACCTTCAACCCCACAGGCACCGACCGGTGGGACGTCGCCCAGACAGTGACAGTGCGCGGCGTCGACGACAACACCGCGAACAAGGACGGCAAGCGCACCCTGTACATCGAACACGCCATCACCACCGCCGACACCGGCGGCAAATACCTCACCGACCTCGACATCAACGACCTCGAAGTAGTTGTCACCGACACCACACCGGCCGCCGTGCCCAAGGTGGAGTTCGGGGCGGCGTCCTATTCGGCGGGCGAGGCGTCGGGCAGTCGCACGGTGAACGTCGCGGTGAGCGTGTCGCCGTCGCCGGCAGCGAGCCTGAGCGTGGCGTTCACCGTGAACGCCAGCGCGGATAACAGCGCTGCCGAGGGGACCGACTACGGCACTTTGATCAAGACGGTGCCGGTCGGCACGTCGGGCACCGCCAACATCGCGATCACGGTCACCGATGACATGGTGGTGGAGGGCGACGAGACGATCGTCCTGGCTTTGACCAACGGGTCCGATTACGACCTGGGCTCCACGGCGTCCACGACGGTGACGATCGCCGATGACGACACGGCGACGGTGCAGTTCAGCAGCAGCGAGTTCACCGTCGTGGAAGGCAGTGCCAACACCACTGCCACGGTGACTGCCGAGGTGACGGGCACGGCAGCGATTCCGGTGACAATCGATCTGGCCGCTGCCGACGGGAGCGCGACAGCCCCCGGGGACTACACAGGCGTGCCTGCGAAGGTGACGATTCCGGCCGGCACCGCCTCGCACGACTTCACCGTCACGATCGTCGGCGACGGCACTTCGGAGCCGGACGAGTCGTTCACGCTGACCATGAGCATGCCTGATCCGTCTGCTCGGTTCTCGTTGGGCTCGCAGACGTCGACGACGGTGAGCATCATCGACAATGACCGCCCGAAGGGCTTGGTGTTCGATCCCGATCCGGTGTCGGTCGGCGAGGGGGCTTCGGGCAGCTATTCGGCGGTGTTGGCCTCGCCGCCGTCGGGCACGGTGACGGTGACGGTCAGCGGCGCCGGTTCGGGAGTGACGGTGGACACCGACAGCACCCGGGGCGGAGACCAGACCACGCTGACGTTCACGACGTCGGATTGGCATGTGGCGCAGCAGGTGGCGGTGTCCGCGGGCCAGGACGCGGACGCGGCTGACGAGACGGTGCCGCTGGTCCACTCTCCCAGCGGCGGCGGCTACACCTCGACCCATGACGGCACGCTGACGGTGACCGTCGACGACGACGAGACGGCCGTGACTCTGTCGGTCAGCGGGACGAGCGTCACCGAGGGCCACTCGTTGACGGTCACCGCGGAGTTGGCTGCGGCCCAGTCGGGGAACGTGTCGATCCCGGTGCAGCTGCGCAGCAGCGATTCGACTGCCGTGGCGGCCGATTTCGGCCTGTCGAACAGCGGCAGCATCGCCATCGCAGCCGGCAGCACCTCGGGCTCGGTCACGCTGTCGGCCATCGACGACGCATCGCCCGAAGGCAGCGAGACCCTCGTCCTGGAGATGGGAACACTGCCATCGGGTCTCGGTCTCGCCGTCGCCGCCGACGGATCGGTGTCGGTGACCATCAACGACCCGGTGGCGCCCCCGCCGCCGTCGGGGCTGCTGGTGTCGTTCGAGCGGGGGGCCTACAACGTGGACGAGGACGACGGCACGGTGAGCGTGACGGTGAAAGCGGCGCCGGCCCCGGCGGCTGATCTGGTGGTGTCGTTCGCTCTGGCGGGCACTGCCGGGTGCGGTTCGGACTATGCGTTCGGGGACGCGGACTGCCCGGCGATGACCGGCACCGTGACCATCAAGGGAGGCCAGGAGTCGGCGACGGTGAACGTGACGCTGATCAAGGACTCCGACGGAACCGAGGGTGCCGAGACGTTGGTGCTGACGTTGACCGACGGCGCCGATTACGACTTGGGGGCGCCCCAGCAGGCGACGGTGACGATTTCTGATGGCGATGCGCTGCTGTTGCTGGAGTTGTCGACGTCGTCGACTGCGTCGTTGTCATTGTCGTTGGCTGAGGCCCGCCGTGACCCTGATTCGGGCGTGGAACCTGCGTACAGCAGGGAGCTGTCCTACGGAGTGGTCTTGGCGTCGAAGCCGTCCGGCGTGGTGACGGTGGAGATCGAGGTGCCTGCGGGGGTGGAGGTGTCAGCAGCCGGCCTGTTCGTGGGCTCTGACTACAGGCCGAGGCCGGGGCTGTTCTTCCTGCCGTCGGACTGGGACGTTCCCCAGCGGGTGACGGTGCGGGCGGTCGACGACGGCGACACCGCGGACATCGCGTCGGCCACGTTGACGCATGCTGCGTCGGGCGGCGGTTACGACTCGGCGGTCGGCGAGGTGGTGGTGACCGTGGACGACACGGTGTGGCCGCAGAGCTGGACCGACTTCTTGTCGCTGATGCACTATCGGGGCGGCGCGGTGCTGCCCGAGGGCGGTCATGGGGCGCATTTCGCTGTGACCCGGTCGCGCACCTACACCGGCGACCCGGACATGTTCGATCCTGACGCGTGGGTGCCGATCCCCGATGCGTGGGGGTTCCAGGTGTGCTTCGAGGGCGCTGCTGTCCCCGGCAAGCGCTCCGCGGTGCTGGGGGTGGACTATCGGGTGCGTGACCGGTCCAACAGGCCGCTGGCGATGGACCCGGACCAGTCGAACTGCTCGCTGCACAACAGCGTGGCGGGGGGGACTGCGCTGGCGGCGGGCCAAGACCGCGCCCATTTCTACATCGAGATCGTCGACGACGCCCACGAGGACTCCGGCGAGCAGTTCACAGTGGTTGTCAAGGACCCCGTCGGCACGAGCCTGTTCCGCGGCGGCGGGCACACGTTCGTCTATACGATCACCAACCACGACGCGGTGAGGCTGCCCGCGGCGTCGGCGTCGGTGGTCGCGCGGTCGGCGGGCGCGGTCGAGGGCGAAGCGGCGGAGTTCGCGGTGGTGGTGAGCCCGCCGCCCGCCCAGGGCGAGACGCTCGATGTGGCCGTCGACGTGTCGGGCGCGGCGGGGCATCTTGCTGCGGGGCAGGCCGGGCGGCGCACGGTGACTGTCGGCGACACTGGCATCGCCACGTTGAAGCTGGCGACCGTCGACGACGGCGCCCGCGAGCCCGACGGGACGGTCACTGCGAGGGTGGCCGCAGCCGGCGCGTACCGGCTGGGCTCGTCGAAGGCGGCGACGGTGACAGTCACCGACAATGACCCGAACGGCACCGCGCCCACCGTCAGCATCGCCGCCGCCGGCGACATCGTGGAAGGCGCCGACGCGGTGTTCGCCCTCACCGCGGACCCCGCGCCGGCGCTGCCGCTGAAAGTCGAACTCGCAATCACCGCCGCGGACGGCTACGGCATCGACGCCGGGCCGCGCACCGTCACCATCCCGGTATCGGGCACATTCACACTGCGGCTCAAGACCCTCAACGACGACGACGACGAGCCCGACGGCACCGTCACCGCCGCAATCGAGGCCGCCTACCACTACGACGTCTCAGCCACCGCCGCTGCCGCGACCGTCGCGGTTGCCGACAACGACGAGCCCGCCGCCCTCGTGTCGATCAGCGACGCCACCGCCTCAGAAACCGACCGCGTCGTCAACTTCACCGTCACCCTCGACCGGGCCGTGCGCCACAGAGTGACCGTCTCCTACAGAACCTCCGACACCAGCCCCCCCTCGGCGGTCGCCGACAGCGACTACGCCTCCTCGGTCTGGCATGTCCACATCCCCGCGGGCGAGACCACCCAGACGATCCCCGTCTACCTGCTCCAGGACAGCATCGACGAAGGCCCCGAGACCTTCCAGATCCGCATCACCCACATCACCGGAGGCAGAGTCCGCATCCACCCCGACCAGCACACGGCCACCGGCACCATCACCGACAGCACCGGCCGGCAGACCCAACCCGATGCCGTCACCGACGGCAGCGACACCACCGACGACCCCGATCCGAACCAGGACGACCCCCAGCCCGACGCGGGCACTGACGGCGCCGATCCTGTCGACGACCAGGATCCCCAGCCGGACGCGGGCACTGACGGCGCCGATCCCGACGAGGGCGCCGACCCCCAGCCCGACGGCGCCGGCAACGACACTGGCGGGTCCGGCCCGTCGGCCGAGAAGATCGCAGCCTGCGTCACCGACGAACTGCTGGGCCTGGTGCAGGGCTACTACGACGCCAACAGCGACAGGCCACCCAACTACGGGCAGAACTGGAAGCGGGTCCTGATCGCCTTCGGCGACATCCAGGACTCCGGCCTGCTGCCCTACACAGCCTTCGAAGCAGGACAGAGCGAGCAGGTCTGGGACGGCTGGAGACCAATCCGCGAAGCCCTCCAATGCCTCGAACGCTGACCCCAGCCGCGAGTTTGTTCTGTGCGTTTGGATTCTCGTGAACTCAACAAGTTGCCGTCATGCCGGACGGATGTCTTGAAATTTTCCGCGTCGCAGGCTGTGATGACTGAAATCGCTTGAGGTCAACTGAAATAAGTTGAAACTACGTTTCGGGCAGGTCTAGGTTGAGGTTCGCGGCCGTGGGGCTGCGGGAGCGTCGACTGCGGAGCGATTATGATGGATTCTGCCGTGATTGCAGCGATCGTGAGCGTGCTGGGGGCCGGGTTCTTGGCCATGCTGTTCTTCTTCATGCGCGGCATCAGGGCAGACATCGCCGACCTGCGCACCGAGATCCGCTCCCTGCGAGCCGAGATGCAGACCGAGTTCGCAGCCGTGCGAAGCGAGATGCAAGGCATGCGCAGCGACATTGCCGCGCTGCAGCAGACGGTTGCCCGCCACGACGGCATCCTGTCGCAGATCGGCCGCCAGAACGGCACCGCCGCCGCCTGACAGGACGCAGCGAGCCGGCCGCGGCGGTTTGGGCACTTTTCGGCACCCTGCTCACCATCTGGGGGGAGGGAGGGCAGCCCGCAGACGGTCCGCGTCGCGCTCCGACAGCTGTGGTCTCTGCCGTTACGCCAGCTTCGCGGCGATGGACCCCACGGAGCGCAGGGCTGTGCCGTCGGCGCCTTGGGTGACGAAGCGGCGAGCGGGCCCGTCCAGCGCCTCGGCGATGAGGTCGTCGAGCAGCTCGATGAGGCTGTCGCCCTCGTGCGACCAGAAGTACCAGCTCAGCGAGCCGGGGATCGGGTTGATCTCGTTCACCCACAACCCGCTCGGGTCGTCGCCGCCATCCCAGAGGAAATCGATGCGCATGACCGACCGGGCCATCACGAGGCGGCTTGCTTCCACCGCCGCCGCGCGAAGGGATGACTCGATGGCTGCGGGCAGCACGGCCGGCAGCTCGCGCGGCGCCGTGGCCATGCCGCCCTCGCCTGTCAGGTACTTCTCGGCGTAGGTGTAGATCGTGCTGTCGCTGCGCAGCGGCCGTTCCACGGCGCTCAGCCGCAGCTCCGGCCAGGTGCGTACGGAGATGTTCAGGTCGGTGATGTCGCTGAGGTAGCGCTGCACGACAGCGCCGTCACGCAGCAGCGGCGACGAACGCGCCAGCGCCCGCGCCGTCGCGAGGTCGTCGACAATCTCGATGCCGATGGACGACCCGCCGAAACGCGGCTTGACGATCAGCGGAACGCCGGCCAGATCTGCCACGGCATCATCGCTCGGTGACTCTTCGGTGAGCAGCCAGAGCGGCAGCGTGGGCAGCCCGGCCGCTTCGGTGGCACCGCTGAACGCCAGCTTGTCCATGCAGACAGCCGCGCTGCGCTGCCCTGGACCGGTATATGCCAAGCCGGCCAGGTCCAACAGGGCCGGCAAGCCGCCGTCCTCGCCCGGGCCGCCGTGACAGCAGTTGACGACGACGTCGACCGGCACTGGCCGGCGACGCCGGTCCGCACGGACGAATCCGCCGCCGGGGCGTGCTGCGGGCTCGATCTCCGATGCCGAGCGCGGCAGGCCCTCGGCGAAGGCCGACGCCTCGATATCGGGCGGCACCTCGTGCCACGTGCCGACCGGCGACCAGTACAGCGCCACCGGGTTGCGCCCCGCATCGGCAAGTGCATGCACCGCCTGCAAGCCAGTGAGGATCGAGATGTCGTGCTCAGGCGACGGTCCGCCGAAACACACGCCGGGACGGGTCATGGGGCCATGTTCTCATGGACCGGAGGCGGTCAGGGATAGTGGTCGGGGAGGTCGTTCTCGTAGAGGACAGCGTCGCCGGCGCCGAGATGCGCACGCACCCAGTGCACCGCATCCTCGCGGCTTGCCATGCAGCGAACCGTGGCGCGATCGTCGGTGCGGTCGTGGACGAGGGTGTGTGCGCTGCGTCCGCGCGTCGCTCGGCGCGCGGTGGCCCTGTCCCAGCCGGCAGCGCCGGCGAGCAGCGCAACCCGGTTGGTCCGGCCCACGATGATCACGTCGTCGGCAATCTCGGCGGCATGCTCGCCGAGCTGGCGGTTCTCGTGCGCCTGGCTGCGGCCGAGCTCGACCATGCCCGGCGTGACCACCACGCGCCGTCCGGCATCGGTGTTCGCCAGCATGGACAGCGCAGCGCGCGCCCCGGCTGGATTGGAGTTGTAGGTGTCGTCGATGACCATGACCCCCCCGGGGCTGCGCCCGGCGGTGCGGCGGTGGTCGGGCGTCGGCAGGTCGCCCAAGCGGCTTGCGATGTCTGCGTCGGAGACTCCCAGGACCGATGCCGCAGCCACGGCGCAAGCGACGTTCGCCGGCGCTGCGCCGCCGATAGGTCCGATGGCGATCTCCCTGCCGAACACGGTGATGCGACGCGTGACGGCGGCCTCGTTCACGAATGCGCTGGCCGGCACGTCGGCAGGTGCAGTGACGGGCAGCACGGTCACATCCGCGCTCGGATCCTGTGTCGAGCATCGGATGACCCGCAAGCCCGAGGCGGCCAACCGGTCGGCTTCTGCGCTCAATCCGTAGGCGTCGATGTTGAGAATTGCCGTGCGGCTCGTTGCGAAGATCTCCGCTTTGGCCGCCACGATGCGGTCGAGGCTGCCGAAGCGCTCGAGGTGAACCGGTCCGATCGAGGCCAGTATCGACACCGACGGGCGCACCCAGCGGGTCATGGCGGCGATCTCGCCTGCGCCGAAGGTGCCCATCTCCGCGACGAACACCTCGGTGCCGGGCACCAAGTGCTCGTTGACGCTGCGACATATCCCTGCGGTGTTGTTGAAGCTGGCGGGCGTTGCCACCACCGCCCGGGATCCCTCCACGAGCTGGCGCAGGTAGCCCTTGATGGTGGTCTTGCCGTACGAACCCGTCACCGCGACCCGCACGGGATCGACCTCGTCCAGCCGCTGTTGTGCGCGGTGCACCCAGCGGCGAGACAGCACAGCTTCGAGCGGCGCCAAGATCGCCAGCGAGACGTCCACCCACAGCGGCATGCCGAAGAGCAGCACCGCCACCACCGGTTCAGCCAGCCCGGCCAGCAGACCTGCACCCACCAGCACTGCCCACAGCAGCGCCAAGGTGATGGCCACGGTGGCGAGTCGGCGGGTCCACGCCAGCGGGCTCGACCGTCCCCGAATGTCGAGGCCCTGCGGACCGACCGCGACAGCGGCCGCAGTGATCGCCGGCGCCCACCAGAACGTGCCGCTCAGCACCACGCCGGCGGCGGCCGCCAGCGCCAGCACGCGATTGTTCCTGTCGAGCAGCCACCATCGCCGGGCGAATCGCGACGTCCGGCCGACGCCGTAGTGCTCACGCTGGGCGACCCGCAGCCAGCGGACGGCCGAGATCATGCCGGCGACGACCGACGTCCACAGTACGATCTGGTTCATCTGATCCCGCTCGCAGGCAGTCGTTCGCTAGGCACGCGTCTCAGAGGTTGTCACAGCACGTCGAGGCGTCGTGAAATGGCATCGGTGAGCGACGATGCAGCCTCGGTCGGCACGAAGTGTCCCACGCCGTCGAGGACCGTCAGTCGCGCGTCGGCAAGGATCTCGCACGCCCGCTGCGCTACCTCCACCGGTGCCGACTCGTCGCGATCGCCCCACACCAGCTCCACCGGCTGGGAGATCTCGCCGAGCTGAGCTTCATAGGTCTCGTTGACAACGGTCACGAGCACATCTCGCATGACTCCCGTCGCGCTCCGGTAGTCGGAGCTGCCGAAGCGCTGCCGCATGCGCTCCATGGCGTCGTCGCCGAGCAAGCCGCGCCGGTGCGCCGTCCGAGCTAGGCGGTATCGCAGGGCTGGCCGCGCAGCGGGGCGGTCGGCTCGTCGAAGCAGCGGCACCCCGCACAGCACCAGCGCCGCGACAGCGTCTGGGAGTCGCGTTGCCAGCTCGACCGCAACCCGTCCCCCGAAGCTGTGGCCGATCAGCACGACCCGCGGACTGCATTCGTCGAGCACCGGACGGATTATCTCGGCATAGCCGGCGGCGCCGCACGGCGCTTCAGGCGCTGGGCTGGCGCCGAAACCGGGCAGGTCGAGGGCGATGGCGCCAGCAGTGCCTCGCGACTCGACAAGACCGGTCAGGGCGGTGTCGAAGTCGGTGTGGCTGCGGCCCCAGCCATGCAGCGCCAGCACGTCGGCCGGCGGATCACCGACGCGGCTGCCGAAGAGGCTGCCGCCGGCGAAGCTGCTCAGCACCGGCGAACTCAGCGGGCGAGGACCTCCGAGTCGGGCCCAGGATGCGAGCGGTTGATGGCCGACAGCAGCGCCCGGAAGCTGGCCGTGACGATGTTCGAGTGCAGTCCGACGCCCCAGTACACGTCGCGAGAGGGTGTCTCGATCTCGACGTAGGCCGCAGCGGTGGCATCCGCCCCAGCGCCGACGGCGTGCTCGTGGTAGTCGACGAGGCTGACCTCGACGCCGAGCGCGTCGGCCAATGCGGTCTTGAAGGCAGACAGCGGGCCGTTGCCGCGCCCCTTCGCCCGTACCTCGCCGTCGGGCCCCTTGATGGTGGCCTCCACCTCTGACTCGTCGGACGACTCGGAGTCGAAGTAGCTGCGATGGCCCAGGTAGGTGTACGGCGACTCGGCATGCAGGTAGGTCTCGTCGAAGGTCTTCTTGATGGCCTCCGGCAGGATCTCGCCTCCTTCGTCGGTGATCGCCTGGATCACGCTGCTGAACTCGATCTGCAGCCGGCGCGGCAGATCGAGGCCGAAGCTGTTCTTCATCACGTAGGCCACGCCGCCCTTGCCCGACTGGCTGTTCACGCGGATGACGTCCTGGTAGGTGCGGCCCACATGCGCCGGATCGATCGGCAGGTAGGGCACCTCCCAGAAGTCGTAGTCGTCGGCCAGCGCTTCGAAGCCTTTCTTGATGGCGTCCTGGTGGCTGCCGCTGAATGCCGTGTACACCAGGTCGCCGCCGTAGGGGTGGCGGGGATGCACCGGCAGCTGGTTGCAGTACTCGGCGATGCGGCGCAGGTGGTCGATGTGGCTGATGTCCAGTTCGGGATCGACACCCTGGCTGAACAGATTCATCGCCAGCGTGATGATGTCGACATTGCCGGTGCGCTCGCCGTTGCCGAACAGGGTGCCTTCCACCCGGTCGGCTCCTGCCATCACACCGAACTCTGCCGCCGCCACGCCGCAGCCGCGGTCGTTGTGGGGGTGCAGCGACAGCACGACGGCGTCGCGGTTGTCCACGTTTCGGTGGAAGTATTCGATGAGGTCGCCGTAGGTATTCGGGGTCGCCATCTCCACGGTGGCGGGCAGGTTCAGGATGATCGGGTCCTCGGCGGTGGCGCCCCATTCCGCGCTGACGGCGTTGCACACCTCCAGCGCGAAGTCGATCTCGGTGCCCGTGAACGACTCGGGCGAGTACTCGAAGCGGATCTCCCCGCCCTCGCGCCGCTGGGCCAGCTCCTTGCAGAGCCGGGTGCCGGAGATGGCGATGTCGCGGATGCCCTCTCTGTCCAGCCGGTACACCACCCGGCGCTGCAGCTCCGACGTCGGGTTGTAGAGGTGCACGATCGCCTTCTTGGCCCCGGCGATGGACTCATAGGTCCGCTCGATCAGCTCCGGCCGGCTCTGCGTGAGCACCTGGATCCAGACATCGTCGGGTACCAGGTCTTCCTCCACGAGCATGCGGCAGAACTCGAAGTCGGGGGCTGAGGCCGACGGGAACCCCACCTCGATCTCCTTGAACCCCATCTCGACGAGCACCTCGAACATCTGGCGCTTGCGCGGCACGTCCATGGGGTCGATGAGGGCCTGGTTGCCGTCGCGCAGGTCCACCGAGCACCACAGCGGCGCCTCGGAGATGATCTCGTCGGGCCAGGTGCGGTCCGGCAGATGCGCGGGATAGGCGTAGGTGCCATAGAGGCCGTACGGCATCGAGCTCGGCTGCTGGGCGCTGATGCGCTTGACGTCTGCCATGGGAATCTCCTGCGGTTGGGGCGGTCGATTGGGGTTCTGGGAAATCGGATCGGTCGGTTTCGGGCGGGTCGGTCGTATTCGGGCCACGAAAAAACCCCCTGGCCCGGAGGCGCAGGAGGTTGGGCGAGGACCTGTGCGGTCCTCGCCTAGGTAAGAAGGAGCAGTCCGGTAGCGGAAAGCAGTTCGGCGTGAGTCGAGGCGCGAATCACGCAGTAAAGGCTACCAGACAGGTCCCGGCAGGTCGCGTGAGCGAGCACGGCTGCTCAGCGGCGGCGGTCGGCGTGCAGGGTCAGCATCGATTGGTGCAGATCGGTGCCGCAGTGCTTGGTCCACTCGCCGTCGCTGCCGAGCTCCCAGCGAGCAATGCCGTCGTCGAGGTACATGTCGGTGAGATCAACGAGCTCGCTGACGAGTGCGGGCGCCTCCACGGGCGCCAGCGCCTCGACGCGGTAGCGCAGGTTGCGCGGCATGGCGTCGGCTGAGCCCAGCAGGATCGTGTAGCCCCGGTCGCGATTGCCGAACCGGTACACGCGGCTGTGCTCCAGGAAGCGGCCCACGATGCTGCGCACCGAGATGTTCTCGCTCATGCCCTCGACGCCGGGGACCAGGCAGCAGATGCCGCGCACCACGAGGTCGATGCGGCAGCCCTGCTGTGAGGCCTCATACAGGGCGTCGATCACCTCGCTGTCGACGATGGCGTTCATCTTCATGAAGATGTGGCCGTCGGGCTCGGCCGCCTCGGCTGCGATGTGCTTGACCAGCGATTGGCCCAGGCTGTGCGGTGCCACGGCCAGCTTGCGGTAGTCGGTCTTGCGGCTGTAGCCGGTGAGCGAGTTGAACAACGCGGCCACGTCGGCTGCGAAGTCCCTGTCGGCAGTGAGCAGTCCGAAGTCCTCGTAGATGCGGGCCGTGTCGGCGTTGAAATTGCCGGTGCCGACGAAGCAGTAGTGGGCGATGCCCCGGGACTCGCGCCTCACCACCATGGCCAGCTTGCAGTGGGTTTTCAGGCCAACGACGCCGTAGGCCACGTGCACGCCCGCGCGCTCCAGGATGCGTGCCCACTCAATGTTGGCATGCTCGTCGAAGCGGGCCTTCAGCTCCACAACCACCACGACCTGCTTGCCCCGCTCCGCGGCCCGGATGAGCGAATCGACGAGTCGAGTCCGCTCCGAGGTCCGGTACATGGTCAGCTTGATGGCCAGCACGTCGGGGTCGTCGGCGGCCTGGCGGATGAATGCGTCGAGGCTGGTGGTGAACGACTCGTACGGCAGGTGCACCAGCACGTCCTGGCGCTTGAGGACGTCGAAGAAGTCGACGCCGGCTTCGGATTCCTCGGCGGCTCCCCGCCGGCTCGCGGTGCCGCTGGCGAGCAGCGCACTGGCTTCGGTCGCGGCGCGCAGCGGCAGCGGCGTCCGCGGGTTGTGCGGCGGCGTCTTGAGATCGTCGCGGTCGATGCCGTACAGCTCGAACAGGTCTGACAGGCCGAGCAGCCCTTTCGAGGTGTAGACGTCGTCGTGGGTCAGCTTCAGCTCGCGAGCCAGCATGTCCAGCGCGTCACTGCCCAGGTCGGGCGCGGCCTCGAGTCGCACGGCGCCGCCGAAGCGCCGCTGGCGCAGCTCGAGCTCCATGTGCTTGAGCAGATCGTCGGTCTCGGTGTCGTCGATGTCGAGATCGGCGTCGCGGGTGACCCGGAACGTGCTGTGGCTCAGCAGCTTCACGCCCGGGAACAGGTCGTCGAGATGCCAGGCGATCACCGACTCCAGCGTGATGAAGCGATTCTCGTCGGGCAGGGCCAGAAAGCGCGGCAGGATCGGCGGCACCTTGACGCGGGCGAACGACGGCCCGCTGCGCGAGTGCTCGACGAAGACGGCGAGGTTCAGCGACAGGTCCGAGATATAGGGAAAGGGATGTGCCGGATCGACGGCGAGCGGGGTCAGCACCGGGAACACCTGCTCGCTGAAGAGCTCGGCGATCCAGGCGCGGCTGGTGGCATCGAGATCGTCGGGCTCGACGAAGGAGATCCCCTCGGCAGCGAGTGCCGGCCGCAGCTCGTCCTCGAACAGCGACGAGGCATCCTGGAGCTGCCCGGCCGCGGCCGCCCGGATCCCCTCGAGCTGCTCTCGCGGGGTCAGACCGTCCGCGCCGGCCTGACGCACCCCGGCCTCGATGGAGTCGAGCACCGTGGGCACGCGCACCTGGAAGAACTCGTCGAGATTCGACGCGTGGATGGCCACGAACCTGATGCGCTCGAGGAGCGGCAGCTCTCGATCATGCGCGAGTGCCAGGACGCGATGGTTGAAGTCCAGCCAAGACAACTCTCGATTGAGATAGCGCTTGGGTGATCGGGCCCCGTTGGCGGCGGACATGACGGCTCAAGCCCCTGTGCGGTCACTGCAAGGCACAGCGGGGCGAAGCACCCTGCGCCCGTGAGAGTACGCAATCGGTGTCACTGTCCACAAGGGGGCGGCCAAGTCCCCTAGCTCGCCGCTATCTGCAGGCGCGGCTTGTGGACAACATGTGAGCATCGGGCAGGCGTCTTGTGGACACCTGCCCCCGCCAGCGCTCAGGCCGGTGCGAACTCGAAGGCGTCGCTGACCACCACGTCGGTGCCGATGAACTCGGTCTGGGTCATCTCGTCCATGAGCGATGGGTCGCTGCAGCGGGCCCACTGCCGCCCGTTTGGCGTCCGCACGGCTGCCAGGGCCACTTCAGGCGCCTCCCGGCCGTGCATGACCGTGTAGGCCTCGATGGTGGCGTCGCCGCTGTATGCGGCATCCAACTCGACCGACGGGAACTGGTCGATCTCGTGTTGGCAGTCTTCGTGGCGGAAGCCGTCGGAGGGCGGCGAGGTCGAGTAGATGCCGAACGCGTGCTTGGTGAGGTAGCCGCCGTTCGCCGAGCAGAGCCCGATGCTGCCCGGGTTCTCGCGCAGCGTGTTTGCCATCGTTGCGATGGAGTGGGTGACGTAGTTGTTGAGCGGCCCGCCGGCGAAGGTGAGCCCGCCGGTGAGCGTCAGGTCGCGCTCGAGTCCGAGGCCGAGCTCGGTGGCAGAGATCTGCACCGCAGAGGGGAAGCACGAGTACAGGTCGACGTAGTCGATGTCGTCAACGTGAACGCCGGCCAACTCCATCGACCGCCGGCCCGCCACCCGGATGGCGGGGGAGCTGTGCAGATCGCCCCGGTTGGACACGAAATCGGTGTCGCGCCCGTCCGTGCCGGCATGGTGGAATACCCAGCGGTCGGCGGGCACCCCTGCGGCCGTGGCCGCCTCCGCGGAGCACACGATGAGCGCAGCGGCCAAGTCGAGATCCCAGTTGGAGTTCATCGACTTCGTGTAGGGGAAGCCGACGAGCCGGTTGCCGGGACTCGGATTGCGGATCTCCTCTGCCGTCATGGGCGTGCGCACCCACGAGTACGGGTTGGCCACCGCTGCCTGGTTGAACCTCTCCCACATCGCGGCAACGCGGTCGCGGTGGGCGTCCATCGACTCGCCGCGCGATGCCCGGAAGGCCGACTCGAATACCGGGTAGAGGCAGATCGGGTCCCTCAGGCCGCGTTCGGCTTCCACCTTGTTGTTCATCACGACGTCTTTGCCGAGATACTCGTCGGGCAGCACATCGGTCTGGTCGGTGTAGGGAATGCGCTGGTCTGCCCGACGCGCCCGGCGTCGGCTCCAGATGCCCTCCGCTCCGGCGATCAGCACGATGTCGGCTTCGCCGGCGCTGATGCGTTGGCAGGCTTCATTCACCAGCGATTGCGGTGTGTTGCCGCCGTCGGTGGAGAGCCCGGTCCTGCCAGTGGCCCCGAAGCGTTCGTTCAGCAACGCAGCAGGGTCGGAATACGGCCAGGCACCCTTGACGACCCAGGTGTGGGTGGCTCGGCTGGTCAGTGCCGGTGCGCCAGCATCTTGCGCAGCCGCGGCCAGTGCCTCGGCCATCATGGCGACCGGCTCGAGCGCTTCGACAGGAACCTCGGGGCGCTGCTTGAACTGTCCAGCGCCCACAAGAACGGGGGTGCGGGGATCGATCTGGCTGCTGGTCATGGCGATGCGGCCTCGTGGTCGGGAACTGCGGGGTGAACGGGACGCGACGTTAGCGAACAGGGTTCTGGCGAGGCCGGGTCAACAGACGTGCACAGGCGTCCAGAGCAGCGGCGTTGCGCTCGACGGGCGGCAGTAGCGTCGCGAGCGGGAGGCCTCCGGTGGCCAAGTTGCCCGATCACTACGCAGCGCTCGGAGTGCGCCCCGACGCCGATGCGGCAGAAATCCGGCGCGCGTGGATCCGGGCCGCTCGTGCCAACCATCCCGACCAGCGCGGCGAAGTCAACCGGGAGCAGACGGAGCGGTCTGATCGGCGCATGCGGGCCGTGAACGAGGCGTGGCGGGTGCTGGGACGTGCAGAGTCGCGCCGTTCCTACGACGAAGAGCGCGCTGCCGCAGCGCCGCAGCCGCCCGAGCCCTCGCCTCCTGCGAGCCCGGCCCCGCCTGCGGGTGGCACTGCGGCCAGTCAGGGCGGACCCGATGACCCCTGGTTTGACGACGGCGCCACCACCGTTGAGCCTGGCGGTCCGGGCGGCTTCGTTGTCCGTCACCGCAGTGCGGCGCTGGTGGTGCGGGTGCTGCCGTGGCTGGCGATCGCTGTTGTGGGCCTGGTGATCTTCGTGGCCAGCGCCTATATGACCGCCAGCGACAACGTCGATCAATCCAGGGTCGCGGCGCTCGAGGTGGGCGAGTGCTTCTGGTTTGATCCCGACGGCACGCTGTTCACCGTCGGGTGCGAATGGCCGCAGACCGACGGCGTGCTCGACGAGATCATCACAACGTCCGCCAGCGACCGCTGCCGCCATCCTGATGCCGTCGCCCATCCAGCCCCCATCGCTGGCCGCCGCCTGTGCTTGGTGCCCGTCGACCGCTGGGAGCCGCCTGCAGCGGAGTAGCGGCGGTCAGCCGTGCTCGGTGAGCAAGAGGCGCACGCCCAGGTTGTGCTCGGGCGGCACGATGAACATCGCGTCTTGCGGCTCGCCTCCGCCGCACACGCCGACCCGTTGCGCGCCGGGGACGAGGCCGGGGTCGTCGAGCTGGAAGTGCAGGAGCTGCAGGCGGCCGGGCCGGTTGCCCATCCAGTGGGCCAGGTTGGCGTCGGTCGGCTGGATGAGCTTGAGGTTCCATGGGCCTGAGCGCAGGTCCACTCCGGTTCCGACGTTGGGGTCTTTCCACTCGTCGGTCTGCTCCATGCCCAACGGTCCTCTGAACAGCGCGGCTGCGGCTTGTACATCGGACGTCAAGTGGACCACGGTCGCCAACGATGTGGACCGCCCGTGGCGAGTGGGCGGCAGGGGCGGGGCGTCGTCCCAGCCTTCGCCGCCCGCCCAAGCGATCTGGATGACCATGCCCCAGCTGTCCTTGGGGTGGAGGAACGCTTCCTTCCACAGCGGATTCTCCTCGTTGACCCCGATGACGTTGTAGCCGGCGTCGCCCAGCGCGCCGACGGTGTCGGCGAAGTCGGGCGTCTTGAAGGTGAAGTGGTGCGGGCCGGGGCCGTTACGAGCCAGGAAGCGGTGCAGGAAATCGCTGCCGGGGTGCTCGAGCGGTTCGAGGATCTCGACCCGTGCGCCGCCGTCGAACGACACCTGGCAGAAGTAGAAATCGTCGCCCGCCTGCGAGGAGGGGTCGTTGTCGGGGCCGCCGATCCAGCGACCGCCCAGGTCGCGGCTGTAGCGGATCACGTTGTCCCAGGCGCGTTCGCTGACCACGGCGACGTGGTCCATGACGAGAGTGTCGGTCGGCATGGCGTCGCAGGCTATGCCCGAAAGGAGGATTCGCTCCCGTTGGGCGAGGCGGAGGGCGGGTGCAGGGGCATGCCACGGGCGAGGTCGTCGGCTTCCATCAGAGCTGCAGCCAGCCGTTCGTACATCTCGGCACGACGTGCCGGGTCGCTGTGGCCGAGCGGGGCCACCTCGTCGGGATCGGCCGCTGTGTCGAACAGCTGCTCCGAGCCGTCGCTGTGGCGCGTCAGCCGCAGATCCGCGGTGACGAGCGTGCGGGTCTTCACTGGCGCCAGCACGTCCATGGTCAGCGCGCCGGGGAAGTCGTCTTCGATCAGCACCTCGTCTCGCACCGTCTCCCGGGGGTCGTCCAGGATGGGCACCAGGCTGCGGCCTCCGATGCCGTCGTAGCCGGGCAGATCGGCAAGCTCCAGCAGCGTCGGCCCCAAGTCGATGCTGCCGGCCAGCGATTGGGTACGGCCCGGCGAGCGCCGCGGGTCGACAATGACATACGGCACCGCGAGGGTGCCGCGGTAGTGCAAGAAGCCCTTCAGCATCAGCCCGTGGTCGCCCATCATGTCGCCGTGGTCGCTGGTGAACACGATGATGGTGTTGCCGGCCTGGCCGAGCCGGTCGAGCGCAGCCAGAATCTGGCCGATGCCGTGGTCGATCATCTCGATCATCCCGTAGGTGGCAGCCAAGGCCTCCCGCAGCATCTGGTGGTCGCCGGCCACGCCGCACGGGGTGACCCAGCCGCGCTGATCGCTCGGGTGCATCCGGCTGACGCGCTGCACATAGTGAGGGGCACCCGTCAAGTCGTCGTCGACCGAGACGGGAACCTCCATGTCGTCGGGACGATGGCGGTCGAACCACTCGCCGGGCGGCGTCATCGGGTGGTGCGGGTCGGGAAAGGAGGCCCACGCCAGCCACGGTCCGCCTTGATTGGCTGCGTCTTCGATGAAGGCGATCGTGCGCTCGGTGACGAACGTCGTGGAGTGCAGCTCCGGCCCGTAGGGCGGTTCGTACACCTGCCACCAGCGTTCCGAGCGGCGGCGGGCCGGTGACTCCGCGGTCAAAGGCACCATGAGGTCTTCAAGGCGGCCTCCGCGATCGAGTGCCCACAGCAGATGGTGACCGCTGACCCGTGCGCCGTGGTCGATGGCCAGCTCGACGTGTTCGAATCCATAGAAGCTGTCGGGGAACTCGGGCGCTCCGTTCACGTAGCGCTCTGCATCCTCGAGCGTGTCCCAGCCGGTCGGCCAGTACTGGTCGACTGCGCCGGCGGGTGCACCTGTCGGTAACACCGCGTTACGGGACATTCCGTGCTGCAGGTGCGACTTGCCGATGAGTGCCGTGCGATAGCCCGCTGCACGGAACTGCCGCACATGGGTGTTGGCGCCCGGCTCGAGCGACCGGTCGTTGAAGACCACGCCGTGCGCGCTGGGCATGCGCCCGGTCATGATCGTGGAGCGGTTCGGCATGCAAATCGGATTGGCCACCCAGGCGTTGTCGAACACCATTCCCCGGGCCGCCAGCGCGTCGAGATGGGGCGTGCGTACCACCTCGTTGCCGCCGAAGCCGGTGTGATCGGCGCGCTGCTGGTCGGTGATGATGAACAGCACATTCGGCTGCGCCGGAGCGCCGTTGGCGGCTGCGGTCATGGCGATCTCCCGTCGATGGTGTGGGTGGCGGAGTGGCCGGGGCCGCGCAGACGGCTCAGCCGAAGTTCATGGCGGCCGGGTTGCCGCCGTCGACCACCACGGTCTGGCCGGTGATCGACTCGGCCTCGCACAGCATCACCGTGGCGTTGGCGATGTCGATCGGGCTGCCCACCTGGCCGAGCAGCGACGCACGCCGAGCCCCTTCGGAGATCTCGTCGGGCAGGCGGGCCGCCATGCGGGTGCCTTCCACCAGGCCCGGCGCCACGCAGTTCACCGTGACCGAAGGCGACATCGCCACGGCCAGGCAGTGGGTGAGATGGATGAGGGCCGCCTTGGAGCAGCTGTAGGCGATGCTGCTCGATCCGGGGAACAGACCGCCCACCGAGGCGATGTTGACGACACGCCCGCCGCCGTCGGCAGCCAGCAGCTCAGCCAGCGCCCGCGTCAGCAGGTACGGGCCGCGCAGGTTGGTCTCCTGCACCCGGTCCCACGTCGCCGAGTCGAGCGTCTCAAGCTGTCTGAACGGGATGCCGATGTTCCAAGCAGCGTTGTTGACCAGCACATCGCAACGGCCGTGCCCGGCGACGGCCGCGGCCGCCGCATCGATTGAGGCCTCGTCGCGCTGGTCGAGCTGCAGCACATCTGCAGAACGGCCCGCCGCGCGCACCAGATCGGCACTCGTTGTCGCACGTTCGAGGTCGCCCACGTAGGTGACGATCACGTCGGCGCCGGCCGCGGCCAGCGCTTCGCAGATGGCGCGCCCGATATCGCCGGACCCCCCCGTGACGACAGCCAGTTTTCCTGTCAGGTCCATGTTCGGTTGCCTTTCGATCAGCGCCTCGTGCAGTTCAGTTTCGGGGACTGTGCCGCCCGCTCAGTTGGCGACCAGTTCGGCCATGGCTGCCAGCAGCGTCGGCGGGCCGGAGAGCTGCAGCACGGTCACCACGGTGTCATCCCAGCGCCGCAGGTCTGCCGCGATCTTGTCCATCGGGCCGATCAGCGACACCTCCTCGACCAGCTCGATCGGGATCGTTGCTGCGGCCTCCTGCTTGTGGCCGGTGAGATACATGTCCTGCACCTCGTCAGCCACGTGCTGGTAGCCCATCCGGCAGAACACGTCGTAGTGGAAATTGGCGTCACGCGCACCCATCCCGCCCATGTAGAGCGCCAGCATGGGACGGATGCGGTTGGCCGCACGCTCGATGTCGTCGTCGGGCACCACGCTGATCGGGCACACCACCTCGAAATCGGCATCGTCGGGAATCCGCCCGTCATCGCCGATCTGCGGTTTGCCCGCCGCAGCGAAGCCGGCATTCAGCGCATCCGCATAGAACTGGTTGTCCTTGGGGGCGAAGAACAGCGGCAGCCAGCCCTCGCACAGCTCGGCTGCCAGGGCCACATTGCGGGGGCCTTCGGCGCCGAGATAGATCGGCACGTCTGCCCGCAGCGGGTGCACGGTGGACTTCAGCGGCTTGCCGAGGCCCATGCCCCCCGGGAAGGGCATCTGGTAGTGGTCGCCGCTGAAGCTCACCGGCTTGTCTCGTTCGAGGATCGCCCGGACGATCTCGATGTACTCCCGGGTACGAGCCAGCGGGCGGGGATACGGCTGGCCGTACCAGCCCTCCACGACCTGCGGACCGCTCACGCCGAGGCCCAGGATGAACCTGCCGCCGCTGAGGTGGTCCATCGTGATCGCCGCCATGCCCACAGCGGCCGGAGTGCGTGCAGAGATCTGGATGATGCCGGTGCCCAACCCGATGCGCTCGGTGTGGCTGCCCCACCATGCCAGCGGCGTCAGGGCATCGGAGCCGTAGGCCTCCGCGGTCCAGAATGAATGAAATCCGAGCTGCTCGGCGAGTTGCAGCGTCTCCAACGCATCAGGCGGCGGGCCAGCCGCCCAGTAGCCGACACCGGTTGCAAGCTTCATGTCACATCGCCTTGTCGTTGCGGGGAATCCAAGAGTGCCCAGTATGGGCGCTGGCGGCCAGGCGTACCTGCCGGGTGGCAGGCTGAGGCTGTGACTGCTGGGCAGCGTTCGATTCCGTGCGTGCTGATGCGGGGCGGCACGTCTCGGGGGCCGTTCTTTGCTGCCGAGGATCTGCCTGGCGATCCGGCGCTGCGCGACGCGGTGCTGGCTGCCGTCATGGGAAGCCCGACTGGTCGCCAGATCGACGGGCTGGGCGGCGGCACCACGGTCACCAGCAAGGTGGCGGTGGTCGGACCGTCGGCCCATCCCGACGCCGACGTGGACTACCTGTTCGCGCAAGTCGACCCGGTGTGGGGCACGGTGGACACCAAGCCCACCTGCGGGAACATGCTGGTCGGCGTCGGCCCGTTCGCGATCGAGACGGGGCTGATGCAGGCTGGCGACCCGACGACGTCGCTGGTGGTGCGCAACGTGAACACTGGCAGCTTCGTTGACGTCGATTGCTGCACACCCGGCGGCGAGCTGACCTACGACGGCGACCGCGCCATCGACGGGGTCGACGGCACGGCTGCACCCGTTGATTTGCGGTTCCGGGGCATTGAGGGATCTGTGACCGGCTCGATGCTGCCGACCGGCAGCGCTATCGAGGTGATCACGGCCGGCGGTGTCGAGATCGAGGCCTCGCTGATCGATGTGGCCATGCCGATGGTGCTGGTGAGGGCCGCCGATCTGGACCGGACCGGTCACGAGGCGCCGCCCGAGCTCGACGGCGACGCCGAGTTCATGGCCACGATGGAGGCCATCCGCCGGGAGGCAGGTCGGCGCATGGGCCTCGGCGATGTCTCTCGCAGCGTCGTGCCCAAGTTCGGTCTGCTGTCGGCCGCTCGCGAGGGCGGCACGATCACGTCTCGCTATTTCACGCCCACCCAGTGCCACCCGGCCCACGCAGTCTCAGGCGCCATCTGCGTGGCGGCAGCCACAGCGTTGCCGGGCACGGTGGCCGCATCGCTGGTGGACGGCGCCGAACTGATCGACGTGCGGATCGAGCATCCGAGTGGTTCGCTGGAGGTCGCGCTTCGCACAGATCGGCGTGACGGTGACGTGCGTGTCGTCTCCGGCGGCGTCACACGCACTGCCCGCAAGATCATGTCCGGCACTGTCTACGTGCCTGCCGAGGTGTGGTCGGGCTGAGCTGATTCTGCGCTCTGGCCGCTGCCGGCCAGATTCAGTCCCAGTCGAGCCAGAGCTCCTCGGGGCCTCGGAAGGTGATGTTCGGGAAGGTCCGGTAATCCTGCGGCGGCAGCCGCAGCGACGGCACCCGCTGGGTCAGGATCTCCAGCGCGATGCGGGCCTCCATGCGGGCGAGATTCGCTCCGAGGCAGAAGTGAATGCCCTTGCCGAAGCTGATGTGGCTGTGGGGATCGGGCCGGGCGATGTCGTAGGAGTCGACGTCGAACCGGTCGGTTTCGGCGAACGCGCACGGTTCGCGGTTCGCTGCGGCGAAGTTCAGGAATACCCGTGTTCCTTCAGGCAGCTGCACCCCGCCGAGCTCAGTGTCGCGGGTGGTCACCCGGCGCCAGGCCACCTGGCTGGAGTCGAACCGCAGCGTCTCCTCGACTGCCGTGGGGATCAGCGACGGGTCAGCAGCCAGGGCCTCCCACTGGTCCCGGCGCGGCAGCAGGCAGCGCAGCGTGTTGCACAGCAGGTTCGTGACCGGGTCGTGCCCGGCGAAGGAGATCCCGTAGATGACCGACTCGACCTCCCGGTAGCTGAGCCCGGTGCCGCCCCCGGGGTCGGGGTCGGCATCGTGCGCGTCGAGCAGTTCCGAGCAGAAGTCATCAGTGCGGTTGCGATGGCGCTCGGCCACGAACTCACGGCAGTAGCGCCAGTAGGCCAGCATCCCCTCGGCCATGTGTGCCTGTTCGGCTGCCGTCGGCTTACCCCAGGCGAACGCCTTGCGGTTCACGCACCATGACTTCAGCATGAGGTCGTCTTCGGGCGGGAACCCGATGAAGCGGAACACGATCTCTGCCGGCAGCGGGAACGCCACCGCCTTCACGTAGTCGGCAGGCTTGGGGCCGGCGAGCATCTCTTCGATCAGCTCGGTGGCCCGTGAGCGCATGTAATCCTCGAGCGTGCGCAGCCGACGCACCGAGAACCCGCCGCGTGTGTGCACGCGGATGCGCCCGTGGTCGGGCTCGGCCCGGTTCGACATGACCGCCTGGGGGTTGTAGTCGGGAGCGGAGAGCACCTCGGCCGCCTCGGGCGCGAGGGGGAAGATGGGGTCCTGTACGTTGGACGAGGCATATGTATCCGGGTCCATAAAGACTCGCTCGATGTCGTCCATGCGGGTCACCACGACGTGGCCCATCTCGGCGGCGTAGAAGACCGGGTGGTCCTCGCGCAGCTTGGCGGCGATCGGGTAGGGATCGGCCAGGTATTCCTCGTTGAGCGGCGACCAGCTGTCGTGCACCGGGCAGCCCGGCGGCGGGGGCGAGAGCTGATCCGGTGCGGTGTGGTAGTCGTCGGCGCTCACTGGACCTCCCAGTCTCGGCCCTGCCGCAGCAACCGGCGTGCGCTCGGCGGCGCCGGCAGGCCCTATCATCGTCGCCCCGCGGGCGATTGGCTCAGATGGTTAGAGCGCTGCCTTCACACGGCAGAGGTCACTGGTTCGAGTCCAGTATCGCCCACCCCTTCGACGCAGGTTGCCGTGCCGTGGTGCCGCCGTGCTCGGCGAGATGGGCCAGCAGCAATCCCGTGAACGCCCCAGGCACCTCGTCGGTGACGAAGTGATTGATGCCTCCGAGCTCGGCGAAGCGGTACGGGCCGGTCACGAACTCAGCAGTGTTCTCGGCCGCCATGCGGCCCACCGTGGCGTCCAGGTTCCCCCACACGAACATCGTCGGCACGCTCACCGGGGGCGTCTCGGCCGGCTGATACTGCGAGCTCCCTATGGCTCGGTACCAGTTCACGGCTGCATCGAGGGCGTCGCGTTCGCCCAGCGTGGCCAGGTAGGCGTCGATGTCGGCGTCAGGCACCCCGCCGTGAGCCATGGCCCGTCGCAAGGGCGCTGCATTGTCGGCGAGCAGGTTGTCGGTTGCCTCGGGCTTCTGGAAGGCGGGGTGGTGCCGCGAGCGGTGCGGCTGATCGGGGTCGTCGCGCATCGCCGCAACGAAGGCCGCAGCGTGCGGCCGTGAGATGACGCTCAGCGAGTGGACCCGCTCGGCGTGGTGCGCGGCGATGAACCACGCCAGTGCGCCGCCCCAGTCATGCCCGACGATGTGGAATCGCTCCGCGCCGAAGCTGTCGGCAATCGCCAGCGCATCGGCCACCAGCAGCTCAGTGCGGTAGCTGTCGATGCCGTCGGGCCGTGCACCAGCCGAGTAGCCGCGCTGGTCGGGAGCACACGCCCGGAACCCGGCCGCCGCCAGTGCCGGCAGCTCGACACGCCAGGTGTGCCGGGTCTGCGGGAACCCGTGCAACAGCAGCACCAGCTCACCGTCAGCCGGCCCCGCCACATCCGCAGTGAAGCTGAGCCCGTTCGCCCCGATCGTGATGGTGTCAACCGTTGTCGAGCCCGCCATGGTGTCGTTCCGATCTTGTTCGCTGCGCTCACGGGCCGCTCGGGCCACGGCTTCGCCGTGCGGCGCAGCCACTTGGCACCCGGAGGCTACGGTCGCCGCTTGGAGGCCGAAGTGATCATCGACTGCCACGGGCACTACACGACGGCCCCGCCCCAGCTCGGCGAGTATCGCGACGCGCAGCGGTCGGCCCTCGAGGCTGACCCGGAACACGTCGGCGCGAAAGGCGTGCTCGACATCAGCGACGACGAGATCCGCAGCAGCATTGAGCGCAACCAGCTGCGACTGCAGCGTGAGCGCGGTTCGGACGTCACGATCTTCTCGCCGCGGGCGTCGTGGATGGGCCACCACGAGGGCAACGAGCACACGTCACGCTTCTGGTCCGAGCATTGCAACGACCTCATCCGTCGCGTTTGCGATCTGTTCCCGGAGAACTTCGTGCCGGTTTGCCAGCTCCCCCAATCGCCCGGCGTGGCCATCGACAGCTCGGTTCGCGAGCTGCGCCGCTGCGTGGAAGAGATGGGCTTCGTCGGCTGCAACGTGAGCCCCGACCCCTCCGGCGGCTTCTGGACCGGACCGCCGCTGAACGACCGCTACTGGTGGCCGCTGTGGGAGGCCATGGCCGAGCTGGACGTGCCAGGGATGATCCACGTCAGCGGCACCTGCAACCCGAACTTCCATGCGACGAGCTCGCATTACCTGGGCGCCGATACCGCGGCATTCGTCCAGATGATGATGAGCGACCTGTTCGCCGACCATCCCGGGCTGCGTTTCGTCATTCCCCACGGCGGGGGAGCAGTGCCGTACCACTGGGGCCGGTTCCGGGGCATGGCACAGGACATGGGCCTGCGGCCGCTCGACGAGCTGCTGCTGGACAACGTGTACTTCGACACGTGCGTGTACCACCAACCCGGCATCGACGTGTTGGTCAGGGTGATACCCGCCAAGAACATTCTGTTCGCGTCGGAGATGGTCGGCGCGGTGCGCGGCATCGATCCCACGACGGGCTTCAACTACGACGACACCAAGCGCTACATCGACGCCGCAGACCTCAGCGATGAGGCCCGGCGCATGATCTTCAGCGAGAATGCCTTGCGGGTGTACCCGCGGCTTGCTGGCGCCCTGGCGGCGCAGCGCAGCACCGCTGCGGCGGCAGACCGGGAGGGATGATGGCAGCCCAACACATCGTGAAGCGCACCATCGAGCGGGCCGACCCCGACGTCATCGCGGGGCTCGGCAAGGCCGGCACCGCCACCGTGCACGAGGCAATCGGCCGCCGCGGCTATCTCGGTCCCGATCTGCGGCCCATCCAGCAGGGCACACGGGTTGCCGGCTCGGCAGTGACGGTGCTGTCGCATCCTGGCGACAACATCATGATTCACGCCGCCGTGGAGGTCTGCGAGCCGGGCGACCTGCTCGTGGTCACCAACACGGCGCCGTCCACCCACGGCATGTTCGGTGATCTGCTTGCGTCGTCGCTCATGGCTCACGGTGTCGTGGGCTTGGTAATGGACGCTGGCGTCCGAGACACCCTGGATCTGCGGGCCATGGGCTTCGCGGTGTGGACCCGGCACGTGTCGTGCGAGGGCACGGTCAAGAACACGCCAGGTTCGGTGAACGTGCCCATCAGCATCAACGGCGTGATCATCGAACCGGGCGATGTCATCTGCGGTGACGACGACGGCGTGGTGACTGTGCCCCGCGCCGAGGCAGCGTGGGCATTGGAGCAGTCCAACGCCCGGCTCGACAGCGAGGCCGGCACTCGGGCACGCCTGCAAGCCGGCGAGCTGGGGCTCGAGATGTACGGGCTGCGCCAGAAGCTGATCGACCTCGGCGTGGAGTGGATCGAGTGAGCGCAGGCCCTCATGATCCGGCAGCGTCGGGCATTCGCTGCATGGTCATGCGGGGCGGCACCTCCAAGGGCGCCTACTTCGTCGCCGGCGAGCTGCCCGACGATCCCGACGAGCGTGACTCGCTGCTGGCGCGGATCATGGGCTCGCCCGACCCGCGCCAGATCGACGGCATCGGGGGCGCGCACCCGCTGACCTCCAAGGTTGCTGTGGTGTCGCGGTCGGCAGAGCCCGAGATCGATGTGGACTACCTGTTCCTGCAAGTCGGCGTCGACGACGGCTCAGTCAGCGACCAGCAGAACTGCGGCAACCTGCTGGCCGGTGTGGGGCAGTTCGCAGTGGAACGCCAGCTCATTGACATCGCTGGCGATATGGCGCAGGTCCGGGTACGCATGGTGAACAGCGACTCAGTGGCAACCGCCACGTTCCCGATGGAGGCTGGAAGTCCTGCGTATGACGGCGACATGGCGATCTCGGGGGTTCCGGGAACGGCGGCCGAAGTCCGACTCGACTTCGAGGCCACCGCGGGTGCGACATGCGGGGCGCTGCTGCCTACCGGTGCGGTCGCCGATGCGATCGACGGCATCGAAGCAACCTGCATCGACAACGGCATGCCCACGGTGGTGCTTCGGTCGGCTGCTCTGGGCATCGCCGGCGACGAATCACCAGCCGCGCTCGAGGCCAACGAGCTGTTCCGGCGACGCTTGGAGAACATCCGCTTGCGGGCCGGCGAGCTGATGAAGCTGGGTGAGGTCAGCACTATGACGGTGCCGAAGATGACGCTGGTGTCCGCACCCCGGTCCGGCGGGAGCATCTGCACCCGCACCTTCATCCCGCACCGATGCCACGACGCCATCGGCGTTCTGGGCGCGGTCAGCGTGGCTACCGCGGTGCGGCTGCTCGGGGGCGTCGGATCGGATCTGCTCGAACCCGGCGACGATCCCGACCTAGTGCAGATCGAGCACCCGACGGGCACCTTTGCTGCCCGCGTCGAGCTGGCCGATGGCCCGGCGGGCCCGGTCGTCGGACGGTCTGGCATCGTTCGCACTGCCCGCAAGCTCTTCGACGGCCTGGTGTTCCCCAAGAGCCCAGCGTTTCCGACGAGCGCGTCACCCGAAGGGCGCGCGTGACAGCACCCACGATCCCGGCTCCGCATCCGGCGCCGCACTCGCCGACAGCGTTCACGCCGCCGCCGGGGGCAACCGACGCCCACTGCCACATCTTCGGCCCGGCGCACCGGTTCCCATTCGCCCCCGAGGCCGCCTACACGCCGCCCGATGCTGGCATCGACGATTTCGAGGTGCTGCAAGAGCGCCTCGGGCTGTCTCGGGCTGTCTTCGTTCAGGCGAGCTGCCACGGCACCGACAACGCCGCCATGGTCAACGCCCTCATCCGAGGTCAGGGCCGCTACGCCGGCGTCGCGATGATCGACGAGTCGTTCAGCACCGCCGACATTGGCGTTCTGCACGACGCCGGGGTGCGCGGCACCCGCTTCAACTTCGTCGCCCACCTCGGCGGCGCACCCGACCTCGAGGTGTTCTGGCGGTTGGTCGGCCGGGTGCAGCCCTTCGGATGGCACATCGTGCTGCACTTCGACGCGAAAGACCTGCCGCACTACGCCAAGCTGCTCGACCGGATGCCGTGCCCGTACGTGATCGACCACATGGCCCGCGTCGACGCAACGGCCGGACTCGACCAAGAGCCATTCGAAGCCCTGCTCGCGCTGATGCGCGACGAGCGAGCGTGGGTCAAGGTGTCGGGCGCCGAGCGGCTCACTGCCGAGGGAACCCTGCCGTACGACGATGTCGTGCCCTATGCACAGGCGCTCATCGCCGCGGCGCCCGAGCGCACTCTGTGGGGCACCGACTGGCCGCATCCCAATGTGCGCCACATGCCCGACGACGGCGATCTCGTCGATGTGTTGGCAGCATTCGCGCCTGACGAGGCGACTCGCAACCGGATCCTTGTCAGCAATCCCGAGACGCTCTACGACTTCGGCTAGCGGCTGAGCCCGCGAGCGTGCAGCACTAGTCTCCGCCCGACTGACCGATCCAGCGAGACGAGCGACGCAGTCCCGCCCCGAGGATGCAGTGATGAACACCCAGGTCGTCATCGTGGGCGCCGGCCCGGCCGGGACGCTGCTGTCACACCTGCTGGGCAGGGCAGGCATCGAACACGTCGTGCTCGAGCAACAGTCGCGTGCCTATGTGCTGGGCCGCATCCGTGCCGGCGTCCTGGAGTGGGGCTCGGTGGAGATCCTGCGTGACGCCGGGCTGGGCGACCGTATGGACCGCGAGGGACAGGTCCACGACACGATCAATATCGCCTGGCGCGGCGCGGAGATGCTGTCGATCGACTCCCAGCGGCTGATCGGGCGCCGGATGATGGCCTACGGCCAGACGAACATCCAGGAAGACCTCTACGACGCTGCGGACGCAGCCGGCAACACGATCATCTTCGAGGCCCACGACGTACAGATCAGCGACCCCACCCGCCGACCCCATGTGACCTTCGTCGCCAACGGCGTCAGCGAGCGCATCGACTGCGACTTCGTGGCCGGCTGCGACGGCTCTCACGGCGTAAGCCGCACCGCCATCCCGGCCGGCGTTCGCACCGAGTTCGAGAAGGACTATCCCTTCGGCTGGCTTGGCATCCTCTCGGAAACCCCGCCGCTGCCGCACTTGCTGTACGCCAACCATCAGCGGGGATTCGCGCTGTGCAGCATGAGGAACCCGATGCTGAGCCGGTACTACGTGCAGTGCCCGCTCACCGACACGGTCGACGACTGGCCCGATGATCGTTTCTGGACCGAACCGCTGGCTCGCATCCCGGCCGACAAGGCAGCACAGATCCAGACGGGGCCCTCGATCGAGAAGTCGATTGCACCGCTGCGTAGCTTCGCCTCCGAGCCGATGCGCTACGGCAATCTGTTCCTGGCCGGAGACGCTGCACACATCGTGCCCCCGACTGGCGCCAAGGGTCTGAACCTGGCGATCTCCGATGTGCACTACCTGGCTCGGGCCTTCGCCGATCACTACCAGCGGGGCGACGACGGCTACCTCGACAGCTACTCAGCAATGGCGCTGCGGCGCGTGTGGGGGGCCATGCGGTTCAGCTGGTCGCTCACGATGCTGCTACACCGGTTCCCCGACATGAGCGACTTCGACCAGCGCGCACAGGAGCAGGAGCTGTACCACCTGTCCACGTCGCCATCGGCGCAGACCGCCTTCGCTGAGCAGTACGTCGGCCTGCCGCTGGAGAGCTAGCCGCTCAGCCTCTTGCGTTCTGCAGGATCAGCAGGCCGTTGCTGGTGTTGGAGGTGGGCACGTGGTTCATGCGGAACACCTCGTGGACCCGATCGTCGAGCACGCCGCGCATCACGAACCACATCACCAGCTCGATGCCCTCGGAGCCCGCCTCGCGGATGTACTCGGTGTGCGGGCGCAGACAGCCGGCATCGGGCTCGGCGATCAGCTTGTCCATGAACGCCGTGTCGAACGCTGTGTTGACCAGGCCGGCCCGTTCGCCCTGGAGCTGGTGCGACATGCCGCCAGTGCCGAAAACGGCCACCCGCAGCCCTTCCGCATCCGATCCCCCGTAGCTGTCGAGCGCTCGCCGGATGGCCCGCCCGAGACTGAGGCATCGCTTGCCCGACGGGGGCGGGTACTGGATCACGTTGACGCAGATCGGGATGACCCGGCACGGCCAGGCGTGGGGTTGGCCGTACATCACCGAGAGCGGCACCGTCAGGCCGTGGTCGACGTCCATCTCGTTGACGATGGTGATGTCGAACTCGTCGCCGATCAGCGATTCGGCGAGATGCCACGCCAGTTCGGGATGGCCCTGCACGGCCGGCACCTGGCGGGGGCCGTAACCCTCGTCGGCCGGCTGGTACTCGGCCGCCACGCCGAGAGCGAACGTCGGGATGAGCCGGAGCGAGAAGGCCGAGGCGTGATCGTTGTAGACGATGATGCAGACGTCGGGCTGCGCAGCGGCCATCCATTCGCGGGCGGGCTGGATCTTGTCGAAGTACGGCCGCCAGTAGGGCTCGTGTTGCTTGCCATTGTCGATGGCAGCCCCGACAGCGGGGACATGCGAGGTGCCGATGCCGCCGACGATCGTGGTCATGAGCTGTGCCCCGCTGTGCCTGATGTTTCGGGGCTCGGCGGTTCGGGCATCTGCCCCACGGGTGCCTCGCCGGTGCGGCGGTTGCCGTCGACCGGGCGACCGCCGTCGATCATCATCTGGTTGAACTCCGCGCCGCTGACGCCTGACATGGCGCCGCCGACATCCTGCATTGACAGGCCGTCGAGCGCAGCCAGCTTGAACGTGTAGTAGATGTTGCCGCCGAGCTGGAGCATGCCCAGCCAGTCCCGCTCGATGACTGCTCGGCGCTGTCGCGATGTCAGGTCGAAGCCGTCCAGGTAAGCCTCTTCGTCTGCCCGAAATCGCTCCCGGTTGGCTTCGGCGTTCAGGCTCATGCAGAAAATGTTCAGGTGGTAACCCTGCTGCGATCTGCGACCGTCGAAGACGTAGGTGCCCGGGATGTCGTCGTAGTCACGTGTCCGTGCCATGGCACCCCCTTTGCGCATCCGAGACTATTGATAGAGCACGGGAGCCGAAGTGGGGAGCGTCGTGAAGATCATCCTGGCCGGAGAGGGCGCTATCGGGCGCAAGCACATGGCAGCGCTGCGGCGCATCGACGATGTCGAGGTGGTCGCGCTCGCTGGTGGCATCGCCGACGACACCGAGGCCTTCGCCAGCGAATTCGGCATCGAGCGGTGGACGACCGACTTGGGTGAGGCGCTGACGCTTGACGCTGACGCGGCCATCCTGGCCACGCCCACGCAGCTGCACGCCGCGCAGGCCATCGAGACCATGCGGGCGGGCAAGCACGTGCTGGTCGAGATCCCGATGGCCGACAACTTCGCCGACAGCGAGGCCGTGGTGCGTGTGCAGCAGGAAACGGGCGTGACCGCGATGGTCTGCCACACCCGCCGCTTCAATCCGAGCCATCAATGGATTCACGGCCGCATTCAACGTGGCGAGCTGACGTTGCAGCACCTGGTTGTCGAGACGTTCTTCTTCCGGCGCGAGAACCGCAACGCGCTCGGCAAGCCCCGCACCTGGACCGACCACCTGCTGTGGCACCACTCGTGCCACACGGTCGACCTGTTCGGCTACCAGACAGACCAACGCATCACCGCAGGCTGGGCGCAGCAGGGTCCGAAGCACCCCGAACTGGGCATTGCCATGGACATGACGATCGGCATGAGCGTGCCGTCGGGGGCGCTGTGCACGCTGTCGCTGTCGTTCAACAATGACGGTCCGCTCGGCACGTTCTTCCGCTACATCTGCGACAACGGCACCTACATCGCCCGTTACGACGACCTGGTGGACGGCTACGACAATCCGGTGGATCTGTCGGGTGTGGCGATCTCCGACGACGGCATCGAGCTGCAGGACCGCGAGTTCATCTCGGCCATCAGCGAGGGCCGTGAGCCCAACGCATCCGTCGCTCAGTGCCTCGGCGCCATGGAGACCATCGACATGCTGGAGAAATCCATGAGCGAGCGTTGATTTCGATGTTCGGCCGACAATGGCACCGCCATATCCCGTGACGCGCTATCAAATGGGCCATGGCGGAGCTACAGAGGTCTGACGCCGACCAGCTCGCCTACGACGAGGCGTTCGACCGTGACGGCAACGTCCGCCCGCTCTACGCCGCCATCGTGGAGCGCTTCTCCAACTTCGACGCGGCCGAGCTGCGGCGCCGCGAAGGCATCATCGAAGAGGAGTTCCGCCGCCAGGGCATCACGTTCACCGTGTACGGCGATTCGCAGGGCACCGAGCGCACGTGGCCGATGGACCTGTTCCCCCGGCTGATCGCCGCAACCGAGTGGCAGGAGATCGAGCGGGGCCTGGCCCAGCGAGTCACTGCCCTGAACCGGTTCCTGGCCGACATCTACACCGGCGAGGGAGCGGCCATGGCCGACGGCGTCGTGCCCGCATGGCTGGTGCAGTCGTCGGACGGCTTCGAGCGCAACGCGTTCGGCGTCAGCGTGCCGCACGACGCCCACTGCGTCATCGCAGGCATCGACCTGGTGCGCGATGCCGAGGGCCAGTACCGGGTGCTCGAAGACAACCTGCGCAACCCGAGCGGGATCAGCTACGTCATCGAGAACCGGGCGGCGATGACCCGGGCGTTCCCCCGAGTCTGGGAAGACCACACCGTGGAACCTGTCAGCCAGTACGGCCGGATGCTGCGCACCGCGCTCGAGTCGGTGGCGCCCACGGGGGCCGGCGACAAGCCGCTCATCGTGATCCTGACGCCGGGCATCTACAACTCGGCGTACTTCGAGCACGCGTTCCTGGCCCGGGAGATGGGCGTGGAGCTCGTGGAGGGGCCCGACCTGGTGGTGGACGAGCATGTCGTGTACCTGCGCACCATCGAGGGCCTCGTTCCGGTGGATGTGATCTACCGGCGCATCGACGACACCTTCCTCGACCCGGTGTCGTTCCGGCCCGACTCCACGCTCGGCGTGCCGGGGCTGCTTGGTGCCATGCGCGCCGGCACCGTGACCGTCTGCAATGCCGTCGGCAACGGCGTGGCCGACGACAAGGCCATCCACCCCTATGTGACCGACCTCATCCGCTACTACCTCGGCGAGGAGCCGATCCTGCCCAACGTCGAGACGTACGTGATGTGGGAACCCGATCAGCGTGAGGCGGCCTTCGAACGGCTCGACGAGCTGGTCATCAAGCCAGTGGGCGAGTCGGGTGGTTACGGCATCGTCATCGGGCGCAACGCCACCGATGAGGAACTGGCGAATGCCCGGGCCGAGATCGAGGCCGATCCGCGCAACTGGGTAGTCCAGGAGGTGGTGGAGCTGTCGACGCTGGCGTCCATGTGCGACGACGTGCTCGAGCCGCGCCACCTCGACCTGCGCCCATTTGTGATCACCGGCGAGCGGACGCAGGTGTTTCCCGGCGGGCTGACGCGGGTGGCGATGCGCAAGGGCTCGCTGATCGTGAACTCCTCGCAGGGCGGCGGCTCCAAGGACACCTGGGTGCTCGCCCCCCAAGGCGAGACACAGGCGGCAACATGATCCTCGCCCGCCACGCCGATTCGCTGCTGTGGGCCGGTCGCTACCTGGAGCGGGCGGACACCATCGCCCGCTGCGTGTCGGTCGAGACCAATGCCGTCATGCACCGCCAGGCCACCGAGGCCCGCTTGGCTTCCCGAAGGCTCGTTCAGGCGCTCGGGCTGCAGGACGAGTTCGTGGCGGCCCAGGTCGGCACCGGACCGTATGCCGTCATGGACTTCCTGGTGTCCGACGACTCGCATCCCGGTTCGGTGGTGTCGGCTGTCCAGGCGGTGCGGGAGAACCTGCGCATCGTGCGCGACCGCATCCCGGTGGAGCTCTGGGAGGAGGCCAACAGCCTGCACATCCTCATGCAGAGCGCCAAGTCGGTCGGTGCTGCCGCTCGGGAGCAGACCGGCGGCGAGGTGTCGCGCATGTCGGTGATCACGGCCCGGCGGGGGTGTCGCTCGCTCAGCGGCGTGATGACGGAGTCGATGAGCCGCGACGAGGGCTACGCCTTCATGGAGGCGGGTCGGCTGCTCGAGCGGTCGATCCTGACGGTGGAACTGCTGAAGTCGGGTCTGGGCACCGGCAGCGACGTCTTCGACGGCAACCGTCTGCTGGCGTTCACGCATTCGCTGCAGGCCGCCCGGCGCGAGCTGGGGCACTCGCCGCAGTGGCATGCAGTCGCGAAGTTCCTCTTGCAGCACGAGCAAATGCCCCGCTCGGTGCTGTGGTGCCTCGGACGGGTGGAGCTGCGCTTGGAAGACCTCGCAGCGGCCGCGGGGGCCGTCGCCACACCCCGCCGGCGCGCCGGAGCACTGCGGGCGCACTTGGAGTACGGCGAGCTCGACGCGCTGCTGGCCGAACCCGAGGCTGAGCTGGGGTACCTGGGCTCGGCGCTGGCCGAGCTAGCTGCCGATGTGCACGCCAGCACGGTGGCGAGATCGAGCTTCGCCGAAGTGCATGCGCAGTTCGTGCGACCTGGAGACGGGAACGGCAGGCCGCAATGAGACTCGACATCGCCTACCGGTTGCACTTCGCCTACGCCGAGCCCGTCTCGGAGTCGCAGAACGAGATCCGCGTACGGCCTCGCGACGACCTGCGCCAGCAGGTGCTGTCGTACCGGCTGACCACCACGCCAGCGACCCGCGTGCTGCAGACACGCGATTACTTCGGCACGACCGTCGACCACTTGGGCATGCGTGCATCGCACGACGATCTGCTGGTGGTGGCCGAGGCTTCCGTGGAGACCACGCCGACCGACAGCGCCCCGGCACCGGCGAGCTGCGAGCGGCTGGGCGATCAGCAGTTCGTCAACGAGCACGTCGAATACCTGGCGCCGTCCCAGCATGTGCAGTGGGGCGAGCTGGTCAACGAGGTGGCCTCATGGGCCGTCCGCGGCGCCGCGGATGACGTATGCGAGCGCGTGCAGGCCGTTGTCCAGGCGGTGCCCACGGTGCTCACCTACGAGCGCGGCTCCACCACCATCGGTGTGACGCTGGAGGAGCTGATCGACGGCGGCCGAGGGGTCTGCCAAGACTTCGCCCATCTGGCCGTGGGCATGCTTCGCTGCATCGGCATCCCCGCTCGCTACGTCTCCGGCTACCTGTTCGCGCTGGATGAGACACGGCTCGACGAGGGTCCCGGTGAGAGTGCACCTGCAGCCGGCGACGGAGCGCCCGGCAGCGGCGCCGGTGCCGACGGGAACAGCCACGGGCTCGTCGGCGAGGACGTGTTCACTCCCGAACGTGCACCGGCTGCGAGCCCGGCCGCCATCTCGGTGCAGACGCACGCGTGGATCGAAGCCGCGGTGCCCGGCTACGGCTGGCATGCGCTCGATCCCACCAACGGCGGATCAGTGAGCGAGCGGCATGTGGTGATCGGCTACGGCCGCGACTACAACGACGTCCCACCCGTGCGCGGCGTGTTCAACGGGTCAGCCGATGCCAAGGTGGACGCCGAGGTGATCATCGCCCAGCCCACGGCGCCGGTCTCGATGGTCACCGAGCCGATCCGCCGCCAGGCCCGCGTGGCGGTCAGCCCGTCCACAGATACGTCTGCCCAGCAACAGGCAGCGCAGCAACAGCAGTAAGCCGCCCGACGGAGGCCGCTACCAGGGGTCGATCGGGTGCTTTCGGCCCTGACGCGGCTGCGGCGAGGGCAGCGTCGCCAAGAGTCGGGCAACGATGCCTCGCGTCTCGGCCGGATCGATGATGTCGTCGAGCAGGAACGACCGGGCGAACTCCAGGCCCGTGTTGCGCTCCTTCCACTCCGCGACGCGCCGGTCCCGGATCTCACGCTCCGTCGCGTCGTCGGGCGCCGCCTCGAGCTCGTCGCGGTACACGATGTTGACCGCGCCTTCGAGGCCCATGCCGCCGAATTCGGCGGTCGGCCAGCCGACATACAGGTCGGGGTCGAGCGCGTCGGAGCCCATTGCGTAGTAGCCGAGGCCGTATGCCTTGCGCAGGATCACGCTCAGGATCGGCACGTCGGCAGCGCTGAGCGCCACGAGGGTGCGGGCGCTGTGACGCACGAGAGCGGATTTCTCCGCAGCCGTCCCGATCATGAATCCCGGCGTGTCGCACAGGAACAGCAGCGGCAGGTCGTAGGCATTGCACAGTTCGACGTGGCGCGAGAACTTTGCCGAGCCTTCTGCGTCGATCGCGCCGGCACCGAACATCGGGTTGTTCGCAAGCACACCAACGGTGTGCCCCTCAATGCGGCACAGCGACGTCGACAGGCAGCGACCGAACTTCGGGCGCAACTCCAGAACTGACCCTTCGTCGGCCAGGATCTCCACGATCTTGCGCACGTCATACGCACGCCGAGGGTTCTCGGGCACCATCGTGCGCAACGGGGTTTGATCCGCAGCGACCGGCGGCGGGGGAGTCGCCACGTCGGTGAAGTACGACAGGTACCGGCGAGCAGTCTGCAGTGCCGCTGTCTCGTCCTCGACGACCAACTCGATGGTGCCCACCCGCTCGTGCATCGACATGGGGCCGAGTTCTTCGGGCGTCAAGTCCTCGCCGGTTGCGGATCTCACGAGTGGTGGCCCCGAGATGCCCAGCGTGGAGTCCTGGGTTGCAATCACCACGTCGGAGGTGCCGGCGATGTTGGCCTGGCCGGCGAAGCTCGGCCCCGACAGGATCGTGACGATCGGCACCAGGCCGGAGAGCCGTGCGAGCTGGATGAATGTGGTCGCGGTGCCGCTGTCGTAGAACAGCTCGGTGGCACGTGCCCCGGCGCCTTCCGACCAGAAGATGACCGGCCAGCGGTTGCGCTCGGCCACCTCCATCATCCGGTCCACCTTGCGATGGTTGGTCGGGCTCTGGCTGCCGCCCATCACCGTGTAGTCGTAGGTGAAGGCGCACACTGCGACGCCGTCCACCTGCCCGACGCCCATGACCAGGCCGTCGGCTGGCGCGTCGCCGAGCGAGCGGATCTGGGGCTGTGCGAGCTGGCCGTACTCGACGAACGTGTCGGGATCGAACAGCGCAGCGATCCGTTCTCGGGCGGTCCACCGCCCCCGAGCGTGCTGGCGCGCAACCGCTGTGGGCCGCGCCTCGTCCAGCGTCGCCTCCTTTGCGGCCATGGCCCTGGCCAGCAGCGGCGGCACATCTGGTTCCGGAGAAGCTTTGTCACTCACGCAGCAAGAACCTAGAGATCGCGCGGGCGGGCCGCGTCCGTGGCGTTAGGGTGCGCGGCGTGAAGCCGACCGACGAGGTGTTGGCCGAGCGCCGGGCGCGAGTGGCCAAGCGCTGGGAGCTCACTGACGAGGTGGTGGTATTGCGCGCTGGCGAGCCGGCGGGCTGGTCGGGGACCGATCAGCACTTTGCGTTTCTGCCCCATCCCGATGTCGCCTACCTGACAGCGGTGGGTTCCCCAGGCACCACGCTCGCCTTCGATGCTGCCGTCGGCGAGTGGGAACTGTTCGGGCCCCGCTTCACGCCCGAACGGCTCGTCTGGGAGCAGCCGCCGACGCCGGTCGGTCAGCCGTTGGACGAGCTGGAGGCCTGGCTGGAACAGCGCAGCGAGCGCAAGCTCATCGAGCTGGGCGCCGGCGCGGCCATGCCCCAGGCGCTGCCCGTGCCGACAGCGTCGGACGGCAGCGAAGCGCAAGACCCTGCCAACGCCGTGCTGAGGCTGAGTGCAGCGATCGCGCTGGAGCGCATCACCAAGGACGATGCCGAGCTCGACGACATCCGCCAGGCTGCTGCGGCCAGCACGGCGGGGTTCGAGTGGGTGTACCAGCACGCAGCGCCGGGCATGACCGAGCGTGAGATCCAGGTCGGCATGGAGGCGCAGTTCTACGCCGCGGGAGCACCCCGGGTGGCCTACGACAGCATCGTTGCCTCCGGGCCGCACGGCGCGTACCTGCACTACGTCTATGCAGGCGATGATCCGCTGCGTCCCGCGACCCGCACAGTTGAAACCGGCGACCTGCTGCTCATCGACGCCGGCGCGCAGTTCGGCGGCTACGCCAGCGACGTCACCCGCACGATGGTCGTGGGTGCTGATCCCACCGACGAGCAGGAGTTCCTGTGGAAGCTGGTGCTGAGCGCGCAGCAGCAGACCATCGACATGTGCCGGCCCGGCATGGTGTGGAAGGAGGTGCACCTGGCCGCCGCCCGCATCCTGGGCGCAGGGTTGGTCGAGATGGGGCTCCTGCGCGGTGACCCCGCCGAGCTGGTGACCGAGGGCGTCGTAGCGCTGTTCTTCCCCCACGGGCTCGGCCACCTGCTGGGCCTGTCGGTGCACGACATCACGAGCATCCCGTACAGCCGGGAACCGAGCGACGATCCACTGCTGTCCCAGCTGGGACCGGGCCGAGTGCTCGGGCCGGGCATGGTGACCACCGTCGAACCCGGCGTCTACTTCATCGACGCCCTGCTGTGCGACCCGGCCCGACGGGCGAAGTTCGCCGAGAGCGTCGTGTGGGAGCGCGTCGACGAGCTGCGCGGCTTCGGCGGCATCCGCATCGAGGACGACGTGCTGGTGACCGAGGGCGATCCCGAGGTGCTGACCGCCGCGATCGACAAGCCGATCCGCATCGGCTGAAGCCGTACGTGCCCGCGCAGTGCTTCTAGATCCGTGCGACGGCCGTCAGGACGGCACCCGATGAGCGAGCAGGGCTACGACGCCGTCGTCATCGGGGCGGGTGTCATCGGCTGCGCCGTCACTTGTGAGCTGGCCCGGCGTGGCTGGCGGGTGGTGGGTGTCGATCGCAACCCGGGCGCCGGCCAGGGTTCCACCAGCGCCTCGTCGGCCATCGTGCGGTTCACGTATTCCACCCGGGCGGGGGTGGCGATGTCCTACGAGGGTCTGCAGTACTGGCTGAACTGGCCTGCGCACATCGGCGACTGCGACGAGGCCGGCTACTCCACGTTCACGAAGTGCGGGATGCTGACGCTGATCAGCGGCGACGGCCCCCACCTGCTGCCCGTGCCGCACTTCGACGCGCTCGGCGTGCCCTACGAAGTCTGGGATCGTGACGAGGCGGCCGCCCGGCTTGGATTCTTTGATCTCTCGCGATTCGGCCCGCCCCGGCAGATCGCCGATCCCGACTTCTGGTCCGAGCCGACATCGCAGCTGGACGGTGCGCTGTGGACGCCCGAGGCCGGCTACGTCGGCGACCCGCAGCTCGCGGCCCACAATCTTCGGCTGGCGGCGGAAGCCGCAGGGGCAGAGTTTCGCTTCGGCGAAACCGTGGTGGGGATCGCCGGATCAGGACGAGCCGAGGGCGTCGTGCTGGCGGATGGCGATGTGCTGGCTGCGCCCGTGGTCGTGAATGTGGCCGGTCCGCACAGCAGTGCCATCAACGAGCTGGCGGGCGTGCTCGATGACATGACGGTCAGCACTCGGCCACAGCGCAAGGAGGTGTACCACGTGCCCTCACCGGCTGGGGTCGACTTCGAGCATGTCGGCGCGGCGATGGCCGACGACGATTGCGGCTGCTACGTGCGGCCCGAGGTGGGCAACAACATCCTGATCGGCTCGCTCGAGCTGGACATGGCCGACCTGGAATGGCTTACCGCCGACGAGGTCGACGATTGCTCGCAGGATCTCACCCGCGAGCAGTGGGAGACCCACGTGCTGCGGTTCGCCCGGCGCATGCCCGAACTGGGATTGCCGCACCAGCCGAGGGGTGTCGTGGGCGTGTACGACGTGACCGACGACTGGATCCCGATCTATGACCGCACGTCGCTCGACGGGTTCTACGTGGCCATCGGCACCAGCGGCAATCAGTTCAAGAATGCTGCGGTGGCCGGGCACTGCATGGCGGAGCTGATCGGTGCGGTCGAAGGCGGCCACGACCATGATGCGGATCCGGTCGTGGTGACCGGCAAGCACACCGGCTTCGGCATCGACATGGGCACGTTCTCGCGCAACCGTGATCTCCACGGTTCGTCGATGTCCGTGCTCGGCTAGCGCCACGCGCTGTGTCTGATGGTTCGCATGGCTAACGCCACGCGCTGTGTCTGATGGTTCGCATGGCTAGCGCCACGCGCTGTGTCTGATGGTTCGCATGGCTAACGCCACGCGCTGTGTCTGATGGTTCGCATGGCTAACGCCACGCGCTGTGTCTGATGGTTCGCATGGCTAGCGCCAAGCGAACACGGGCTGCTCCAGTTCGTCGACGCGGGTGTTGAGGCCGTCGTAGGCGACGGCGCGGAATTGGTAGAGCACCGCGCCGGTGGGCGCATGGATCAGGTCGCCGCCGATCGGCACCTGCACGACGGGACGGTCGCTCTCGGGGATGCGCACGAATCGGGGAGAGTCGGGCCGCGTCAGCTCTCGCAATGACACTCGATGCACCGATGCCACCTCGGCCGGGTTCGCCACCGGCTCACGATCGTCGGACAGCCAGAACACGAACGGGCTGATGACATAGCCCGAGCGGGTGGGGTAGTCGTCGAGCTGACCGAGCAGGTCGTCGCTGGTCAGCTCCAGGCCGACCTCTTCGGAGCACTCCCGGATGGCTGCTTCGAGCACGGTCTCGCCGTCGTCCACCCGGCCGCCGGGCAGCGCCCACTGGCCGCGATGGCCGCGCAGGTGAGAGCCGCGGCGGGTCAGCAGCACGGCTGCCCCGCCCGCAGTGCCCTCGACGTCGCCCGTGAGCGTCGGGTCGTCGATCGCACCTGGGATCTCTGCCAGCAGCTCGCGCCGCTCGTCGGCGCCGAGGCCGCTGAATGCGGGATCCGATCCGTGCACGTCGGCGTCGCTGTCCAGCACGATCACTGCGACCGCAGCGTGCTTGCGGCCTCCGCCTGGGTGCTGCCGTATCTCGTGGCGGGCCAGGTTGGCCGCCAGCCGCACCCGCAGCGCGGCGTCGTGCGCGATCTCGCTTGCTTCGGGCATGGCCGGCATGGCCGCAGAGTTTGACACCGCGACTGTCCCTGTGCCGATCCGACAAGCGGGCGATATCGACTGATCGGTGTGCAGGCCGCCGGTGAGCCGCCCTCAGGTGCGATTGCTCTCTACCATCGCTGGGCGTGAACGCTCAGCGTCAGATCGTGCTGGTGGGCTTTCTGCAGGCGCAGAACTGCACGACCATCCCCGCTGCCTGGCGGCACCCCGCTGCCCGCCACGATGTCACCGGCTTCGACTACTACCGCCACATCGGCCACGTGCTCGAAGCGGGCTGCTTCGACCTGGGCTTCTTCGACGACCGGCTGGCGATGCCCGACATGTTCGGCGGCGACCATCGGCACACGGTCGAGGCGGGCATCCGCTGTGTGAAGCTCGACCCGGTCACGGTGCTCACAGCGATGGGCATGGCCACGAGCCGGCTCGGCTTGGGAGCCACCTACTCGACCACCTACTACGAGCCCTTCCACGTGGCCCGGGTGTTCGCCACGCTCGACCATCTCACGGGCGGCCGCGCGGCGTGGAACGTCGTGACGTCGGTGAACGACAACGAGGCCCGCAACATGGGTTTGGCAGAGGCCCCCGCCCATGATGTGCGTTACGACCGGGCCGACGAGTTCATGGAGGTAGTGCACGGCCACTGGGACACTTGGGAGGCGGATGCGATTGCTGCCGATCGGGCAAGCGGGCTGTACGCGCATGGCGACCGGGTGCACCGCCTCGATCACCGGGGACAGTGGTTCACGTCTCGCGGGCCCTTCACGGTGCCCCGCACACCGCAGGGACACCCGGTGGTCATCCAGGCCGGCCAGAGCGGTCGCGGCACCACGTTCGCGGCTCGCTGGGGGGAGCTGCTGTTCGTCAGCCAGGTGCGACTCGACAGCGCTGTCGAGCACTACGCCGCGGTGAAGTCACAGATCGAGGCCCTCGGCCGCGATCCCGACTACGTCAAGATCACCAACCTGACGTTCCCGGTGGTGGGCCGCACCATGTCCGAGGCCGAGGACCGTCGTGCCGCCTATGACGAGCTGCCGACGCTGGTGGACGACCTCTCGCTGCTGTCGGAGGGGCTGAACTTCGATTTCGCCAGCCGTGAGCTGGACGAGCCGCTGTCCGACGACGACCTCGACGCCATGACCGGCATCCAGGGCATCCGCAACCAGGTGCTGCAGATCACCGGGAGGGCCAACCCGACCGTGCGCGACTTCGTGCAGGTGTCAGGCCGGGGCCGACTGGCGCACCCGACCGTGGGCGGTCCCGTCGAGTTGGCCGATTACTTCGAGGAGTGGTTTACCGAGCGCGCAGTGGACGGATTCGTGATCGCGGGCACGCACATGCCTGGAGCGTTCGAAGACTTCGTCGAGTTGGTTGTGCCCGAGCTGCAGCGCCGCGGCCTGTTCCGCACCGAGTACGACGGCACCACGCTGCGCGACCACCTCGGCCTGCCCGTTCCCGATCAGGGGTCCTGGCGCCTGCAGTAGCTGCTCCCGCTCGCAGCAACGTCGGACGCTGCAGGTGCAGGGGCAGACGAGCCGCAGTGATCGGCTGGCTCAGCGCAGCACCGGACGCGCGTGGGCAGCCAGCTCGCTTGCGGTGGCCGTGTGGAGACCTCCGAGTGCGGTCATCTGGGCGAGTGCATCGTCGAGCACCTGCGCTCGGAAGGGCTGACCCGCAAGCCAGGGACGCAGCGTGAGCATCAGCAGGCGGCTTCCGGCTGGATGTTCGGCGCCGTCGCGGTGCATGCGGGCTGCGGCGCCGGTGATGATGTCGTGCCAGCCGTCCAGCGACACCCGCCGGTGCCACAGCGCGAACTCGTCGTCGGCTTCGAGGAACAGCGGCAACGACACCATCGGCGCCGTGTCTTTGGGCCGGTGCACGCCGGGCAGCACGCCGTCCGTCGTCATCAGGACTGGCTGTTCGTCGTTGGGCCAATCGAGCACGGTGTTGACCCCGGCCTCTGCCAGCAGCGCCGGTGTGCGGAACGACTCGACACCCTCGGCGGAGAACCATGTGGTCGGGCGGACGCCGGTGGCCGACTCGATTGCGTCGAGGCTCCGGGCGATGGCGTTCCGCTCTTCTTCTTCAGTGTTCTTGGAGGTGACGAGCCGGGTGGCGGCGACGCCCCGTCCGGCGATCTCGCATCCACGCTCAGCCAGATGCGAGACCAGCCAGCCGTAGTGCTCCGCGGTCAGCGCATCGACGGCGACGGTGGCTGCGACACCGTGCCGGTCCAGCAGGTCGATTAGGCGGAAGATGCCGACCCGGTGGCCGTACTCGCGGATCGTGAGCTGGGGATAGTCGGGGGCGGGCAGGCGTGCCAGCCCGCCGCTCCGGCGGCGCAGCGCGTAGGCGTCGGGGGGAGGCTCCCACTCGACGTGCTCGAGCACGATGACGGCGCCGACGGCGAGCGGGCTGCGGTCGGGCCACTCGAAACGGGGCCGGCTCGGCAATGGCGACCAGTCGTAGTAGGGGTGGTCCATGCCGTGCTGATGCTGGGCTGGGCCAAACTCGTAGCCCTGCGCCCAGTCCTCGGTAGCGGCACTCCCGGCTGCGTGGCTGGCCGAGCCGGGGCTGGCAGCAGTGGTGCCGGCCGAGCTTGCGGCCGTCGCCGCAACCTTGGGTCGAGCGGTTGGCGACTCAGGCTCATGGGCGACGAAGTGGTCGTAGTGATGGTCGACGAAGTGCTGGGCGATCTGGCTGGCCGTGGTCTGCCACACGTCGTCGTGGCTCATCAGGTAGTCGAGCATCGCCGCCAGCCCGTCGACCCGGTGCGGCATGCCCATCAGGTAGGGGTGCAGCGCCACGCACATCACCCGACCACCGGCGTCGTCGTCGGCCTCGCGGCGCAGGACGTCGAGCTGCGCCTTGGCCATCGCCACGAATTCGTCGGTGTCGAAGTGCTGAGTGAACACCGGCACGTCGTTCAGCTCCATCGAATAGGGCACCGACACCAGCCGCTGGCCGCCCCGGGTCGCCAGCGGCACGGGCTGGTCGTCGTGGAACCAGTCGGCGTGGTAGATCAGGCCGGCTTCGGCCATGAGGTCGGGCGTCGCCGCGGTGTTGGACACCGCAGGGCCGAGCATGCCCCGCAGTTGCTGCCCGGTGTGGCTGCGCAGCGCCTCGATGCACTCGATGTAGAACGCCCGCTCGGCGGTCTCGTCGATCGCAGATATGTAGCGGGTGTTGTAGATGCCGTGGGACATGATCTCCCACCCGCGCTCGACCATCGCAGCGCCCACTTCGGGGTAGTGGTCGAACACGGCGAGATTGGTGGAGGCCGTGGCAACGACGCCGAAGCGGTCAAGCACCTCTGCCATACGCCAGAAGCCCACCCGGTTGCCGTAGTCGCGGTAGCTATAGCCCTGCACATCTGGATGCGGCGAGCGCGTCCAGGTGTTGCGCTGGGGATCACGCGGCGGCAGGAACTCGTAGTGCTCCACGTTCGGCGCGATCCACAGCGCCACCCGCGCATCGTTCGGCCACCGGATCCGCGGCCGATCCACGATCGGCAGGTACCTCACCCGGCGCGGCGGCAAGCTGCCGGGCAGCGGTGCAATCAGGCCAGATGCCGTGTTGTCCATGCCTGCGACGCTACGCGCGTCCCTTGCCGACCATCAGGAGTGGCCGCCGACCTAACATCTGGCCGTGGCCGAGAGCGACGAGCGACCCCGATCCGTGCCGCCGCCGTCCGACGGCGATGGGCACCCTCCGTCTTCCCAGGACGATGACGAGGCCGGACTGTGGTCACCACCGCCTCCCGGGCGACCACGGCCTGCACCGCCTCCTGGATCCAATCCGGGTCGACCATCGCGGTATGTCCCTCGGCGCCGTCCCGGCGACTTGCGCCGGATCCCGCAGCTCTTCGGGGACACCCTCGCGCTTGTCGGACGGCGTTGGCGAGGATTCGGCGAGTACGCGCTGATCGGTGTGGCCGGCTACTTGGTGGCGCTTGTCATGCTGTTCTTGGGCCTGAACGCACTGTTCGACGGCCAGTTCTTCTCCAAGCTCGAGGAACTCACCGATCCGCTCGGGGGCTCCACTGTCGATTTCGACGCGTGGCTGGAGTCCTTCGAGGTGACGCCGACTCCGCTGGCGATCGGTCTTCTCATGGCCTTCGGTCTTGCGAGCGTCGTCGGTTTCACACTCCAGGACATCGCCACAACCCGGCTGGCCCTCGACGATGTCCAGGGACGAGAGGTGGACGCCAACCGCACGCTGATGGCGACACTGCGGCGCCTGCCGAAGATCTTCGCCTTCTGTGTCGCAATCGGACTAGCGATCGGTCTGCTGGGGTGCGGCCTCTGTGCGCTCCTGCTCTGGGCAGCGCCTGTGCTCGGCATTCTGTGGGCTCTCGCATTAATCGGCGCGGCACTCGTGTTCGGCCCGCTGCTCGCCGTCTATTTCGTGATGGTCTACGTGGAACCTCGCCTTCCCTCACCGCGCCGCTGGTGGCACTTGATGAAGGGTCGCAAGGCGGCGATCTGGGGGCGGGTCTTCCTGATCTCGCTGGCAGCCGAGTTGGTCTGGCTCGCCTTGTCGATGTCGCTCGGCGCGCTGCCGATTGCACCCCTCTTCGGAGACCTGATCGTCAATGCCATCATCCTGCCGCTCGTGTTCATGGTGGTGGCCGTCGCGCATCTGCTGATTTACGCCGACCTGCTCACCGGGGAGGAATCCGCGTCGGCCGAGGCCGAGTCGCCGAGCTGACGCGGACACCTGCGCGCGAGCTCCATTCGTTGCTACGACCGGGCATAGTCTCTCGCCGTGGCACCGGGTGAATTGCGGCACCGGCCCATTCGGGACCTGATCGGGGACACCTTTGGCGTCGTGGGTCGGCGCTTTCGTGAGATTGCGGTCATCGCCATCGTCGCGGCTGCGGTAGCCGTCGTGTCTCTCGTGGCGTTCACGTCGGCGTTCGACATCATCAACGAGGAGATCCTCGAGAACCCCAGGTTCGAAGAAGTCATGGACCTGACGGCGCAGGAAGAGGTCGAGAGCGAAGAGTTTGAAGCCGCGGTCGAAGCGTGGCTCGAATCGATTGAAGGGGATCGCCTGGTCAATGCAGGATTGCTGCTGGCGGCAAGCCTGCTGATCGGGCTGCTGGGCTGGGCGACCACTATTGCCTTCTCGTTGGTCGCACTCGATGACGTCGAGGGTCGCCCCTCGGCAATCGGGCCGGCATTCCGCACCGGTCTTGCACGGGTGCCGAAGGCCGTCCTGCTGGGGATCGTGTACCTCGCAATGCTCGTGGCGCTGCTCATCGCGCTCGGCATTGCCATGTTCGTGCTGTCGCTCATGCATCCGTATCTGGGGGTGGCATTTCTCGTCATCGGCATCGTGGGCACGGTCCTGTACTTCATGCCGCTGGTCCAGATGCACTTCGTCCTCGCCTACCTGGAGCCGGGTTTCCCGTGGTTTCCGAGATGGTGGCGACTGCTCGCAGATAACAAAGCGGCCACGTGGGGCCGGTCGGCGCTGATCTTCCTGGCGAACATCGCGGTGGGGCTGATCCTGTGGCTTGGCCTGCTCGCGCTGCCGAGCCCCTACGGGGACTTCATCTCGAACGCGATTGCTGGGCCCATCCTCGGCGCGCTCTCGGCTGTTGCCTATTCGTTGATGTACGCGGACTTGTCGGGTCGGTCTGCGTGCTGAAATGTGCGCATGAGTGTGGATACGAACACTGATGCCCGGGGCGTTCTGGCCGACTACCGCGTCATCGATCTGACCGACGAGCGCGGCCACCTCGCCGGCGCGATCTGGGCCCAGATGGGCGCTGATGTGATTGCTATCGAGCCTCCCGAGGGCTCATCGGCACGAAGGCTGGCCCCCTTCGCCGGCGATGTCGCCGACCCGGAGCGCTCGCTGCACCACTGGTCCTACAACCGTGGCAAGCGCAGCGTGGTGCTCGACCTCGGCACCGCCAATGGCGTCGAGCAGGCCAAGGCGCTCATCGCCGGGGCCGACGTCGTGTTCGAGTGCTTCGATCCCGGCGAGGCGGAAGCGCTGGGGCTCGGCCGTGATGTCCTGGCCGAGCTCAACCCGGCGCTCATCCACGTCTCGATCACACCGTTCGGCAGCGACGGGCCGAAGGCCAACTGGGTGGCGTCGGATCTCGTGCTGCAGGCCTCTGCGGTGAACATGGCAGTCACCGGCGACAAGGACCGGGCACCGCTGCGCGCCGGGGGCACGCTGCCCCAAGCCATGCACAACGCCGCCTCCGAAGGCGCAGGCGCAGCGCTCATTGCCCTGTGGGAACGCCAGACCCGCTCGGGCCTCGGTCAGCACATCGACATGTCTGCGCAGCAGTCGATGAGCCAGGCATCCATGTCATCGACGCTCAACACATCGCTGAACGCCACCGTGACTCAGCGGATTGCAGGCGGCGCGAGCCTGCAGGGCATCGACATCCAGCTCATGTGGGCCTGTGCCGACGGGCACGCCTCGGTGACGTTCTTGTTCGGGCCTGGCTTCCGCGCCTTCACCCAGAACCTCATGGATTGGGTGCATGAAGAGGGCTTCTGCGACGAGGCCACGAGAGACAAGAACTGGATCGAGTACGCCATGATGCTGCTCGACGGCCGCGAGCCGGTCTCCGAGTACGAGCGGCTCAAGCAGATTCTCACCGAGTTCTTCGCCACCAAGACCAAGTCTGAGTTGCTCGATGCGGCGATGAGTCGCCGGCTGCTCATCACCCCGGTGTCGACGACGGGCGAGGTGGTCGACGCCGAACAGCTGGCAGTCCGTGAGTACTGGGAGGACGTCGATCACAGCGACGTTGTGTCCGATGCGGGGGCGGGATCGTTCGATCCCGCTGCGGTGCGCTATCCCGGCCCGTTTGCGAAGTTCACCGAGACCCCGCTCGTCAACCTGCGGCGCCCGCCCACGCTGGGCGAGCACACCGACGAGGTGCTGGCCGAGCTGGAGGCGTCGGAGCGTCTGCCTGCGGTGCCGACGTCGATTGCGCCGGCGGCGCACACGTCGCCGCCGCTTGAGGGCGTGAAGGTGCTCGATTTCATGTGGGCGATGGCCGGACCGGCGGCATCGCGGGTGCTCGCCGACTACGGCGCCGAGATCATCCGCGTCGAGTCGGCCAACAAGCTCGACGCTGTGCGCTCCATCCAGCCGTTCCACGACGACGTCGGCGACCCGGACGGCTCGGGCTTGTTCAGCAACTTGAACGCTGGCAAGCATGGCTTGGCACTCGACATGTCCAAGCCCGAAGCGCTCGACGTCATCTGGGATCTCATCGACTGGGCCGACGTGATCCTGGAGTCGTTCTCCCCGAAGGCCATGACGGGCTGGGGCATGGGCTGGTCCCAAGTGCAGCAGCGCCGACCGGACGTGGTGATGGCGTCGAGCTGCCTGATGGGCCAGACCGGGCCGCTGGCGATGCTGGCGGGCTTCGGCACGATGGCTGCGGCGATCTCCGGGTTCTTCTACCCGGTGGGATGGCCTGATCGGGCACCCTGCGGCCCGTTCACTGCCTACACCGACTACACCTCGCCCCGCTGGCTGGTGGCCGCGGTGATGGGGGCGCTGGAGCACAAGCGCCAGACCGGCCGTGGCCAGTACGTGGACCTGTCCCAGTCCGAGGCTGCGTTGCACCTGATGGCACCGGCCCTGCTGGAGCGGACCACCAACGGCCGCATCTGGGAATCGGCGGCCAACCGGGACATGGTGTTCGCGCCCCAGGGCGCATACCAGACCGCTGCGGGCAGCTCGGCCGGTGAGGACCACGACGACAACTGGATCGCGATCACCTGCCTCGACGACGGTCAGTGGGCTGCGCTGGCAGGCGCGATGGGCCGCGGCGACCTCGCGTCGCTGAGCGCCGCCGAACGCCACGCACGGCACGACGAGCTCGACGAGGTCATCTCGGCGTGGACCCGCGGCCGCGACGGCAACGAGCTGATGGCCGAGCTGCAAGCCGCGGGCGTGGCCGCCCACATCGTGCAGAACTCGCCGGAGTTCACCGTGGATCCGCAGTTGCTGCACCGCAATGCGCTGGTCGAGGTGCCGCACGGCAAGCAAGGCACCACGACAGTCGAGAACACGCGCTTCGTGCTGTCTCGCACGCCAGCTCAGGTGGACCGCGGCGGACCGACGCTCGGCGAGCACACCTTCGAGGTGCTCACCGAAACGCTCGCCTACGACGGCGACCGCATCGCCGAGCTCGCCGTAGCCGAACTGTTTGAGTAGCCCCGGCATCTTTGCGCGCGGGGCGCGGAACCGAGCCCGGAGCACGCGGCGCGTCCGTGCTGAAATGTGTGGATGCCTGACGCCCCGAGTGATTCTGAGACCGCCTCGATGCTGAGCCCGTTCCGGGTGCTCGACCTCACCGACGAGCGGGGCCACCTGTGCGGGGCCATCCTCGCCCAGATGGGTGCCGATGTCATCGCGGTGGAGCCGCCCGAGGGTTCGTCTGCCCGGCGGCTGGCGCCGTTTGCCGGCGATGTCGAGGGCCCCGAGCGTTCACTGCATCACTGGGCCTACAACCGGGGCAAGCGCAGCGTGGTGCTGGACTTGGCGACCGACGATGGCGCAGCCACGCTGCGAGGCCTGGCTGCGGCGGCCGACATCCTGATCGAATCGGCCGGGCCGGGCCAGATGGACGCCGTGGGACTGGGCTACGGCGACTTGTCGGAGATCAACCCCGAGCTGGTGTACGTGTCGATCTCGCCGTTCGGCTCCGGCGGGCCCAAGGCCGACTGGGCAGTCTCGGATCTGACGTTGCAGGCCTCCGCGGTGAACATGGCGATGACCGGCGATTCCGACCGGGCACCGGTGCGCACCGGGGGTCTGTTCCCGCAGGCGTTCCACAATGCGGCCTCCGAGGCAGCGGGAGCTGCGCTGATCGCCCTGTGGGAGCGCCAGACCGTTTCAGGGCTCGGCCAGCACGTGGACATGTCAGCCCAACAGAGCATGAATCAGGCCTGCCAGTCGTATGCGCTGTCCACGCCGTTGGGCGCGACGCCGCCGACCCGCCACGCCGGCGGGGTGCTGGTGGAGGGCCTGCACGTCCAGCTGATGTGGCCGTGCAAGGACGGGCATGCGTCGGTCACGTTCCTGTTCGGCCCGGGCTTCCGTGCCTTCACGCAGAGCCTCATGGACTGGGTGTGCGAAGAGGGCTTCTGCGACGAGGCCACCCGCGACAAGAACTGGACCGAGTACGCCATGATGCTGCTCGACGGGCGTGAGCCGATCTCGGAGTACGAGCGGCTGAAGCAGGTCCTGCACGACTTCTTCGCCACCAAGACCAAGGCCGAGTTGCTGGATGCGGCCATGAGCCGCCGGGTGCTGATCACCCCAGTGTGGACCGCCGACGAAGTGGTGAACTCGCACCAGCTGGCCGCCCGTGAGTACTGGGAGACCGTCACCCAGAATCTGGGTGACAGCGACGACAGCGCAGCCGAGGTGCGCTACCCGGGCCGCTATGCCCGCTTCAGCGCCACGCCGATGCAACCACTCGGTCCGCCGCCGAAGCTGGGCCAGCACACTGACGAGGTATTGGCCGAGCTGGACGTTGCCGATGCAGCACCGGCACAGACGCGGCCTCGCATCGAGGCCACGGGCGCTGACGTCAGCGCCCAGACGGCTTCGACCGCACGACCGCTCGAGAACGTCAAGGTGCTCGATTTCATGTGGGCGATGGCGGGGCCCGCTGCGGCGCGGGTGCTGGCCGACTACGGAGCAGACATCATCCGGGTCGAGTCCGAAACCCGTCTGGAGGTGGCCCGTTCGTTGCAGCCATTCCGTGACGACATCGGCGACCCGGAGTACTCGGCGCTCTACAACAACATGAACGCCGGCAAGCGCGGCATCTGCCTGGACATGTCCAAGCCGGCGGCACTGGACGTCATCTGGGATCTCATCGACTGGGCCGACGTGATCGTGGAGTCGTTCTCGCCGAAGGGCATGGCCGGCTTCGGGATGGGCTGGGAGCAGGTGCGCGAGCGCCGGCCCGACGTGATCATGGCGTCGAGCTGCCTGATGGGCCAGACCGGGCCGCTGGCGATGCTGGCCGGCTTCGGAACGATGGCCGCAGCGATCTCGGGGTTCTTCTACCCGGTGGGCTGGCCTGACCGGGCGCCGTGCGGGCCGTTCGGTGCCTACACCGACTACACCTCACCCCGCTGGCTCGTGGCCGCAGTGATGGGAGCGCTGGAGCACCGGCGCCGCACAGGCGAGGGCCAGTACATCGACATGTCCCAGGCCGAGTCGGCGCTGCACCTGCTGGCGCCGGCGGTGCTCGACCGCACGGTGAACGGCCGGGTGGCGCACCGGGTGGGCAACCGCGACCGGCACATCGCGCCCCAGGGCGTCTACCAGACAGCCGCCAGCGATCGGTTCCCCGCCGTGGTGCCCGACGACAGCTGGATCGCCATCTCGTGCGTCGACGATGAGCAGTGGCAGTCACTCGCAGCGCTGATGGGCCGGGGTGACTTGGGCGACCTGAGCCTGGCAGAGCGCCACGAGCGCCACGACGAGCTCGACGAGATCATCGCGGGGTGGTCCCGGGGCCACGACGGTCTGGCGCTGATGCATCGCCTGCAGGACGTCGGCGTGGCCGCGCACATCGTGCAGAACTCGCCGGAGTACAGCGCCGATGCGCAAGTGATCCACCGGGGCCAGCAGGTCGAGGTGCCCCACGCCAAGCAGGGCACCACCATCGTGGACGCCTCCCGCTTCGCTCTGTCTCGCACCCCGGCGCAGGTGACCTACGGCGGCCCGACACTCGGCGAGCACACCTTCGACATCCTCACCGAGGTGCTGGGCTACGACAGCGACCGCATAGCCGAACTCGCCGTCGCCGAACTCCTCGCCTGATCGAACGGACCCAGCCGGCTTTGGTACTCGGCTGAACCGACTATCTGGTCGGGCCGGGTGTTACCAGGTGTCGACCATGGGGCGCTTCTTGCCGGTGCGCGGGGGCTGCTTGGGAGCTGCCAGCAGCGCCATGCGGATCCAGTCGCGGCTCTCGGCGGGATCGATCACGTCATCGATCTCGAAGAACGTGGCCGTGTTGACGGCCTTGCCCTGCTCGTACAGGCGGGCGACGCGCTTCTCGTACTCCGCTATGCGCTCCTCCGGGTCGTCGATGGCTTCGAGCTCGCGGCGGTAGCCCAGCTTCACGAAGCCCTCGAGGCCCATGCCGCCGAACTCGCCGGTCGGCCATGACACGGTGAACGTCGGCGCCTTGAAGCTGCCGCCGGCCATGGCCTGGGCTCCCAGCCCGTAGCCCTTGCGCAGCACGATGGTCATGAAGGGCACCGTCACGTTGGCCGCTGTCACGAACATGCGGGCCGCATGGCGCACCGTGGCCTCGTACTCCGCTTGGGGGCCCACCATGATCCCCGGCGTGTCGCACAGGAACAGCAGCGGGATGTCGTGCGCGTCGCAGAGCTGGATGAAGCGAGCTGCTTTGTCGCCGGTGTCGGCATCGACCGCACCGCCGAGATGGTGGTTGTTGTTGGCCACGACGCCGATCGGGCGTCCTTCGATGCGCGCCAGCGCCGTCACGCAACCCGGCCCCCAGCCGCGTCGCAGCTCCATCACCGAATCCACATCGCAGAGCTTGTCGATGATGTCGCGTACGTCGTAGGCCCGCAGGCGATTCTCGGGCACCAGGTGCCGCAGTTCGCGCTGGTCGTGGCACTCCCACTCGTCGACAGAGCCCTGGAAGTACGACAGGTACTGCTTGGCGGCCACGATCGCCGCGGCCTCGTCTTCCACCAGCACATCGATGACGCCGTTGGGCCACTGCACGTCGACCGGGCCGACTTCCTCGGGACGGAACACGCCCAGGCCGCCGCCTTCGATCATGGCGGGGCCGCCGACGCCGATGTTGGAGCCCTCGGTGGCGATGATCACGTCGCAGCAGCCCAGCAGCACCGCGTTGCCCGCAAAGCAGCGACCGTTGGTGACGCCCACCAACGGCACCAGGCCGCTGAGCTGGGCGAAGAAGGTGAACGCCCAGCAGTCCAGGCCCGAGCCGCCGATGCCGTCGGTGTCGCCCGGCCGGCCGCCGCCGCCCTCGGCCAGCAGCACCACCGGCAGGCGGTTGTGCTCGGCGATCTCGAACATGCGGTCCTTCTTGCGATGGTTGTTCCCGCCTTGGGTGCCCGCGAGCACCATGTAGTCGTAGGACATCACCATGGCCTGAGACTTCTCGGGGCCGAAGAGGTCGCCGTTGACGCTGGCCACACCGGCCACCATGCCGTCGCCTTGGGTGTTGGCGATCAGGTCCTCCATCGAGCGGCGGCGGCGCTGCGCAGCCACCATGAGCGGGCTGTACTCCACGAATGTGCCGGGATCGACGAGGTCGGCCATGTTCTCGCGCGCCGTGCGGTGGCCCCGACCGTGACGCTTGGCAACGGCGTCGGGCCGGTTCTCGTCGAGGCCGAAGCCGCGACGGTCGAACACTTCGGCCAGATCGGGCCGGATGTAGTCGAGATCGACCGACGACGCTGCTTCGGCCAGCTCCACGGAGACCTCGGCTTCCTCGACGAACAGCAGCGAATGCCCCTCGTACACCGTGTCGCCCGGCGCCACGCCGAGCATCCGCACGATGCCGGTGACGGTGGAGGTCACGACGTGCTCCATCTTCATCGCTTCCATCACGGCGACCTGCTGGCCCTCTGCGACGGGATCGCCTTCGGCGACCGCGAGCGAGACGATCGTGCCTTGCAGCGGTGCCGCAACTGCGATGCTGCCGTCGGGGCCCGTCACGGTCGCCACCGGCACGCCGTGGAGCGAGGCCGTTCCCGCTGCCATGGCTTGAGCCCGAACAGCGTCAGATGCGGCCCGGTCGGCAGGGGCGCCATCAATGTCGCCGTGGTGCAGCACGGCGAGCGGATCGTCTCCGACCGTGGCACCAGCCCGCCCGCCGGCACCGGCGGCGGCTGCCGGCTCGGCGGGCGCCCAGACCGATGCCGCCTGGGCAGCAGCGGTGCACAGCGCCTCGGCGTGATCGGCCACGAAGCTGGTGGTGAGCTCGTTGCTCGTCACCTCGGGCCGGTCGAGCAGCGCTGCGAGGAACCCCAGGTTCGTGGCCACGCCGTCGATGCGGAATTCGCTCAAGGCCCGGCGTGCCCGGCGGACCGCGTCGGCGTAGTCACGGCTCGGGCTGTAGGCGATCACCTTGGCGAGCAGCGAGTCGAAGCTGGGGTTGGTGCCGTATCCCACGTAGCCGTAGGTGTCGGTGCGTATTCCCGGACCGGTGGGAGGCTCGAAGGCGGCGAGCACGCCGCCGCTCGGGCGCGAGGTGCCGTCTGGCTGCATCGTCTCGGTGTTGACGCGGCACTGGATGGCGTACCCGCGCGGCGATGGCACGTCTGGCTGCGCCAGCCCCACATCGGCCAAGCGGGCGCCGCCGGCGATTCTGAGCTGCGCAGCCACCAGGTCGACGCCGGTGACTTCCTCGGTGACCGTGTGCTCGACCTGGATGCGAGCGTTGACCTCGCAGAACGCGATCGTGCCCGGGTCGTCGGCGTCGATGAGGAACTCCCAGGTGCCCAGGCTGCGGTAGCCGACAGCTCTGGCCATCTCGGTGGCGGCATCGCAGACCGCTTGGCGGGTATCGGTCGTGAGCGCGGGCGAGGGCGCGATCTCCACGATCTTCTGGTTCTGGCGCTGCAGCGTGCATTCCCGCTCGCCCAGATGGGCAACCGACTCGCCGTCGCCCACGATCTGCACCTCGATGTGGCGGGCACGCTCGATCAGCTGCTCCACGTAGAGATCGCCGTTGCCGAACGCGGCGGCAGCCTCGCTGGCGCAGCGCTCATAGGCCGCCTCGAGCTCGTCGGCTGAGCGCACGACGCGCATGCCGCGCCCGCCGCCGCCGGCCAGAGCCTTGATCATCATCGGCCCGTGCTCGGCGAAGAACGCCTGTGCGGCCTCGACCGATGTCGGCTCGGAGGTGGCGGGCAGCAGCGGTACGTCGTGCTGCTGCGCGAGCGCCCGCGCTGCGAGCTTGTCGCCGAAGAGCTCGAGTTGGAGCGCGCTGGGTCCCACGAAGGCGATGTCGGCGGCCTTGCAGGCAAGCGCCAGGGCCGGATTCTCGGCCAGGAATCCGTAGCCCGGATAGATCGCGTCGCAACCGGCCCCCGCCGCCGCGCTGACCACCTGGTCCACGTCGAGATAGGGCGCGACGCCCCGGCCGTCGAGCGTGATCGACTCATCGGCCACCCGGGTGTGCAGCGAGGCAGTGTCGTCGTCACCTGCAATCGCAACCGTGCCGATGCCGAGTTCGCTGGCCGCCCGCGCCACCCGCACGGCAATCTCGCCGCGGTTCGCAATCAGCAGCTTCTTCAGGCCCATGGGTGCCCTTCCCCTGTGTCACAGCGATTCGCGACGCAACACGGAGTTGGGTCACGATTCGCCGACTAACGCTAGGTGCGAACCCGGCTCGATGCCCACGACAGCGGCCTCGACTGTGGCAGCGCTGCCCGCCTGCGCCAGCTAGACAGCGGGGCAGCGCAAGGGAGAGGAATGCGATGCCCGTCGACGCCAGAGTTGTTGTCATCCCGCAGGAGGCCGGCGCGGGGCCTGAAGTGATGGATGTGACGCTGCCCGATCCGCGCGGTCATCAGGTGGTGGTGAAGCAGTACGCGTCGGGTGTCTGCCACAGTCAACTGCACACCATTCACAACCCGCGGGCGGCGCCGCAGGTGTTGGGTCACGAGTCCACTGGCGAGGTGATTGCAGTGGGCGAGGACGTGACCGGCCTTGCGCCGGGGGACACCGTGATGGTCACCTGGGTGCCGAAGGACGAAGCGAGCGCACGCCGCCGGGGCGGACCGCTGCGGCTCGATCTCGGCGATGGCCGCACGGCAACATCCATCAACGTGTTCACCTGGGCCACTCACACCATCGCGGACGAGATGTTCGTGGTGAAAGTGCCCGAGGGCATCGATGTGGAGGCCACCTGCATCATCGGCTGTGCGGTCATCACGGGCGCCGGCGCGGTGCTCCACACCGCCGGGGTGAAAGCCGGGGACAGCGTGGCCGTCCTCGGTGTCGGCGGAGTCGGCTTGTCCGCAGTGGCGGCGGCGAAGTTCGTCGGCGCCGATCCGGTCATCGCCGTGGACCTCTCCGAGGAGAAACTGGACTTTGCGAAGCGCTTCGGGGCCACCCACGGCGTCAACGCCTCCAACGGCGATCCCGTCGAAGAGATCAGGGCGCTCACGACCGATGAGCACCGCTTCGACATCCTGCGTCAGCCGCTGCGCGGCGTCGACTTCGCCTTCGACTGCATCGGGCACCAGAGCACGATGGCCCAGATTCACGAGGCCACCCGCGCCGGCGAGTTCGGCCAGAGCCGCGGCGGCACAGCGGTGCTCGTGGGCGTGCCTCAGCGCAACCTTGAACTCGACACGATGCACCTGTTCATTGGTGAGCGGGCGTTCATCTCCAGCCTGGGCGGCAGCTGCGAACCGGCCGTCGACTTCCCCCGCTTCTTGCAGTGGCACGCGGACGGCGACTTCGACCTCAATTCACTCGTGACGCAGAGCTACCCGATCGACGACATCGGCCAGGCGGTCAACGACCTTGAGAACGGACGGATCGCTGGCCGGTCCATCCTGGTGTTCGACTGACCGGCTGCGCTAGTCGGCGAGCGCGGCTTCGACGGCTGCGACGCCGTCTGCGAGCGCCTGGGCCTCGGCGCTGTCGAGCACGCCATAGATCGGAGCGATCAGTTCGTCGGTCAGCGCTTCGGCGGTCTCCCATTTCGCACGGTGCTCGTCGGTGACCTGCGCGTCATTCGTCCAGCCGAACATCTCGACGTCGTCGGGCCGGCGCACCCGGTGAGCCATCTCGGTCGACAGGCCCGAGGCCACGATGGCGACGAGGTGCAGGCTGCCGCGCAGCTCGCGCAGCACGGCCACGTTCTGGAAGGCACGGGCCGCGGTTTCATCACTGCGCGGTTCGGACGCGACTGCCGCGAAGAGCGCCTGTGCGGAACTGTCCACGAGGCCGGCATCGATCACCCTGTCGGCGGCGGCATTGAAGGCGTCGAGGCCCGCGACACCGCCGAGCTTGGATGAGCCGAACGCACCCGCGCACTCCATGTAGAGACGGCCGCCGTCACGTGGCGCCATGATCTCCTTGGCCGAGTTCCAGATCTTGGCGACCAGAGCCGGGTTGAAGTAGCCGAAGGCGCTGTGCACCACCGTGGCCTCGACATCGCCGAGCACGCCTCCGCGACCCAGCACGTACAGGCGGAAGCCGTCGAGGCCGGCTTCCTTGCCGCGGGCCAGCGTTCCGGGGTCGAAATAGAACCTCGAGCCCAGCGCAGCTATCGGCGGGCACACCGTTTGGACGAGTTCACGTGTCTCCATGGGGCGACAGTGTGGCATCGCCCCGCTCCGCATGCCGGGGCGGCCCGGTGACCGTGTGGCTCAGTGCAGTCGGCGGGCGAACATGTCCAGCAGCAACTCCCAGTGGCGCTCGGCGGCCGGCTTGTCGTACACCGGACGCTCAGGGAAGACGAATCCGTGGTGCGTGCTGTCCACCCAGTACGTCTGCGCGTCGGTGCCGGCATCGGCGAAGGCCTTGCAGAGCCGGTCGTAGTGCGCCCGGTCCACGTAGTCGTCGTGCTCGGCCGACATCACCAGCACTTCGCCACGGATGTCCGGCGCCCGCAGGTGGGGCGAGTCGCTGGCGTCGACCGCCAGCCGGACGCCGTGAATCGATGCGGCGGCGGTGATGGTGTCGGGGTAGTCCGCGGCGAGCCAGATCGCCATCGGGCCGGTCATGCAGTAGCCGGTCGTGCCGATCCGCTCGATGCTGGCAGCAGGGTCCGCGTCGGCATATCGCATCAGGGCTGCGGCATCACGCGACACCATGGCATTGGACAGGTTGGTCATCAGCTCGAACATGAACTTCCGGCTGGCCGGGTCGTCTCGCTGCACGATGAAGCCGGGAATGTCGCGGTAGTACAGGTTCGGCAGCAGCACGTAGTACCCGACGGTGGCGATGCGGCGGGCCATGTCGTGCAGTTCTTCGCGCTTGCCGGGCGCGTCCATCAGGAACAGCACGGTCGGGAACGGCCCTGGCCGCCGCTCGCTCGGCTCCGGATGCACCACGAACGTGCTCATCTCGCCTTCGCCGGTGTCGATCGAGACGTGGTCTTCAAACATTGCTGCCTCCTCCAAGCTCCGTTTGTGGCGCCGCACCAGCCGAACTGCGGCCACGCATGCTGGCTCTTGTGTAGTGCCTTCGGCACGGCAGTGCTGCTCGCGCTGGGATCTCCGCTGATCGCAGCCAGCGACCGGCATACGATCCCGGGCCATGCAGGCACTCGACTTCGAACCGCAGTACTTCGTCTACGAGGAGATCCGGCCGCGTGTGGCCCGCATCACCATCAACCGGCCGGAGGTGCGCAACGCCATCAACACCCCGGCCCACAAGGAGTGGTCCGACATCTTGGACCACGCCGCCGCCGATGACGATGTGTGGCTGATGGTCATCACCGGTGTCGGCCGGCAGGCGTTCTGTGCCGGCCGCGACCTCAAGCACCTGTCGATGATCCGTCAGTCCGACGAGGCCACCCAGGCTGCCGACCGTGAGCTGATGAGCCAGGTGACACGGCTGATCGAGCGTTTCGACTATCCCAAACCGCTCATTGCACAGGTGAACGGCGTGGCGCTCGGTGGCGGTTTCGAGGTGGCGATGGCGTGCGATCTGGTCGTGGCGGCAGACCACGCCCAGTTCGGGCTCACCGAGCCGTTGCGCGGCCTGTATGCCGGTGGCGGGGGAGTGCACCGGCTGCCGCGGCAGATCCCGATGAAGCTGGCCATGGAGTACCTGCTGACGGCCCGAACCATGAGCGCGCAGCGTGCGCTGGAGCTGGGCATCGTCAACGACGTGGTGCCCTACGACGAGCTCGACGCAGCCACTGACCGGCTGATCGACGACATCATGCGGTGCGCGCCGCTGTCCATCCAGGCCACCAAGCAGGCGGCGATGCGCGGGCTCGACATGCCGCTCGGCGAGGCGTTCCACCACCCGTATCCGGCGGTGGCCCGCCTGATGGCCAGCGAGGACGTGAAGGAAGGCCCCCGGGCATTCGCCGAGAAGCGCCAGCCCAACTGGCAAGGCCGCTGACCAACGGCCGACGTGGCGCTGATCACGCGGCCTGATGACGCCCGTGCACAAATTTGCGCAGGTGCGTAACTGAGCTGTTGCGCTAAAATAGCGCTATTAGCGCATATTCAGCGCTCACAGCGCTAAGGTGGCGTCATGGCAACCATCCAAGTCAGGCATGTGCCCGACGAAGTTCACGAGAAGCTCTGCCAACGCGCCGCCGATGCAGGACAGTCGCTGCAGCAGTACATGCTTGAGGCCGTTTGCCGCGAGGCCGAACTGGCGAGCATGGAAGAACTGCTCGCGCGCAAGCGCGTGGAAGCGTTGGTGTACGGCGAGACCAACTTGGACATGGACACCATTGTCGAGGTCATCCGCGCCCACCGCGACGCGGAATGATCGTCGTCGACGCCAGCGTCGCCGTTTCCGCTGTCGCAGATGCCGACGAAACGGGTCGAGCTGCGGTGCGTCGACTCATGCAAGCGCGGGCGATGGCCCCCCATCTCATCGACATCGAGGTTGCTCACGCGTTGCGATCCATGAATCGGCGGGGCGAGATATCCGCCGCGGCGGCACTTCGTGGGCTCCGCAACCTCGCAGCGTTGCAGATCATGCGGGTCGACCACAGCCTGCTGCTGGAGCGCTGCTGGGAACTCCGCCACAACCTCTCTGCCTACGACGCGTCCTATGTCGCGCTAGCGGAGTTCACCAGCGCGACATTGCTCACCGGCGACGCTCACCTCGCTCGTGCCCCAGGCATTCGCTGCGACGTGGAACTGTTCGACCCAGCCGTTGAGGCCGCCAACTGATGCGAGCCTGACCGTCGTCAGCAGCCCACCAGCCAGGCACGCTGCGCGAGACTGCGCCGTTGACGGCGGGGCCCTGGGCACCGGGGCCGACGGTGACAGGGGTGATGATGAGCGACGCGACGGCGCAGGCTGAGCAGGTACGAGCTGGCGAGACCGACGCCGCGACGACGGTTGAAGATGCCATTGCCCGCTGCGAGCAGGTGAACCCGTCGATCAATGCGATCGTCGAGCGAACGTACGAGTCGGCGCGGCATCGAGCCGCGCAATTGGATGCGGCGCGGCATCGAGCCGCGCAATTGGATGCAGAGTCCTCGGGCCGCGCCGCTGGTGGACTGCTCGCGGGCGTGCCGATTGCGCTGAAGGACCTGTTCTGCCCGGCCGAGGGCGAACCCGGCTACCAGGGCAACCGCCGGCTGGCCGAGCTCGACTATCGCTACTTCGAGACCGGTGCGGTCGCTCGACGCTTGGCCGAGGCGGGCGCCATCAGCATCGGGCACTCGCACAGTCCCGAGCTCGGCGGCGGCCAGTGCCCCGCCGCAGCGGAGACGGCGCTGTACGGGCCCTGCCGCAACCCGTGGAACACCGATCACACCGTGCTCGGCTCCAGCGGCGGTGCGGCGGCAGCGGTCGCGGCGGGCATCGTGCGCATCGCTCACGCCAGCGACGGCGGCGGGTCGATCCGCATCCCTGCCAGTGCCAACGGCCTCGTCGGGCTCAAACCCTCCCGGGGTCGGATCTCCAGCGCACCGGCGGGTGAAGGCTGGGGAGGCGGCACCACTGACGGCGCCGTCGCGCTCACCGTGCGCGATGCGGCGCTGGCGCTCGATGTGCTCGCCGGCGCCGAGCCCGGCGATCCGTACGCGCCCGCACATCCCGCGCCTGCGGCCGGTTACGTCGCCGAGGTCGGCCAGCACCCCGGCCAACTGCGCATCGGCGTGAGCTCGACGATCCCCTTCGAAGTGACCGACCCGTTGTGCACCCAAGCCGCCGAAGCCGCAGCCGGCCTGCTGGACAGTCTCGGGCACCGGGTCGAACAAGCGCTGCCTGAGCCGATGGCCACCAATGACTACATGTACGACTACGTCCGGATCATGCGCGCCAGTGCGACCGCGACCCTGCGGTCTTACGAGGCGGCGCTCGGCCGACCCTGGACCGAAGACGATGTCGAGCCGGTGGCGTGGATCAACTACCAGCGCGGCACCAAGATCAGCGGTCCGGACTTGCTGGCCAGCCGTGAGCGCTTGCACCAATTCACGCGACAGATCGTGCAGTGGTGGAACGCCGAACCCGGTCAGGGCGATGGCTTCGATCTGCTGCTGACGCCGACGCTCGGCGTCGTCCCGCCCCCGGTCGGCTACCTCGTCGAGGGTGACGAGCGCACCCTGACGAAGCGACTGGCCAAGGTCACGCCCTACCTGCCGCAGTTCAACGTCAGCGGCCAGCCCGCCATCTCGGCACCGCTGGGCACGCCCGAGGGCATGTCTCCCGAAGGTTTGCCCATCGGTGTGCAGCTCGTGGCGGCACCCGGTCGTGAGGATGTGCTGCTGCGGATTGCAGCCCAGATGGAGCAAGCCGCCCCATGGGCTGACCGGTGCCCGCCGGTGTACGCGGCCGCCTGACTGGCTACGTCAGCCAGCGTTCCGGCAACTACAGCTTGGTGCGGGACTGGTCGAGCACCACGGCTGCGAGCGCGAACATGACCACCGCCATCCCGACGAACTGCCACAGCGACACCTGATCGCCCAGGAACACCCAGGCCATCAGCGTGCTGGTGACGGGGATGGCAAGCGTCATCGTGGAGCCCAGCCACGACGGGATGCGCACCAGCGACCAGTTCATCAGCATGTGACTGGCAACGCCGGGTCCGATGGCCATGATGCCCAGCCACAGCCACGCACCTGCCGATGGCCAGTCGAAGACCTGCCCCGAGGCCAGTGCGAACGGCGTGGCCACCAACGAGCACACCAGCGCACTGCCGCCCGTGTACTGCGCCGCGGCGATCTTCTGCGTGCTGAGCTTGGAGAATACGAAATAGCCCGTCCAGGCGAACAGTGCCCCGAATGCCAGCAGGTCGCCGAACACGCTCCACTCGGTCAAGCCCGACGAGCCCAACACGACGATCGCGATGCCGCCGATCGCCACCAGCGCCAGTCCCCAATGGCGCCGGCCCGGCTGCTCGCCGAAGATCCGTGGAGCCAGGAACAGCATCAGCAGCGGCTGCAGCGAGGCAACCACGGTGGCGTTGGCCACCGTGGTCATCCGCAAAGCGATGAAGAACAGCATGATGTCGAACGCCAGCGAGAACCCGCCCCAGAACGAGATCTTGATCGACGTCAGCCGCAGCGGCGTGCGGTTGGCCCACAGGAACAGCGCGACCAGCCCGGTGTAGAGCCACATCCGCCAGAACACGACAGCCAGCGGCCCCAGTTCGGAGATGCCCTTGGCGATCACGCCCGAGGCGGCCCATCCCACCATCGCCACGGCAGCGGCGGGCACGCCGAGCGCGCGATCGGACAGAGCAGGTGCGCCGCGCCCCCCGTACGGCGCCCCCGGCGCCGACCCCGATCCGATGTCGGCCATGTGCGTGCTCCAGCCCCGCCGTTCCGGCTAGCAAGTCACGGCAGCGGGCATGCCGAGCTGACCACGAGAGTTGCTGCCGGGAACACTACGCCCAGCGAGCACTGCGGGTGCAGTTGCTCGGGGCCAAGACCCAGAGGCTGAGCCGAATGGCAATGCCGCGGCCTGAGCGGCCCGTGAGCGAAGCCGACTAGTCGCTCTCGCTGTTCTCGGCGATCTCGCGTGACTCGGCGGCAGCGGCGCTGAAGATGCCGATGGACATGAGCCCCTGCTCCGCCGTCCGCCGGGCTTCGTAGATCTCCGTTCGCACGCCGTGGAGGCTCGTCGATGCGGGATCAGCGGCCACGGCCAGCTCGATCAGGTGGCAGGCCAGCTTGAGGTCGCCGGCCTCAACCAGCTCTTGAGCCCGTGTCGCGAACGCCGCCGCACCGCCGCCCATGCGCACCAGCTCACCGGCCAGTTCGGCTTTGGGGGAGGGCTTGAGGTTCGACGGGTCCAGATCCCACCATCCGCCGTACTGACGCCAGACGTTGCGGATGACGAACTCGGGTTCGTCATAGACCGGCCGCATCCACGGGCGCGCCAGCCATTCGGCGGGCAGCGAGACGCCCTGGAGGATCTCATCCAGCGAGGCTCCGGCGTTCATGAGCTCGATCGTCTGGCTCACCAGGGATTCCAACGCTTCGGCCAGCGACAGCAGCACAGTGCCGATGCGCTCACGACCCCGGACCGGCGGCCCGTGCGCTGGGATCAGCAGCTCGGGTTCGAGGGAGTCCATGTGGCGCAGCGCCCGCGCCCACTCCAACGGGTAGCGCTGCACCTTCTGGGGGTTGCCGGCGTTCGGGAACACCCACGCCACCAGGTCGCCGGGGCAGATCGCGCGATGCGAGGGCACCCACGCCCAGGTGTGATCGTCGGTCTCGCCCTTGTCGTGGTGCAGCTCGAAGTCGAGCCCGCCGACCGACAGCGAGTCTTCTGTGCTGAAGGTGCGGTTCGGCCACAGTGCGTCCGACGGCAGGAAGCGGTCGTCGTCGAAAGCGATGCCCACCCCGCGCTGTCGCAGCCCGATTCCGAACTGGCGCCGGTTGATGATGAGGTTGTAGCCGTTGGTGGCGTTGTATCGCTCGAAGCGAGGGATGACGTTGTCATGCCCGACCACATCGGGCAGCGGCTGTCCGCGTTCGGCCGCATCAGCCGCCAGCGCGCCGCTGCCGCCGACATGGTCGACGTGGCCGTGCGTGTACAGCAGCGTGTTGACCCGCTCGGCCGACCAGCCGCGCAGCGACTCCATTACCGCTGTGCCGCTGAATGGGCCGCTGGCGTCGAAGCACACCAAGCCGTCGTCGGTGCCGAAGGCGACCATGTTGCTGAACGCCTCGACCACGGCGACGTTGTCGTCGATCTCGCTCAACGCGTTGTTGACCCGCACCACCTGCTCATCGGCCACGCCGGTGTCGATGAGCCGGCTCGACAGCTCGATGGGATCGATGGTCTTCGAAGGCGCCACAACGCTTCCTTCCTGTTCGAGCGATACACCTCGGCGCCGCCGACGCCCGGGAGTCGGCAGCCACCGCTTTGCCAGTCTTGTCGCCGATACGCCGAGCCAAGCGCCAGCAAGCAGCGACCGGAGTCCGCAGGTGAGACCGGCTGTCGGAAAACGGGACTTGGCTACATTGGCGAGGCCCGTCGCAACGCTGGAACAGCCCAGCGCGATCGGGCTCAGCAAAAGGGGACTCCATGGCCGACGCAGAACACCGCCCAGTGGCGCTCACCGACGACATGCGTATGAAGCTCAACGCGGTGTCCACGGCGACGCTTGCGGGCCAGATGCAGCGGCGGGGGATGCGGAACAGCTTCCTCAACGGCCTGCGACCGCTCAACGAGGGCCAGCGCATGGTCGGCTACGCCCACACGCTGCGCTTCGTGCCCAAGCGCGAAGACTTCGAACGCCGGCTGCAGGGGCCGAACGCGCAGCGCCGGGCCGTGGAGTCCATCGAGCCTGAAGAGGTGCTCATTGTGGAAGCGCGGGGAGAGCCGCATGCCGGCACCATCGGCGACATCTTCACCATGCGCATCAAGCACCTCGGCGCTTCCGGCTTCGTCACCGACGGTGCGCTGCGCGACACGCCGGCCGTGGCCGATGTCGGGCTGCCCGTGTATCACCAGTCATCCCATGCGGCGACCCTCGGCCGCGTGCATACGCCGCTCGAACACCAGGTGCCCATCGCATGCGCCGGGGTCACGGTGTTTCCGGGCGACATCATCGTGGGCGACGGCGAGGGGGCCGTGGTCATCCCGGCGCTGCTCGCCGAGGAGGTCGCCGACGACTCATACGCCCAGGAGCTCGAAGAGGAGTGGGCCATCGAGCGGGTCGCTGCCGGTGAGAGCTCGATCGGCACGTTCCCCATCGCCAAGGATCGTCGTGCCGAGTTCGAGGAGTGGCTGGCCGAGCGCCAGGGCTGACTTCGGCGGCCCACAGGCCGAAATGCGGGTGGGGCTAGGCTCCTGCGAAGGAAGCAGCGGTCGGCTGGAGGCACCGGCGACACATCCGACAAGGCGGTCAGTCCATGAGCGAAGCGATCAAGAAGCGCACGAGCGCAGTCACGCCGCGGGGCCTGAATCACCTGGTGCTGAACGTGCGCGACATGGAGGAGTCGCATCACTTCTGGTGCGACTTGCTGGGCTTCAAGCAGGTCGGCGAGCTCGAGCCGCGCGACGGCAAGCCGCCGGTCATGAACATGCGCTTTTACAGCGGCGTCATCGACGACGTGAACCACCACGACATAGCGCTCGTGGAGCGTCCGGAGCTGCCGGCGCCGCCCGAGAAATGGAGCATGGTCGAGGGCGCGTGCGCGGTGAACCACATCGCGATCACCTATCCCGACCGGGAGTCGTGGCTCGAACAGGTGCAGTTTCTCGAGGAGCGGGGAGTGCCGATGAACGTCCGCGTCGATCACGGCATGACCCACAGCGTTTATGTCAACGATCCCAACGGCTACGGCGTGGAGGTGCTGTACGAGCTGCCTGAGGATGTCTGGAAGCACGACATCAACGGTGCCCTCAACTACGCCAAGCGGTTGCCTCCCGAAGACCTGCTGGTTGACGACACCGACTACGAGACCGACTTCTCACCAGCCTGAGCCGCCTGGCCGATGAAGGCAGGCGCACGGGGGCACAAGCGATGAGCGGGTCGACTGAGACACGGTCGCCGATGACCGGCGACGAGTACATCGAGAGCCTGCGCGACGGCCGCACGGTGTACTTCCATGGCGAGAAGGTGCGCGACGTCACCACTCATCCGGCGTTCCGCAACAGCGTGCGCTCGATCGCCCGGCTGTACGACGCGCTTGGCGACCCTGCCCAGCAGGACGTGCTGACGTGCGAGACCGACACGGGTTCGGGAGGCAGGACCCACAAGTTCTTCCGGGTGCCGCGCAGTGTGGACGATCTGGTCGGCGCACGCGACGCCATCGTCGGCTGGCAGCGGCTCACCTACGGGTGGATGGGCCGCAGCCCCGACTACAAGGCCTCGTTCCTGGCGACGCTCGGTGCGATGCCGGAGTTCTACGGCGACTACCGCGACAACGCCGTCTACTGGTACCAGCGCAGCCAGGAGGAAGTGTCGTACTGGAACCACGCCATCGTGCATCCGCCGGTCGACCGTCATCTGGGCCCGGACCATGTGCGCGACGTGTGCATGCATGTCGAGCGCGAAACCGACAACGGCCTCGTCGTGTCGGGCGCCAAGGTGGTTGCCACCGGCTCGGCGCTGACGCACTACAACTTCATTGCCCAGTTCGGCCCGATACCCATTCAGGACCCTGCGTTCGCGATCGTCTGCACCACGCCGATGAACTCGGATGGGGTGAAGCTGATCTGCCGGAACTCATACGAGCTGCAGGCGGCCGCCACCGGCAGCGTGTTCGACTACCCGCTGTCGAGCCGGCTCGACGAGAACGACTCGATCCTGGTGTTCGACCAGGTGCTGATCCCGTGGGAGAACGTGTTCCTCTACGGCGACGTGGAGAAGGCCAACCGGTTCCTCAACTCGGTCGGCTTTCTCCCGCGGTTCACCTTCCACGGGCTGGCCCGCCTGTGCGTGAAGCTGGACTTCATCGCCGGCCTGCTGTCGAAAGCGCTGCGCGCCACCGGCACCCGCGACTTCCGGGGCGTGCAGGCCAACCTGGGCGAGGTGATCGCCATCCGCAACCTGATGTGGGGCCTCAGCGACGCCATGTGCCGCACTCCCGACCCGTGGGAGAACGGCGCCGTGCAGCCGTCACGGAGCTACGGCATGGCCTACCGCACGTTCTCGCCGTACTTCTATCCCCGCATCAAGGACATCGTCGAGCAGGTGGTGGCCTCGGGCCTGATCTACGTGAACTCGAACGCGGCCGACTTCAAGTCGGATGAGATCCGGCCCTACCTGGAGCGCTATGTGCGGGGATCGGATGGCATGCCGGCGTTGGAGCGGATGAAGATCATGAAGCTGCTCTGGGATGCGATGGGCAGCGAGTTCGGCGGCCGCCACGAGCTGTACGAGCGCAACTACGCCGGCAACAACGAGCAGATCCGCTACGAGAATGTGCAGGCAGCCGACGTCGCTGCTCCCGGTCAGCCGTCTCTCACCGAGACGCTCGAGGGTTTCGCGGAGCAGTGCATGGCCGAGTACGACCTCGACGGCTGGAACCTGCCGGGCTTCGTCAATCCCGACGACGTGTCCATCGTGGGCCACGACTGGGACTGAGCCGCCTCCGCAGCGGGTGCAAAGCTCCATGCGAACGCAGAGTCGAACGCGGAGTAGATTTTCGGACGAGCCGCAAGGAGCACGCCGTGAAGTCGATCTTCTTCCACCTGATGCCGTACCCGGAGCTCCCGCCGGACTTCCCCGAGCAGCACCGCTCGGTCTGGGTCGACATCGACCCCAAGCTGTACGACCCCACCGTTGGCCACCAGACCTACAACGCGTACCTCGACCAGCTCGAGTTCGCGGCCGAGTGCGGGTTCGACGCCGTCGGCATCAACGAGCACCACTCCAACGGCTACGGGCTGATGCCGAGCCCGAACATCATCGCCGCGGCACTGTCACGCAACTGCCCCGACACCAACATCGTCGTGCTGGGCGACTCGGTGGCGCTGTACAACCCGCCGCTGCGGGTGGCCGAGGAGATCGCCATGCTGGACGGGATCACCGGCGGACGCATGATCGCCGGCTTCCCGGTGGGCTCGCCGATGGACACCATCTACGCCTACGGCCAGAACCCGGCCACGCTGCGCGAGCGTTATCACGAGGGCGTCGATCTCATCCGCCAGGCATGGACGTCGGACGAGGTGTTCAGCTTCAACGGCAACTACAACAAGCTGCGCTACGTCAACGTCTGGCCCCGTCCGGTGCAGCAGCCCCACCCGCCCATCTGGATTCCCGGCGGCGGCTCGGTGGACACCTGGGACTGGTGCGCAGCCGAGGACCTCGTGTACTGCTACCTGAGCTACTTCGGCTACAAGGCCGGCCTGCGCACCATGCAGGGCTTCTGGAAGAAGGTTCAGGAGCTCGGCAAGGAGACCAACCCGTTCCAGGGCGGTTTCGCGCAGTTCATCGCCGTGGCCGACACCGAGGCCGAGGCGTGGGACCTGTACCGCGAGCCGGCTGAATACTTCTTCAACACCTGCCTGCACGTGTACGCCGGCTATGCCGACCCGCCTGGTTACAAGACGCCCAACACGGTGCGCGCCGGGGTGGAAGGCATGGTGGAGCGTGCCGCGCGGGAAGCCACCGCCCGGCGCGAGGCCAGCGCCGCCGATGCCGCCAAGGCGGGCAGCGCCAAGCCCTCGTACGGCTCGAAGAAGCTGAGCTTCGAGGACATGGTGGAGAAGGGCTACATCATCCTGGGCGATCCCACCCAGGTCACCGAGCAGGTGCACGAGCTGGCCACCACTATGAATGTGGGCCACCTGATGGTGTTCAGCCACTTCGGCAACATGGATCCCGAGCTGGTGAAGATGAACACCGAGATGTACGCCACCAAGGTGATGCCAGAGGTTGCCGGCCTGTTCGAGGACGACTACGAGGACCACTGGTGGCCGAAGACCGACCATCAACTAGCGCCTGTCGGGAGCCGCGCCCAATGAACGCAGGCGCACCGCTGGCCGGCCATTTCGCACCGGGCACGCTGCCGTATCGGGACGGGCACCTCGGCATCGTCGAGCTGGGCGAGGGCCCGACCGTGGGTTACCTGCACGGGATGCTCGGCAACCCCGGCGTGCACGCAGTGCTGGAGGAGCTGGCCGCAACGGGACACCGTGTCGTGGCGCCGAGCCTGCCGGGCTTCACCGGTTCCAGCGAACCCGAGGGGCTGCGAACCCTGCACGACTGGGTGGTCGCGACCAGCGAGGTTGTCGATCTGGCCGGGCTCGCCGGCGCACCGCTGGTGGCCTCCAGCGTGGGTGCCATGCTGGCGCTGGAGCTGGCGGCGGTGCGGCCCGAGGCGTTCGGTGCGATGGTGCTGGTGGCGCCGTTCGGCCTCTGGGACGACGGCGATCCGGTGGCCGACCCCTTCGGCACCACCCTGAGCGTGCAGCGGGCGATGCTCACCGAAGACACGGCGGCGTCAGCGGCGTTCTTCGACGACCCAGCCGACCTGCCGGCTGACATGGTGGTGGAGCACGGCGTGCACCGCTATCTCACGCGAACGGCCGCGGCGCAGCTGATCTGGCCGCTCCCCGAATGGGGTCTGGCAGAACGACTGCACCGGATAGCGAACCTCGTGACGCTGGTGCACGGCGCCAAGGACCGGATCATCCCGGCGTCGTACCTGGAGCGCTGGGCCGAAGCGCTGCCGAACGTTGCCGGCACGCATCTGCTGGACGATGCCGGCCACCAAGCCGACTTCGACCAGCCCGCGGCAGTAGCCCGAATCGCAACTGCTGCCTTCGCCTGAAAGGCGCTGCCGCCTCGGCAGCGGTCGCTCAGTTGCTAGGCAGACCGGTCGCGTAGCGCGCGGCGGGCCTCGCGATCCGTTTCCCGCTTGCGGATTGCCTGCCGCTTGTCGTACAGCCGGCGGCCCCGGGCAAGGGCAAGCTCCAGCTTGGCCCGCCCGTCGCGGAAGTAGATCTCGAGCGGGATGAGCTGCAGCCGGTCCTGCTCGGTCTTGGCCCGCAGCCGGTTGATCTCGGCCCGATGCATGAGCAGCTTGCGCGGGCGTTCCACCTCGTGTCCCAAGTTCGGCGATGCATGGGTCCACGGGGCGATGTGCAGGCCCATCAACCACATCTCGTCGTCGCGCACACGGGCATAGGCGTCGCCCATCTGGGCGCCCCCAGCACGCAGCGACTTCACCTCCGTGCCGCGCAGGACCATGCCGCACTCAAAGGTGTCGAGCACCTCGTAGTTGCGGCGCGCACGGCGATTCGACGCCACGACGGTCCGGCTGTTCTCCACCCACCCGAGGGTACGGCTGGTGCGGCCCGTAGAATCCTGAGTCAACAGGTCAGGAATAGCCGAGGCGGCTTGCAAGTTCCTGGCCAGCATTTGGCTAGCCGCCGAAACGGGAGCTCCGATGGCTGTCACCGTCCGTCTGCCGACCGTCCTGCGTCCCCACGCCAACGGGCAGTCACGGGTTGACGCCGAGGCCAGCACCGTGGCCGAAGCCGTGTCGTGGCTGGTCGGCGAGTTCCCTGGCATCGCCCCCAACCTGCTTGCCGAAGACGGCAGCCTGCACCGCTTCGTGAACGTCTATGTCAACGACGAGGATGTGCGCTACCTCTCCCAGATGGATACCGCGCTGTCCGACGGCGACGAGCTGTCGATCCTGCCGGCCGTAGCCGGTGGCTGAGCCGGTTCGGCACCGCACCAGCACGCACGGCTGAGCCGGCACGTGGCCGTCTATCGCTCTGTCGACGAGCTGATCGGCGCCACTCCCACCCTCGACGTCAGCCGCCTCAGCCCCAACCCGTCGGTGGAGCTGTACGCCAAGCTGGAAGGGCAGAACCCGACCGGCTCGGTCAAGGACCGGGTAGCGCTGGCGATGCTGGACCGCGCGGAGGCCGAAGGCCAGCTCGCGCGCGGTTCGGTGATCGTCGAGCCTTCCTCCGGCAACACCGGCATCGCGTTGGCCATGCTCGGGCAGCGCCGCGGCTACCGCGTGAAGATCGTGCTGCCGGGCAACGTCACCGCCGAGCGGCGGCAGATGCTTGAGATCTTCGGTGCCGAGATCATTGCCAGCCCGGCCGAGCAGGGCTCGAACGGCGCGGTGCGAATGGCCGTGGAACTGGCCGAGGCCAACCCCGACTGGACGATGCTCTACCAGTACGGGAACGAGGCCAATCCCGAGGTGCACTACCGCACCACCGGCCCCGAGATCGTCGCCGACGTTCCCGGCATCACACACTTCGTGGCGGGGCTGGGCACAAGCGGCACGCTGCTCGGCGTCGGCCGCTATCTCAAGGAGCACTCGCCGACAGTGCAAGTGTGGGCGGTCGAACCTCCGGCAGGCGAGCAGGTGGAGGGTCTGCGCAGCCTCGACGACGGGTACGTGCCGCCCATCTTCGAGCAATGGGGAGGCGTCGATCTGCTTGACCGCAAGATGATCGTGCGCCCGCGCGAATCGATCGAAGCGACGCGGATGCTGTCGGCCGAAGGCGTGTTCTCGGGCATCTCGGGCGGCGCGGCGCTGGCCGGAGCACGCAAGGCGGCTGCCCGCATCGACGAAGGCGTCATCGTGTTCGTGGTGAGCGACCATGGCTGGAAGTACCTGTCGGTCGGCGCTTGGACCGACGATCTCGATGCTGCGGCTGCCCAAGCCGAGAACGTCATCTACTTCTGACGGCCTAGGGAGGCAATACGGCGGTTGATCGCTCGAGGCGCGGTCGTACCGTTGCCGGCATGAGGGGCGCCAGTTCCCGTTGCTGGGCGGCGGTGGTGACCGTGGTGCTGGCGGCAGTCACCGGTGCCTGCACGGGTCCGCCGCTGCGGGTTGCTCCCACTCCGCCGTCCACCGTCGCCCTGTCGCTCGAGGTCACCGCGACGACGCTGCTGCCGTCGCAAACGTCATCTGAGCGACCTGCCGCGGTGCTGGTGACTGCTCCGGCTGAAGGCGATGCGGACACATCCGTCGACGCTGCGGCAGCGACAACGGCGCCCCTGCGGCTGGGTGGGGCGGCAGTGCCCCGTCCCGAAGGCGTGGTGCTCGCGAGCGACGGCCTCGGTCTCGTGCCGTTCGGCACCGACGCGCAGGCTGCCCTGGACGTGCTCACCGGCGCGCTCGGCCAGCCGGTTGCCGACAGCGGCTGGACCGACACGTTCTCGATCTACGGGGACTGTCCCGGCAGCCGGCTGCGAGCCGTGGAATGGCCAGGCCTGCTGGCCCTGTTCGGGAATGCCGAAGACGGCTACCAGCACCGTGACGCCGGCGATGAGCATTTCATGACCTGGCGGCTGGGAGCGTTCGGACCCGACCCGTACATGCTGCAGACGGCCGAGGGGATCGGTGTCGGCGCCGGGCGTGCCGAGGTCGCCGAGGCATACCCAGCGGCCACATTCCACCCCGCAACCGCCGGTGAGCCGGCCTCGGTATCGCTCGCGACCGGCAGCGGGCGGCTGGTCGGCCTCTTCGACGAAGCAGGTGTCCTGCGGATGCTCGAGGCCGGAACGCGCTGCCCGATCGGCTGAAGCTCTGCTGGGGCGGGCACGATGTGAGAAGCCTCGCCTGCCTGCGTAGTATCGGCCTCCGTGAGCAAGCTCTCGGTGACGGTGTTGGGTTGTTCGGGCAGCTACGCCGCCGCTGGCGAGTCGTGCAGCGGGTATCTCGTGCGCAGCGAGGCCACGAGCCTGTGGGTCGACTGCGGGCCGGGCACCTTCGCCAACCTGCAATCCCATGTGCCGCTGGAGACGGTGGATGCGCTGCTGGTGAGCCATCACCACCCCGATCACTGCGCGGAGCTGCCGGTGATCTACAACGCAGCGAAGTGGTACATGGGCATGGAGCACATCCGGGTGCTCGCCACCGAAGGCGTGCGTGAGGTCACTGAGGTGTACGGCGACAGCTCGGATCTCTTCGGCTGGGAGATGGTGAAGGATTCGTCGGAGGCGCGCGTCGGTGACATCGATGTGCTGTTCTCCCGCACCGATCACCCGGTGGAGACGCTGGCGATGCGCTTCGAGTGCGACGGCAAGTCGATCGTCTATACGTCCGACACAGGACGTGGCTGGGCACTCTCTGCGCTCAGCCGTGATGTCGGACGGCCGTCGCCGGATCTCGTGGTGGGCGAGGGCACGCTGCTGCACGCAACCGACAGTCCCGAGATCCCGCATGTCAGCGCAGCTTGGCTGGCAGCCGACGCCAACGACGTCGGTGCGCGCCAGCTCGTGGTGACCCATGTACCGCCCGGATCGGATCCGCAGGATCACTTGACCGAGGCGGGCGAGGTGTTCAACGGCGACGTGGCAGTCGCACGCACCGGCGCAACGTTCTGGGCGTGAGCACTGTGGTTATCGTGAATGCACGGACCCGGCCGTGACGCGCGCCGACGGCCGGACGCCGGGCGAGCTGCGAGCCGTCACGTTCGAACGCGACTTCACCGACCAGACACCGGGCTCGGTGCTGGTGTCCTTCGGGCGCACCAGGGTGCTGTGCACCGTGTCGATCGACGACGACGTGCCGCGCTGGATGCGCGGCCGGGGCACCGGGTGGGTGACCGCCGAATATGCGATGCTGCCTGGCTCGAGTGGCGAGCGCGTCGGCCGCGAGTCGAAGCGAGGCAAGCAGAAGGGGCGCACGCTCGAGATCGAGCGCCTGATCGGGCGGGCGTTGCGGGCCGTGTGCGACATGGCGGCGCTGGGTGAGCGCGAGGTCACCGTCGACTGCGATGTGCTGCAGGCTGACGGGGGAACGCGCACCGCTTCGATCTGCGGCGGCTACGTGGCGTTGCACGACGCATGCACCCGTCTGGTCAGCAGTGGCGCCATCAGCCGGCATCCGCTCGTCGACGAGTGCGCAGCCATCTCGGTGGGGATCGTGGACGGCGAGGCCCGCCTCGATCTGCCATACGAGGAGGACTCGCGGGCCGAGGTCGACATGAACGTCGTGATGACCGGACAGGGTCGCTACGTCGAGGTGCAGGGCACGGCCGAGGGCGATCCGTTCGACGACGCCCAGCTCAGTGCAATGCTGGCACTGGCCCGTTCGGGCATCAGCGAGATCGTCGATTTGCAGCGAACGGCACTGGCCACGCCGCCGACGTGACGTCGGGCACGCCAGGGTGTCGGTGATGGGAAGGCCCTGACCTGTGCGGCTGGTGATGGCGTCTGCCAATCCGCACAAGGCCGTCGAGATCGCTGCGGTGCTGACCGAAGCGATGCCCGCTGTCGAGATCGTGCCGCGGCCGCCAGAACTCGGCGATGTGGCTGAAGACGGCGAGACGCTGGCGGACAATGCGCTGATCAAGGCGAGGTTCGTGTGCGCAGCGGCTGGCGAGCCGGCCATTGCCGATGACACCGGGCTGGAAGTGGATGCGCTGCGTGGCGCCCCTGGCGTGCGCAGCGCCCGCTATGCGGGGCCTGAGGCCGACCCGGTGGCCAATCTGGCCAAGCTCATGGCTGCCTTGGGCGAGGTGCCGCCGCCTCAGCGGACGGCGCGTTTCCGGACCGTGGTAGCGGTCGTGCTGCCTGACGGCAGCGAGATCCTGGCCGATGGCGTTGTCGAGGGGACGATCGCTACGGCGCCGCGGGGCGATGGAGGGTTTGGCTACGACCCCGTCTTTGTTCCCGATGAGGCAGCTCCGCTCACCTTCGCCGAAATGACCGCCGAAGCCAAGAACCGGATCAGCCACCGCGGCCGCGCCCTGCGTGCGCTGGCAGCGCGACTCTGAGTTCGTCTCACTCCTGCTCGGCGGCAGTTGGCGGTTGCACTCGGGCTGGGCTCGAAAGCGTCGTCGGTAGCCTGCGGCGCATGACCGACCTTCCATCGATCACCGTCCCGGCGCCGGGTGCGCAGCGAGCGTTCGACGCCAGTGGCGTGTCGGGCTGGACCCAGATCTCGAACCGGCTGCTGGATGACCGCATCGTGTTCCTGGGCGACGAGGTCGACGATCAGCTCGCCAACGTTGTCTGCGCGCAGATGCTGTACCTGGAAGGTCAGGACAGGGGCCGCGACATCTCGCTGTACATCAACAGCCCGGGCGGTTCAGTCACCGCCGGCATGGCCATCTACGACACCATGCAGTTCGTGGCCTGCGATGTGGCCACCGTCTGCCTGGGGCTGGGGGCCTCGATGGGGCAGTTCCTGCTGACCGCGGGAGCACCGGGCAAGCGCTATTGCCTGCCCCATGCCCGGGTGATGATGCACCAGCCGTCGGGCGGCGTGCGGGGCCAGGCATCGGACATTGCCATCCAGGCCGAGCAGATGGCCTACGTCAAGCGCCTGATGGCCGAACGCACGGCGCTGCACAGCGGTCAGGACGTGGAGCAGATCCTGCTCGACTCCGAGCGCGACCGTTGGTTCACTGCGGAGGAAGCGAAGGCCTACGGCTTGTGCGATCACGTGATCGTCAAGCGCGGCGAGATGATCTAGCCGGGCGCAGCAGTGCTCGTGCGCCTGGTCTAGCCAGGCGCAGCAGTGCAATTGCGGGTGACGTAGTCGACGACTCGCTGGGTGGCGGCATCCTGCGTCTCGAGGAACGGATCCTGTGCCGCAATCACGGCCGCGGCGCGGTCGAACGTCTCGCGTGAAGCGGTCTCGGCGACGGCCTCCGACAGTGCGGCAGTCAAGTCGGCCAGCAGCACCATGTCGGGGCGGATTTCCGCTGGTGCCGCCGCCGCAGCATCTGCGAACTGGCGGGCAGTGCGGTCCATTGCCTCGCGGGTACTGGTGTCGTCATTCGGGTTGACCGTCAGGCTGAGCTGGTCCACGACCAGCAGGTGGGCGAACTCAGCGCAGAACTCCTCGACGGAGGGTTCCCCGCTGTCACGCCACAGCGTCAGTCGCAAGGCAAGCGCCACCGCTACGACGGCGGCGGCGATGAGGAGCCAGCGCCGGCGAGCGGTCACGGTCATCACGCCCGGAACGCAGCCTCCGCACGGCAGCGCAGGTCCGCGACGCCGTGCGCGAGCCCCTCGTCATAGCGGTACAGCGCGCTGCCTGATACGAGGACGTTGGCGCCGGCCGCAGCAGCACCGCCGATGGTCTCGGCCGAAATGCCGCCGTCCACCTCGATGTCGATGCCCGCGCCCGAGGCCCCAGCCGAACCGCTCACCGAGATGAGCTGGCGCAGGGCAGCGATCTTGGGTTCCATCGCGGCGATGTAGGCCTGCCCGCCGAATCCCGGGTTGACGGTCATCACGAGCACCATGTCGACCAAGTCGAGCACGTGCGCCACGGCGTCGATCGGCGTCGAGGGATTGATGGCCACCGCAGGTTGCGCGCCCAGTTCGGCAACCCGGCTGAGCGTCCGGTGCAGGTGCGTCACCGACTCGGCGTGCACGATCAGCATCTCGCATCCGGCGTCGACGTAGGCGCTGAGCATGGGGTCGGGGTCGGCGACCATGAGGTGCGCTTCGAACATCACGCCGGCGTGGGGGCGGCAGGCAGCGATGATGTCGGGGCCGAATGTCAGGTTCGGCACGAAGACGCCGTCCATGACATCCCATTGGATCCGGTCGACGCCTGCCGCCTCCAAGGCAGCGCACTCGTCTCCGAGGCGCGCAAAGTCAGCAGGCAGGACAGACGGGACGATCTGTATGGACCCGGGTGCCGTCGGCGAGGACGTGTTCACCCGGCCAGTGTTGCCGACGCGCCGCCCCGAAGCGCGGCAGTTATCGGCGATCTAGTTGAGCCGCTCCACGATCATGGCCATGCCCTGACCGCCGCCGACGCACATCGACTCGAGCCCGAAGGTCTTGTCACGGTCGGCGAGGCCGTTCAGCAGCGTGGTCATGATGCGGGCACCGGTCATGCCGAACGGGTGGCCCAGTGCGATGGCGCCGCCGTTGAGGTTCAGCTGGTCGACGATGTCGATGCCCAGCTCGTCTGCCGACGGGATCACCTGGGCAGCGAAGGCCTCGTTGATCTCGACCATGTCGATGTCGCTCATCGTCATGCCCGCACGTGCCAGTGCCTTCTTGCACGCCTCGATGGGGCCGAGGCCCATGATCTCGGGGTTCAGCGCCGACACTGCCGACGAGATGATGCGCGCCAGCGGCGTGATGCCCAGCTCCTCGGCACGCTTGCGGCTCATCACCATGACCGCCGCAGCGCCGTCGTTCAGCGGGCATGCATTGCCGGCGGTCACCCTGCCGTCGGGGCGGAAAGCAGGCTTCAGCTGCGAGACCGCTTCGTAGGTGACACCGGCGCGGGGCCCGTCGTCGGTGCTGACCACGCTGCCGTCAGGCAGCTCCAGCGGGGTGATGTCCATCTCGAAGAAGCCGCGACCGATGGCTGCCTCAGCCTTGTTCTGGCTCATCACGCCGTACTCGTCCATGGCCTGGCGGCTGACGCCCTTGTGCTCGGCCACGTTCTCGGCCGTCTGGCCCATCGCGATGTACAGGTCGGGCAGCCCGGGCGCAGGAGCCCAGTCGCCGTGGCCGCCTTCGGAGCGCACCTTGGTCCGCTCGCCGGGCGCACGGAACTGCGGGTTGGTGGTGCCGGGCAGGCTGTCGGAGTTGCCCTTGTCATACCGGCTGACGCACTCGACGCCGGCAGCGATGAAGGCGTCGCCCTCGCCGGCGCGGATGGCGTGTGCCGCCATGCGGATGGTCTGCAACGAGGACGAGCAGTAGCGGTTGACCGTGGTGCCGGGCACGTCGTCGAGCCCGGCCAGGATGGCCGAAGCGCGTGCGATGTTGAAGCCGGCCTCGCCGCCGGGCTGCCCGCAGCCCAGCATGAGATCCTCGATCTCGCCGTGGGGCAGCTCGGGCACCTTGTCGAGCAGCTTGGTGACGATCTGCGCCGTCATGTCGTCGGGCCGCATCTCGGTCAGCGAGCCCTTGAAGGCACGGCCGATCGGGCTGCGGGTGGTGGCGACGATGACTGGGTCGGTCGCTGCATCTGTACTCATGTGGTGTCCCCTCTGAGGACGCGCCGAACCCGACTGCAGGCTCGGTCACGCTGCGTGTGCGAGCACAGAGGCTACGTCATTGCCCGACGCTTCGTCCGGGGAGGAGCGCCCTTGCAGGCGAGGAATCCGCGCTGTGCGGGTTCAGGCGTTCTGGAGTGCTCGCCAGACGTTCTGGGGGCTGCAGGGCATGTCGATGTGGTCGATGCCCAGGTGGGCGACTGCATCGCATACGGCGTTGTGCACCGCCGGCGTGGAGCCGATCGTGCCCGACTCGCCGATGCCCTTGGCGCCCAGCGGGTTGCGGGGGCTGGCGGTCTCGGTGTTGGACACCTCGAAGCTCGGCAGCTCGGCGGCCGAAGGCACCAGGTAGTCGCCGAGACTCGGGTTGCGGGGCTGGCCGTCGCCGTCGTACTCGACATGCTCGTACAACGCCTGCGCGATGCCTTGGGCAATGCCGCCGTGCTGCTGGCCGTTCACGATCAGCGGATTCATGATGGTGCCGCAGTCGTCGACGGCCACGTGGCGCACCAGCTCGACCTCGCCGGTGTCGCGGTCGACCTCGACGACGGCCACATGGGAGCCGAACGGGAACGTGGAATCGGTGCCGTCGAAGTTCTCTTCGGCCATCAGGCCTGCCTCGAGACCTGACGGGCGGGCACTGTCGTCGTTGGCCAGCTTGGCGATGTCGGCCCAGCTCACCGAGCTGGTCGGCACGCCGGCAACTGCTAGGCCGCCTTCGGCCACCACGATGTCGTCGGCAGACGCCTCGAGCAGGTGAGCGGCGAGCTGCTTGCCCTTTTCCAACACGGCTTGGCTCGACAGGTACACGGCCGAACCAGCCGTCTGCAGCGAGCGCGAGCCCAGCGTGCCCGCACCCGAAGGCACCTCGGCGGTGTCGGCATCGAGGTGGGTGACCTGATCCATGGGAATGCCCAGCACTCCCTCGACGATCTGGCTGAATGCCGTGTCGTGGCCCTGACCGTGGCTGGAGGTGCCCACCCGGATCGTGGCTGTGCCGTCTTCGTGCACTTCGGTGCTGCCGTACTCCACGTGCAGGCCCACCGGAGCGGTGATCTCCACGTACGACGACACGCCGATGCCCAGCAGCTTCGAGTCGCCGGCGTCGCGCCGGGCCTGCTGCTCGGCTCGCAGATCGGCATAGCCGGAGGCTTCGAGCACGGCGTCGAGGGCCTGCTCGTACTCGCCGGAGTCGTAGCTGACGCCCGTCTGCAGGGCGGTCGGGAAGGCATCGGGCTGCAGGTAGTTCTTGCGCCGGATCTCGGCCGGGTCCATGCCGATCGCGGCAGCGGCCTTGTCCAGGATGCGCTCCACCATCTGGGTCGCCTCTGGACGCCCGGCGCCGCGGTACGCACCGATCGGCGTGGTGTTGGTGATGACCGTCTGCGAGACGAAGTCGATGACGGGAATGTCGTACACGGCCTGGCTGAGCATTCCTGTGAGCATCGGCAGGATTGCACCGATGATCGGGTACGCCCCGGCGTCGGCGATCACGTGCGCCTTCAGGCCAACGATGCTGCCGTCGTTGCGTACGCCCATCTCCACGTTCATCACCATGGCGCGGCCCTGCACCATCGACAGCATGTTCTCGGTGCGGTTCTCGGTCCACCGGGTCGGGCGGCCCAGTGCCTGGGCAGCTTTGCCGACCACGATGTACTCGGGGTACACCGCGGCCTTCGGGCCGAAGCCGCCGCCGACCCACGGTGCGGTCACCCGCAGCTGATCCGGTTCGAGGCCGAGCGCGGGTGCGAGCGCCTCATGCTGGGAGTGGGCGTTCTGCACCGACAGGTGCATGGTCATGCTGCCGTCGCCACCCGGCACGGCCACGCACCCGTTGGGCTCCATCGGAGCGCCCGCCAGGCGCTGGGTGACGATGCGCTCCGACACGACCTGGTCAGCACCGGCGAGGGCATCCACTCCCGGCCGCTCGCCGGTTTCCTCGTCTGGGCCCGGAATCGCGAACGGGAAGCACACGTTGGATGGCTGACCGTCCCATACGACGGGCGAGTCGGGATCAGCAGCCCGCTCGAAGTCCGAGACGACCGGCAGGGGGCTGTAGTCGACGTAGACAGCCTCTGCTGCGTCATTCGCCTGCGCTTGGGTTTCTGCGACCACTGCCGCCACCATGTCGCCCACGAAGCGCACCCGGCCCGCCGCCAACGGCGGGCGGTTGAAGTCGGGCGGCATCATCGGGAAGCCCTGGAACGCATCCATCGGCAGATTCTCCGCCGTGTACACCGCCACGACGCCCGGCATGGACGCCGCCTCGGAGGTGTCGATGGAGACGATCTCGGCGTGGGCCTCCGGCGAGCGCACGAAGGCGACTCGCGCCGCGTCGACGTCAAGGTCGTCGACGTAGTGATTCGCCCCGGTCAGCAGCCCAGGATCTTCCTTGCGCTGAACAGGATTCCCCAGGATCGAACCCGATGCGGCCATCGCTTGCCCCCTTGTGGCTGGCACCCCTGCGGGGCGCCGGATTGCGTTCAGAACGGCGTGCCCGGCCGCGCACGACCGGGCGTCAGCCGCGACAGTAGCCCAACGCCCAGCCGGCGCTGTTCGCCGCAGGACGGGCTGCCGGGCCGCTCGTTCAACCGCCGGCCCGAGCGGTGGCGGCTCTGTCGAGCGATGCCAGCCAACTCGCCACAGTGTGCGCTGCGAGGCCCGGGTTCTCGCACATCCACCAGTGGCCTACATCCAGCAACTCGGTGACTCGGGCACCGGCGCGGGTGGCGATGCGGCGGTGCATGACACCGCCGCCGGTGAAGTGATCGCCGGCTGCCAGGATGCACAGGCCGGGCCGCCGACCGGCCGCTGCGATGTTGAAGCCCAGGTCGGCCATGGCGGGCTGGGCAGCATCGCGGTAGAGCGCCAGGATGCACCGGCCCATGTCGGCGTTGATGTGCGGCACCACGGCTTCGGCCACCTCGGGTCCCATGCCGAGACCTGCATAGAAGGCGACTCGTTCGGCGTCAGGACGGCTGATCATGCGCTCGATGGAGGCGTCCCCCTCGGGCGTCTGCCAGATCTGTGCCGCGTCGTGCCAGACGTAGTCGGGATCGAACAGGCCGATGACGTCGGTGCACCACGAGCGGATCAGGTCTGGGCGTTCCATGGCGATGCGCATGACATGGCCACCTCCCCAGTCATGCCCCAGCAGGTCCACGTGCTCGGCGCCTGCCGCGAGCAGTTGCTCCAGCTCGGCTGCGAGCCAGTCCCTGTACTCGTTCATGCTGGCGCCGAAGCCCTCGGGCGCCGGTACGCCGAACCCCGGCGGCGACAGCGCCACAACGTCGGCAGGGCCGATGCCGTGGCGCTCGAGGGCGGCGCGCATCGGATCCCAGATGGCGGTTGTCTCGGGGTTGCCGTGAACGAGCACGAGCGTCATTGCGAATTCTCCCTGTTCGGGGATCAGGACTCTCTGCGGGGCGGTAGTGCGGGGCTCAGGTTCCGGGGTTCAGGCGGAAGATGCAGCGGTCGGGCCCTCGGCACGCAGCCGAACGGTGGCTTCGACATCGACGGATCGGCCATCGTCGCCGATCACCACGCCGTAGTCACGGCGGGCGCCCTCGACGCTGACAACGTCGTCCATCACGTCCCGCAGCACTGCGTCGGGCTCCCGCTCGAACGCGTCGCCCCAGCCGCCCCCGCCGGGCGTGTCGGCGATCATGCGTGCCGGCCCCATCCGCTTCACGCCGTACTTGGGCGGCACGAATGTCGGGCCATCGTCCTCAACGTCGACGGGGACGATCCACTCCAAGCCGATCCCGCCGGTGCCGCCACCGCGCACACCGTGCCCCGACGGCGTGTCCAGCCCCTCGGCCCGGAACGACCAGATGGCGGGCTCGAGAATGTCGGCTTCATACCGCACCCCGGTGCCGCCGCGCCGCTGGCCCGGCCCGGCGTTGTCGCAGCGCTGCTCGTGGCGGACATACCGCACGGGGTACATCTGCTCGTGAAACTCCAGGTTCGGCAGGTCGAGGCCGCCGAGCGTGATGAGATGTCCCATCTGCGGGAAGCCGTCGCGCTCGGCCGTTGCGCCGGGCGTGGCCATGGCATGCCACTGGTACATCACCCAGGTGGTGCCGTCGTCGCGGCGCCCGGCGACATGGCCGTGCATGGTTTTGGACCACGCGGCGCAGGCCCGGTCTGGGTCGGCTTGCGCGAGCGCCTGCCACACCGCGATCACGATCTCGTGGGCCACGAAGACCGTATTCATGGTCATCGGCGCCGGCGGCAGGGCGTTCACGATGCTGCCTTCGGGGGCGATGATCGTCAACGGCCGGTAGGTGCCCTCATTGCGGGGGATCGACGTGTCGAAGGACGACGACACCGCCAGGAACACCGACGAGTAAGTGTTGGCCAGCGAGCTGTTCTTGAAGCCCTCGATCTGCGGATCGGTGCCGGTGAAGTCGAGCGTCATCTCGTCGCCCTCGACGCTCAGGTGCACTCGCACGGCGATGTCGGCCGGGCCGAAGCAGTCGTTGTCGGTGCGGTCCTCGCCGTAGTAGGTGCCGTCGGGCAGCTCTGTTATGGCGGTGCGCATGCGCCTCTCGCCGTGGGTGAGCACGCCGTCGAGGTAGGCCAGGTAAGGCTCGACGCCGAGTTCGGCTACCAGGCCGAGGACCCGTTCCGCGCCGATACGTGTGGAGCCCAGCATCGCCAGCAGGTCGCCGTCGAGCAGCTCGGGCGTCCGGCAGTTGATCAGCAGCAGTTCCCACAGGTCATCGCGGACGGCGCCGGCCTCGATCAGCTTCATCACCGGCAGCCGGATGCCCTCCTGCCAGATCTCGGTTGCCTCGGGGTTGTAGGTGCCGGCGAGCCCGCCGCCGATGTCGGACTGGTGCGCACGGTTGCAGCAGAAACCGACCAGCGTGGGCGCACCGCTGTCACTGTCCCCTTCGGTGAAGACGGGTCTCGCGATGACCCAGTCGGGCAGGTGGTTGCCGCCGGCCACGTAGGGGTCCGACAGCAGGAACACGTCCTCGGGGTTGATGCGGCCCTCGTAGCGCTTCAGCAGCGCACGCACCGCGAACCCGCCGCCGCCGGTGTGAATGGGGATGCCGTCGGCATTGGCCACGAGCGTCCCGTCGGGCGTGGTCACGTAGCAGGAGAAGTCGTGGCTCTGGCTGAAGATGGTGCTGCGCGCCGTGCGCGTCATCACCCAGCCCATGTGCTTGCTGATCTGGTCGAGCCGGTTCTGCATAACAGCGAGCACGATCGGGTCAAGCTCGACCCCGTTCGCCTCGCTGCGAGCCCGGCCCGATTGGACGCTGCGGGACACGGCCGCATCGCCCGACCCTGTGGAGCGCTCGGCTTCGTCGGCGGGTGCCAGGTCGATGAACAGGTCGCCGTTCGCATCCACCCACAGCCGGTCACCCGGTCGTGCCACGACCGTCGTGGTCAGCTCCTCGACCAGCGCAGGCCCCATGATCGTGTGACCGCGCCGCAGCACCTCGCCGTCGAACACCGGTGTGTCGCACCAGCCGAACGGGCCGTGCCAGACCGAGCGCGTCTCGATGGGCTCCGGATCGCCCTCTGCGGGCGCCGTCTCGGAAGTGGCCACGTCACCCGTGCTCGCCCGTGCCACCAAGCGCAGCGATGCCACCATGATCGTGCCGTCCTGCTGGACATGGCCGTACAGCCGCTGGTATTCGGCTTCGAAGGCACCTCGCACCGCTGTCGCGTCGACCGTGGACGGGTCGTCGCCGTAGGCGGGAACGCGGATCGTCCAGAGCTGGCCGGGATGATGCAGTTCCAGTTCGCAATCGAGCGTCACCTGACCGGCGGCGAAGCCCTCCCCGTCCATCACGTCGAGGGCTTGGGCGCGCAGGCCCTCGAACCCGGTGTCGATCTCGGCGAGATCCAGCTCGTCGAGCGAACCCATCAAGAAGCGGGTGAAGTCCTGGCGGACGTCGGAGTGCAGCATGCCGATCGCACAGAGCGCGCCGGCGTCGCGAGGCACGTACACGCGCTCGCAGCCGAGCCCGGCGGCCACCGAGGCGCCGTGCATCGGGCCGGCACCGCCGGCGGCCACCATCGTGAAGCGCCGGGGCGAGTGGCCTCGCTCGATCGAGATGTGCTCGGTGGCGCTGAGCAGGTGCTGCTCGACAACCTCCACGATGCCGGCGGCGGCCTCTTCGACGGTCATGCCGAGCGGCTCGGCTACATGGGTGCGGATCGCTTCATGGGCGGCGTCGATGTCGAGGTCGAGCGTGCCGCCCGCCGACTTGCCCGGTCGCAGCCGGCCGAGCACGAGTTGCGCATCGGTGACCGTCGGGAGCGTGCCGCCGTGGCCGTAGCAGGCAGGGCCAGGATCGGCCCCCGCGCCCTGCGGCCCTACGTAGAGCAGGCCGGCCTCGTCGACTCCGGCGATGGTGCCGCCGCCCGCGCCGATCGTGTGAATGTCGATCGCCGGGGTGGAGACGTGGTAGCCGGCGATCATGATGTCGTCGCGGGTGTCCACGTCGCCGCCCGACATCAGCAGCACGTCGCATGACGTGCCGCCGATCTCCATCGAGATCAGGTTCCCGGCGACTGCCGAGGTGTTCTCGTCGGTGACGAGTGCAGCATCGGTGGCGTCGCGGTACAGGTTCAGCGCACCGATCGCGGCAGCGGGGCCGCTGAGCAGCAGGTTGACGGGCCGCTCGGACACCTGGTCGACCGACGCAGCGCCGCCATTGGACTGGACGAGCAGGATCGAGTGGCGCAATCCGGCCGCGGCGAGCTCGTCGTTCAGCTTGCGCAGGTACGAGACGATCTTCGGCGACAGCGAAGCGTTGACCACAGCGGTAGACGTCCGCTCGTACTCGCCCATCAGCGACGAGACCGCTGTCGATGTGGTGACCCACGTGCCGTCCCACTGCTCGCTCACTGCTTCGGCCGCCGCACGCTCGTGGGCGTCGTTCACGAACGAGTTCATGAATGCGATGGCCACGGCCTCGACATCGTGGCTGTCGAAGTGCTCGAGCACCGGGCCCAAGCCCTCCAGGTCGAGCGGAGCGTGCTCGCTGCCGTCGGCATCGATACGCCCGCCCAGCGTGGCCCGCAAGTAGCGCGGCACGAGCACCGGGGCAAACGGAGCCCGGTGGTTCCACTGGTCCTCTCGCAGCCCACGGCGGATCTCCAGCGCATCGCGGAATCCCTCGGTGGCGATCAGCCCGACGACCGCGCCGGTGCCCTCCAGCATCGTGTTGGTGGCGACGGTGGAGCCGTGCACGAACAGGGCGCAGCCGGCAAGCACCTCGTCCAACGGCATGCCGAGATCCACGGCGAGGCGGGCCAGCGCCGCGTGCACGCCGCGGCTGGGATCGGCAGGCACCGAGGGAACCTTCGCCACCCAGGTCGCGCCCTGCGCATCGGCGAGCACCAGGTCGGTGAAGGTGCCCCCCACGTCCACGCCGATGCGCCATGGCGCGGCGGGCCGCCCCGGCGTGCTGCCGGTGCCGTTCTGGGCGGCGGGAGCCGCTCGCGTCGTCATCTGATCAGTCTCGCATCCAAGGCTCCGCAATGACGCCTGAGACGCGTCCCCGGGCGCAGCAAACCGGCTGGTTGCCGGGACCGGTGACAGACTTGGCCGATGCTCGAACAGGCACGGCGCCCATGACGGCGTCGCCAACTGGGGCGGCGGCGTGGCGCACGGACCACTCCGCAGCGCTGTACGAGCGTGCGCGGCGGTCGATCACCGACGGGACGTCGCGGGACACGCTGCTGCGCAAGGGCGGGCACCCCATCTACGTCGATCACGGCGACGGCGCGTGGGTGACCGATGTGGACGGCAATCGCTACCTGGACTGCAACAACAACTTCGCGTCCATCATCATCGGTCACGCCGATCCGACGATTGCCGCGGCGGTGCAGGAGCGCATGTCGCGGGGCACGGCCTTCTCGTTTCCCAACGACGCCGAGGTGGATCTGGCCGAACTGCTGTGCGGGCGTGTCGAGAGTTTCGAGCTCATCCGCTTCTGCAACTCGGGCACCGAGGCGGTCATGGCCGCCCTCAAAGCAGCCCGCGCCTACACCGGGCGGCCCAACGTCATCAAGGTGGAAGGCGCCTATCACGGCACGTACGACCACGCCGAGGCCAGCCAGTCGCCCGATCCCACGAACTGGGGCGACGCGGCTGCGCCGCCGACGGTGCGGTACGCGGCGGGCACGCCGGCGTCGGTGGAAGACGAGGTGGGCATCATCTCGTTCAACGATGCCGAGGGTGCCCGCGCCGCCATTCGACGTGGCGGCGACCGGCTGGCTGCGGTGCTGCTGGATGTGATGCCGAACAGGGTGGGCATGCCGGCCATCGAGCCCGAGTTTCTCCGAGCGATACGCGACACCACGCGAGAGGTGGGCACGCTGCTCGTGCTCGACGAGGTCATCTCGTTCCGGCTGGGCTACGGGGGAGCGCAGACGAAGCTGGGCATCGATCCCGACATCACCACGCTGGCAAAGATCATCGGCGGGGGCTTCCCGGTGGGCGCCATCGCCGGCCGCCAGGGTCCCATGGAGACCTTCGTTCGCGTGGCGGGAGACCGGGCCCAGGTGCCATCGGGCGGCACGTTCGCTGCGAACCCCATCACCATGACGGCCGGCCACGCGGCGATGACGCTGCTCGACCGAGACGCCTTCGCTCGACTGGACACGATCGGCGAGAACGTGCGGTCAGGCCTGCGATCGATCTTCGACCGTGCCGGCCTGGAATGGCAGGTCACGGGCGCCGGCAGCCTGTTCCGCGTGCACCCGCACCGTCGCACCATCCGCAACTACCGCGACTCGCACCTCTCCAGCGACGAGACCGTCGAGATCACCGACTTCGGCCGGCGCATGCAGTCACACGGCGTCTATTTCATTGCCGAAGGCCTGGGCTGCCTGAGCCTCGCGACCAGCGACGACGACATCGAGCACTTCCTCGGGGCCGCCGAAGCGTCGATGCCGGACCCATAATGCGGGTGATGACAGACACTCGGGCCGCGCTGGCCGCGGCTCCTGCCGCCCCGACCCCCATCGATGCCGGGTACGACCCCGACCCGGCCAAATCGCTGTCGTTGCACGCCGACGCGTACATCGACCAGCGCTGGCATGAGCTCGAGCAGCGGGAGGTGTTCGGGCGCAGCTGGCAGTGGGTGTGCCATGCGGAGTCGCTGCGCGAGCCTGGCGATTACGTGGCGCTGCAGGTCGCAGGGATGCCGATCGCGCTGGTGCGGAGCAACGACGGCGAGCTGAGCGCCTTCTACAACGTGTGCCAGCACCGGGCGCACGTGCTGCTGTCGGGTGCCGGCAATACCGGCAGCATCGTCTGCCCGTACCACGGCTGGACCTACGAGCTCGACGGTCGGCTGCACCGCGCCCGCGAGACCGATCACCTCGCCGATTTCGACCCGTCGCAGATCTGCCTGCAGCCGGTGCAGGCAGAGATCTTCGGCGGTTTCGTGTACGTCAATCTCGACCCGGCGGCCGAGCCGCTGGGGGCGCAATCGGGGAGTCTGGGCGACGAGATCGCGCGCTTCGCTCCCGATGTGAACGAACTCACCCATGTCCGCCGGTTCCGCTACGAGATCGCATCCAACTGGAAGAACGTGGTCGACAACTTCCTCGAGTGCTATCACTGCCACGTCGCCCATCCAGACTTCGTGACGCTGGTGGAGATGGACACCTACCGCGTCACCACGCACGGCATCTACTCCAGCCACATGGCCCGCGCCGGCCATTCCGGCAACTCGGCCTACGACGTCGAGGGGTCGAGTGTCAAGGATCTTGCGGTGTGGTGGCTGTGGCCGAATACGTGCCTGATGCGCTACCCGGGGCGCGGCAACTTCAGCGTGATGCAGATGATCCCGACGGGTCCCGAGCACACGTCGGAGACCATCGACTTCTACTTCGAGTCGGCCGACCTCACCGACGCGGACATCTCCTCGATGCGCTACATCGACGAGGTGCTGCAGCCCGAGGACATCGGCATCGTCGAGAGCGTCCAGCAGGGCATGCGCACCCCGGCGTTCAGCCAGGGGCCGATCGTGTGTGATCCCGATGGCTCAGGGCTGTCCGAGCACGGCGTGCACCATTTCCATGGGCTCGTGCTGGATGCCTACCGCCGAGCCGGCGCCATCTAGCTCACCTCGGCGATCCAGCAAGCGACGAAGGCGGCAAGCAGGTCAGCCGTCCGCGCGATCAGTTCTGCGACACTGAGCCGATGACAGCACCAAATGGCGCCAAGGCTGACGATCGGCGTTCAGAGGCACAGTCGGCTGCGCTGTATGCGCGGGCGCAACAGTGGATCCCCGACGGTGTCTCGCGCGCCACGCTGCTGCGACGGCCGAATCCGATCTATGTCGACCACGGCGAGGGCGCCTGGGTCACCGATGTGGACGGCAACCGCTATCTCGACTGCAACAACAACTTCACGTCGCTCATCATGGGGCACGCCAATCCCGCCATCGTCGAGGCCGTGAGTGCGCAGATGGCGCGAGGCACCGCGTTCGCGCTGGCGTGCGACATCGAGATCGAGCTCGCTTCGCTGCTGTGCGATCGCGTCGAGAGCTTCGAGCTCATCAGGTTCTGCAACTCCGGCACCGAAGCGGTGATGGGTGCGCTCAAGGCTGCCCGGGCGTTCACCGGCCGGCCCAACGTCATCAAGGTGGAAGGCGCCTATCACGGCACCTACGACCACGCGGAGGCCAGCCTGGCGTCCGATCCCACCAACTGGGGCGATGCCGCGGCGCCGGCCACGGTGCCCTATGCATCGGGCACGCCCGATTCGGTGATCGAAGAGGTCGGCATCATCCACTTCAACGACGCCGAGGGTGCCCGTGCGGCCATCGAACGACACGGCGATCGCTTGGCTGCCGTGCTGCTCGACGTGATGCCGAGCCAAGTCGGGCTGCCGACGATCGAGCCCGAGTTCATTGCTGCGGTGCTCGAGGCAACCCGAGACGTGGGCGCTCTGCTGGTGCTCGACGAGGTGATCTCGTTCCGGCTGGGCTACAGCGGAGCGCAGACGCTGCTGGGCATCGACCCCGACATCACCGCCGTGGCCAAGATCATCGGCGGCGGCTTTCCCGTCGGCGGGGTTGCCGGCCGCGAGGGGCCGATGTCGACGTTTGCGCGGACCGGCGGTGCTCGGGCCAAGGTGCCATCGGGCGGGACGTTCACGGCGAACCCCGTCACCATGGCCGCCGGCCTCGCCACGATGAACCAGCTCGATCACGCTGCATTCGCCCGCTTGGACGAGATGGGCGAGGCCGTGCGCAGCGGCCTGCGCTCGGCCATCGAGCGGGCTGGGGTCGACTGGCAGGTGACCGGCCGCGGGAGCCTGTTCAAGGTTCATCCCCACACGAGGCACATCCGCAACTACCGCGACGCTCACCTCAGCAGCGATGAAGCCGCCGAAGTCGAACGGTTCGAGCACGCCATCCAGGCGGGCGGCGTGTACCTGTCGGGCGGGGGATTCGGCAGTCTCAGCCTGGCCATGACCGACGACGACATCGCACACCTGCTGGCGGCGGCCACCGCAGCGCTGCCGGGTTGAACCCGGCGCCGCGGCAGCCCCTCCAGCCGACCGCTCAGCCTCATAGCCTCGGCGCGATGACAGGGGCGAACAACTCAGATCCGAACCTTCTGCCGGCGGTCGAGCTGGCTTCGCAGATCCGGCAGGGCAAGGTGAGCGCCGTCGAGGCGCTCGAGGGCGCGTTGGATCGTTACGAGCGATTCAACCCTGCGGTGAACGCGGTGATCGTGACCAAGATCGACGAGGCGCGCCGACGGGCAGCCGAAGCCGATGCCGCACTCGCAGCGGGAGAGTGCTGGGGACCCCTGCACGGCGTGCCGATGACCATCAAGGAGGCCTTCGACTGGGCCGGCACACCGTCCACGTGGGGCAATCCGGCATGGGCCGACAATGTGGCCGACAGCGATGCGGTCACGGTGACGCGATACCTGGATGCCGGGGCGGTGATCTGGGGCAAGACCAATGTGCCGCTCATGCTCGGCGACTGGCAGAGCTTCAACGACATCTACGGCTGCACCAACAACCCGTGGGATCTGACCCGCACGCCGGGCGGCTCCTCGGGCGGCTCGGCGGCGGCGCTCGCGACCGGCATGGCATCGCTGGAGCTGGGCTCTGACATCGGTGCGTCGATCCGGAATCCAGCGCACTACTGCGGCGTGTTCGGTCACAAGCCGACCTTCGGTCTGGTGCCCGACGGGGGTCACGCGGTGCCCGGTGCGCTGGTGGGCAGCGACATCGCCGTGTGCGGGCCGCTGGCGCGTAGCGCTGCTGACTTGGACGTTGCGCTGGATGTGCTCGCCGGGCCGGCCGGACTGGACGCGGACGGCTACCGGGTGGCGCTGGCGCCTGAGCACCGTGACACGCTGGGCGCGTTCCGGGTGGGCGTGATGCTCGACACGCCGGTGATCCGTAACTCGACGGCCATGATCGACACGCTGCAGCAGGCGGTCGACGCGCTGGCGGCTGCAGGCGCCGATGTCAGCGAAGCCGCGCCAGACATCGACCAGCACGAGTTCCACGAGAACTACCTGATGCTGCTGCGCGCCGCCACCGGCGCGCTGGCCGACGATGCCATGTGGAACGATGCGCAGTCCCGCGCCCACCGGTACAACGACGGCGAGGGCGACTACCAGTCGCTGGTCGACTATGCGATGACGATGAGCCACCGCGAGTGGTTCATGCACCACAACAAGCGCGAGGGCTACCGGGCCGCATGGGCGAGGTTCTTCAACGACTACGACCTGCTGCTGTGCCCGATCGCCGCATCGGCCGCATTCGTGCACGACCACACCGGCACCCGTCCCACCCGCACCATCGACATCGACGGCAGCCAGGAGCTCGGAGTCGACCAGCTGTTCTGGGCCGGCTGGAGCTGCAGCGTGTACTTGCCCGGCACTGTTGCTCCCGTCGGGCTGACAACCGACGGGCTGAACCTCCCGGTGGGCATGCAGGTCGTCGCGCCGCATCTGGGCGACCGGCGCGGCATCCGCTACGCGTCGCTCATCGAACGCACCCTCGGCGGTTTCGTCTCGCCCCCGGGCTACGAGTAACGGCGCGCTGTCTGCTAGAGAACTAGGCCGTGACAGATACCCCCGCGACAGACACCTCCGCGACAGACAGCACCGGGGCCGTGAACGCGGCCTTGGACGAACTGCTGGACCAGTTGGACCTGCAGCGCAACGGCGACGGGGCTGACGCGTTCCGAGGCAAGGGTTCTGGCTTCGACGAATTCGGGCTGTACGGCGGCCATGTGCTGGCGCAGGCAGTGGTCGCGGCGCAGCGCACCGTGGAGGAAGGCCGGCTGATGAACTCGGTGCATGCCGTGTTCCTGCGGGGCGGCGACGGCATGGCAGAGGTGGAGTACACGGTCGACCGCGTGCGCGACGGCCGGGCGTTCTGCAGCCGTCGGGCGCAGGCCCACCAGTTCGACCGGCTCATCTTCGAGCTGATGGCGACCTTCCATGTTCCTGAGACGGGCAAGGTCGACATCGAGTGCCCGTTGCCTGACGACGCGCCGCTGCCCGAGTCGCTGCCCACCTACCAGGAGTGCATCGCCGAGGTGGGCCCGATCTTCGGCGAGCAGTGGTCGTACATGACCCGCCCCGTGGAATACCGGCTGGCCCACGCTCCATGGGCGCCGACCGGGCCCTCGCCACGCGGCGGCATCGACTACTGGTTCCGCACGCCTCGGCGGCTGCCCGACGATCCGGCCATCCACGAAGCGGTCATCGCGTACATGAGCGACGACTGCCTCGCCGACAACGTCATCGTGCCCTACGGCGTCACCTGGCTGGACAGCGAAGTGCAGGTGGTGAGCCTGGATCACGCCATGTGGTTCCACGCTCCGGCCCGCGCCGACGAGTGGATCTACTGCGAGCAGCGACCGCTGATGGCAGGCGGCAATCGCGGCACCGCCGAGGCCCGCTTCTGGCAGGACGGTCGCCTGGTGGCCACCGCAGTCCAGGAGGCCCTCGCCCGCCTCTAGGGCCAGCGGGCCTGCCCGGCTCGCAGGTGCGGCCGGCAGCGGAGGTCGCTCAGGCGACGATGCCGTCGTTGCGGAGCTGGGCGATCTCGGCGGGGGAGCGGCCCAGCTCGGCCAGCACCTGGTCGGTGTGCTCGCCCTTGGCCGGGGCCAAGCGCTCGAGCTTGGTAGGCGTCTTGCTGAACTTGGCCGGAAAGCGGGTGGTGCGCACCTGGCCCGCCACGGGATGGTGGTGGGTCAGCACCGTTCCGTTGTGCTGCACCTGGGGGTCATCGAACACCTCGGTGATGTCGAGCACAGGCGCACAGGGAACGTCGGCGGCCTCGAGCAGCTCGAGCGCCTCGGCGGTGGTGAAGTCGCCGAGCAGTTCGGCGAATTCCTGCTGGTGCTCATTGGAGTTGCGAATCCGGGCCTCGCGTGTGGCGAAGCGAGGATCGTCGGCCAGGTGCGGCGCGCCCAGCGTCTCGCACACCCGCACGTACTGCGCGTCCGAAGGCCAGATGGCGCCCACCCAGCCGTCTGTGGTCTTCCAGGGGCTGTACCACTCGCTGTAGGACGGCGTCGGGGTGGCGTCGGGCACCGATTCGTTCCAGAAGTAGTCGAGCCACATCCACGACAGCGTCGAGTCGAGCAGGTTGACCTCGACGTGCTGGCCGCCGGCGCCGTTCGCCCGGGCCAGCAAGGCCCCGAGCACTGCGTTGGCGCCCGTCATCGCCGTGGTCTTGTCTGCTGTCGCCGACTTCACGAAGTCGCCGCCCTGCGCCTCGGTCATGCCCGACAGCGACTGGATGATCGGGTCGTACACCGGTTGGTGCGCGTAAGGCCCGTCGGGGCCGAAACCCGACACCGACAGGTAGACGAGATCGGGATTGACGGCGCTGAGATCGTCGTAGCCGATGCGCAGGCGCTCGGCCACCCCGGGTCGGAAGTTCTGGACGAACACGTCGGCACCCTCGACGAGCTGCAGCAGTATCTCGCGCCCGCGCTCGTCGCGGATGTCGAGGTCGATGCCGCGCTTGTTTCGGTGCATCTGCACCCAGCAGCCCGATTGATCGCCCACGATCGCGCCGGTCAGGCGCATGACGTCGGAGGCGCCCACCTTCTCGATCAGCAGCACGTCGGCGCCCATCTCGGCAAGTTGCGTCGACACCCACGCGCCTGCGACTGCGCTGGAGACGTCCACGACGGTGATGCCTTCGAGCGGACCTGTTCCCATGTGCGCCTCCTCTAGCGGGTGTGCAGTGTGTCGGCGTGTTGCCGGATGAACCTGGTGGCAGCGGCGTTCCATCCTGCGGGATCCTGGGCGTTCACCGCGTGCGAGGCGGGCAGATCGGCGATCTCCAGGCCGGGAATCTGGTTCGCTCTCGGCAATAGGTGCTGGAAGCGGCCCTCCTCGGTGCCGTTGGTGAGCAGCACGGGAACGGCAACGTCCGCCAGGCGGTCCCCGAGCGGGACTCCCGCATTGGTGAAGCGGAACGAGTTGACGAGCCCCGTCGCGTTGTGCTCAGAGAACTCGCCCGCCAGCTTGGCGCGCACGGCAGGCGAGATGCGCTTCGATCGCCCCGGGTTGATCCAGCTGTCGCGCAGCACTTCGATGCCATGCGTCTCGACCTCGAGCGCCCGCTCTTCCACCATCGTCTCGGTTCGCTCCCTCCACACGGCGGGTTCGCTGAAGGCCGAAGAAGAGTTGGTGAGCACTACGCCGACGACGTGAGCGGGGTGCGCCAGCACGTAGTGCAGGGCCAGCGCCGCTCCCAGCGACTGCCCGATCATCCAGATCCGCTCAGCACCGAGTTCGACGCGCAGCTGCTCGAACTCGGCCACGTAGCTGTGCGGCCGGTACCGCTCGGGATCGGCGGGGCTGGGCGATCTGCCGTGCCCCCACAGCTCGATCACGACCGGGCGGCAGACCGCCTGCAGCGCGCCGAGGTTGTCGTCCCAGTACGAGCGACTGCCCAGCGCACCGTGCACCAGAAGCGCCAGCGGGCCGTCGCCGTCGTGGACGACTGAGTGAAGACGTTCTTTGTCCGCGGTCATGGCGCGTTGCGGCGGGTTCGCAAGCTGTGCTGGCTCTTGGCTGGAGAACGAGCGCAGCGTCGCTCAGAAGCCCGCCGGCCGCTGGAATCCGCCGAGCGCCTCGTTCAGGAAGCGGCCCACGGCCAGCGTCGTGCGGTCCTCCAGGAATGGTCCTGCGATCTGCACCCCGACCGGCAGATCGCCCCCGGCCGCGGGCACTGTGCCCACAGGCACCACGGTGGCGGGCAGCCATGACACGCCGGTGAGCCCCATCCACTTGATGATGTCGAAGTATGGCCGGCTCTCGCCGTTCACCGTGATGCGGCGGTTGGTGGCCGGGCGGCTGTGGTCGTGGCGGACTGCCGCGGTCGGCGTCACCGGCAGCAGCACCACATCCCAGTCGGTGAAGAACTCCTCCCAGCGCCTGCGCTGCTGCAGCCGGCGCTCGTGCCAGCTCAGCCATTCCCGGTGACGCATCGCGGCGTACCAGATGCCCAGATCGCCCTGAGGCTCGTCGCTCGACGAGGCGATCTCCTCGAGCTGAGCGAGCGTCCATGTACCGGCCTCGGCCGCGGAGAGCAGGTGCAGGAACGTGTCGACGGCCTTCTCGAACGTGAACGACGGTCGAGCCTCGGTGTCCACCCGGGCGCCCGCTTGCTCCAGCGCGCTGGCCGCTCCCAGCAGCAGTTCCCGGTACTCGGTGTCGATCGGGCACAGCTCCTCGTCGAGCCACACCGCTACCCGGAAGTCGGAGATGTCGCTGTGGCGGGCCGGCGGCAGGTCGAGCGCATAGGCCTTGGAGTTCCACGCGTCGGGCCCGGCCAGGATGTCGAGCGCCATTTCCAGGTCGTCGACATCACGTGCCATCGGTCCGGCAACGGCGATGTCGGCCTGGCTGAGTGTGCCCGGCATGCCGGGGATCTGGCCCAGTGCCGACACGACGCCGTAGCTGGGCTTGTGCCCGGTGACTCCCGACCAGTGCGACGGGATGCGGATGGAACCGCCGATGTCGGAGCCCAGTTCGAGCGGGGTGTAGCCGGCAGCCAGCGCCGCCCCCGATCCGCCCGACGATCCGCCGGGGGTGTGCTCCACGTTGTACGGGTTGGCGGTGGTGCCGTACACCTCGTTGTACGACTGGGCGTCGCCGGCGAACAGCGGCAGGTTGGTCTTGGCGAACACCACCGCCCCCGCAGCCTTGTAGCGAGCGACGGGATCGGCGTCGCGCTCAGGCACGAAGTCGGCGAGCGCCGGGGCGCCCGAGGTGGTGACCAGCCCCTCGGTCTGGAACGAGTCCTTGATGGTGACGGGAACGCCGTGCAGCGGCCCCAGTTCGTCTCCGCGGGCCACTGCTGCGTCTGCCGCATCGGCAGCGGTCCGTGCGCGCTCGGCATCGAGTGCCACCACGGCGTTGATGGGACCGTCGAGACGGTCCACCCGTGCGAGGGCCGCTTCGAGCAGCTCCCTGGAGGAGACATTCCCAGCGGCGATGGCGGCCGCAGTCTCCAGAGTCGTGGCGTAGGCGAAATCATCCGCGGCCATGTGCCGGACCTCCTGCACTGACAAGTCGGTGGTGGCCGGGATCGTCCTGGCCACGTTCGTGTTGAACGGTGCAGGCAACCTAGTTCGCCGCATCCGTTTGCTGCCTGCCTGCGCCGGCACGTTGAAAATCGCTTGTCTGGGGCGTGCAGCGGCACGACGGTAGGCAGATGCGAAATATCACGAAATTCATCTTGCTGGGCGCGAGCCTGGGCCTGCTGAGCCTGCCAATGGCGTCAGCGGCGTCGGCGGGGCCCGCCCTGTCACTGCGGGGCGGCAGTGCGGCGCTTCCTGAGCGGCCGCCAGCACGCGATCCGGTGCTGGCAGACCTGCGCATCGACGTGGACAGCAGCGATCCGGCCCACAAGGCCGCGCGCGTCGGCAAGGCCGCCAACTTGGGCCTGTCGTCGCTGTCGTTCCCGCGCCCGGTGCCGTTCTTCGCACCGCCAGCGCAGCGTGTCCGCACGCTGGTCGGCATCGACACGTGGTTCTGGGTGTCGGCGGCGAGCTGGCGACCCATCGTGCGCGTCGTCGCCGCCGGGAACGTTGTGGTCACCCTCGTTGCCACGCCGGTGACCCTGCAGATGGTTCCCGGCGACGGTTCACCGCTGGTGTCGTGCCCAGGCCCGGGCCTGCCCTGGCTCGTGCCCGGCACCCGCTCGCTGTGCAGTCACGTCTTCCAGCGTGCCTCCACTGCAGGGCTGACCGGCCGTTTCCGCGGCACGGTCCAGTCGGTCTGGACCGTGCGCTGGACCTCGAACACCGGGCTGAGCGGGATCGCTGGGCCGGTCATCGTGCCGACGCCTGTGTGGTTGCGAGTGGTGGAAGCTCAGCCGGTGCTGGGCCGCTGATCAGAGGCCTCCCGCGGTCGCACTAGGTTCTGCGCGCAACCAACGGAAGGGCGTCGTCGTGCTGGGCTGTCGAGTACTGGACCTGTCGGATCATCGAGGCCAGATGGCGGGAGCGCTGCTGGCTGATCTGGGAGCGGACGTGATCCTGGTGGAGCCGCCCGACGGGTCGGCCGCGCGCGCCGTCGGCCCGTTCGTCGCGGGTCGCGAGGGCGACCCCGAAGCCTCGCTGTGGTTCTGGTCGTACAACCGTGGCAAGCGCAGCGTTGCGCTCGACCTCGACGATCCCGGCGACCAGCAGCGGCTGCGCGACCTCGCTGCCACCGCAGACGTGCTCATCGAATCCGACCCCCCGGGTGCCATGGCCGCCCGTAGTTTGGGCCCCAGTGACATGGCCGACGTCAATCCCGGGCTCGTTTACACATCGGTGACGGCGTTCGGCCAATCCGGGCCGAAGGCCGACTGGGCGGCCACCGATCTCATCGTCTCGGCCGCAAGCATGCTGTCCAACGTGGTCGGCGACGAGGACCGGCCCCCGCTGCGCATCCCGCTCGACCAGTGCTTCCTGCACGCCTCCGCCGAGGCTGCCGTTGCGTCGCTGATCGCCTTGCGGGAACGCAAGCGCAGCGGTCTGGGTCAGCATGTCGACGTCAGCGCGCAGCAGGCCGTCACGCAGGCCACCCAGTCGGCCACGCTGTGCCATCTCTACAACTCGCCCGAGTTGCTGCGCATGAGCGGCGGCGCCCGCCTGGGGCCGTTCCGGGTGCGGCTGCGCTCGCCTGCTTCCGACGGCTACGTGTCGGCGACGATCCTGTTCGGCGAGTCCATCGGGCCGTTCGGGGCGCGCCTGTTCGAGTGGATGCACTCCGAGGGCGGCTGCGCCGACAGCGACCTCGAGATCGACTGGATCAACTTCGTGGAAGGCGTGATCACCGGGCGCATCCCGCCCACCGAGTACGAGCGCATCCAGCAGGTCGCCGCCGACTTCACCGCCACACGCACCAAGGCAGAGCTGCTGGAGGTGGCGCTCGACAAGCGCCTGCTGATCGTGCCGATCACCACGGTGGCCGACGTGGTCGAGGCGCCCCAGTACGCCGAGCGGAACTTCTGGCGCGACATTCCCACTGGCGGCCTCGACTCTGTGCGCTACCCCGGCCCGTGCGCTCGGTTCAGCGCCGCTCCGCTGGATATCTCGACCCCGCCTCCGTCGATCGGCGAGCACACCGATGAGGTGCTGGCCGATGTGAGTGCCCCGGCGTCGGTGGCTACCTCCGAGGGCTTGGTGGCTGCTGCCGCAGCAGGTCACCGCGACCCGGCACTGCCGCTGGCAGACGTCAAGATCCTGGACTTCATGTGGGTGATGGCCGGGCCCGGCTCGACGCGCGAGCTGGCTGACTGGGGCGCCACGGTGGTGCGTGTGGAGTCCACCCACAAGGTGGAGGCGGCCCGCACCATCCAACCGTTCCTCAACGACGAGGCGGGTGCGGAGAACGGCGGGCTGTACCAGAACATGAACGCCAGCAAGCTCGGCATCACCATCGACATCTCCAAGCCTGAGAGCCGCGACCTCATCCTGGACCTGGTGCGCTGGGCCGATGTTGTCACCGAGTCGTTCTCGCCCCATGCGCTGGCCGACCTCAACCTCTCCTACGAGGATCTGCGAGCGGTCAAGCCCGACATCATCATGGCGTCGAGCTGCCTGTTCGGCCAGAGCGGACCGCTGTCGTCGCTGGCCGGCTTCGGCACGATGGGTGCGTCCATGTCGGGCTTCTACGAGATGACCGGCTGGCCCGATCGCGACCCTGCCGGCGTGTTCGGCGCCTACACCGACTACGTGTCGCCCAAGTTCCTGAGCGCTGCCCTGCTGGCTGCGCTGGACCATCGCGACCGCACCGGCGAGGGGCAGTACATCGACCTGTCGCAAGCCGAATCGTCCATGACCTTCCTTGCGCCTGCAGTGCTCGATTACGACGTGAACGCGCACCTGCCCGACAAGATGGGCAACGACCATCCCGCGATGTCGCCCCATGGGGTGTTCGCATCGGCGGGCGAGGACCGCTGGATCGCCGTGGCCTGCGAGAACGACGACCAGTGGACTGGCCTGTGCGGCGTCATCGGCGCCGACGACGTGGCCGGATTGGGTGTCGAGGAGCGGCGCGAACGTGCCGCCGAGATCGCCGACCGGATCACCGCGTGGACCTCGGAGCGAGACAACGTCGAAGCGCACGTCGAGCTGCAGGCCGCCGGCGTGCCGGCCCACGCAGTCGCCAACTCCGAAGTCATGACCAACGACCCGCAACTGGCGCACCGCAACCACTTCCGCAACGTGCCGCACGGCACCAACGGCACGATGTGGGTCGAGGGAGCGCGATTCGCCATGTCGCGCAGCTCGGACGGCATCGATCACGCGGGCCCGACCTATGGCGAGCACACCTTCGTGGTGCTGGAGCAGCTGCTCGGCTACGACCAGGATCAGATCTCCGAGCTGGCCGTGGCCGGAGTGCTCGAATAGTCGGCTGCGGCCCCGGCCGGGGCGCCGGGCCGTCAGCTCTCGAACGTGCCGACCTTCTCGCCGGTGACGTTCTCGTAGTTGCGGTTCAGGAACCAGCGCTGGTAGTCGCCGTAGGTGATCGGCTCGTGGCGGGCCGGGCGCTCGTCGCTGACCGTGGTGGGCACGGGGTCGACCACTGCGTCGTCGCGGGCTCCGTAGAAGAACGGCACTGCGTACCGGTCGCCGGCCGACAGGTTCCGTGCCCGGTGCGCGGTTGACAGGTACACGTTGTTCGTCCAGCGCTTCAGCATGTCGCCGCTGTTGACGAGATAGGAGCCGGCCATCTGCGGCGGCTTGATCCAGTCGTAGCCAGCCGGGCGGATCTCCAGCCCCGGCACGTCGTTGGCCGGCAGGAACGTGAACACCGAGCTGTCCGTGTGCGGCGCGAGGCCCCACTCGTTGTCGTCGTAGTCCATCGGCGGGTAGTGCGACATGCGCAGTGTCACGCTGGGCTCGTCGAAGTGCGGCGTGAAGTAGTCGGGGGGCAGGTCCAGCGACAGCGCCAGGATCGGCAGCATCCGTGAGCCCAAGGCGATGAGCTGGTCGATGTAGCTCTCGCAGCTCTGCGCGAAATCCTCGAGCGGCGGGAACTGATTCTCGGTGTGGTAGCCGTGCCGGTGGCAGAAGAAGGCCTCGTTCTGGTTGGGCTTGCGCACGGGCCCCGCGATGTCGGAGGCGTACGACGTGCCGCCGCCCATGCCCAGATAGCCGCCTGCCAGCTTGCCCATCGGGATCGAGTCCTTCACCGGCTGGGGGAGCGCATGCAGGCGGCGGGCCTCGTCGAACATGTGCTCGATGGTCTCGGCCGGCACACCGTGGTTCACGATGAAGAAGAAGCCCACCTCGGTGAGGGCGTCGCGCAGTTCGGCGGCGAGGGCAGCTTGAGCCGCTGGATCGGGCATCGGCTCGTTGAGCGGTGCCAAGTCCAAGATCGGAATGACGTCTGCTGTGTCCGTCGTCGGCCCTGCCGTGCTGCGGTCCTGCGTCGTGAGCGCCACGGTGCCTCCTTGCGCTCTCCCGAGCGTACGCGTGCGGCGGCTCGTGTGTCGGAGGGGCTGAGCCTCTGAACGTGTGACGGGCCGTTGGTACGGTTCTGCCGGTTCGGAGGGGTTGCATCGAGCCCGCCCGACCAGCGATACGAGCGACTTCAAGGGGAACCGATGAGAGCGTGGCGATTGAACGAGTTGGGCTATCCGTGGGATGTGCTGGAGCTGGGCGAGTACGACTCACCCGAGCCGGGTCCGGGCCAGGCGCGCATCACCGTGGAGGCCACCGATCTCAACTTCGCGGACATCCTGCACTGCCAAGGCACCTACCAGGAGCGGTGGGACCCGCCGTTCACGCCCGGGATGGGCGCTTCGGGCACGGTGGTCGCCGTGGGACCCGACTGCGACCTGAAGGTTGGCGATCGCGTGATCGGCTCGGGTACCGCCGGCTGGGGCGGTTACGCCAGCGAAGCGCTCATCAGAGGTGCGACAGCGCGGCGCGTCCCCGACGATGTGTCGATCCCCGATGCGTGCGCCGCGAATGTGATCTATGGCACCGCGTGGTTCTCGCTGTACCGGCGAGGCCAGATGCAGGCCGGCGAAACGGTGCTGGTGCTTGCCGCAGCGGGCGGCGTCGGCTCTGCCGCGGTCCAGATGGCCAAGGCGGCAGGTTGCACTGTGCTCGCTGCTGCTGGCGGGCCCGCCAAGGTGGAGACCTGCCGCCAGCTCGGCGCCGACATCGTCATCGACTACGACAACGACGATCTGTACCAATCCGTGATGGATGCCACCGGGAAGCGGGGCTGCGACATCATCTACGACCCTGTCGGCGGCAAGTACTTCGACGTCGCCCGGCGGCTCGTGGCATGGGAAGGCCGCCTGCTCGTGGTCGGTTTCGCCAGCGGCACGATTCCCCAGGCACCGGCGAACCACTTGCTGGTCAAGAACTACTCGGTGGTCGGGGTGCACATGGGCGGCTACCGCGGGCGCAAGGACGAGGTGCTCGACGAGTGCTACGCCGAGATCTGGCCACAAGTGGCCGACGGCAGGCTCGACCCGCTCGTCAGCCAGGAGCTGCCGCTCGACGGCCTGATCGACGGCCTGCAGGCGTTGCACCAGCGCAAGACCACCGGCCGGGTCCTGCTCCGCCCCGACCTGTAGACGCTCAGCCGCGGGCCACGGTGTACCCGACTGACTCGCGGTCCCACAGGTCCGCGGTGACGCCTGCGTCCCGGATGGCCTGCTTGCGGATCTTGCCCGAGGCGGTCTTGTCGAGCTCGCGCACGAATTGCAGGTAGCGCGGCACGCTGTGGCGGGGCATGCGGGGCACGCACCAGTCCAGAAAGTGGACCGGGTCGGGCGCCGGCCCGCTGACGGCGACGACGGCCAGCACTTCGTCCTCCCCGCCGGCACCCTCGACGCGCAAGCCGACGACGGCGCACTCGATCACGCCGGCGTAGCCGTTGATCACCGTCTCGACTTCGTAGCTGGAGATGTTCTCGCCGCGCCGGCGGATGCGGTCGTTCAGCCGGTCCACGAAGTGCAGCCGCCCCTCTTCATCGAGCCTTCCTGCATCGCCGGTGTGGAACCACAGGTTCCGCCACGCCGCCACGGTGCGTTCGGGCATGCGGTGATAGCCCACGTTGAAGCAGAACGGCACCTTGGGACGCACCAGGATCTCGCCGGTCTCATCGGGCGCAACGGGCAGGTCGGTCTCGGGATCGGCCACGATGACGTCGAAGAATTCGGCCAGCGGCCGCCCCGCACAGCCCGACATCACCGGGTCGTCGAAGCTGGTGTAGGAGACCATGTTGATCTCGGTCATCCCGTAGCCCTGCACGATCCGCACGCCGAAGCGCTCTTCGAACGCTGCGGCCCATTCCGCCGCCACCGGCAGCGCGATGACGGCCCGCAGCTGATGGTCGCGGTCGTGGTCCGTCGACAGGCTGCGCCAGATGAACTCGGGCATGACCCCGAGGGCATTCGTCAGGGTGATCTGGTGCCGCCTCACCGTGTCGAGCCATTTCCCGGCGCTGAACCGCTTCTCCACGTAGACCGAGGCGCCGGCGTGGAGTGACGCAAAGACCTGCATGAACAGGCCGTTCGCATGGAACATCGGCATGCAGCAGTAGAAGCGGTCCTCCGGTGTGATCTGCAGGCTTTGGGCGGTTCCGAGGCCGAACAGGTAGCAGTGCGCCTGGGGCATCAGCACGCCCTTGGCGGGACCGGTGGTGCCCGAGGTGTACATGATCGTGCAGACATCGCTGGGTTCGGCCGCCAGCACTGCCTCGGGACGCACCTCGGTCTCCAGCAGCTCTTCGATGGAGACCTCCGCCGAGCCCATGAGCACACCGCCGGCACCGGCGCCGTAGTCGCCGTCGTCGACCAGGATCGTGGCCTGGATGTCGGTCTCGGACGGGTCGAGTGAGCCGGGTTCGATGTCGTCGAAGCGCTCCAGCAGCCCGTGGTCGACGGCCACGATGCGGGGCTCGGAGTTGTTGACCTGATGCTCGAGGAAGGCACCGCGCAAGTCGGTGTTGATCGGCACGAAGATCGCCCGCCGCTTGTGGGTGGCGATCATCAGCAGCATGAACTCGAGACTGTTCGTGAGCAGACCCAGCAACCGGTCGCCCGGCCGCAGGCCGAGATCATCGAGGGCGGTAGCGAGCCGGTCCGTGTGGCTGTCGAGCTCGGCGAAGCTGAGCGTGCGGCCGTCTTCGAACGCAAGAAACTCTCTGTCGCCGTGGGAGGCCGCGGCTTGCCGCACAAGATCGGGCAGCGTCCAGCCGTCGGTGCTGACGCCGTCCGCCGCGGCCCTATCGGTGTCGGTCCCCTGGTCGCGGGTGCCCATCGGCGGAATCGTAGACTTCGCCCGGGCTTCGTGGCCCGAACGGGGTGCGCCCCCTCAGCGGGCGCATGGGGAATTGGGCACCTGCTCGGGAGGTGACCGCATGCTGATCGGATTGCCTCGTGAGCTCAAGGCGGGCGAGCAACGCGTCGGGCTGACGCCGCACGCTGTGCGCGAGCTGGTGCTGCACGATCACCAAGTGCTCGTTGAGAGTGGCGCCGGTGCCGGCATCCGCGTGTCCGATGCCGAATACGAGGCTGCCGGCGCGCTTATCCGCAGCTGTAGCGAGGTGTGGGACAAGGCCGAGCTGGTTGTCAAAGTGAAGGAGCCGCAGGCGTCCGAACGCAAGATGCTCGGCGCGGGCCAGATTCTGTTCGCCTACCTGCATCTCGCGCCGGATCCCGACCAGACGGCCGATCTGGTGGATTCGGGCGCGGCCTGTGTCGCCTACGAGACCGTGACCGACTCGCGTGGCGGGCTGCCGTTGCTGGCACCGATGTCCCGGGTCGCCGGTCGCCTTGCCGTGCAGGCGGGGGCGTGGGCGCTCGAGACCGCACATGGGGGCATCGGCCTGCTGATCGGTGGGGTGCCCGGTGTGCCGCCAGCCAGGGTGGCGATCATCGGCGGGGGAGTTGTGGGCGAGAATGCCGCCGAGATCGCCATCGGCATGGGTGCCGACGTGCGGGTGCTCGACATCGACCCGGCTGCGCTGGATCACCTCGAGCAGCGTTTCGGTGCGTCAGTGGTCACGGTGACCTCAACCCGGGCGACCGTCGAGACCGAGGTGCAGAACGCCGACTTGGTGATCGGCGCCGTGCTGGTGACCGGGGCCCGGGCGCCGAAGCTCGTGACGGCCGACCTGATCAAGCAGATGCGTCCCGGATCGGTAGTGGTCGACGTGGCCATCGACCAAGGCGGCTGCTTCGAGACATCCAAGCCAACGACCCATGCCGAGCCGACCTTCGTGGTCGACGGCGTGGTGCACTACTGCGTCGCGAACATGCCCGGCGCCGTGCCGGTCACCTCCACCCGGGCGCTCAGCGACGCCACCCTGCCACGGGTGTTGGCCATCGCCGAGCACGGCCTCGACGCCCTGCGCACCGACCCCCACTTGCGAGCAGGCCTGAACGTCTACAAAGGCCGCGTCACCGAGCCCCACGTAGCCGCCGCCCTAGACCTCCCCTACACCGACCCCCTCACCGCCCTCGGTTTCTGAAGATCAAGTTCAGCGAGGGCAGGCTCCTCGTGAGACCTACTTGCCGCGCTCGCTCCGCCTTGTGATTGCCGGCCTCATGTGGATTCGAGCCGGCAGCATCGCCTCGTTGGGTCAACCAAGGAGGACCGATGACTCTCACCACACCGCTCGATGAGACTCCACAAGCAGGCGGCAAGATTCGACTGGTCGTGTCTGTCGATTTCGGCTATCGGGACTGTCAAGTGTGTCCACGGCCGCCTTCGGGGCGTGGAGCGCTGTACTGCATTTCCTGGAAGCTCGATTGCGGCAGGTTGAGCTTCACTGTCTTCGCCTGCTCAGAGCATCTCGACGAGGTGCTGGAGATCGCAGTCTTGGGTTCGCTGCCACAATTTCGCGATGGCCGGCTGTTGCGGGGTTGCGCCGAGCCCTGCGAGTGTCGCCCGCTGGAACTGCGAACCTGACAGAGTGTCCGAGTGGCGTCGCTGAGCGACTACCTCGATTTGACCGAAGAAGGCGCGCGCACGCAGTGGCAAGCCATCCTCGACCGAGAATCTGGCGGGAGCCCCCGCTACACACCGGTCGAGATCATTCTGTGCTATGGCCTCTCATACTCGGTCAACCCACACCAATACCGGGGTGGCACGACGGGCAACTTGCACGAAGCGCCCATGATCGTTCATCGACTAGCGGCACTCTTCCGCCGAAATTCCGCTGGCGCCATCACGAGCAAGATGAAGAACCTTGACGGATCGTTGCCGCACGGGTCCGATATCGATTGCCCGTTCTATGACGAGATGGCCCGAGATCCCGAACGATTTGACGCCCTCTACGAGGTCGTGCTCACCGCAGCTCGCGATGTGGATATCGGCGAAGATCGGTTGCCAGACTTTCACAGGGCGGACGGTGCGCCGAGAAACACCCTCCTAGGACAGGACGAACTCAACGATCCAGTGTTTCGGGTGGTTGTCGACGAGCAAGCTGCGCAGCTCTTTGCGGCAAAGCGGGATGTGGGGCAGCCACTCTCGTCGGCATCAACGTCCCGCATCGCGGAACACAAAATGCGTATCGGCCAGCACCGCTTCGCCCGTGAGGTCCTGAAACGATTCAGCGACACCTGTGGATTCTGCGGGTTTGCGCCTCGGACACTCCCGGGCACTGGACTGTTGATCGCGTCGCACATCAAACCGTGGGCAGTTTCTGACAATCGTGAGCGACTGGATCCACGCAACGGCATCGCCGCATGCCCGACGCACGATGCTGCCTTCGACAAGGGCCTGATCACCGTCAACGGCGGGTTACGAGTGCATCGTTCGCGTCGCCTCCAGTCGAGCGTGGAGATTGACGTCGGCGTCGAGCACAACTTCGGTAGCTCGCTGCACGAAGTGCTTGCGCTGCCGTCCGACATCGAGCCGCCGCATCCCGACTACCTGCGATGGCATCACGAGCGCATATACCAAGACACGCTGCCGTAGGACCAACGCACTGGCGGCGACTCTGGACAGCAGGCGTCAGGTTCAGAAGGCGCAGATGGCGATGGCGTCGACTACCGATTCTGCGCAGTCGCGACTGCGCATTTCACACACCTGTGACTACCGCTTCTGCACAGGTCTGACTGCCTGTTTCACACAGTCACGACTGCCGGTTTTGCACGCACCTGTGAATGCTGGCCAGGACTACGGGCTAGGTATTTCCCAAGCTGCGGGCTCGGTTTCGGATGAGCTGTTCTATTTCGTCGGCGGCTTGGTCGGGGGGTTCGTGTTCCCAGATGCGGACTGGGGTCCAGCCGGCTGCTCGGAGGCGGGCGTCGGTGTCGGCGTCGCGGGCTCGGTTGCGGGCAATCTTGGTTTCCCAGTACTCGGCGTTGCGGCGGGGCTTGGTGCCGTGCTCGGGACAGCCGTGCCAGAAGCAGCCGTCCACGAAGATCGCTATCCGCAGGCGAGGGAACACCACGTCGGCCTCGCGGCGTACGTCGGGCAGCGGCCGTCGGTGCACGAAGAAGCGCAGGCCACGGCGGTGCAACGCTGAGCGCAGGAGCCGTTCCGGTCCCGTATCGCGGGATCGCTGCTTCGACATGCGCTCCGATGCAGGACCCGGCAGCGCCTTCGGCTCCACCCGGTCGGTTCTACCAGTCACGTGCGGGTAGCGGGAGATGCGTGGGACGTAAGGCCAGCATGAACAGCACAGCGTGCCGCGCCGCCGTTCTGCTCATACCCTGCCGACCGGCCATGAGGCAGCAACTCTGCCGCAGGCCGGAGGCTTGGACATGAGTCGAACTCGACTTCCCACACCGTGGCGGTGCATTGCTCGCACAGCAGCAGCGGTCGCGGCGGCAGCTTTGCTGGCGACGGCATGCACCGGCGGGGGCGACGCCGGCGACGGCGGCAGTGACGGTTTCGATGGCACGGTTCGTATTGGCGCGGCGCTGAGCGAAACGGGCCGATTCGCCGCCGAGGGCAAGGCCGTGCGCCAGGGCTACGACACCTGGTTGCAGTGGGTGAACGAGGAGCACGGCGGCATCCAGGTCGGCGATGGCCGCTACCGGGCCGAGATCATCTATTACGACGACGAGTCCGATCCCGACCGGGCGGCTGCTCTCATCGAGCAGCTCATCGACGAGGACCAAGTCGACTTCCTGCTCGGTCCGTACTCCAGCACGCTCACCGGGCCGACTAGCGCTGCGGCGGAGGCCCGTGGCGTGATCATGGTGGAAGGCAACGGCGCGTCCGACAGCCTCTTCGAGCGGGGCTATCGCAACCTGTTCTATGTCGGTGTCGTCGCCTCGGACTACACACGATCGAGCATCGAGCTGCTCGCAGAACGCGGTGCGAGCACCGCTGTGGTGGCTCACGAAGACACCCCATTCGCCACGTCGGTGGCACAGGGAGCGCAGCGCCACCTTGAGGCCAACGGCGTCGAGGTGCTAGCGATGAAGAGCTACCCGGTCGGCGTCGAGAGCGTCGACGATCTCATGACCGAGCTTGCGGCACTCGAGCCCGACATCTTCGTGGGCGGCGGACACTACGACGACGCCGTGCTGTTCCTGCGCTCAGCACAAGAGCAGGGCTTCCGCCCCGACGCGATGCTCATCACCGTCGGCCCGGCCAACCCGCAGCTGATCTCCGACATCGGCAGCGGCGCCGACGGGGTGCTCGGCCCGACTGGGTGGGAATCGGTGATGGCCTATGAGGGCCCGAGCTTCGGCACGGCGAGTGCCTACGCCGACACCTACCAGAGCCTGTGGGATGAACCGCCCATCTATCAGGCAGCGGGGGCAACCACGGCTGCGATCGCGCTGCACCGCGCCATCGAGGCTGCCGGCAGCCTCGACACCGATGCGGTGCGCGCGGCGCTGCGGGACCTCGACATCGACACCTTCTACGGCCCGGTCCGTTTCGACGAACGCGGCGTCAACGTTGCCAAGCCGATGGGAATCGTGCAGGTGCAGGACGGCCGGATTGTGGTGGTCGCCCCCGCCGATGCGGCCGAGGGCGAGCTGGTGTACCCGGCCCGCTAGCGCCCCATGGTGAAGAACTCGTCGTTGGGCCGCATCGATGTCAGGTGGGCCATGCGGTTCGACAAAGCGAACAGGCCCGTGATGGCGCCGATGTCCCAGATGTCGTCGTCGCTGAAGCCGTGAGCCCGCAGCTCCTCGTGATCGGCCGCTGAAGCCGACCACGGCTCGCTGCACATCTTGAGGGCGAAGTCGATCATCGCCCGTTGCCGGTCGCTGAGATCGGCCTTGGACGGGTCGACTGCGAGCTGATCGGCCAGCAGCGGATCCTTGGCCCGGATGCGCAGGATCGCGCCATGGGCCACCACGCAGTAGAGGCAGTTGTTGGCCCCGCTGGTGGCCACCACGATCATCTCCCGCTCGGCCTTGCTGAGCCCGCTCGGGCCCTCCATGAGCGCGTCGTGGTACGCCATGAACGCCCGCATCTCCTCCGGCCGGTGCGCCAGCGCGAGGAACACGTTCGGCACGAAGCCGGTCTTGGACTGGATGAGCTCGATGCGCTCACGCAGGTCGTCGGGCATGTCCGCGATGTCAGGCACAGGAAAGGTCGAGATGGCTGGCTCGGTCATGCCCGCAGCCTAAGCAGGTGCGCCAGTGAACGACCGGGGCAACTTCTCGTACATTCGCGGGACCGACGAGAGGACTGCTCGCTCATGCACCTGCCACGACCCACTTCCCGACGCCTTGAGCCGATCCCCAAGGTGGCCGAGCGAGCCCGCGAGGCCATGGAGAGTTCATTCGCCAACGCCGTCAACGTCATTGCGACCATCGCGCACAGCCGCCCCATCTCCAAGGCGTTCGGCGAGTTCGCGCTGGCCATCCTGTACAAGGGCGACCTGTCGCGTCGCGATGTCGAGATCGCCGTGCTGCGCATGGGCTGGAACTGCCAGTCGGTCTACGAGTTCGGCCAGCACACGCTGATCGCCCAAGCCGAGGGCATGACCGACGACGAGCTCTACCTCGTCACTCGGCCGATTCCCGAGGGCAACTGGACGTCCGCCGAAGCGGCACTCCTGCAGGTGGTGGACGACCTGTACTCCGACGACTGCGTGTCCGATGCCACCTGGGCCGAAGCGGTCAACCACTTCAGCGAGGCCGAGATGGTGCATCTCATCGCAGCAGCGGGTTGTTACCGGATGGTGAGCGGGCTGCTCAACAGCACCGGCGTCGAGCGAGACGAAGGCGTCCCCGGCTGGCCCACGGCGCCTGGCGTGTCGGGCTGATCCGGTTCGCTGAGCGGTCGTCTCGCTACGTGACGTCTGACGAGCCGGCGCTCGTCGCGGCGGTGACAGCCTCGCCCAGCGCGACATCGGTCAGGAACCCCGTCTCGATGTCGTAAAGGAACCCGAAGATGATCGTGTCGCGCTCGATGAACGACGATGCCTCGAGCGCTGCGATGGCATCACGCAATCCTGTCTGGTCATCGGCGAAGGCACCGATCGGCCATTCGGGTCGCTCGCCGAATCGACGCTCGAGCTGGTCGCGCAGCTCCGTCTCATCGAGTCCGCACATGCCGCACGACGTGTGATGCACCACCACGATCTCTCGTGTTCCCATCTTCTGCTGAGAGATGCTCAACGAACGGATCACGTCATCGGTGACGACCCCGCCTGCGTTGCGAATGACGTGCGCTTCGCCGATGTCGAGCCCGAGCTCGGCCAGTGGTTCGATGCGGGCGTCCATGCAGGTCACCACTGCCACGTGACGGCGTGGCGCAGCGGCCATGCCGGGCGTCTTGACGGTGTCCGCCACATGCCGGTTGTGCTCGATCAACTCATCTGCCGACGGCCGCAGCTCGTCGGGTTCTGGCTGCTTGCCGGAATCCTGTTGGCTCATCCGCAACCCCCGCAACGCGCCAGCCGGAGCGCTCCGGCGAGCCTGTGGTACGCCCCCTGGGACTTGAACCCAGAACCTGCGGATTAAGAGTCCGTTGCTCTGCCAAATTGAGCTAGAGGCGCATGGTGCCCCGCAAGGCTAACGACGCCCCCCGACACAAGCGGTCGGCGAGCGGCGGGCGGATCGAGGGGATTCGAACCCCCGGCCTCCAGTGCCACAAACTGGCGCTCTAACCAACTGAGCTACGACCCGCACGGGGTGGTCAAGGATGCCACGGGTGGCGTGGCCTCGCTACCGGATTTCGGAGCCGCGCGGGCAAGTGCGCCCGCCTCCTTCGCTACGACATCGGCAGCCTCAGCCGGGCGGGGCTGCTACGGCGTACCGTAGGGGCGTGAGCGCCGAGACACTTGCTGCCCGCCAGCCGCCCGTGGAGTACATCCCCCGGATCACTGCTCAGTACATCGGACTCGGATACGGCGAATACCGCTGGGTCCACAGCGAGACGCCGCCGCCATGGACACCGCTGACCAAGCCGATCTCGGAGTGCCGCGTGGGCCTCATCGCCACGGGCGGCGTCTATTCGGTCGGCCAGACGGCATTCCACTACCGCGACGACACGACGTACCGGGCGATACCGACCGATGTCGATGTGTCCGAACTGCGGGCCACGCACTTCGCCTACGACCTCACCGATGCCCGGTCGGACATCAGCTGCGTGTTCCCCATCGAGGGTTTGCGTGCGCTGCGCGACAGCGGCGAGATCGGCGAGCTGGGCCCGAATGCCTACACCCTGATGGGCGGCATCTACAGCACCCGGCGCGTCCGTGAGGAGCTGATCCCGGAGCTGGCCAAGCGCTGCGTAGCCGATGAGCTCGATGTGGTGCTGCTTGTGCCGGTGTGACCTGTCTGCCATCAGACCGGGGGTCTGATCGCGAGAGCCATCGAGGCCGAGGGAATCCCGACGCTGTCGATGTCGAGCGCACGCGACATCACCCGGGCGGCCTGGCCGCCCCGCGCTGCGTACCTCGACTACCCGCTGGGTCGCACAGCGGGCAAGCCGCATGAGCCGGAGCTCAACCTGCAGATCCTGCGGGACACGTTTGCTGCGTTTGAGAATCTGCGAGTGCCGGGTTCCATGGCGCACCTGCCGTATCGCTGGTCGGATTCGGACCGGTGGAAGGACCGGGTGTTCGCGCCGGCCACCAAGGCCGAGGAGCTGCCCGAGTGCGCCGTGCCGACCGGAAACGACTCCGCGGAGGCGGGCGCCGAGTCAAGCGGTAACGGCGGTTACGAGGACGACCGTGTCGAGCGCCACCCGACGCCGCAGTACCAGTCTGAAGACGATGCAGCAGCGGCTCGCGCCAGTCACGACGGCGAAGAGTGCCTCGTATGCGCGGGCATCGACTACTGAGTTCTGTGTGGCGGCCAGGTGTCGACGACCGGGTGCGCGCGGGTGCTTCTGTCGAAGCCGGCCGCGGTTCGCACTGACACCGACTGAGCAGGGTTTCGGCCGCCGATGAGTGAGCAACCCGAGCGTCGCGCCTCGGTTGGCGCCAAGTCACCCGGGAGCGGCGGCGACTACGACCCCGAAGCGGTTCCCGTGCGCGATGCGGCCACGGTGATGATCCTGTCCGACGAGAACGATCCCCATGTGCTGATGCTGAAGCGCAACGCCAGGTCGATCTTCGTGGGCGACATGTGGGTGTATCCCGGTGGTGCTGTCGATCCCGAAGATGCCACCCAGGTCGCCGACGAGACGGTGTCGGGCTTAACCGATGACGATGCCTCGTTTCAGATCGGCATCGAGCGGGGCGGCATCGCCTTCTGGGTTGCGGCTCTGCGGGAGACCTTCGAGGAAGCGGGCATCTTGCTTGCCCATCACGACCACCCGGCCGGTGTGGAGGATCCCCGGGACCTGCCCTCGGGCATCATCGACCTCTCGCCGCCCGATGTCGCCGAGCGGTTCTCGCAGTACCGCGACGAGGTCAATGCCGGGGAGCGAGACTTCATCGAGACGGTGCGCAGCGAAGACCTGCTGCTCGACGGCGACAACGTCTATTTCATCGGCCGCTGGGTGACGCCGCTGGGCTCCCCTCGCCGCTACGACACCCGGTTCTTCCTCACCGCTATGCCCGATGGCCAAGTGCCGCTGCCTGACCACGACGAGGCGGTCGAGCATCAGTGGGTTCGCCCCGCAGATGCCATCCGGCGCAACGAGACCGGCGACATGGTGATGATGACGCCGACCATCGGCATGCTCCACCGTCTTGCCCGCTTCGAGACCGTGGCCGAGGCGGTCGCTGCCGCCGGCAGGGGCACACCCGCCGACGACGAGCACGTGCGGATCCGCTACGACAACGAGGGGCCGCACCGCATCGCCTTCCCCGGCGACCCCGACTACCTCGAAGCCGACGGCCGCACCGAGACCGGCATCCTGCGTTGGCCGTCTGGCTAACCCAACGACTGTCCTAAAGAGCGTCTAGTTCGGGCCGGCGATGAGCCATTCGTCGCCGAATCGCACTGCCTTGGGATCGGGTCGGCCGGATCCACCGATGCTGCCGTCGGGCAAAACGAAGCGATGGGCGACAGCGATCAGCTGTCCGCCGTCGAAGTACAAGACCCGCTCGCTGCTGGTACCGGGCGGCTGGCCCGAGGGGGGACTGGCTGCACTGCTGGACTGGATCAACTGATCCACATCGCCCGACGGCACGCGAGGCAGCACATCGGCATTGAAGATGGCCCGTACTTCTTCGGGCGAGGTGTAGGTGATCTCTGTCATGGCGAGGAATATGAGAAGGCGCGCACCTGGCGGTTCCGAATTGAGGGCGATGCGTCGTGTGAGCGCTCGGCGAACATCCTGATCGGGCGACGGCGGTCAGCGAAATCGTTTTTCGGTGGGAGCCGATGCGCAGTGCCGGATACCGTTGGGTTCGTGACTGGCTCGGCTCCTCGATCGCTATCCCGCCGGAACATTGCCGAGGACAGCACTCGCGACATTGTCGAGGCGTGGCTGCATGCAGGCGGTTCCGACCCTCTTGCGCTTCAAGCGGATTTGACGGCCGCATTCATCGCAGGCGATGACACGTCGCTGGGTTCTGAAGTGTGGCGACTGGTGTGTGAGGCCACCGAGACCGGCTGGGCGGACGACCGGCTGTGCGCAGCCTTGTCACGTGTACTGGCTGATGACCTGCAACAGACAGCAGCGGGGGCAGGCCTGAGCGATTGACGCTCGCTTCTGCCGATCCGTTGTGTCCTGGGTCAGCTGGCGAATTCGCGGGCCTGTTCCCTGAAGGACTCGATGGTGTTCTCGGCCAGGATGTTGTGGTCGGCGTCGAGCACCTCGAACATCCGCCCCGTCGGCTCGTGCATCGAGAACAGCACCAATGATCCCTCGGGGCCACCGCGCTCCATGTGCACGTCACCGCCCCGGCCGCTGCAGTACGTGCCGGCAGGCCGCACATCGTGGTGCACCTCATTGCCGTCGTCATCGATGTCGATGACGTGATGCTCGCCCTCGAGCACCAGCGACATCGTCGTGGCCACGTGGCGATGGAAGTGGCAGTAGGCATCGGGCGCCCAGCGAATGAGCAGGTCCAGCCGCCCGATGTCTTCCTGATGGCCGAGCACGGCGATGTCGTAGTCGATCGGGTAGTCGAATCGCGGTCCACCTTCGTAGTGGATCCACTGGAGTTCGTTGGTGTCGAAGCGGAAACCAAGATCCTTCTCGGTCACGTTCGGTCTCCCTTGAGCGTCGAGGCCATCTGACGGCCGGTCTCAGAAATGTACCGAGCAGGCCGTCGCCGTGCCGTTGAACCCTTGGACCAGCGCCGGTTGGGTGGCAGGATGGCCCGGGGTCCGCGTGGCCCATGCCCCCGTGGCGCAACTGGACAGCGCAGCGGGCTTCTATCCCGCCGGTTGCAGGTTCGAGTCCTGCCGGGGGCGCATCTGGGAGTTTCCTCGGGTTGCCCGATTGATGTCAGCCGAGTCTGTGTGTGGGAGTCAACTCGGCTCAGCGAGCCGCCTCGGCTCGGAGGTCCTTCCGCGGTTTGCGAGCTTCTCGTTCGGCCTTGCGAGCAGCCTTGTTCGTGAACGCGTTCTCAAGGTCAGTGCCCGCGAACTCGCCAGGCACTTCGCCAGTCGTCGCGTACAGGTAGAGCGCCATCTTGAAGATGCCGACAATGGCCGACATGGCGACGATCACCGTCAGCAGCCATGCCACCCCGACAACGATGCCGAGAATCAGCGCCACTGGGCTTCCCAACCCGACGGCGACGATAAGAGCCGCAAGCACCAGACCCGGCAAGAAGAGCAGAAAGCTGATGAGCTCGAATCCCACCTGAGCGATGAGGCTCTTGCCCCACGTCTTGCGGAACAGGCCGAAAGAGCGCTTGCACGAAGCGACCGGGCCGGTCTCTTCCACCACCAGCACCGGCACGACGAGGTAGGTGACGAAGTACCAGATGTACTCGAGTACGAGAGCCACGATCATTGCCCCGAGGGCGGCGAACTGGCCGACCACGGGGATGTGGCGACCAGCCTGTTCCATGTGACGGAAGAACCTGGGCAGTCGGTACAACAACTCGATGACCACCCCGACCAAGCCGGCGAGGATGGCCCACGGCACGATGACGTGCAGACGGGCCTTGGCAGCCGCCATGCATCCTTCGAAGGTCGGCGTTCCGCCTTGGAGACGCTCCCAGGCGCCGTAGGTCAGCGCAGCGGTGAAGAAGACCGACACGAACGTGCACAGCAGCACGGAAACCAAGAGCCCGATCCACAGCATCGGCTCAGTTGCCCATGTTCCGGGATCGTCAACCGTGGCAGCACTGAGCCCGCCGGTAGCAATCCACACTGCTGCCCACGTCACAAGGCAGATGACGGCCACCGCAGCCAGCGTCAAGGCCGGGAAGGCCATGAGGAACCTGTCGCGTTTCAGAACTCCATAGGACGTTGAGGCCAAGCGCCGCGTCCTGCTCCAGGTGCTCTTCATCTCGCTGAACAGGGCCATTGCGCTGACCCTAACAGCGGCCCTTGGTGAGGGCTGTGGACAATCCGCTGGCCAGGGCTGCGGTCGGGTCCCGCCGTGATGCCCGTCGTCGTTCCCGGTCGGCGCCCCGGCATCTGTTGTTCCGCAGGACGCGCCGACGACGCAAATCGCTATGGCGTCCCTGGCCAACGCGGGTAGGTTCACCGGATGCCGCAGGGCTCAGTTACTGACACGAACGCCGCTGCGACGCCCGAGGTCGCGGATGGTGCGATGTCGATCGCTGAGACGAATGGCGCCGTGACCGATCAGCAAGTGGACACGGACCGCATCGAGAAGGCAGTCCGGGAGATCCTGCTCGCGATCGGCGAGGACCCCGATCGGGACGGCCTGCAGAAGACCCCCAAGCGCGTGGCTCGCATGTACGCCGAGGTGTTCGCTGGCCTGCAGGAAGATCCCGAGCATCACCTGAAGGTGCAGTTCGAGACCGGCCATGACGAGATGGTCATGGTGCGTGACATCCCCTTCTATTCGATGTGCGAGCACCACCTGATGCCCTTCGTGGGCCGCGCCCATGTCGCCTACATCCCTGGCGAGCGAGGCATGATCACTGGCTTGTCGAAACTTGCCCGGCTCGTGGAGGCCTACGCCCGCCGGCCGCAGGTGCAAGAACGGCTCACCACCCAGGTCGCCGACAAGCTGATGGAGGTGCTCGAGCCACGGGGCACGCTCGTGGTTGTGGAGGCAGAGCACCAGTGCATGTCGATGCGAGGCGTGCAGAAGCCCGGATCGCTCACCATCACCTCGGCGGTGCGTGGACAGTTCCGCAACACCGCTACCCGCGCGGAGGCGATGCACCTCATCGGCGTCGGCCGCTAGCGGGCCACATGCTGAGCCACAGGCCGAACTGCGGGCACGACGCTGTGCCCAGGTCACGTTCTGCGTGAGCGCAAGTCGCACATGAGACTGACCGCGGACGCACTCGCCGGCCCACCGGAGTTAGGACGCAGCGTGCTGGTGCGGCCGGGCGACGCGGCGCCTGGCGTGTGGGCCGACTGCGAACGCGTGCACGTCAGCCTCGGTGACTTCAGTGCGGCGGCTGGCCGCCGTTTGCGTGACGCTTGGTTGCAGCGGACCCGGCTGGTCATTGAGCTCGACGGTGATCTGCCTGATGCTGCGCCGGTGTGGCAGGCGCTGTGGTGGGAGCTCTCGCCCGGGCTGACGATGCGATCGGAGGTGCTGGCACACCTCCTGACGGCAAACGCCGTGGATTCTCGGGACCCGGCACGAGCGCGTTTCGCTCCCGTTGAGGCGGCGCTGCGGCTCGGCGGTGTGCTCGCGAGCGAGTCGAGCACGCATGCTGAGAGCGACGGCGATGTGGTCACCGATGCCGGGCCGGTGTGGTGCGACGGTGGGCCGCTGGAGGCGTTCGAACTTGCTGCACCGGTGGTGCCTGCAGCCAATCTGGCGGCAGGGAGCCTGCGCGGGGTGCAGCCGGCCATGCCGCAAGCCGACCTGGCATCGGATCAGCATGCGGCTGTCGGCCACCTGGGCGGGGCTGCGTGCATCGTTGCGCCCGCAGGGTCGGGCAAAACCCGGGTGCTCACCGAGCGGGCGCGCTATCTCGTGAGGGATCTGGGGGTTGCTGCCGAGGCCGTGTGTTTGGTGGCTTTCAACGTTCGGGCGCGCCGCGTGATGGAAGAGCGCACCGGTGACTTGGCGGGACTGCAGGTGCGGACCCTCAACAGCCTCGCCCTGGCCATCTGCAACGGCTCGGGACCCTTCGCCCGTCCGGTAGGCCGAAGCCGGGTCGACGTCATTGACGAGATGGGTGTGCGCGACCGTCTCGACGGCCTCGTCAAGCGTCGCCGGAGGGCGATGACCGATCAGCTCGCACCGTGGCTGGAGGCACTGAGTGCTTCACGGCTGGGGTTGCGTGACCCCGTCGAGGTCGAAGGCGATTTCCAGCCTGACGTGCCGGAGTTCTCGACGTTGGCGCCGCAATATGTCAAGAGCCTGACTGCTGACGGGTTGGTCGACTTCGACCAGCAGATCATCGGGGCGATCGAGATCCTGCTCGTCGACCCGGCAGCCCGTGCCGCTGCACGCCGTGCGTGCGGTGCGTTGCTCGTAGACGAATTCCAGGACTTGACGCCGGCCCACCTGCTGATGATCCGGCTGCTGGCGGGGCCGCGCGCCGACGTGTTCGCTGTCGGCGACGACGATCAGACCATCTACGGCTACGCCGGTGCGTCCCCGCAGTGGCTCATCGACTTCGACAAGTACTTCCCGGGGGCGGCACGTCACCACCTGAACGTGAACTACCGCTGCCCGCCGCCGGTGGTCGACGCAGCGATCAACCTGCTGTCACACAATCGCCGCCGCATCGACAAGCAGATCACAGCGGCAACTCCCGATGCGTCCATCGGCGACGCGTCATCGACGATGGAGTCGCAAACCCGACAAGACGGCGACCGTAACGACGGGGCCCTCGCCGTCAAGACGGGGCCGGAGTCGGCAGCGGCGCTGCGCGAGACCGTGACGGCCCTGATCGACAGCGGCATCCAGCCTTCCGACATCGCGGTGCTGACGCGGGTCAACAGCACGCTGCTCGTGCCGCAGATCGTGCTCGGGGAGATGGGCGTAGCGGCGGATGCGCCACTGGGTCGTGGGTTCATGGAGCGCACGGGTGTCGCAGGCGCGCTGGCGTGGCTCAAGTTGGCGGTCGCGCCCCGTCACGCACTGCCTGGCGGCGCGCTATCGGATGCAGCACGCCGGCCGCCGCGCGGAATCTCTCCTCGCGTGATCGAGTGGATCGGCGAGCAGCGCAGTCTCGGCGCACTGCGCGCGCTGGCGGCCCGACTCAGCGACGACCGCACAGCGACCAAGATCGACGAGTACGCGGACGACATCGACATGCTGCGACAGCGAACCGCGAACGAGCAGCTCACCACCGAAGCCATTCTCGAGATCGTTCGGGATGAGCTGGGCTTGGGGTACAGCCTTGACACTCGCTTGGATGCGTCGCGCCGGTCCGTGGACAGGTCCGCTCATGGCGATGACCTGCGGGCGCTGATCTCGGTGGCGCACCTGCATCCAGATCCGGCCAGCTTCGCCACGTGGCTGGCGGACCGCCTGTCAGGTTTCGGTGCCTCAGACGCGGCCGGCTTTGGCCGTGACGAGGCTGCCTCACCGAGCGGGGCTGCGTCGGCGAATCCGGCGGGGCAATCAAGTGTGCGGCTCGCGACCGTCCACCGGGTGAAGGGCCTCGAATGGCCCCACGTCATCGTCTTTGAGGCCTCCGAAGGCCTCATGCCGCACCGTCTCGCCCACGACATCGAGGAAGAACGCCGTGTCTTCCATGTGGCACTGACTCGCTGTGCTGCATCCGTGACCTTCATCAGCGACGATCCGCCGTCGCCGTTCTTGGTCGAGCTCAGCGAACTCGCTCCGCCGCTGCCCGCCGAGCCCGAGCCGATGCTCGCCGGATCAGCGTCGCGAGAGTCCGGGGGAGGCGCAGGGTCCGGAGCTGGCCCACGGTCCGGCAGCCGCGCCGACCCGGGCGGCCCAGCCGACCCGGCTGTCCTGCCGGGCACCGAATCGCGACCAGCGACCCGTCGATCCAAGCCTGAGCCGCCGACCGACCCGAGTGATGCGGCGCTGTTCGAAGCACTGCGCGCGTGGCGCCTCCAGCGCAGCCGCGGCGACGGCGTACCGGCGTACGTCGTGGCCCCGGACGCAGTCCTCATTGCGCTCGCAGTACAGCGTCCCCGTACCGAGGCCGAGCTGCTCGCCGTACCGGGCATCGGACCGGCCAAGCTCGAGTCCTACGGCAGCGAGATGCTGGCCCTCATTGCCGAGCACGCCTGAGCGACCGGCTCGGCCTTAGACGGCGAGCGGGCCTTGGCCGGCGAGGAATCGCTGGGCCATCACCATCAGCACCACCCAGTACTCGGCGCCGGGCACGAAATCGTCGAGTGTCACGTCGAGCATGACCTCGCGGGCGTCGGGATGACCGGCCGACGAGACGCCCTGCACAGTGAGAGATGGAGCCCCGCCGAACAGCGCCAGCAGGTCGGCAATCGGGACATCGAGCACCGCATCGACTTCGTCGCGGGCCAGCACGTAGTCGGCGAGCGGGCGGTCATCGCGCAGCAGGTACACACTGGTCAGCTCGCAATTCAACCTGCCCTCCCCGCTGTCATCGGCCAGCCTGCGAACGCCCAGCGGCACGAGGTCGGTGCTGGCGGGGGACAGGCCGAGCTCTTCTTCGAGCTCCCGCACCCCATCGAGCGGTGTCTCGCCGGCGGCAAGATGCCCGGCCGCACTGACGTCGATCAGCCCCGCAAAGGCCGCCTTGGCGCGAGAACGCTGCTGCAGCACCGCGGTCGGCACACCGTCACGCAGCGTCACGATCTGGCAGTGAAACACCCGGTGCCACTCACCTCGTTCGTGCACCTCGTCCCGCGGGGCGGTGCGCACGTAGCGGCCCACCTCATCGACGACATCGAGGTGTTCGACACCTGGCGCGCTGTCAGTCACCGCCACATTGTTCCCGCTGGCGCGGCCGGCAGGGTGCAATCCGGCAGGCCCGAAGCCTGCGGCGGAACGTGAGGCTGCTACAGCAGCGCTGTGTACTTGTCGAGGATCGGCAGCACCGTGTCGGCGTCGGCCGGCGGGAGCCCGAGCACCACGCGGGTGCATCCCGACTCCGCCAAGCTCTCCAGGATCTCCGGCTTGGGGGGCGTGCCGAACTGGCCGAACTCGATCTCATCGGGGTCGCGGCCGGCCTCGATCGCCGACTCACGGATCTGCTTCATCGGCACGTCGAAGTCGTAGCGGCCCGAGATCGGCATCCAGCCGTCGCAGAACTCCACGATGTCTGCGATCGTCTTCGGCCCGGCGGCACCGCCGAGGATGACCTTCGGGCCACCTTCCTGCACCGGCTTCGGCCACGCCCACGACGAGTCGAAGTTCACCCAATCGCCGTGGAACTCGGCCTCGTCATTGGTCCACAGCTCGCGCACCGCCAGCATCATCTCGCGGGTGATAGCGCGCCGGTCGGTGTACTTCACGCCGTGGTTCCGCAGCTCTTCCTTGTTCCAGCCGTAGCCGATGCCCAGGATGAACCGGCCGTTCGAGATCCGGTCCACCGTGGCGGCTTCCTTGGCCAGCCAGATCGGGTCGCGCTGGGCAACGAGCGTGATGCCGGTGCCGAGCATGATGTTCTCGGTAACCGCTGCAGCGGCACCCAGCGACACGAACTGGTCGTGTGTGCGCCAGTATTCCTCGGGCAGCGGCGGCGCGCCCTCGTTGCCGCCCCAGGGCGTTTCGCGGCTGGTGGGAATGTGGCTGTGCTCGGGGAACCACAGCGACTCGAAGCCTCGTTCCTCAACAGCCTTGGCCAACTCGACGGGCCCGATGGCCTTGTCGGTGGGGAACATCATCACGCCGATCTTCACAGTGGTCCTCCTGTAGGTAAGGGAAGCGCTTGCGCTAGCGGCCGGTCGCGGCCGCCGCTGAGAGTAACGGGCAGGAGTCGCCGGTGCCCGACTGCTGGGAGGTGCAGGCGTGGGCCGAAGCGGTGCCGGTTCCGCGGCGACGTGGCGTAGCGTTGCGCTGACACGTAGGGAGCAAGCGTTCGGCTCGCAAGAATGGGAGCCGGCAACTGAGATGCCTGACGAGCTGGAGGCACAGTGAAGATCACCATCGACGTCGACAAGTGCATCGGCAGCGGTTCCTGCGAGATGATCGCCCCGGGCATCTTCGAGGTGGGCAATGACGGTCTCGTGCAGCTCCTCGAAGACAGCCCCAGCGCCGAACACCACAGCGCCGTGCGAACCGCAGCAGCAAGCTGTCCCACCCAAGTCATCGCCGTCGACGATTGAGCCCAGCCGACGACTGAGCCCAGCCGACCCGGGCCTCTCGACAACCCGCCAGTACGCTCGAACTTGAGGGCTGGGCGGTCAGCTCTTCAGACTCGGGAAGTGGCGCAGCCTGGTAGCGCACCTGCTTTGGGAGCAGGGGGTCGTGGGTTCAAATCCCGCCTTCCCGACTGGCGGCGACACAGGCAGCTAGCCGTCTTCGAGACAGGCAGTTAGTGACTTCTTGTTGCCCCTAGGTGAGGTTGTGTACGCATGATGCGGGCGGGCCGTTTGCCAGCGCATTCGCTGCGGCTACGGAGACCGGTGCCGAAGGGGAGTCGCTCGCCGACTTCGACGGGCGCATCCAGTTCTCCGGTGGTGCCAGCACCGTCGACCTGAGAGTGCTGTGGTCGGAACCGGTGCATGGATGCGACGGAAGCGACAAGGCCGTCACTCCTCGCCGCATCGAGATCGACGTGGACGGCCGCCGAGACTGGGACTTCGCCCTCGACGGCTACGCCGCGCCCCACAGCGACATCGAGTTCGTCGCAGACAACAACGCGCAGCCGCCGCTGCAGGCCGACACCGCCGTCTGCGACACCACGGCGACGAACGGCGGCACTGGCACCCTGGTTGCTCGCGTCCAGTCCACCGAACTCGCCCATCTGCCCAACACCCGGTCGGTGGCCACCATCCGCAGTGGCACCGCAACCGACCTCGCCGGCAACCCCAGCGTCCATCAATCACCAGTCCACCTCACCCCCTCACCGGGCTAGCCCCACCGCCGGCTCAGCGGTTTCTGCTGGGTGCGTTGAGCAGCGGTTCTGCAGTGATGACGGTGAAGTCGCCGACGGAAGCGAGCGGTTCGAGGAGTGCCTCGGACGGGATGTAGTCCGGCAGGCGGCTGGGTCGCACGATGACGAGGTCGGTGCCGTGCAGCCGGTCGAGGGGATGGTCGTCGAGGTGGAACACGGGTACGTCGAGGTAGTACGAGGCCCATCGCGGCGCGGGGAGGCTGGGCCCTACCCATGCCACTTCGGCCGCCGCTGCCTCAGGCCGCGACGCGGCCTGCTCGAGTGCCCTGCCGACATCGGCAGGATCGGTGATGTAGCGGTCCCTGGTGCTGCCGGCGATGACGGCGATCATCGTCGCGGCGACCACCGTGGCGCCTGCGGCAGCCGCCGCGATCCGCCACGACTTCCTGATGTGTCTGCCGACCCAGTCCGCCAGCGACGCAAGCCCGATGGTCACGGGCATCAGCCACGGGAAGTTCCACAGCCGGTGTACCCACGCTCCCTGCCGGATGCCGAATGTCAGCGCCGCCGCCACGCCGAGCGTGATTGCGACCGCGACACGCGTCCGGCGGTCGATCAAGCCGGCAATCAGCGCGGGCACCAGCAAGACGCGCAGCCACGGCGGCACCAGCAGCTCCTCGGTGGCGAATCGCCATTGGCGCGCCAGGAACTCGCCGAAGCCGAAGCTGATCTCGTTGCCTCCCGATGTCGTGCTGTTGCCGACGCGCACGGCGACCTGATCGGCGAGCTCGCTGAATCCGGTGGCGTACATCATCCATGCGGCTGTGATCCCGAGCCCGACGAGGGTCCCGCTGGCGAGCGCGGTGAGCGCCGGCGACCATCCCGCAGCCAGCCATTGCCTCGGCGAGCACGGCCGGGGTGCGGCGTCGGCGCCGGCTCGTCGGGCGCAGTAGCGGTGAGCGAACAGCCACAGCCCCAGCGGCCCGAGCGCGGCGATGGATATCCACGATTGCATTGCGGCGAGCGCAGCGACAATCCCGAGCCTGAGCCGCGCCCAGCCCGACGGCCGGTCTGACTTGCGGATCCATGCAACTGCAGCAGCCGTGGCGATGAGCAGCGAGAAGCTGACACCGAGGCGGCCGTAGACGTAGAAGAAGCCGGTGCACGCCATCGCGCCGACCGCCAGCAGGATGGGTCCCCACCGGATGCTGCATGCCCGCAGCAGCGACGCCATGAACAGCAGCGTCGAGACGCCGAGCAGGAAGATCGGCACGCGCAGTGCTGCCGGACTGTCGCCGAGTGCGCCTGCCGACCCGATCGACAGGAATTCCTTGAGCGGTGGGTGATGCGCGTAGGTGACCGCTTCGATCGGAGCCGTGGTGCGCGGCTCGACACCGAACTCGGGCCGGATGAAGGGGTCGATGCGTGCACCCCAACGTGACTCCACGAGACCCAAGTCCCAGAAATTTCGCGCATGGAGCCCAGAGAAGGCCACCAGCCGCCCATCGTCGCTGTTGCCCAGCGGAAGATTGATGTCTGCCACCCAGATGGCGAGGGTTGTTACCGCGATGAGGACGACAGCGGCCCAGCCCGACAGCAGACGGCTGCGCATCGCTAGCTGACGCCGGCGAAGCGCCGGTCACAGCCGGAACGACTGTCGCTTGCCTGCTCGAGGAAGTAGCTGTCGGCGGCAGCCCATGTGTGATCGTGTCCGTGCCGCATCAACAGGTACCCCGAACCGTGTGTGCGGTACACGGTGCCGCTCTGCGCTGCGATGTCGCGGAGGATCTCCTTGTCCTCGCCGACGTTCATGGCGCGCCAGCCGCGTGCCGCGTCGAGGGCGTCACGTTGGAACAGGGTCGCCCCGCCGGCGACGCTGTGGCGCTGGGGATCGATGCGGCGCTCTCCGAAGCCGGCGAATCGGCGCACGGTGCGGTCGGCTTCCGCAAGGTAGACGTACTCGGAAGCCTTGCCGACTGAGGCAGCACCCGAGAACTCGGCCGCCAGCACAAGATCCCACAGGTGGTGCGGTCCGTACTCGTCATCGTCGTCGAACTTCGCGATCAGCGTGCCCTGTGCGGATGCAAGCGCAGCGTTCAAGACCTCACCGAGCGCCCGATCCTCGGCGACGTTCACTGTCCGGCTCGGATACGGCAGCTCGGCCAGTTGAGCCTCTGCTTGCTGGCTGTCGAATCCGGTGCCGTGCAGACCCACGACTGCTTCGAGGCGCGGGTAGGTCTGACGCCCGAGCGTCGCGACGACATCGGCCAAGCGATGCGGCCGCCGTGTTGCCACCAGAACAGAGACCGAGGGAATGAGCGGCGCTTCAACGCCTGCTTCGGACAAGACCTGACCGGCGCGTCCTCGCCGGCTGTGATCGCGGAGAGCTGCACGGCGCATCGCAATGCTGAGCACCTCTCGCTCATGCTCGTCGGCAGTTCGGATTCGCTCCGCGTCAGACATCAAGCCGTGCAGTTCGCTGCCCAGGCAATCCTCCAAGGCTGTATCGCCAGCGGGGATGCAGATGACAGCGCCGAGCGCGGCCGCCGCCGCCAATTCTCCGGCACGCTCGGCGGCATCGGCGCTCGGGTCCGTCCAGTCCTCCACGTGGTGGGCACGGGCGAGCGTCTGGGTGGGCGGCGATCCAGCGCTGTCGCCGCGCAGCACCGGCGGATCCGGCGTGGCCCGCCAGCCGATGGGATTCGTTGCGACCGGGTCGATCGACGGCACCGACACCATCGCCGGCAGTTCGGCGAGCGCCACGCCTGCGATGTCACCCCCGAGCCCGCTGAGCATGTCGGCGGTGTCGGCGACGATCACCGACATCGGCACCCGGGTGCTGTCGGCCAGCGGTGCCGTCGGGCCGAGCGCCGACGAAGCGCGCGACCCCAGGCTTCCGATGGTGACGCCGTCGATGAGGTGCAGTCGCAGCGCCTCGTTCATCTCGACCGCGGCAGGTGGCACCGCTTCGACTCGCTGATCGGAGGAATTGCGGCCTCGCGTCGCACGGCGAAACAACCCGGCAGTGACGCGGCGCACAGCCAGATTCAATCAGGCGGCATGCCTTGCCGGTTCTTGCGGTTCGGCAGTCGCGCGCTCATGGCGTCGGATCGCAATAGGGGATGCCGTGGCGCTTCAGCATGAGGCTGTTGAGGTCGTCGTTGACGGCTTGCGCGGACTTCCATGGAGGCAGGTCGGGGGCAGCCTCGCCATAGGCGGCGATGAGGTCGCATCGCAGTGCATTTCCGATTGGCGAATCGTCGATCAGGATCGACGAGAGCGAGATCTGGCTGACGATCGAAGCGGTCGGGTCCGTGCGGCTGGCTTCGGCGAATCGCCAGTTGGCGAGCAGCGTCAGCACCATCGCCGCCGCCAACACGGAGCCCGCAGCAACGGTGCCCGCGACCCGACGACGGTTCGCCGCACGCATCGGCGCGTCGAGCGCAGCGAGTACAGCGACGGCGAGAAGCGACCATGCGACCTGGGTGAGAAGCGTCTCGCGCCAAGCTTGGCCGACGGCGGGCTGCCGTTGCTGGGCCCATGCGGTGAGACCGGCGACTGACGCAGCCAGCAGGGCCATCGAGACCCCCAACAGCGTGAGCGCCGCAGCCAGTCGCTTTGGATGTCGCTGGGTTCCGATCTGGTCCGAGACGGCGCTCGGGACATCGCCACTGGCGGCTCGCCTGCATCGCACCACCGCCATCGCGGCAACTGCGACGATGGCGACCACCGAGAGCGCAATGAACGCGTTTGTGGCCAGATCGGCGAGTCCGAGGTCCGCGCGTCCGGCGTTGCGGTTCCAGCCCACGGGCGCGAATCCCGTAAGCAGCCTCGGCGCAGCGGCACCGACAGCGTCCATCGAAATGCTGAGGTCTGAGCCGGCGTAGCAGCCGCCGTCAGAGCATTCCAAGGCAATCAGCACGCGCGACGGAATGAACACCACCGCGAACCCGACGAAATGTGCAACCCAGCGCTTCGCAGCAGCCGTATGGGTCGCTGCGCGCAGCGGCGTCTTCGATGCCACACACCGCGCAACGAGAAACACCCCGGCGATCAGGGGCGTGAGATACGCGAGGTCGTAGAACATCGCAACAGCGCTGCCCGTCAGCGCCAGCGCCGCGTACTCTCGCCGACGAAGCCGCCGCCGCTGCAGGTCGCGGTCACGGCTGATGGCCAGGGTGATTCCGAATATCAACGCCACGCTGCCGATCAGCATGTGCGGGAACTGCGCGAGCGCTCCCGAGGCACCGCTCGCGACGAGTGACGCGGCCAGAGCCAGCGGATACAAGCCCACCAACGAGCCCCGCATATCCACGCCGGCCGAGCGCGCCAGCGCCGATACCAGCGCAGCCGACGCGATCGCCAAGAGCGCCACCATGAGCATTCGAACGGCGCCCAGCACAATGTGAGGCGCTACCGACGTCGCCTCGATGATTGGTTCCAAGGGGTTAGTGGTCGTAGTGGGTGAGTGTGCGGGCGGGCCGGTCGGGGTGGTGGGTTCGGTTGTGCCAGATGGCGGCGGTGAGGGCGAGGATGCGGGCCAGGACGCGTACGGCGACGCCGGCGCGGGTGCGGCCGTTGTAGCGTTCGAGGCTGAGCTGGCCTTTGAGGGTGTCGATGATTGATTCGATGGTCTGGCGGAAGGGCCGCAGGAACCGTTGGTGGGGGCGGGCGGGCTCGTTGCGGGCGGCGGGCCGGATGAGGGTGATGCCGGTGTCGTTGAGGTCGGCTTCGAAGGCTGTGCTGCGGTAGCCCTTGTCGGCGATGAGGGTCTGGCCGGGCCGCGCGAGGCCTGCTTGTTCGATCATGGCTGCGCAGGTGTCGCGTTCGTCTGCTTTGGCGCCGGCGAGCGCGAACGCGACCGGCAGCCCTGCGGGGGTGGCGATGATGTGCAGCCGCAGCCCCCAGAACCAGCGCGAATGGGACGCGCACCAGCCGTATTGGGCCCATCCCGCGAGGTCAGAGCGCCGGGCGGTGGGCCGGCTCGCGCCGCACGGCACCGGTGTGGAGTCGACCAGCCACACGTCGTCGTGCCAGTCGGGGCAGTCGCGTGCCAGCGCTGCTGTGACATGGCCGATCATCTCCGCGGACCGGCGCAGCCGCTTGTTGTAGCCGTCGTGGTCAGGCAGATACGGGAACCACGGACGCAGATGCTCCCGGGCGAAGCGCACGAACCCGCGCTCGGACTCATGGCCCAAAAGCGCTGAGATCACCGCCAAGGTGACCAGCTCCGCGTCGGACAGCTTCGGGGCGATCCCCACCTTGGGCCGCCGCGGCGCCCAGTCGGGATTGTCGGCCAACAGATCATCTGTGCGCACATACAGTGCAGTCACGAGGGTGTCCAAGTCCGGGTTCATGCCCAGGTCCTCCAGGATCGAGGTGCAGGTACACACCCCGAGCTTGGACACCCTCACCCCACCAGCGGTGGACTCCCCAACCCTTGGAACCAATCATCTAGCGGCTGGCGATGCGCTGGGCACCACCCTGGAGTTCAAGCCGCCCGGCACGTTCGAGCCGATCGATGACATCATCGGCGGTGGACCGTTCGGGCTGGAGCCCGGGCAGTGGACAGACGACACCTCGATGGCGCTGTGCCTGGCCACGAGCTTGGTTGAGTGCGACGAGTTCGACCCCGCCGATCAGATGCAGCGATACGTGCGCTGGTGGCGCGAGGGCTACCTGTCCAGCACGGGCGAGTGCTTTGACATCGGGAACACCACCAGCCGGGCGTTGTCGCAGTTCATGCAGCACGGTGATCCGTACGCCGGCTCCACCGATCCCAGCAGTGCAGGCAACGGTTCACTCATGCGGCTTGCGCCGGTACCGATGCGCTATGCCGAGGACGCTGCCCAGGCCATCGCAAGGGCCGCCGACAGTTCCCAGGTCACGCATCAGGCCATCGAGGCCGTGGATGCCTGCCGCTACTTCGCTGGCCTTCTGGTTGGCGCTCTACAGGGCGTCGCCAAGCGAACGCTGCTCAGCTCGGGCTATTGCCCCGGTGAGAAACTGTGGGAGAGCGAACCGCTTGCCGAGAAAGTCGCACTCGTCGCCAACGGATCGTTCAGGGATCGCGAACCGCCGGACATCAGAGGGACGGGCTACGTCGTCGACGCGCTCGAAGCTGCGCTGTGGGCCTTCGACCGCACCGACAGTTTCCGCGAAGGCGCCCTGCTTGTCGTGAACCTCGGAGACGATGCCGATACAACCGGCGCCATCTACGGCCAGATCGCTGGCGCCCACTACGGCGCGGAGGCGATCCCGGCGAATTGGCGGCAGAAACTCGCGATGGCCAGGGAAATCATCTCCTTGGCCGACCGTCTGCACGATCAGGCCACCTTCGTCTAGGTCCTGCCCTTTTGGTGTTGCCGCGTTTCGGGCACAGCCTCCGACACGCGATGGTGCGGACGACGTGACGCTGGCCTCGCTCGCCGGATGGAGTTGCATGCGGGGTCCGCGATGCGTCTCGCATTGAGGTGTCGGCCGGTATCGCTCGGTTTGTGACACCCGACGCCTACTGTCGTTCGCATGACTTCGACCGCCCCCCTCCGCTGATGGCCCTGCTGCTAGACGAGGGTTCGCGCATGGCGCAGAACCGCCCGATCCGGGGCGCTGGTTCTCGGCAGATGGGGCTGTTCCCGGTCCATGACCAGCAGACGGGGCCGCGCGCCGCGGAGTTCTTCGCCGGCATGGGGTTGGTGCGTGCTGGCCTTGAGCGTTGCGGTGTCCGAACCGTGTTCGCGAACGACATCGACGAAACCAAGGCAGCGCTCTATCGAGCGAACTGGGGCGAGGAGTCACTTGTTGTTGGGGACATTCGTGACATTTGTGGCGAACAGATTCCTGATGTCGAGCTAGCTACGGCCTCGTTTCCATGCGTGGACCTGTCCTTGGCGGGTGCCCGCGCCGGTCTCGCTGGCGAACACTCTGGCTTGATCCACCATTTCGTCCGGATCATCGCCGAGATGGGTGAACGAGCACCGCACGCTGTGCTCGTGGAGAACGTGCCGGGCTTCCTCACGGCTAATGACGGCCGGGACTTCAAGACCGTCGTTGAGCTCCTGAGCGACCTCGGCTATCAAGTGAGCGACGTCACGGTGGATGCGGCCGCGTTCGTTCCCCAGAGCCGCCCGCGTGTGTTCCTGCTCGCAGTCAAGGGTGCCGCAGCTGTGACGGTTGAGCCGCCGCCTCGGCGCGACGACACTCGCCTCGCTGATGTAGCAGACAGCGGCGGCGAGTGGTGGACCGGCGACAAGCGCGACGCGTTCTTTGATTCTCTCTCCGATCTTCAGCAAGCCCGGCTTCGCTGCTATCGGGAATCCAAGACGGTGAGCTGGCGAGGTGCGTACCGGCGCACTCGCGACGGTCGTGCGGTATGGGAGATTCGCGGGGACGAGATCGCAGGGGCGCTCAGAACGACCCGTGGCGGTTCGTCTCGTCAGGCCATCGTCCGCGCAGGACGAGGCACAGCGGACGTGCGCTGGATGAGCCGAGACGAGTACGCCAGGCTTCAAGGAGCCGGTGACCTTGACTACGGGGCCGTTACGGAGCGGCAAGCGATGTTTGCGTTGGGCGACGCTGTGTGCGTACCGGTCATCGAGTGGCTCGGTCATCATTGGCTGGCTCGAGCACTGAGCTGATGGCGGACGAGCCCCTTGATGTCACGGAGCTCTACGAGGGCGTCGACCGCGTCCTCGGTTTGCTTGGAGAGGATGGCAGAGCCGCTGGCGACTGCAAGGTTGGCGTGTACCTGTTCATCGACTACGACGGAGAACCGATCTACGTCGGTCATACGAGGGAGCAGCTGCGAACGAGAATCAGACGGCATCTGACGAATCAGCGCACCGACGCCGTGGCGATGCGAGTCCTCGACCCGTTTGAGGTCGCGGAGATCGAGATGTGGCCGTTTTGGGACCTCGAGGAATCGCCTGACGAAGTCATCAAGGACACGCTGGACCGAGCGGAGTTCACCGTGTACCAACAGGCGTTGTCGGATTCTCTGTTCAGCGCCGTGCTCAATGAAGGCGACATTGCAAAGGCCGAGTTGATTGAGCTGCCCAGTTCGGTGCGAGGCGAAATCCTGCCGGATGCGTCCCGCACGAAGCGTGAGCACCCCGACATTCGAATCGCTCGGCGCGCACGGACGATTGCCGATCTGGCGCGCGTCATCAGCGAACGGAAGGTTCAGACCGGGATTCGCCGCACGCTCTGGGTCCAAGCGCAGCGGTTGGAACACCTCGCACGCACGCGACTAGAGGACGTCACCTAGAAGCGCCGCCCGCCCGGGAGACTCTGACCGGCTTGCAGCGAGCTGGCGATTTCGCGCGCCTTTTTCTCGGCCCACTCGATGTCCTCGGCGGTGGGCGGACCCAATTCGGCGTAGATCTCCTGCACATACGCGTGTGCTTCAGCGATCTTCTCTTGACGCAGGCAGTGGCTTCGCACCGCATCCTGGAGCAAGCGCGACGCCGATAGTCCCTGTGACCGAACGATGTCGTAGAGATCGTCAGGCAGGTACACCTGAACGTGCGGCATCCGTCTAACGTACACAGACTTGCTGAGCGCGACGCCGGAGCGCTCGCGCCATGCGCATGCTGCGCTGGCCGGTGCTCAGCGAGCGGTGGGGAATCCGAGGTCGACGCCGCGGTCGGCGGGGTCGGGCCAGTGCTCGGTGACCGCCTTGAGGCGGGTGTAGAAGCGGATGCCTTCGGGACCGTGCATGTGGTGGTCGCCGAACAGCGAGTCCTTCCAGCCTCCGAACGAGTGGTACGCCATCGGCACCGGGATCGCCACGTTCACGCCGACCATCCCAACCGGGGCCTCACGCCGGAACCGCCGCGCCGCCCCGCCGTCACGGGTGAACAGCGCGACGCCATTGCCGAACTGGTTGTTCTCGATGAGCTCCATCGCCTCTTCGAACGAATCCACCCGCACCAGGCACAGCACGGGCCCGAAGATCTCGTCCTCGTAGACCTTCATCTCTGCGGTGACCTCATCGAGCAGGGTGGGCCCGACCCAGTAGCCGTCTGGATGGCCGTCCACTACCAGCTCGCGACCGTCCCGCCGCAGCACCGCGCCCTCGGTTTCGCCCAGGTCGATGTAGCTCAGCACCCGGTCGCGGTGTTCGGCGGTCACCAATGGCCCCATGTCCATGGGCTCGGCGTCGAGGCCGGGGCCGATGCGCAACGCGTCGATGCGCTCGCAGATTTCCTCCGACAAGTCATCCGCGACGGCCCCCACTGCCACGACCACCGAGATAGCCATGCAGCGCTCACCCGCTGAGCCATAGCCGGCCGACACGGCGGCGTCGGCCGCCTGGCCGATGTCGGCATCGGGCAGCACGATCATGTGGTTCTTCGCCCCGCCGAGCGCCTGCACCCGCTTGCCGGCCATCGACGCCGTGCGGTGCACGTGACGGGCGATGGGCGTGGAGCCCACGAAGCTCACAGCGTCGATCCCCGGGTGCTCGCACAGCGCATTCACTGCATCGGCATCACCGTGGAGCACGTTGAACACCCCGTCGGGCAGCCCCGCCTCGGCGAACAGCTCGCCGATACGCACCGCCACCGACGGGTCTTTCTCGGACGGCTTGAGCACGAAGCAGTTGCCGCAGGCGATGGCCACCGGGTACATCCACATGGGCACCATCGCCGGGAAGTTGAACGGCGTGATGCCTGCCACCACGCCGACCGGTTGGCGCACCGTGTAGGCGTCGTGCTCGGTGCTGATGTCGTCGGTGCGCTCGCCCTTGAGCAGCTGTCCGACGCCGCAGGCGAACTCCACCACCTCGATGCCTCGCCGCATCTCACCGAGGGCGTCGGCCCGCACCTTGCCGTGCTCGGCCGACACCATCTCGGCCAGCTCCAGGCGGTGCTCCTCGAGCAGCTCGCGGAACGCAAACATGATCGCGGCACGCGACGAGATGGAGGCCTCCCGCCACCCCTCCCATGCCGTGCGTGCCGCGCCCACGACGGCGTCCACATCGCCCGGCGAGGCCATGGGCACCGCGGCGATAACGCTGCCGGCGACCGGGTCGGTCACCTCGAACATCGTCTTCGGCGAGCCCTGCGTGCGCTGGCCTCCGATCCAGTGGTCGACCTGCCTCATTTGGGTCCTCCTTGCCGGCTGCGCTCAGCGTCGGGCGAGCGTGCCGAGTGTCCATCTCCAATAAACCCTGATTTTCGCAGCCTTGCGGGGTGGGTGGGAACGCTCGGCGGCGGCATCGCGGCCAACAGGCCGTGGCTAGAGTCCGCGCCCATGAGTGATGTGAATCCGATTCCTGCCGATCGGCCTTTCGTCGTGCCCTACATGACCATCGGCGCCCGAACCGACGGATCTCCCGGAGGAGCGGCCGATGCCATTGAGTGGTACACGGCCGCCTTCGGTGCCCAGGAGACGAACCGCCAGATGGCGCCGGGCGGCGACAAGGTGATGCACGCCGAGTTGGTGCTCGGCGACGGCCTGCTGTTTCTGGCTGACGACTTCCCGGAGTGGGGAGGCGAACCCTCTGCGCCTGCGGCACTGAACGGTTCGACCGTCACCCTCCACCGTTACGTCCCGGACTGCGACGCGACCATCGAGAAGGCGGTGGCGATGGGCGCGGAGGTGCTGATGCCGCCCGAAGACATGTTCTGGGGCGACCGCTTCGGCAGCATCCGCGACCCGTTCGGGCACAAGTGGTCGATCGCGACCCATATGCGAGATGTGAGTCCAGAGGACATGGAGGCCGCGGCTGCGGCGATGTTCGCCGATGGGCCTCCGGAGGGCTGAGCAATGGCTGTCACTGAACTCGCAGGCCGCATCGCGGTGGTGACCGGCGGCGGCACAGGAATGGGGCGTGAGCTCGTTCGCCAGCTCACCGCGGCCGGTGCGCACGTTGCCGCCTGCGATCTCAATACCGACGAATTGGCGCGCACGGCAGAGATGGCCGCCAGTGGCTCAAGCGGGGTGCGCATCACCACGCACCAGTGCGACGTGACCGATGCGGATGCCGTGACGGCGTTCGCGGCTGCGGTCGCCGCTTCGCACGACACCGACCACATCAACCTGCTGTTCAACAATGCCGGCGTCGGCGGCGGGGGCAGCTTCGTGATCGACGACCAGCGCGCCGCATGGGACAAGACATTCGAGGTGTGCTGGAACGGGGTGCTCAACTGCGCGCGGGCGTTCATGGACATGCTCGTCCGTTCCGACGCGGGAGCCATGGTCAACACCAGCAGCATCAACGGCTTCTGGGCGACGATCGGCCCGGGCCTGCCGCACACGTCGTACTGCGCCGCCAAGTTCGCCGTGAAAGGCTTCACCGAAGCTCTGCAGGTCGACCTTGCCATGCACGCGCCGCACGTCTCCGCCCACGTGGTGATGCCGGGGCACATCGGCACGTCGATCGCGCTGAACAGCTTCTCCGCCCACGGGGTCGACATCCCGCTCATCCGCAAGAACATGGCGGCTCGGGGAGTCGACCTCGATGCCTTCAGCGACGAGCAGGTCGAAGCGATGATCGCGGACCGCAACACCCGGTTCCGTGACGACGCACCGACCACCGCCGCGCGAGCAGCCGAAATCATCCTGTCGGATGTGCTGGCCGGCCGCTGGCGGATCCTGGTCGGCGACGACGCGTACGCCATCGATCAGGCAGTGCGGGCCGACCCCGAAGCCGCGTACACCGAAGCGTTCATCGAGCGGCTGCGCGACCAGGGGCATCTGCAGGTGCTCGGCCGCTAGCGCCGCGTGGAGCTGATCGCCGGTCCCCGCACCAAGGTCACGCCGTTCACTGACCGCGCCGCGGCGGCGGGCATGACCAAGGCGATGGTGTACAACCACACGGTCCTGCCGATCGGCACCGACGATCCCGCGGCGGAATACCGAGCGCTCACCGAGGCGGCGGCGATCTGGGACGTGGGCTGTGAACGGCAGGTGCAGATCGCCGGAGCGGATGCCCACCGGTTGGTCACCTATCTCTGCGCCCGCGACCTGCGCGACCTGCCGGTGGGCGTGGCCCGCTACGCGCCGATGTGCGATCACGACGGCCGCTTGGTGAACGACCCGATGGCGCTGCGCATCGACGAGACGACGTTCTGGCTCTCGATAGCCGACAGCGATGTGCTGCTGTGGGCACGGGCGGTGGCCGGCGAAGGCAGCTACGACGTCGAGGTCACCGAGCCCGATGTCTGGCCGCTGGCGATCCAGGGACCCCGCGCCGACGGTGTTGTCGCCGCCGCACTGGGGGAGTGGGTACGCGACATCCGCTTCTTCCGGTTTGTCCGCTATGACCACCGCCCGCAGGGCGGCGGCGACAACGACAGCATCCCCCTGGTGGTATGTCGCTCCGGCTGGTCCGGCCAGGGCGGCTTCGAGCTCTTCCTGATGGACGGCACCAAGGGCGAGCAGCTCTGGGACCTGCTGTGGGAGGCGGGTGAGCCGTTCGGGCTCAGCGTGGGCGCGCCGAACAACCCCGAGCGCATCGAGAGCTTCCTGCTGTCATTCGGCGGCGACACCGATCCCGAGACCGACCCCGACGAAGCAGGCATCGGCCGCTTCGTCAGCCTCAGCACCAACGCTGATGGAGCCGAAACCTCAGCCGGCCACGACTTCATCGGCAAGGCGGCGCTGCAGGCCCGCCGCGCATCGGGCAGCCAGCGACGCCTCGTCGGTCTCGTGATCGAAGGCGACCCCCCGTCAGCACTGCGATCACCACGTGCGATTCAAAGCCCAGAAGGCCACCCCGTCGGCACTTTGCGAGCCCTCGCACACTCCCCGCGCTTCGACACCAACATCGGCCTAGCACTGCTCGACCCACCCTGGTTCGAGCCCGACACCGAGCTGCAGGTCAGGCTCGATGGCGCCAACCGAACCGCCACCACCACCCCGCTGCCGTTCAACCTCGACTAAGGGCAATACAGGCCGGTCCGGCGAGCGCCGCTACCCTCGGCGCCCCACGCGGACGTAGTTCAATGGCTAGAACCTCAGCCTTCCAAGCTGATGATGCGGGTTCGATTCCCGTCGTCCGCTCCCCGCAGACACCCGCTCCAACTAGGCGGCGCGGATCGGACCGTCCTCGAGCACCTGGCGGTTCGCGATCACCTCGTCGATGATCCCGTATTCCTTAGCCGCGTCGGCATCCATGATGAAGTCACGCTCTGTATCGGTGTGGATGCGCTCAAGATCCTGGCCGGTGTGGTGCGCAATGATCCGCTCAAGGCGCTCACGCATCCGGTCGATCTCCCGGGCCGCCAGCTCGATGTCGGTCGCCTGACCCATCGCCTGCCCGTACGGCTGGTGCAGCAGCACCCGTGCATTGGGCAGCGCCATCCGCTTGCCCGGGGTGCCCGCGGCCAGCAGCACGGCGGCCGCCGAGGCCGCCTGTCCCAGGCAGATCGTGGTGATGTCGTTGCGGATGTACTGGCTGGTGTCGTAGATGGCGAACAGCGAGCTGATGTCGCCGCCCGGCGAGTTGATGTAGATGTTGATGTCCTTGTCGGGGTTCTCCGACTCGAGGTGGATCATCTGCGCGCACACCAGGTTGGCCACGACGTCGTCGATGGGCGTGCCCAGGAAGATGATGTTCTCCTTGAGCAGCCGGGAGTACAGGTCGTACGCGCGCTCGCCACGATTGGTCTGTTCCACGACGGTCGGAACCAGATAGTTGCTGGCGCGGTACCGCTCGACGCTCTGATCCCCACGGGGGCGAGCGTCATGTGAACTTGCGGAGAACTCGGCTGTCACGGTGTGTCCCCTCTGTCATCAGATTCAGTGTCGTCAGATTCAGTGTCGTCGGTGTCATCGGCGCCCCCAGCATCGTCAGCCGTGGGCAGTTCGAGCGCTGAACGCTCGATGGTGTCGCCGTCGGGTCCGATGAGTGTGGCGGCTTCTATCGCCAATTGCAGCGCCTTGCTCTTGCAAATGGCTGAGGCCAAGTGTGCAAGCCCGTCGGTCTCGGCGATGACCTCACGCAGCTGGGCGGCGCTGCGACCGTCGGTCGATGCCATGCGCTCCAGCTCTCCGTCGATGTCATCGTCATCGGCCTCCAGCGCTTCGGCCGCGGCCACGGCGCGCAGCGCCAGGTCGAGACGGACGCCACGCTCGGCGTCGTCTCGCAGTTCTCCGATGAACGATGCCGGCTCCTGACCGGTTGCCTCAAGCCACTCCTCGATCGTCATGTTCCGCTGCTGCAGCCCGCTGCCCAGCTCCTGCATGCGATCCGCGATCGCCCCGCTGATCATGGCGTCGGGAACCGGTCCCTCCACGAGGTCCGCAATCTGTTTCTGCGCCTCATCCCGCAGCACCATGTTTGCCTGCATGATGCGGCCGAAGCTCAGTTGACGGGCGGTGGCGTCGCGCAATTCGGCAACGCTGTCGTGCTCGGTGTTGTCATCTACCCAGTCGTCGGTGAGTTCGGGCAGCACCAACTCCGACACCGTGTTGACGGTGATCTCGAAGTCAATCTCCATCTCCGGTTGCACCGGATGGGGCGCGCTGAACGACAAGTCGGCGCCGGCCTCGCAGCCGGTCAGATGCTCGTCGACCTCAGGAACGATGCCGCCGCTGCCGAGCTCGTAGAGATAGTCCTGCGCCGAGAGCCCGGGAAGCGGCTCCCCCTCCACAGAACCCTCGATGTCGATCGTGACGCGATCGCCTTGCGCCGCGGCACGATCCACCTCGGCGATATCCGCGAACTGGCGGCGCGTCTCATCGATTCGGGCGTCGATCTCCTCGTCGGTCGGCACTGGGCTGGGAATCTCGATCTGCAGGCCCTCGTAGCCCGAGACCGACACAACCGGCCGGACCTCGACGGTCGCTTCGAACGCCACCGGCCCGTCGCTGCCGTCGAGCGTGAGCTCCAGTTCGGGCTGGTTCACCACGTCGACCTTGTTGTCACGCACCGCTTCTGCGTAATAGCGGGGCAGCGCTTCCTCGAGCGCCTGAGCCCGACCGATCTCGGAACCGAAGTGCGACTCCAGCACGCGACGCGGTGCTCGGCCAGGACGGAAACCGGGAATGCGGACTTCGCGAGCAAGCTTGCGGAACGCTGCTTCGATGTCGGCATCGAATGTGTCGGCGTCAACTTCGACGGTCAGCTTGACGCGCGGTCCGATGAACCTCTCCTGCGGGACCTCGCCCTCGCCTGGGCTGTCCTCGCCGGCCGAGACGTCGGCGTTCTCGGCGCTTGCGCTGCCGTCGTCGTCGCCCGCCGATACATCGTCAGGCTGGGACGGATCGGGTTCAGTAACTGGCGCGGGCCCGATGAAATCCGCTGGATCGAGCGGCGTCAGCGTCGTCTTCACGAAGCGCGGAGCCTACCGGCGCGCCAGCGAAGCCCCGTTCGGCGCCGCCCGCAGCGCCGCTTTGCAAGCTGTCGTGCCGCTGCGGCAGGGGTGCTGCGGGTCACGTGTTATCGCGCGTGCTGTGCCATCCTTGGCGGACGGCTCGTGTGTACGCCCCGGTGTCGCACGGGTGTGCAAGAGTCGGCAAGCTCATTCGCAGGAGGGAGGTGCAACGTGGCGAAGTTCGGCGAGGGCGGTGAACTGCTCAAGTGCTCGTTCTGCGGCAAGTCCCAGAAGCAAGTGCGCAAGCTCATCGCGGGCCCGGGCGTCTACATCTGCGACGAGTGCATCGACCTGTGCAACGAGATCATTGACGACGAGATCGAGACGACGACCGAGACGCCGTTCGAGGCGGTGCCCAAGCCTCGCGAGATTTTCGCGTTTCTCGACGACTACATCATCGATCAGGACAGGACCAAGACGATTCTCTCGGTGGCTGTCTATAACCACTACAAGCGCATGCGCCTCGAGCCCTCCGGCCCGGGCGCCGCTGAAGACGTCGAGATTGCCAAGTCGAACATCCTGCTGATCGGCCCCACCGGCTGCGGCAAGACGATGATGGCGCAGACGCTGGCGCGCATGCTCAACGTGCCGTTCGCCATCGCCGATGCCACGGCGCTCACCGAGGCCGGTTACGTGGGCGAGGACGTCGAGAACATCTTGCTGAAGCTGTTGCAGGCAGCGGACTTCGACGTGAAGCGCGCCGAAACGGGGATCGTCTATATCGACGAGATCGACAAGATCGCACGCAAGGCAGAGAACGCATCGATCACCCGGGACGTCTCGGGCGAGGGCGTCCAGCAGGCTCTGCTCAAGATCCTGGAGGGCACCGTGGCATCGGTGCCCCCGCAGGGCGGCCGCAAGCACCCGCACCAGGAGTTCTTGCAGATCGACACCAGCAACGTGCTGTTCATCTGCGGGGGAGCGTTCGACGGCCTCGAGCGCCTCATCGCCGACCGTGTCGGCGAGCGCGGCGTCGGCTTCGGGGCAACGCTGCGCAACGCCACAGACAGCTCTGCGCTCGACATCCTGCCGGATGTGCTGCCCGAAGATCTGCGTCACTTCGGCCTGATACCCGAGTTCATCGGCAGGCTCCCGGTGGTGGGCGTCGTCGACCCGCTGGGTCCCGACGCATTGCGACGCATTCTCACCGAGCCGAAGAATGCGCTGGTCCGCCAGTACCGCCGGATGTTCGAACTCGACGACGTCGAGCTCGAATTCACCTCCGACGCACTCGAGGCAATCGTGGATCAGGCGATGCTGCGCAACACCGGCGCCAGGGGACTTCGAGCGATCCTCGAAGAGGTCCTGCTGGGGTTGATGTACGACCTGCCGAGCCGTGATGACGTCGCCCGCTGCATCGTCGACCGGAACGTGGTGCTGGACAAGGTGAACCCGACGCTGGTGCCCCGTTCAACCGTGACGCGCCGCGCATCTTGAACCCTGGGCCGTCAGACACTGGTCAGCCAGCATCAGCAGCTGGCCCGCTGCGCGACTACGAGGCCGCTGTCGACTGGTTGGATTCCCACATCGATCTTGAGCGGCTGCTCGGCAGCCCCGAGGCGACGCCGCCCACACTGGATCGCATGTGGACGCTCATGGGTGTCCTGGGCGACCCGCAGGACAGCGTGCCTGCGATTCACATCACCGGAACCAACGGCAAGGGCAGCACGGCACGGCTCGCTGCAGCACTGCTCGGGGCGTGCGGCCTCGCTGCGGGCAGCTACACCTCGCCGCACATCAACCGTGTCAATGACAGGATCGCAGTGGCCAACGAGCCGCTGGACGACGACTCGTTCACGATGGCGGTCAGCGAGGTCGCGGTTTTCGAACCGATGGTGATCGAGCGCTGCGGCGAGCGGCCGAACTACTTCGAGGTGATGGCCGCCGCTGCGTTCAACTGGTTCGCCTCCGCGGCGCATGTCAACGTGATCGAAGTTGGCATGGGCGGACGCTGGGATGCGACCAATGTGGTGGATGCCGCGGTGGCGGTCATCACCAATGTGGGTGCCGACCATCTTGAGATCATCGGGCCCACCCTGGCAGACGTGGCCCAGGAGAAGGCAGGGATCATCTCCGCTGGGGCGACCGTCGTCTGCGGCGAGACGGCGCCGGAGCTCAGCGACATCGTGGCTGTCGCCGCCATGGAGGCGGGGGCCGAGCTGTGGCGCCGCGGCGTCGACTGGGATGTCGCCGAGCGTTGGCCTGCTGTCGGAGGCCAGCTGGTGACGGTTCGCACGCCGCTCGGCGAGCACGCCGAGCTCTTTGTGCCGCTGCACGGTGCCCACCAGGCAACGAATGTCGCCACCGCCATCAGCTCGGTCGAAGCGTTCTTCGGCCGAAGTCTGGACGAGGATGTGATTGCGGCCGCGCTGGACGGCGTTTCGCTCCCAGCTCGCTTCGAGATCTTCGCCCGGCAGCCCACGGTGGTCATCGATGGGGCGCACAATCCCGCCGGTGCCGTTGCATTGCGCGACACGCTGGCGGAATCGCTGCTGGTCGATTCCGACAGGACCGACGGCGTCAGGGTGCTGGTCATCGGGACGAACAGACCGCACGATCCCGCTGCGTTCTGCGAAGCACTCGGCCTCGGCCAGTTCGACGCAGTCGTCGCTACCGCAGCCGACTGGCCGCGCGCGCTGCCGCCTGCGGAGATCGCAGCGGCCGTCGAAGTTGCATTGGGTGCTGACGGCGACGCCAGCGGCCACCGGCGCTCGCCCGAGATCATCAACACGGCCAACGTTCCGGAAGCCGTGCAGGCTGCATCTGAGCGGGCCGGTTCCGACGGGATCGTGGTGGTGAGCGGCTCGCTGTACGTTGCCGCTGCAGCGCGGCGACTTCTGGGGGTTGACCCGCATTAGCCTCGGACGCGCAGCCGACGGCGCATCGCGCCACGACGCGAGCCAAGCCGAGGGAGACAGCGATGCGGCAAACGCTGGTGATCTGCAAGCCCGACGCTGTCGAGCGCGGCCTCGTCGGCGAGATACTCGGCAGGTTCGAGCGCAAGGGGCTTGCCATCGCGGCCCTGGAGCACGGGGTCATCGAGCGCGACACCGCCGAGCAGCACTACGCCGAGCACGCCGGCAAGAGCTTCTACGCGCCGCTGCTGGAGTTCATCACGCGCTCGCCGTCGGTGGTCATGGTGCTCGAGGGTCCCGCCGACGCCGGTGACGACGTCTTCGCCGTGGTGCGCACCCTCATGGGCGCCACCAATCCCGCCACGGCGGCACCCGGGACCATCCGGGGTGACTACGGGCTGTCGCCGACCGAGAATCTGGTGCACGGATCCGACAGCGCAGCCTCTGCCCAGCGGGAGATCTCGCTGTTCTTCCCATCGCTCGCGCAAGCCAGCAACTCGGCCAACAACGGCGCAGCCGAGAGCGCTGCGTCGGTCAGCGAGGTAAGCGGCTGATGGCATCGAACGGGTCATCCCGACCCCGCCGGCGCGGTTCAGTGTTCGGCGGCCGGGACATTGCTGTCGATCTCGGCACTGCGAATACGATCGTCTTCGTCCGCGGCAGGGGAATCGTGCTCAACGAGCCCTCGGTGGTCGCTGTCGACTCCATGACCGGCAACTCGCTGGCGGTCGGTCTCGAAGCCAAGCGGATGATCGGTCGGACGCCAGGCAACATCACCGCGATCAGCCCCCTCAAGGACGGCGTGATCGCTGACTTCGACATCTGCGAGAAGATGCTCCGGCATTTCATCAACGAGGTCAGCCAGACGCGCTGGCCCAAGCCGCGCATGGTGATCTGCGTGCCATCGGGAATCACCGGGGTGGAGCAGCGCGCGGTCCAGGAAGCCGCCGAGTACGCGGGCGCCCGCCGCGCGTACATCATCGAGGAGCCGATGGCCGCGGCGATCGGCGCCGGGCTGCCGGTGCAATCGGCGCAGGGAAGCATGATCGTCGACATCGGCGGCGGCACCACGGAAGTGGCGGTGATCTCGCTCGGCGGCATCGTGACGGCTCGCTCCGCTCGCATCGGCGGCAACATGATCGACGCATCCATCGTTGCCCACGTCAAGAAGGAGCATGGCCTCGTCGTGGGCGAGCGCACCGCGGAGGAGATCAAGCTCGCACTCGGGTCGGCGTGGCCGCTGCAGCAGGAGATTTATGCCGAGGTTCGTGGCCGCGACATGGTCAGCGGGTTGCCCGAATCGGTCAGTGTCGACAGCCTGGAGATACGTGAAGCGATCGCGGGGCCGGTCAGTGCCATTGTCGATTCGGTGAAGGCGACGCTCGATGACACGGCGCCGGAGTTGGCAGCAGATGTCATGGACTACGGCATCACGCTCGCAGGCGGCGGGGCGATGCTGCGCGGTCTGCCGGATCGACTGCGCTCGGAGACAGGCGTTGCAGTCCACATCGCGGAGGACCCGCTGTTTGCCGTCGTGCGCGGTTCTGGCCAGACGCTCGAAGAGTTCGGCGTCCTCCACGGAGTGCTGTACTCCTCCACCGAGGGGCGCTGACGCCCCCGGCCGTGGCCCGCCGCGCCGGCATTCGGAGACGCACCTGGCTCCGTCTGGCCCTGCTCGTCGTGACGGCCATTGCATTGCTCACGCTCGACGCACGTGGTTCGGGCGGCGTGCTGGATACTGCCCGCGGCGCGACATTGGATCTGCTGGGACCGGTGCGAACGTTCGGCGACTGGGTAGCCGAACCGTTTCGCAACGCGTGGCGCGGGATCGTCAGCTACGACGATCTGGAGGCTGAGAACGCGCAGCTGCGCGGCGAGCTGGCTGAGGCTGAGGCATCGGTGCTGCGTGTCGGCGAGTTGGAACGGGATCGCCAGGAGCTGCTGGCGCTGGTAGGCGCCCGTGACGCTGCCCCGGCGATTCCCCGCGTCACGGCGCGGGTCATCGACGCACCGGTGTCGAACTTCGAGCGCACGATCGAGCTTGCGAAGGGTCGCCGCGACGGCATCCGGGAGGGCATGCCGGTGGAGAGCGGTGACGGACTGGTCGGGCGGGTGGTGCAGGCCAGCACCACGCGTTCGCGCGTCGAGCTGCTGACCGATCCGAATTTCGACGCCGGTGTGCGCATCGTCCGGTCCGGGGACGACGGCTTGGCCTCGGGACGGGGGCCGGGCCGCGACCTGGAGGTGAGCTACATCGAGCTGGAGACCGTTGTCATCCCCGGGGAAACCGTCGTGACCAGCGGCTTTGCTGGCAGCACATTCCCCGCAGGGTTGCTTGTGGGCACGGTCACCGACGTCGAGCCGGATGCGGTGCGGGGCGCGCAACGGGTCACCGTGCACCCCGCTGCCGATCTTGAACGGCTTCGCTGGGTGCAGGTGCTGCTGTACGAGCCCAACGTCCCCGAGCCGGTGATCGTGGATCGCGAACCCGACGACGGCCCGGCCGATACGGGCAGCGCAGGCGGCGAGTCATGACGGGAGGCAGGCGATGATGGCTGGCGCCGGGCCGTTGGCCCGGTCGACGCTGGTGCTGGCTGTAGCCGTTGTCGTTCATGTGGGCCTGCTGGCACACATCACCCCGGCAGGTGTCATCGTCGATCCGCTGGTCTTGCTGGCCGTCGCAGGCGGGATGATGGGCGGTCGCAGTACGGGAGCGTCCTTCGGCGGCGGATGCGGGCTCGCGTCCGATCTCATCCTTCACACGCCGTTCGGCATGTCGTTGCTCGTGCTGACGCTGGTGGGGTACCTGTCGGGTGCCATCACCGAGCAGATCCCCTCGGCCGGCAGGCTCGCTCGCGCTGCGATCGCGTCGCTGCTGGCAGCGGGCGGGATCGGCATTTTCGCGGGTGCCGGCTGGCTGATGGATCTCGTCTACGTGACAGAGGCACCGATCGTCCGCATCGCCATCGTGACCGGCGTTGCGTCCCTGCTGACCAATCCGTTGCTCGAGCGAGCGACTCGCTGGGCCCTCATCATCCGTCCGCGCATCAGCGCCGCTTCAGAAAGCACGTCGCGCAGTGGATGAGCGGGTCCGCAGGCGGATGGCCTTCATCGGCATCGTGATGGTGGGATTGTTCGGAGCGCTGTTCACCCGTCTGTGGTACCTGCAGGTACTCGAAACGGAGCAGTTCGCGGTGGCCGCGGAATCGAACCAGGTCCGCATCATCATCACGCCGCCGACCCGCGGCCGCATCCTCGACCGTCACGGCGTGGTGCTAGCGGACAACGTCCGCACCGGCGTGGTGACCTATGACCATTCGAGGTACAGCGAGAAACACACCGAAGCGGTGCTGACCGAGTTGGCTGACCTGCTCGATGTTCCCGCAGAGCAGCTCCGCCAGGGTTTTGCCGACCAGCGCACGCATCCGCTGGCCCCGAAGGTGGTCGCGACCGGACTCGACGAAGACGGCCTGCTGCGCGTTGCAGAGCGCTCGATTGCCGGAGTCGAGGCCAGGTGGGACTGGGTGCGGGTGTACCCGCAGAACGAGGTGGGCGCGCACATCGTGGGCTACGTCGGGGCGATGTCGGAGCGCCAGCACCGTGAGTTGATCGATGACGGCTACCTGCCCTACGAGCGGGTCGGCAGGGCCGGCATCGAGGGGCTCTTCGAAGCCGAGCTCCACGGCGAACCGGGGCGTACCAAGCTCGAGGTCGACCGGCAGGACCGTGTGCAGCGGATCTTGGCCGATGTGCCGCCCGAACCGGGTGACGACATCGTGCTGTCCATCGATGTCGAGTTGCAAGCCGCCGCTGAGTCGTACCTGCGACAAGGACTGATCGCAGCGCGCAAGACCGTGAGCGAAGACTCCGGTTTCTTCTACCCGGCGCTCACCGGGGCTGCTGTGGTCATGGATGTGCGCAACGGCGATGTGCTTGCCATGGTGTCGCACCCGACCTACGACCCCACGTGGATGGTCGAAGGACTGTCGTTGGCGGAGTACCGGTCGGTGTTCGAGAATCCCTACGCACCAGGTGCGCTCAACAACCTCGCCGTGCAAGGCACCTATTCGCCCGGTTCGGTGTTCAAGCCGGTGACGGCGCTCGCCGGTCTCGACGCGGGGCTGATCTCGCCGCGCGCTGCCTTCCACGACGTGGGCTACTACAAGATCCCTGATGCGCGGGGCTGCACCGGTCGCTGCACGTTCTTCAATGCCGATCGGGCTGCCCTCGGCACCTTGGACCTCTCCGGTGCATTGACCCGCTCGAGCGACGCCTACTTCTACAAAGTGTCCGATGACCTGTTCTGGATCGATGGCCCCGAGCAGTGGGCGATCCAAGACATGGCCCGCTCGCTCGGGTTCGGATCCCCGACCGGCGTGCAGCTGCCGTTCGAGAAATCGGGCCGGGTGCCTGACGGCGATGTGAAGCAGACCCTCTTCGAGTTGAGCCCCGAGGCCTACAACCCCTACGACGAACCGGCGCGATGGTTCCCGGGCGACAACATCAACACCGGCATCGGCCAGGGGTTCGTCGCCGTGACTCCCATGCAGCTCGCCAACGCCTACGCCACCATGGCCAACGGCGGGACGCTCTTCTCGCCGAACATCGTCGAAGCGGTGGTCTCGCGCCGCGCCGAGACGTTCGGCGAGCCGGTGCTGACCTTCGAACCCCGGGTGCTCGATGTGGTGGACTTCCCCGCAGGAAGCGCGGTGGTGAGGGAAGGGTTGAGCAACGTCACGAACTCCCGGTTACGAGGCACCGCCGCGAAGGCTTTCGAGGGCTATGACCATGAGGGCTACCCGGTGTCAGGCAAGACCGGCACGGCCCAGGCGCAGGGTCTGAATGCGGTGCTGCGGCGCAAGAAGGAGGACACAGCGGTGTTCGTTGCATGGGCGCCGTCACACGACCCCCGCTACGCCGTTGCCGTCGTCATGGAAGAGGCCGGCTACGGCGGCGAGGCGGCTGCACCTGTGGCTCGACGGATCCTTGAGGCAGTGAGGGCCTACGAGCAGCGCTGGCCTGAGCCGCAGATTGCGTTCTCGCCGCCTCAGCCCGAGTGCCCCGAAGTGCCTGAGGCGCTGCGAGGCGATCCGGCGTTCCTGGGCTACGTGCCCGAAGGCTGCCCGTGGGGCATCCAGCTGCCGCGGGCGAACACGCCGACGGATGCGGACGGTGACGGCATCCCCGATGTCGACCAGATCGAGGGAGCTGCCGGGTCATGATCGCGCGGCTGCTGAATCGTTCCCAGACACGGCGCGAGCTGCAGTCGCCAGCGTGGTTTGCCGACTACTCGTTGGCGCTGGCTGCGGTAGCGATAGCGCTGCTCGGCGTCGCGATGAACTACTCCTCCACATGGCGAAGCCTGTCCTTCGAAGGCGGCGACCCGTGGACGGTGGCGCGACGCCAGGCGATCTTCGTGGGCGTCGGCATCGTGGTGATGATCATCGCCGCCGTCATCGACTACCGGGTGCTGCGCTTCTACGCGACGCCCGCCTACCTGATAGCGCTCGGAGCGCTGGGGGCACTGCTGTTCTGGGGGCCCGAGATTCGCAATGCGCGGTCGTGGTTCGTGCTGCCGGGCGTCGGCTTCCAGGTGCAGCCCTCCGAGTTCGCCAAGCTCGTCGTGATCGTGTCGCTGGCGGCGTTCGTAGCCAGCCACGAGGGATACCTGCGCTTCGACACGTTGTTCAATGCGGGCCTGCTGCTGGTGGTGCCCATGAGCCTGATCTACCTGCAGCCCGACCTCGGCACGATGCTGGTTTTCGTAGCCGTCGCCATGGGCATGCTGCTGGTTGCAGGGGCGCAGTTGCGCCACATCGTGGTCATCTCGCTCACCGGAATCCTGGCGCTCGTGCTGGTGTTCAGCATCGACGCGTTCCAAGGCCCCCGCTTGCTCAGCGAGACGCAGCGAAACCGCCTGACGGCATTCCTGGATCAAGACTTCGAGCCTCTGGAAGCCTCGTACAACCTGCGTCAGAGCCAGATTGCCATTGGTGCGGGCGGCATCTGGGGCCAAGGCTGGAAGCAAGGCACCCAAACCAACCTGGACTTGGTTCCCGAGCAGCACAACGACTTCATCTTCACGGCGCTGGGAGAGGAATTCGGCCTCGTCGGCGGCACGCTCCTGCTCGCGTTGTATGCCTACATGTCCGTGCGCATCTGGCAGATCGCTCGCGTCGCCAGCGATCCGTTCGGACGATTACTCACCGTCGGGATCCTCTCCATGCTGCTGTTCCAGGTGTTTCAGAACATCGGCATGACCATCGGCATCATGCCCATCACCGGCATCCCGTTGCCGCTCATGAGCCATGGTGGCTCGGGCACGGTCACCGCCTTTGCGGCGGTTGGCATCGTCATCAGTGTCGGAGCGCGGCGCTACACCCTCTAACGCTTCACTATCTGGCTGGGCCGGTAGCGTTGAGGTTGCAATGACAACGCTGTGGCCCCGGCTCGAGCCCTTGCTGCCACGTGTCTCCAAGCCGGCGAGGTACATCGGCTGCGAGGACGGGATGCAACGACCGACTGCCGGCCCGCACCTCACGTCGTGGCTTCTGGCCTATCCCGACACGTACGAGATCGGCTTGCCGAACCAGGGCTTGCAGATCCTCTATGAGCTGCTGAACGAGCGCCCGGACGCCAGCGCCGAGCGCACCTACGCACCGTGGATCGACCTTGAGGCCGAGATGCGAACTGCGGGGCTGCCGCTGTTCTCGGTGGACACGCACCGGGCGGCAGGCGAATTCGACATCATCGCCTTCAACCTCTCCGCTGAGCTCGTGTACACGAACGTGCTCAACTGCATCGATCTGGCGGGGCTGGAGGTGCGTTCGGCTCAGCGCAGCGACGCCGACCCGCTCATCGGTGCTGGCGGTCATTGCGCATACAACCCCGAGCCCCTGGCGGACTTTGTGGACTTCTTCGTCATCGGCGATGGCGAGGAGGTGGTTGCCGAGATCACCGAAGCCGTCGGCGCCTGGAAGCGAACCGGCAAGCGGCCGGGCACACGCGACACGATCCTGCGCGACCTCGCGGGCATCGAGGGCGTGTACGTGCCGGCGATGTACGACGTGTCCTACGACGGGCCAGCACTTGCCTCCGTCGCGCCGAAGTACCCGGACGTGCCGGCGCTGGTTGCCAAGCGCACGGTCGCCGATCTTGCAGAGTGGCCGTATCCCCGCCGGCAGCTGGTGCCGGTGACGGAGGTCGTCCATGACCGGCTCTCGGTGGAGGTATTCCGGGGATGCACCCGGGGGTGCCGCTTCTGCCAGGCGGGGATGATCACCCGCCCGGTTCGGGAGCGCCCTGCTGCACAAGTCCGCGAGATGGTCACGGCAGGTCTCGAGCGCAGCGGCTACGACGAAGTCAGCCTGATGTCGTTGTCGACGGCCGATTACAGCGGGATTGCCGAGCTGGTGCGCGACACGGTCACCGGCGGAGCCAGCGACGATGCGAACCGGATCAGCGTCTCGCTGCCGAGCATGCGTGTCGACGCCTTTACCGTCGATGTGGCGGCCCAGGTGTCACGTGCTCGCCGCACGGGGCTCACCTTCGCCCCGGAGGCAGGGTCGTGGCGGCTGCGCCAGATCATCAACAAGCTCATCACCGAAGAAGACCTGTACGGGGCGGTGCGCTCGGCCTACAGCCAGGGCTGGCATCGCATGAAGCTGTACTTCCTCACGGGCCTGCCGTCGGAGATGGACCCCGACACCGAGGCCATCGCCCACTTGGCCGATGCCTGCACCCGGATCGGGCAGGAATACACCAAGCGTGCATCGGTGACGGTGTCGCTGGGTGGCTTCGTGCCCAAACCGCATACGCCTTTCCAGTGGTTCGGGCAGAACCCGCCCGAAGAGCTGGCGCGCAAGGTGCGGTTGGTGCGCTCGGCGCTGGGTCGCAGCCGGCGAGTGCAGCTGAAGTGGCACGACCCGGCCGCTTCGACGGCGGAGGGCATCGCCAGCCGGGGGGATCGCCGCGTCGGGGCGGTCATCGAATACGTCTGGCGCAAGGGTGGCACGTTCCAGGAGTGGAGCGAGCGCTTCGACTTGGGCTTGTGGGAAGAGGCCATGGCAGCGTGCGGCCTCAGCCTCGACTGGTACGTGTATCGCCATCGCGGCGAGCACGAGGTGCTGCCCTGGGACCACATCGGCGCCGGGCTGCACCGCGACTTTCTCTGGCACGACTGGCAGGACGCCCTGGCCGGGCATGGCCTGCCTGACTGCCGATGGACCCCGTGCTACGACTGCGGGGCCTGTACTGAATATGGGATCGAGCACATGGTTGCGTCCCCCGTCGCCCCCAATGGCGGCAGTCAGGGGACGGGACAGGATCTCGCGACCGGCCATCTGGTGCCGGTTGAGCTGCGCCCCCGTCAGTTGGCGGGCGCAGGAGCACCGAGCGGGGGTGGCGCATGATGCGCTGGGCCGCCGCGCTGGTGCCGAGCTGCAGTGCCGCTCCCACCCTCGTGGGTGGGAGATGTCGTTGAGGCTGCGCGTCCGCTTTTCCAAGGTCGGCAAGATCCGGTTCATCGGTCACCGCGACGTGGCCCGCGTCACCGAGCGTGCCGTGCGCAAGGTGGGATTGCCGGTGGCCTACAGCCAAGGTTTCTCGCCTCGGATGAAGCTGAGCTTCGGACTGGCGCTGCCCACCGGGTACGAGTCGGATGCCGAGTTCGTGGAGCTGCCGCTCGTTGCAGACGCGGTGCGCGACGGGGGTGCTGCAGAGCCAGGTGCCAAGCATGCAGCGGGTCCTGTGATTGTCTGCCGGAGCGGAACTCACGGACCCTGCGAGCACGGGCTGCCGTCGGCTGTCCCGAGCTACTGCACCGTTGCCGAGGCGCTCAGCGAGGCGCTGCCGGTGGGCATGGAGGTGTCGGCTGCGGTGCTGACCGACGGCCGCGGCCCGTCGCTGCAAGCGGCGGTTCACTCGTGCGGCTGGGAGTTCGACATCGTGGGCCTCGAAGCGACTGCAGCAGCGAAAGCGGTTGCAGACTTCCTTGCCGCCGGTACCGTCGTAACTGAACGGGTGCACAAAGGCGAGACCGTGAGTTCGGATATTCGACCCAGCGTTGAGGTGCTGCAGGTGGTCGGATGCTCGGATCGAGGGGCGGTGCTGAGCGCCGAGCTGTCAGCTACGCCCCGGGTGGTGCGCCCTAGCGAACTGGTGCCAGCGCTCGCGCCGGCACACGAGATGGGCATAGCCCGGAGAACACATCAATGGACGAGTGGCGCCGCGGGACGAGCCGAACCGGCCGTGCCTGCCATGTGCGCCCAGAGACACAAGGAACTCATCAGTGGATGAATCAACACTGAACGACCCCACACCCGCCGTACGCAAGCGACGGCTGGTTGTGCCCCCTACGCAGAACGAATACGCCGAGGACAAACCGGCGCCCAAGGCGAAACCCAAGCCCAAGGCGAAGGCGAAGTCGGAGCCGAAGGCCAAGCCCAAAGCAGGTTCCGGACCCAAGCCGAAGTCGAAGGCCGATCCCCCTCAAGCCGAGCCCGAGTCCGCGAAGCCACCGGTCCCGCCGGTGCCGCCGCCGGCTCGCAAGCCCCAGATCGGCGACAGCCGCCCGGCGCCCGCTCAGCAGGCACCCGAGGGCGATGGTGCCGGTGGCCGCCGCCGTCGCAGGCGGGGCGGTCGCGGACGCGGCGGGCGCGGCCGCTCCGGCGAGACCGCGACGACCACCACCGAGACTCGCAATGGCGCCCACGCCCCGGTTGAGGCCATCTTGGCCGACCAACGGCCGCTTGAGCTCGACGATGAGCAGCTCACCGAGCGCCGCGGCAAGTACCGCAACGGTAAGCCGCTGGGCCGGTACCGGATGTGCGTTCATGTTTCTGAGGGAGCGACGCACATCTCCGTGCTCGAAGGCCGATCGCTGATCGAGTACTACGTCAGCCGTCCTTCCGACGACATCTCCGAGATTTACGGCAACCTCTACCTCGGTCGGGTGCGGCGTGTGCTTCCGGGCATGGAAGCGGCGTTCGTCGACATCGGCACGCCCAAGCAGGCGGTGCTCTACCGGGGCGATCTGACCGTTGCATCCGACGAGAGCGATGACGATGGCGGATCGGAGCGCAAGCGGGCCGGCGGGCGGCGAGGGCGATCCGTGTCAGGACCAGCGATCGGCGAGCTGATCAAGAACGGCCAGACGATCATGTGCCAGGTCATCAAGAACCCGATCGGCCACAAGGGTGCCCGCCTGACTACCGAGGTGTCGCTGCCGGGCCGGTTCGTGGTGCTCATTCCGAACAGCAGCGTGATGGGCATCTCGCGCCGCCTGCCCAGCCGCGAGCGACGCCGTCTGCGCAGCCTGCTGGCCAAGGAGATCCCGGATGGCTTCGGCGTCATCCTGCGGACGGCTGCCGAGAACGTCACTGCGGCCGAGATCCGCCGCGACATCGAACGGCTCACACAGCAGTGGACCAAGATCTCCGAACTGGCGGAACGCTCCGATGCGCCTGTGCTGCTGTTCCGAGAGCCCGAGTTGGCCGTGCGCATCATCCGCGAGCAATTCACCGCGGACTTCCGTGAAGTGGTGATCGATGACCCGGCGCTGTTCGAACAGGTCAAGGGCTACATGGAGGCGGTGGCAGCACCGCTGGTGGACCGCATCCGGTATTACGACCCGGTCGCTGAACGGCTGCCGCTGTTCGAGCGGGTGCACGTGGCTGAGCAGGTGCGCAAGGCCACCGACCGCAAGGTCTGGCTGCCGTCGGGCGGGTCGCTCATCATCGAGCACACTGAAGCGTTGACGGTGATCGACGTCAACACAGGGCGCAACGTGGGCAAGTCCAGCCTGAACGAAACGCTGTTCCAGAACAACCTGGAGGCCGCTACCGAGATTGCGAAGCAGTTGCGGCTGCGGGACATCGGCGGGATCATCATCATCGACTTTGTGGACATGGACGACAAGCAACAGCGGGACAAGCTCATGTCGACGTTGAACGAGGCGCTGGCTCGCGACAAGACCCGTACGGCCACCGAACCGATTTCGGACATGGGCATTGTGCAGATGACCCGGATGCGCACCGGTGAGGGGTTGCTGGAGTCGATGTCGGACCCGTGCGAAGCGTGCGAGGGACGCGGCATCCAACTGCGCGAGTCGCTGTTTGCCTGAGGACCAGAGGCTGAGCCTCCAAAAACCACTCGCCGATCCAGCGGCCTCATCGGTATCCTCTCCAACCGATGTACGCAGTCATCGCTACCGGCGGCAAGCAGCGCCGCGTCGAGGCCGGCCAGCGGCTCGACATTGAGCTGCTCGCGGTGCCGCCCGGCGAAGAGGTCACCTTCACGCCGGTTCTGGTGGTGGATGACGGCGCAGTGCTGGCGACGCCCGACGAGTTGGTCGGAGCCTCGGTGACCGGCCGGGTGGTCGGCGAGGTCAAGGGGCCCAAGATCGACGGCTTCACCTACAAGAACGCCACCACGAACCGGCGCAGGTGGGGACACCGACAGCGCTACAGCACGGTCGAGATCACCCACATCGCCACCGCTTAGGGGCATCCCGGCAGGCACGCGAGACCGGACACCAAAGGACAGCACCATGTCGAAGACCAAGGGCGGAGGCTCCACTCGCAACGGGCGCGACTCTGTGGCAAAGCGCCTTGGGGTCAAGGTCTATTCGGGACAGACCATCGACGCCGGCGGCATCATCGTGCGCCAGCGGGGCACCAAGTTCCATCCGGGGCGGAATGTGAGCCGCGGCAAGGACGACACGCTGTTCGCGACAGCTCCCGGCGTCGTGCGTTTCGGCTTCCGCCGCGGGCGCCGGCTCGTTGACGTTGTGCCGTCGTAGTTCGCCCGTACTTCATCCCGAGACCTGTAAGCGTCTGTGAGGACGCTGATGAGCGACTTTGTCGACGAGTGCCAGCTGCACGCGAAGGGCGGTGACGGTGGGGCGGGCTGCGTGTCCTTCCGTCGCGAGTCTCATGTGCCGCGCGGTGGCCCCGATGGCGGCGACGGCGGGCACGGCGGCGATGTGTGGGTGGTGGCCGACCGCAACGTGGCATCGCTGCTGGCATTCCGCGACTTCCCATTCCGGCGCGCTACGGATGGAGGCCACGGCCTGGGGCGCAAACGGCACGGCCGCAACGGCGCCGACGAACTTGTGCGCGTGCCCGAGGGCACGATCGTGCGCGACCGTGACGGCGCGGTGTTGGCCGACCTCGTGCATGCTGGCGATCGCTGGCTGGCAGCGCAGGGCGGGCGTGGCGGCCGGGGCAATGTCCGCTTCGCTTCGAATCGGATGCGCGCACCTCATTTTGCCGAGCAGGCCGAGCCCGGCGAGGAGCGCTGGCTCGGCCTCGAACTGAAGCTCATGGCCGACGTGGCACTGGTGGGATTCCCGAACGCAGGCAAGAGCACGTTCATCAGCGCCGTGTCCGCGGCACGGCCGAAGGTCGCTTCGTATCCGTTCACGACGCTCACGCCCAGCCTCGGGGTGGTGCGGCTCGACGACGGCTCCGGAATCGACGCCGACAGCTTCGAGATGGTGATCGCGGATGTGCCCGGACTGATCGAAGGTGCCGCGCAGGGCAAGGGCCTCGGGCACCAGTTCCTGCGGCATGTCGAACGGGCCCGGGTACTGCTGATCATGGCTGATTTGGCAGAAGCCGCTGATCGTGATCCCCATGAACAGGTTGACGTGCTGCTTGGCGAGCTCGAGCTTCACGACCCCGCACTCGCAGCGCGGCGGCGGTTGGTCGTGGGCACCAAGGCCGACGTGGCCCATCTCGCTTGGGACGGTCCTCGTCTCAGCGCTGTGACCGGCGAAGGCGTGGCGCCGGTGCTGGGTCAGCTACGCGATCTGGTGTCCGAAGCCAGACAGGCTGACGAAGCCCCTGCGCAGTACGTCGTGCACCGTCCCGAACCCACCGGCGTGACGGTGCTGCGCCTCGGAGACGGGGTCTTTGAGATCGAGGGCCGTCAAGCCCGCCGCGCCGTAGCGCTGTCGGATCTCACCGATCCGGCCGCGCTGGCATGGGCGCAGCGACGCCTGGAGAAGCTTGGCGTTTCACGGGCCTTGGCTCGCAACGGCGCCCTGTCGGGCGACTTGGTACGCGTTGGCGACTTCGAATTCACGTACGAGCCGGATACATGACTCAGGTGACTGTGTTGAGAACCGGAAGACGGCAGGATTGACGTCGATGCCTGACTCACTGCGGCTGATTGCCAAGATCGGGACGTCGTCCATCACCACATGGGATGGGCGCGTCGATCTCGATGCCGTGGCCAAGCTGGCATCGGACGTCGCGGTCGTGCGCGCAGCCGGTCATGAAGTGATCGTGGTCACCTCCGGCGCGATCACCGCAGGCGTGCAGCGGCTGGACGTCGTGCGGCCCACCGAGCCGGAACGGCTTCAAGCGCTGTCGGCCGTCGGCCAGATCGACCTCATGGCCTCCTATCGGGAGCTGTTCGCTGCTGAGGGCATGGTGGTCGGCCAAGTGCTGATCGCACCGCACGACTTCCGCGACCGCGACCAGTACCTGCACGCCCGAGCCACATTCCATCATCTGCTTGATCTCGGCGTTGTGCCGGTCGTCAATGAGAACGACGCGATCGCCGATGATGCCATCCGCTACGGCGACAATGATCGGATCGCCGCCCTCGTCGCCAACCTGGTGCGCGCCGATGCACTGATCCTGTTGACCGATATGCCAGGTGTCCTCACTGCCGACCCGAACATCGACCCGCAAGCCTCGCTCATCTCGGAGATCCTGGAGGTGAGTCCGTCGCTGCAGGCTGCGGCGGGTTCCGCCAATGCAGTGGGCAGCGGCGGCATGGCCTCGAAACTGGCAGCGGCTCGGATGGCCTCGTGGAGCGGCGTGCGCACGGTGATCGCCTCCGCGCGCCGCCCCGACGTGGTCGCCGACGCCGCTGCGGGCCGACCAGGTGTCGGCACCACCGTGCCGGCACGAGATGCACGAGTCTCTGCTCGCAAGCTCTGGATCGGCTTTGCCGTAGCCGCCAGGGGATCAGTGACCGTCGACGACGGCGCCCGTCGCGCCGTGTCGGCAGGTGGAAAGTCGCTGCTCGCGGCCGGCGTCGTCGGGCACGAGGGCTCCTTCGCTGCCGGCGAAGCCGTGGACATCGTCGACCCGCAAGGGGAGACCTTCGCCAAGGGCCTCGCGGCCATTGACGCTGAGGGCCTGCGGGCCACAGCGGGCCTGCGCAGCGACCAATTGCCCGAAGGCTTGCACCCATTGGTTGTGCACCGCGACGATCTCGTCGTTCTGGGGTGATGCCACTAGCCTGCTCGGGTGCCTGACGTGGAGATGATCGCTCTCGGTGAGCGTGCGAAGGCCGCGGCGACCGTTCTGGCACAAGCATCCGGTGCCGTACGAGACGAGGCCCTGCTGTCGGCCGCAGATCTGCTGGACGAGGCAAGCGACACCGTGCTCGCTGCCAACCGCGACGACGTGGCCAACGCCGAAGCAGCCGGCACCTCGGCAACGCTCATCGACCGGCTTCGGCTCGACCCTGGCCGCATCTCGGCCATGGCGGCAGGCCTGCGCAACGTGGCGGCTCTCGCCGACCCGGTCGGCCAGGTGGTCGACGGGTGGGTGCGGCCGAACGGCCTGGCAGTGGAGCGGGTCCGGGTGCCGCTCGGCGTGGTGGCGATCATCTACGAGAGCCGGCCCAACGTGACCTCAGACGCCTTCGGGTTGTGCCTGAAGTCGGGCAACACCGCGTTCCTGCGGGGCTCGGGGGCTGCGCTGAACTCCAACACGGCGATCGCCGAAGCGCTGCGCGAAGGCTTGGTCAAAGCGGGCTTGCCCGCAGATGCGCTGGTGCTTGTCACCGATACGCGCCACAGCGCCGCCGCCGAGTTCATGCAGCTGCGTGACCACATCGACTGTCTCATCCCTCGGGGCGGCCCGGCGCTCATCGCCTCGGTGCTCGCCAATGCCACCGTGCCCTACGTCATCGACGGCGACGGCAATTGCCACGTGTACGTCGACACGGCGGCAGATCTGGACATGGCGGCCGACATCGTCGCCAACGCGAAGCTCAGCCGCCCCTCGGTGTGCAACGCTGCGGAGTCACTCCTGGTCCACCGCGACGTGGCTGCCGCCTTCCTGCCCCGCATCGTCGACGACTTGGACGGCGTGGAGCTCGTGGGCGACGCCGCGGCACAGGCCATCTCGCCCCAGATCGGTCCGGCCAGCCCCAGCGACTTCTCGACAGAGTTCCTCGCGCTCAAGATGAGCGTTGCGGTGGTCGATGACCTCGACACGGCCATCGACCACGTCAATCAGCACGGCACGGGCCACAGCGAGGCCATCGTGACGGGAGATCTGGCTGCCGCCCAGGAATTCACCCGCCGGGTGGATGCCGCTGCCGTGCTCGTCAACGCTTCGACACGCTTCGTGGACGGCGAGGAGTTCGGCTTCGGCGCAGAGATCGGTATCAGCACCCAAAAGCTGCATGCCCGTGGTCCCATGGGCCTGGAACAGCTCACGACCACCAAGTTCGTGGTGACCGGAACGGGTCACACACGGGGTTAGCCGTGCCGACAGGCAGCCGCGGCTGCCACACTGTCTGACCGGTTCCCACTGCCGGCGGTCCGGCACCCACTCGTACACCCACAGGGGAGACACCCAGAATGAACGAGACAATGTTCGGAGACCTCTCGGGTGTCCGTGAAGGCTTGGCGAAAGTCGAGTACCTCGCCGACGACGGCATCGCCAGCGTGGTGTTCCTGGCCGAGCGTCTCGGCAAGCCAGTCCTCATCGAAGGACCGGCAGGCACCGGCAAGACCGAGCTGGCTAAGTCGGTGGCCGCGATGAGCGGGGCCCGCCTGATTCGCCTCCAGTGCTACGAGGGGCTCGACGAGGCCAAGGCGCTCTACGAGTGGAACTACAAGAAGCAGCTCTTGCGCATCCAGGCCGACCGGGGTGTCGACGCCGAGCACGAGGACTGGGTGGAGCTGCAGGACGACATTTTCCAGGACGAGTTCCTGCTCACCCGTCCGCTGCTCGAAGCGATCAGCGCGCAAGACAAGGTGGTTCTGCTGATCGACGAGGTGGACCGGGTCGAGATCGAGACTGAGGCGCTGCTGCTCGAGATCCTGTCGGACTACCAAGTCTCGATTCCCGAGCTCGGCACGATCATGGCGAGCCAGATCCCGCTGGTGTTCCTGACCTCCAACAACACCCGCGAACTGTCCGAGGCACTCAAGCGGCGCTGCCTGTTCCTGCACATCGACTATCCGGATCTCGAACGCGAGAAGCAGATCGTTCTCACCAAGGTCGCCGGCATCAGCGAGAACTTGGCCGAGCAGATCGCACGCGTCGTGCGCTCCATCCGCCAGCTCGAGCTGAAGAAGGCACCGTCGGTGTCGGAGACCCTGGACTGGGCCCGCACCTTGGTGCTGCTGGGCATCGAGAACATCGATGTCGAGCAGGCGAAGGAGACGCTCCACATCCTGCTCAAGTACCAATCTGATATCGAGAAGGCCGCCAAAGAGCTGACGGTCGAGGCGTAGACGGCGCTCGACGGGGACGGAGACCGGCCATGTTGGATCTGCTCAGCGGCTTCGTCGGAGAGCTGCGCAATGCCGGCCTGCCGGTTTCGTTGACGGAGAACCTCGACGCCATGGAGGCCGTCAAGCACATTCCCATCGAAGACCGTGACGCCTTCAAGTACGCGCTCGCGGCCACGCTCGTCAAGAACGAGCAACACTGGCGGGCATTCGAGACGGTTTTCGAGGTGTACTTCTCGTTGCGCGGGCCGGAATACAACGTCGGCGACGAGGAAGGCAACGGGGAGTTCGATCCCGACAATCTCGAAGAGTGGATGTCCCAGCAGATGCAGGGCATGGGCGGTCGCGGCGGGGGGCAGGACATGTCGCCCGAGGAGATCGCCGAGATGCTCTTCCGGGCGCTGCTGAACGCCGATGAGGCGATGATGGCGGCCATGGCCCGCGCTGCGGTGACCCAGTTTGCCGGCATGGAGCCGGGCCGGCCTGTCGGCGGTACCTACTACCTGTACCGCACGCTGCGCAACCTCGATCTGGACGGGATGTTGGATCGGCTGATCGAGGAATCCTCGCAGCGCTACGACGGCGAGATGACGCCGCTGGCGGAACGGCTCGAACGCGAGGAGTTCGAGAACCGCATCGAGCAGCTCAAGCGCGAGATTGAGGCGGAGATCCGGCGTCGTCTCGTGGCCGACCGGGGTGTCGAGGCCATGGCCAAGACGCTGCGCAAGCCACTGCCCGAAGATGTCGACTTCATGCACGCCAGCCGCGAGGAGATGGCGAACATCCGCAAGGCCATCCAACCGCTGACGCGCAAGCTGGCTGCGCGCTTGGCGCGCAAGCGCAAGCACAAGCGGCGCGGCCCGCTCGACTTCCGGGCCACAGTGCGGCGTTCGCTGAGCTACGGCGGCGTGCCCGCGGAGCCGCGCTTCCGCCATCCCCGGCCGAACAAGCCTGAGCTCATCGTGGTCGCCGACATCTCGGGCTCAGTGGCAGCATTCGCCCGGTTCACGCTTCACCTGGTGTACGCGCTGCAGAACCAGTTCTCCAAGGTGCGTTCGTTCGTCTTCATCGACGGCATCGACGAGGTCACCCACATGTTCCAGAACGAGGAGGACATCACCAACGCGGTGCACCGGGTGAACACCGAAGCCGATGTCGTCTGGGTCGACGGCCATTCCGACTACGGCCATGCCTTCGGCGTGTTCTGGGAGAACTTCGGCAAGGATGTCAACGCCAAGTCGACGATGATGTTCCTGGGCGATGCCCGCAACAACTACCACTCGACGAACGCGTGGGTGCTCAAGGAGTGCCAGAAGCGGGCCCGTTCGGTGTTCTGGCTGAACCCAGAGCCCCGGTCGTACTGGGACACCGGCGACTCGGTGATCACCGAGTACTCGACCTATACCGACGGCGTCTTCGAGTGTCGCAACCTGCGTCAGCTCGAAGGCTTTGTCGACAACCTCGCCTAGCCGGCGCCGTTTCTGGCCGACGCGAGCAGGTCGGAGGCCAGGAAGGCCAAGTCGAGTGATTGGCGGCCGTTGAGGCGCGGGTCGCACATGGTCTCGTAGCGGTCGCCGAGCTGGTGCTGAGCCAGCTCGTCGCTGCCGCCGATGCACTCGGTGACCGCATCGCCGGTGATCTCGAGATGAATTCCTCCGGGCCACGTGCCCGCGGTGGCGTGAGCGGCGAAGTACTGGCGGATCTCGGCCAGGATGGCGTCGAAATGGCGGGTCTTGACCCCGTCGGGGGTGCTGAAGGTGTTGCCGTGCATGGGGTCGCACTGCCACACCACCGGGTGGCCGGCGTCGGTGACTGCGCGCAGGATGGGTTCGAAGCACGCCACGACGTTGCCGGCTCCCATACGACTGATCAGGGTCAACCGACCGGGGATCCGGCTCGGGTTCAGCGTTTCGCACAGCGCGAGTGCCTCGTCGGGCGTCGCGGTGGGACCCAGCTTCGCCCCGATCGGATTGTGCACCCCGCGCAGGAATTCAACGTGGGCGCCGTCGAGTTCGCGGGTGCGCTCGCCTACCCACAGCATGTGCGCCGAGCAGTCGTACCAGTCGCCGGTGATGCTGTCGGTACGCGTGAGTGCTTCTTCGTAGCCCAGCAGCAGCGCCTCGTGGCTGGTGTAGAGCTCCACCTGACGCATGGCGCTGTCGTCGGTGTCGAGCCCGCAGGCGTGCATGAACCGCAAGGCCGCATCGATGCCGCCGGCCAGCACCTCGTAGCGCTGGCCGGCCGGGCTGGAGGCCACGAACTCCTGATTCCAGTCGTGCACCTGGCGTAGGTCGGCGTAGCCGCCTCGCGTGAACGCCCGCAAGAGGTTGAGCGTTGCCGCCGACGTGCTGTATGCCTCCAGCAGGCGGGAGGGGTCGGGCGTGCGGGCCTCGGGCTCGAAGGCGATGTCGTTGACGATGTGGCCGCGGAAGACGGGCAGCGTCTGGCCGTCGCGGGTTTCGGTGGCCGAGCTGCGCGGCTTGGCGAATTGACCGGCGATCCGACCCACCTTCACGATGGGCAGCCCGGCGGAGTACTGCATCACCACGGCCATCTGCAGGATCACCTTGAGGCGGTCGCGGATCTGATCTGCGGTCGAAAGCTCGAACGATTCAGCGCAATCGCCGGCTTGCAGTACAAAAGCCTTGCCGGCGCAGACGTTTCCGAGCAGCTCGGTCAGCCGCCTGGCCTCGCCTGCAAACACCAGCGGCGGACGCCGGCGCAGCTCGTCCAGCGATGCCGCCAGTGCGTCAGCGTCGGGCCATTCGGGCTGCTGACCGGCGGACCGGTCGGCCCATGAGCCGGGATGCCAATCCGCAGCGTGCTGGGGAGATCCGGCGGGGCTGGGCGCGCCGGATGGTGACGCTGCGTCGTCAGACAGCGTCTGCGTCGGCATCGATGTCTACGAACTCGCCGTCGGCGGCGAGGCTCTGCAGCTCATCGACGGCGCGCTTGACCAGGCGGCGTGCCGCCTCGGCCGTCACGCCCAGCTCTTCGCCGATCTCGCGGTAGCTGCGCTGTTCGCCGTCGATGAGGCCGTTGCGCCGCTTGACGGCGTACTGGGCCCTCGGGTCGAGGCGGCCGAGCATGGAGTGCACCATGGTCTTGCGGGCTGACTCGATGGCGTAGTGCTCCGGGCCGGGCGCATCGTCACCGATCAGGTCGATGAGCGCGCTGTCGCCGTCGTCGCCGACGGTCTTGTCAAGCGAGGTGGGCGTGCTGATCCGCTGCAGCCATGCGTTCTCGTCGTCGAGCGAGTCGCTGTCGCCGCCGTTGTGCCGCAGCGCGGCCCGCAGCGTGGCAGAGCGGTCCGAGGGCAACCGGATGAGGCTGCCCTTCTGATCGAGCGCGCGCCCGATCGACTGACGGATCCAGAACGTGGCGTAGGTGGAGAACTTGAAGCCGCGCCGCCAGTCGAACTTCTCGACCGCATGCTCGAGGCCCAGGTTGCCTTCCTGGATCAGGTCGAGCAGTTCCAGCGTGGGAGGAAGCGGGTAGCGGCGTGCGATCGACACGACCAGGCGGAGGTTCGCCCGGATGAAGCGGTCACGCGCGGCGGCAGCGGTCTGCACGGCCTTGCGCAGTTCGCGTCGCTCGGCCACGGACAGCTCCTCGTCGCTGTCGAGGCGCGTCCTCGCATCGCGTCCTGCTTCGATCTGCTGGGAGAGCATCCGCTCGTCTTCTGCGGTGAGCAGCGCCACCGCACCGATCTCGTTCAGGTACTGGCCAACTGAATCCATGACATTCGCTCCAACCGGCAGGGGGCAGCCGGTTCTTCGTATTCGCTTGCATGCCGCCCTGGCATGCCACCCGGCGGGGGGCACCGGGTATGTTCAGCCTTCGCAGGACTGCGGCAGTCCAAACTCAGGCGTGGCACCGCCGTTGTGGCGGAGCCGATCTTGCTTGTACGCCCGCATGCGATGCCAGGCCCGAGAACCCGGGCCTTGTGCAGCACTGCTTTGGGCGGACAGTCAAAAGTAGCACATGGCGCATGACGCGCGCAAACAGCCGCCACCGGGGGCTTGCCGATCAATGCAGTGGCTCCCCGGTGCGCGCTGCAGAAGTGATGTGTGGCGTGACTCTACACTGCTGCGGTGCCGCCGCGACAAGCGATCTTCGGGGGCACGTTCGACCCGCCCCACGCCGGTCACGTCGCCGCTGCGATCTGCGCGCGAGAGCAGCTCGACATCGACCTGCTCTACATCGTCGTGGCGAACGATCCGTGGCAGAAATCAGCCGAGCGGCTCGTCACGCCTGCGCATCACCGGTTCGCCATGGCCCAGCTGGCCTTTCGCGACTTCGACAGCATGATCGTGAGCGATCTGGAGATCCGGCGAGGCGGACCGACGTACACCATTGACACCGTCGCCGAGCTCGAGCAGCCGGGGACCGAAACGTTGCTGGTGATGGGCCCCGCCGCAGCTGGCGGCGTCTCGACGTGGCACCGGGCCGCCGAGCTCGCCGAGCGTGTGAGGCTCGCGGTTGTCCAGCCACGAGGCGGGCCGCCCGTCCATGTCGAAGGCTGGCGTACCGAGACGGTGCTGATGGAACCAGTGGAGGCCTCAGCCACGTACGTGCGCGAGCTGTTGACTCATCGTGCCCACAAGGAGATCCCGCGTCAGGCAGCTCAGCTCGTGCCGACCGCCGTCATGAGCTACATCGTCGAGCACAGGCTCTATTCTCCGTGAGCGTGGCATCGGTTCCGCAGGCGTTCCCGGCTCCTTCCGGGGTTCACGCCCTCCAGCGGGACCCGATCAACACAGACGCTGAAGTGCCGCCGCTGGTGCAAGCCGCAGTGGACGGGGCCGCGGAGATGTCTGCTGAGCGAATCGTGGCACTCGACGTGGGCGATGTATTGGCGATCACCGATTGGTTCATCGTCGCGAGCGCTCCCAATGCGCGACGGGTGCGACGCATCGCCGAGTTGATGGAGGCCCACGTGAAAGCGGCCGGCGGCGCTGGGCCGATCCGCACCGAGGGACTCGACGAGGCGCAATGGGTGCTGCTCGACTTCGGCGAGTTCGTGGCGCACATCTTCCACGAGCCCAGCCGCGAGTACTACGACCTCGAGCGACTGTGGTCGGACGTGCCTCGCCACGAGTTCGACTGATCGACGGGCTGAGCCAACCGGGTCAGGGGACGATTTCCGCCGTTCCCGCTGGAGCGAGCGCGATCCACGTGCGCCCGGGTGTCAGCGGCACGATGAGGGCGTTGTCGGATCGGAACACCGTGACATCGAGCTCCGAGAGGCGCTCCCAGGTGCCTTGCACCAGCATGCCATTGCTGAAGATCCACGCCTCTCCGCTGCCCGTCAGCACTGGCTCTGGGGTGGCAGCATCCGCAGGGCTCTGGCGATACCGCACGAACTGCACGATGACGTTCTCGGGTGCAATGCGCACGCCGTCGAAGTCGGTGTGGTCGCTGCCGTTCTGTGTGCGAGCCCAGCCGGCCGCGGCAGCGTCCCAGCGGTATGAGGCCTTGATCTGCCCGTAGTCGACATCTACTCCGCTGACCGCCCTGCCTCGCGGCAGCGGCTCGCCCTCGGCACGGAATCGGAAGTACTTCGGGGGTGTCCTGCCCTCGGCTGCACCTGCTGCATAGATACGGGCGGTGTCAGTAACGAGATTGTGGGGGGCGTTCTTCTCTGGCGAGCGTTCGAACACGCCTTTGGCAATGGCGGCCCCGTCGATGATGGCGATGGCGTCGACCCTGCGGAGGGCTCGCGCGGTGTAATCGTTGGCTCCCGAGTTCACAAAGATGGGACGGTTGAGGTTCGACAGCAGTGCAAAGTCGCCGGTGCGTGCCGATCGGACTGGACCGATCACGTCGGCATTGGTGGAATGGAAGATCGCTGCGAATCGCGTGAGCCGGGCCTCGACGAGTTCCTCGTAGACGACGTCGGCATGGTTGAGGCCCCACTGCGGCAAGGCTCGGGGGTGATTGTCGATCTTCACAACTGCCGCGGGCCGCAGCATCTCGGTGGGCGTCGGCAAGCCGGTGAAGGGCGCCGTGAACTGTGGCGCGGCGGCGGCGGTGGACGTAGCGGGCTCGGCGAGGGCCGCCGACGTGACCGGCGCTGCAGTCGTCGGCGGTGCCGTCCCGCTGGGCGGTGCGGCAGTGGTGGGCGGCGTGACGTTCGGCGCCGACGTGGCGGTCGGTGCGGGTTCGACCTCGGTCGTCTCCGGCGGCACCGTGATGGACGAGCAGGCCGACAGCAACATCAGCACCGCGAGCCATGTCGCCCAGATCAGCGGCCGACGCGTTTTGCTTGCAGCGATCCAGGTACGGCGGCGCCCCCTGACCGCGTCCTGGCGGCCTTCGGCAAATGGTTCGCGGACGTGCTCCAAAGGTCTGCTCCTTGACATGCGCAGCAGGGCCACCGCGGCCATCCGACCGAATGTTCACCATACCGGTCGCCTGTCGCGGGAGGGTGGCACACTGCCCACATGACGACGCTTGTGTCCGGCGGCGCCGGATACGTCGGGAGCCACACGGTGGCTGCTCTGCATGAGGCGGGGCGCGACGTCGTCGTGTTGGATGATTTCTCCAACGCCCGGCGTGACGCGGTAGGCGAGCTTCGACGGCTGACGACGCCAGATTTAGTCGTCATCGAAGGCGATGCGGCGGATCGCACCGCAGTTCGACAGCTCTGCGATGAACACGACTTCGATTCGATCATGCACTTCGCGGCGCACAAGAGCGTCCCGGAGTCGTTTGCCGATCCGCTGCGGTACTACCGCAACAACTTTCTCTCGACGCTGAGCCTGGCCGAGATCGCTGTCGAGCGCGGCATTGATCGCTTCGTCTTCAGCTCGTCGGCGGCGGTCTACGGAACGCCCGACCAGCTGCCGGTGAGCGAGGAAACACCGCCTGCGCCCCAGAGCCCGTACGGCACCACCAAGCTGATGTGCGAGCGCATCCTCGCCGATACGGCGGCATCTTCCGACCTGCGGGTCGTCATCTTGCGTTACTTCAACCCGGTCGGTGCGCACCCCTCGGGACGAATCGGGGAGCAGCCGATCACTGCTGGCCAGAATCTCGTACCAGCCGTCATGCGAGCAGCTCTGGGCCCCCTCAGCCGTTTGCAGGTCTTCGGCAATGACTACGACACCCGCGACGGCACAGCGGTACGCGATTTCGTCCACGTGACGGACCTGGCTGAAGGGCACGTGGCGGCGCTCCAGGCCGATCTCGGCACCCACCGAAGCCGCGTGTTCAATCTCGGTACCGGAGCAGGCACCACGGTGCTCGAGCTGGTGGCGGCGACGGAGGCTGTCACCGGTCGGCCGATCCCCTGCGAGATCGTGGGCCGCCGACCTGGCGACATCGCCGAGTCATGGGCCGACTGCCGCCGTGCCGCAGATGAACTCGGCTGGTGTGCGCAGCGAGACCTGCGCCAGATGCTCGCCGATCACTGGCGATTCGTCAGCTGCCGCGCAGACGCTTCACCGCCAAGCTGAGCCCCCCCGGGCGGCGTTACTTTGCCAGTGCCGCCGCGGAGATCAGTGTGTATTCCTCGCCGGCGGCCAGCGGCGCGGCCATCGATTCGGGGGGCACGAAGGAGGGCACCCGATCGTTGCGTACGAGGATGACGTCTGTGGCAGCGACATAGCCGAGGTCGGCTTCGTCGAGCATCCACACCGGCCGGTCGAGGTAGTACGAGATCCAGCGTGGCGTCCAGATGCCCGAGGTGAACCACACCAATTCCGCTTCGCCGACCCGTGGATCATGTTGTGCCTGTTCCAGCACAGCTCCGGCATCGGCGGGACGTTCGAGGTAGAAGTCCCGCGTGGAGCCTGTCACGACGAAGGCCAGCGTCACCAGCGCCACCGCCGCAGCGGCTGCTCCCAGCGGCGCGCGGAGCTTCGCGGCGGGGCCCCGCAGCAATCGACGGATCGCGTCGGCAAGGGCCGCGATGCCGATGGATGTGGGGGCCACCCACGGGAAGTTCCACAGGCGATGGATCCACGCACCCTGTTGCAGCGCGAACGTGAGCGACATGGCCACTGCGAGCGTCACCACCACCGGTCCGCGGGTTCGCCGGTCGATGAGGCCGGCGATGAGCGCCGGGAGGAACAGCAGGCGCAGCCACCATGATGTGAGCAGCTCGTGACCTGCGAACGTCCATTGGCGCTGGAGGAATTCGCCGAAGGTGAACTGGGCCTGCTCGGCTGCGGTCGAGACGTCGTTGCCGGTCCGGAAGGCGACCCTCTCGCTGAGTTCGGAGATGTCGGTTGCGTTCAGCAGCCAACCGGCGGTCAACAGGCCCCCCAGCACGGCGCCAGCCGTGACCGCGGTCAGCGCCGGCGACCATCCTCGGCGCATCCATCCGGCCACGCCTGCGGTTGGCACGGCGCGGGCGCCGGTGTCGTCTCCGCAGCGTCGCCGCTGCAGCGTGCCCCAGAACAGCCACGGCAACAGCAAGCCCAGCGATGCAATGGCGATCCAGGAGTGCATTGCCGTGAGAGCAGCCAGCGCGCCGGCGCCCACGAGCGCCCACCGGGATGGCTGCTCGACCTGGCGCAGCCACGCGATGGCCGCAGTGAGCGCCAGCAGCATCGAGAAGCTGATGCCCATGCGGGCATACACATAGAAGAAGCCGGTGCTCACCATCGCGAGCAAGGCGAGCAGCGTCGGCCCCCATCGCATGCCTACGGCGCGCAGCAGCGCGGCCATGAATGCCACGGTGGCGGCCCCGAGCAGGAAGTCGGTGATGCGCACCGCCTGCGGGCTGTCGCCGAGCGCGCCCACCGAGACAATGGTGAGGAACTGTTTCAGGGGCGGGTGATGGGCGTAGGTGACTGCCTCGGGGGGCGGTTCAGCCCTCGGCGGCACCTCGAATTCGGCCCTGATGAACGGGTCCGTCCTCGCGCCCAGGCTGGAGTCGAGCGGCCCGATGTCCCAGAAGTTGCGTGCCTGGATGCCCGCGCGGCCGAAGATCCGGCCGTCGTCGCTGTTGCCGAGTGGCAGGTTGAGGTCGGGCGCCCACAGCAGCAGCACGCCGATGCAGATGAGGATGACGGCGGTCCAGCCCGAGCGCAACCGGGCGAGAACGATGCGCGGACTGCCGAACCTTCCTTGCGAGCCGCCCATTGCTTCCCGCTCTTGTTCGCTGCGCTCACGGGCCGCTCGGGCCACGGCTTCGCCTGTCGGCTCAGCCTCTGGACGTCCTGGAGTGAGCATGAAGGATCCGTCGTTTCCGATCGCCCGATTCTGATCGCTGCAATGCTGATCGCCGCACCCACCGCTTGGAGAGACGCAGCGTAGTATCGGCCCGATGGTGGTCCAGGAGCGGCATCGACTGCCGGACACCACGCCGGACATCGCCTTGGAGGCTGACCCGACAGGCGATGCCGTGACTTCATCCGCGGTGCCGCCCGCCCGGCGGGGCTTCCGGTTCCTGTACGTCGTCGATGCCGTGACGTTGTTCGCCTTGATGGTGGCCATCACCGTGGTGCGTTTCGGGTTCGACTGGCCGACGTACCCGCGGACGCATTACCTGATCGGCTTCGGGGTGGCCACCTTCTTGCACATGACCGTCTACTACTTCGGCGGGCTCTACGAATTCGAGCAACGGCTGGGGCATCGGCCATGGCTGCCACGCGCCATGCTCCTGACGTTCATGGCGGCGGGCGGCGACGCCACGGTCACGTTGCTGACGGGTCGCTACCTGATGCCCAGGGGGAACCTGGTGGTGCTCGCCGTGGCCGGTGCCGTGCTGATCTCGTTCAATCGCTGGGGTGCGCGCCGCGTGCGCCTGCTGCGGTACGGCAAGCCCCGCATGCTGCTGGTGGGCTCGGCTGCTGACATCGAGTCCGCTGCCGAGCACCTCGCCGATGCGGAGGCTGACGCAGTGGTCGCGGGCAGCCTCACCGACCCCGCGCTGATCATCGGTGAAGCAGATCGCCTCGAGGTCACCGAGCTGCTGCTCCTGTCGGGCCAACCGCTGGAAACCATCTATCCCGAGCCGCTCGGCGAGCTGGAACTGCGCAACGTCGGCGTCTTCCGGCGGATCACGCCGGCGGACACAGTGCTCGGCCTGCAGCGCAGTCGGCAGATCGGGGGAATGCCGTTCGTGGCGCTCCGAAACCATGCGCTGCCGGTGTGCCGGCTGCGCTTCAAGCGGCTCTTGGACCTGGCGTACCTGGCGCTGCTCGCCCCGTTCGCACTGCCGCTCACGATCGCCGTTGCCATCTACGTCAGGATCGTGGGTGGCCCGGGTGTGCTGTACCGGCAGGAACGCGTGGGGCGCGGCGGAGCGCCGTTCGTGCTGCAGAAGTTCCGCACGATGACGCGTGATGCCGAGATCAACGGTCCGGTGCTGGCTGCCTCGAACGATCCCCGGGTGATGAGCGGCATGGGTTGGCTGCGCCGCACCCGCCTCGACGAGCTGCCGCAGCTCTGGAATGTGCTGACCGGCACGATGTCGCTGGTGGGGCCCCGGCCCGAACGACCGCAATTCGTTGCGCGGCTCGAGCGCGAGATCGCCGGGTACGGCAGGCGTCACGACGTGCCGCCCGGCATCACCGGGCTCGCGCAGACGCAGGGCCACTACCAGACCGATCCCGGCTACAAGCTCGGTCACGACCTGCAGTACGTCGTCAACTGGTCGCCGGTGCTCGACTGGGAGATCATGGCGAAGAGCCTCGTCGTCATGGCTCGCCGCAACGCCCGGTGAGCAGCAACGAGGACTTGCCCTCCGTCTCCGTGGTGATTCCGGCGCGCAACTGCGCTGCTGAGCTGCCGGGATGCTTGGACGCCGTGAGCGCGCAGACGTATCCGGGGCCGATGGAGGTGATCGTGGCGACGGCACCCAGCACGGACGACACCGAGGCCGTGGCGCAGCGCCGGGCGCGCACCGCTGGCCCGAACGATCAGTCGGCGCAATCCATCCGAGTGGTCTCGAACCCGGCGGGTACGACGTCGTCGGGTCTCAACTGGGCGATCAGTGCAGCTGCCGGTGAGATCATTGTGCGAGTCGACGCCCAGGCCAGGCTCCCAGCCGAGTACGTGGAGCGAGCGGTGGCAACGCTTCAGCGCACCGGCGCGGCGAACGTCGGAGGTGTGCAGAATCCGGTGGGCCAGGGAGAGGTGAGCCGGGTCATCGCCGCGGCGCTGTCGTCGCCGTTCGGGGGCGGTCCGGCCGCGTTCCGGCATGGGAGCGATGAGGGACCCGTGGACACGGTGTACCTAGGCGTGTTTGACGCTGGCGCGCTGGCGTCGGTGGGCGGGTTCGACGAAACGTTGCTGCGGAACCAGGACTACGAACTGAACTGGCGCCTGCGCGAGCAGGGTCACGTGGTGTGGCTGGACCCGAGCTTGGTCGTGGAGTACCAGCCCCGGTCGAGCTGGGCAGGTCTGGCGCGCCAGTACTTCGAGTACGGCGCCTGGAAACGTGTGGTGATCGCTCGCAGCCCGCGCTCGATCCAGCCGCGGCAGCTTGCGGCACCCGCCCTCGTGATCGGCCTGGGTCTGTCCGCGCTGGAGTTGGCGCGAGGGCGCCTGCGCGGAGGGATGGTTCCTGCCGCATATGTCGGCGCAAGCACGTTGGCGGCGGCACGGCTGCGCCAGCGCCTTCCTTCGGTCGGCGATCGCTTACGGGCGGCTGCGGCCTTCGCTGTCATGCACCTGTCGTGGGGAACGGGCTTTCTGATCGGCCGCCGCCGAGCCCGGTAGCACTGCGGCGTCACTCAGTACGCTCGCACACATGGCTGATGTCGTGATCCGCAACGGGACTGTCGTTGACGGGAGCGGCGGCCCGCCTCGGACAGCCGATGTCGCCATCGACGACGGGCTGGTCGCCGAGGTCGGCGAGGTGACCGGCCGGGGTAGCCGCGAGATCGATGCCGAGGGGCACCTCGTGCTGCCGGGCTGGGTGGACATTCACACCCACTACGACGGGCAGGCCACCTGGGACCCCGAGATGACGCCATCGTCGTGGCACGGGGTGACCACCGCAATCTTCGGCAACTGCGGCGTCGGCTTCGCTCCGGTGCAGCCCGGCACCGAGGACTACCTCATCAACCTGATGGAGGGGGTGGAGGACATCCCCGGGACGGTGCTCGCCGAGGGGATCGACTTCCGCTGGACCAGCTACCCGGAGTATCTCGATGCGCTCGCAGCGACTCCCCGGGTGATGGACGTAGGCAGCCAATTGCCCCACGGAGCGCTGCGGTTCTTCGTGATGGGCGAGCGCGGCGCCGATCACGCCGAGGTGCCGACAGCCGAGGAGCTCGACCGGATCACCGAGTTGGTCACTGAGGCACTCGAAGCCGGGGCGCTCGGATTCACGACCAGCCGCACCACCAAGCACAAGGCGGCGGACGGCCGGCTGACGCCGTCGCTGTCGGCGGGGGATCCCGAGCTGGCCGCGGTGGCGCGGGCGATGCGACAGGCCGGTGCCGGCGTGCTGCAGGTGAACTCCGACTTCGGGCCCGGCGAGTTCGAAACGCTGCGCGCGGCCGCCGAATTGTCCGGCCGCCCGCTGTCGGTGCTGCTGCTGCAGGTGGACAATGCGCCGGAGCTGTGGCGGGAAACCCTCGATCACATCCATGCCGCGAATGCCGCGGGCATTGCTGCGAATGGGCAGGTCGGCTGTCGACCGATCAGCGTCATGCTCGGACTCGACGTGTCGGTGAACCCGTTCGGCAATCACCCGGCCTACCGGCAGATCGCCCATCTGCCCACGCCGCAGCGAGCCGCCCGCATGCGCGACGACGAGAGCCTGCGTCGGGCGCTGATCGAGGATCGGCCCGTGGACGGGTTCAGCAAGTGGATGGACTATGCACTCACCCGCGCATTCGAGCTCGGCGACGTGCCCGACTACGAGCCCGATCCCCGTGCTTCGGTTGCAGCCCGGGCGGCAGACTTGGGTGTCAGTCCGTGGGAGCTGGCGCTGGATCTGCTTTCGGACGGCGACGGCGACGCCCTGCTCCTGTACCCCTTCGAGAACTACACCGGCGGCAGCTTGGATGTCATCCGCGAGATGCTGGCCGACCCGCACACCATCTGCGGCATCGGCGACGCGGGAGCACACGTCGGCACTATCTGCGATGCGTCGTATCCGACGTACCTGCTGACCCACTGGGCTCGGGACCGCAGCCGGGGCGACGGCCTGCCGCTCGAGTTCCTGGTGCACAAGCAGACCCGCGCCAATGCGCTCGCCTATGGGCTGGCCGACCGCGGCCTGCTGGCGCCGGGATACCGGGCTGACCTCAACGTGGTCGACTTCGACGCCCTCGGCGTGGGACGCCCGCAGCTGGTGTACGACCTCCCGAGCGGCGGCAAGCGCCTGATCCAGCGGTCGACGGGCTACCGGCATACGTTCGTGGCAGGAGCCGAGGTGACGGCTGACGGCGAGTTCACCGGTGCCCGTCCCGGTCGGCTCGTGCGTGGTTCGGTGGCCGACCCGGCGAACCAGTGAGCCGGTGAATCCCCCGCCATCGCCGGATACCGCTGAGCTGCCGCTCGCCGGCATCACGGTGCTCGATCTGACCATCGCGCGCGCTGGGCCCACGGCCGTGCGGCAGCTTGCGGACTGGGGCGCCGACGTCATCCGGGTGGACGCCCCTATCGACGGCTTCGAGGAAGGCCGGGAGGCATCGCCGGATCACCTCAACATCCATCGCAACAAGCGCTCGCTGGTCATCGACTTGAAGAACCCGTCGGGTCGCGAACTGCTGCACCGTCTTGTTCGGTCAGCCGATGTGCTGATCGAGAACCTGCGACCGACCGTCAAGTACCGGCTGGGGTTCGACTGGGACACCCTGCACGCCGTGAATCCTGCGCTCGTGATGGGATCCATCTCGGGTTTCGGGCAGGACGGTCCGTACGCGACCCGCGGCGGCGTGGATCAAATCGCTCAGGGCCTCGGCGGCATGATGGCAGTGACGGGGCTGCCCGGTCACGGCCCGGTGCGTGCCGGCGTGGCGATCAGCGATGTCACCGCCGGCCTGCAGCTCGCCATCGGTGTCCTGGTGGCGCTCATCGAGCGATCCCGCACCGGCGTGGGTCGTTGGGTGCACACCTCGCTGCTCGAGTCGATGATCGGCATGCTCGACTTCCAGGCGGCTCGCTGGACAGTGGCGGGGGAGGATCCGCCGCAGGCCGGCAACGACCATCCCACGATGATCCCGATGGGCACCTACGAGGCCGCCGACGGCTACATCAACATCGCGGCGCCCGGCGGGCGGCTGTGGCGGGCTTTCTGCGCCGAGATCGGCCGGCCCGATCTGCCCGACGACGAGCGATTCTCGTCAACCAAGCTGCGCTCGGCCAACCGGACTGAGCTGAACAAGCTCATCGGCGAGCGGCTCGCCACCGCAGGCTGCGACGAATGGGTGGAGCGCCTGAATGCCGCGGGCATCCCGTGCGGGCGCGTCAACAGCGTGGCCGAATCCTTCGCCGACCCGCAGGTCCGGCACTTGGGCATGGCCGCGCCGGTGCATCACCCGGTGATGGGCGACATCCGCATCGTGCGCAACGCCACCCAGATCGACGGGGTGCCCGGTGACATCCGGCGGCCCAGCCCCGCGCAGGGCGAGCACACCGACGAGATCCTGACCCAGTTCGGACTGGAACCCGACGAGATCGCCGCCCTGCGCGACGCCGGCGCCGTCTGCTGAGGCAACCGCAGGAACCAGCAGGAACTACCCCGCGAATTCCTGGATGAACTGCATCAGGCGGCGGGCTGGCAACCTTGAGCCGCCAGCCCGCCGGCCGTTGATGTCAAGCGTCAGATGCTGCGAGCGGCCTCGAAGCCGATGTCGAGGTCGGCGATGATGTCGTCGATGGTCTCGATGCCGACGGAGAGTCGAACCAGGTTCGGCTCGACGCCGGTGTCGGACTGCTCCTGCGGCGTGAGCTGGCTGTGCGTAGTGCTTGCCGGGTGGATCGCCAGGCTGCGCACGTCGCCGATGTTGGCGACGTGGCTGTGCAGCCGCAGGCTCTCCACGAACTTCTGACCGGCCTTGATGCCGCCGTCGATGCCGAAAGCCAGCACCGAACCGGCGCCCTTGGGCAGGTACTTGCGTGCCCGCTCGTTGTAGGGGCTCGACTCCAGCCCCGCATAGAGCACCCACTCGACCTGCGGATGGCCTTCGAGATAGTCGGCCACCGCCACGGCGTTGGCCACGTGCCGCTCCATGCGCAGCGACAGCGTCTCGATTCCCTGCAGGAACAAGAAGGCGTTCATCGGCGACACCGCGGCCCCGATGTCGCGCAGCAGCTGCACCCTCGCTTTGAGGATGAACGATCCGGCACCCAGAGCGGGCCAATAGGCCAGCCCGTGATAGCTGGGATCGGGCTCAGTGAACATCGGATGCCGTCCAGACGCCCCGAAGTCGAAGGTGCCGCCGTCGACGATGAGACCGCCGATGGACGTGCCGTGGCCGCCGATGAACTTCGTCGCCGAGTGAACCACGATGTCGGCCCCGTGCGCCAGCGGCTGGCACAGGTAGGGCGACGGCACTGTGTTGTCCACGACCAGCGGGACGTTCACGCTGTGCGCCGCTTCCGCGACCGCCTCGAAGTCGAGGATGTCGTTCTTCGGGTTGCCGATGGTCTCGCCGTAGAAGGCCCTGGTGTTGTCACGCACCGCGCCACGCCACGAGTCGATGTCGTCGGGGTCTTCCACGAAGGTGACCTCGATGCCCATCTTCGGCAGCGTGTAGTGGAACAGGTTGTACGTGCCGCCGTACAGCGACGGGCTCGCAACGATGTGGTCGCCTGCCTCCGCCAGGTTGAGCACCGTCAGGGTCTCGGCCGCTTGGCCCGAGGCCACCGCCAGCGCTCCCGGCAGCCCGACCGCTGTGCGCACGCCGCCCTCGAGCGCGCTGATGCGCTCTTCGAGAACGTGCTGGGTCGGGTTCATGATCCGGGTGTAGATGTTGCCGATCTCCGCCAGCCCGAACAGGTTCTGAGCATGCTCGGAGCTGTCGAAGGTGAACGACGTGGTCTGGTAAATCGGCACCGCGCGGGCGTTGGTGGCGCTGTCTGGCGCTTGGCCCGCGTGGATCATTCGTGTTTCGAATCCCAGCTCGGCGAGTGGGTCTGTGGGTGTTTCGCTCATGTTGAGCTCCATTTCTTACGCCCCATAAGGCGGGCTGTGCCTGACTCGGCGGGATTGCCGAGCGCGCCGCACTGTACCGGCAAAACCCGACCTGTCCAGTCGGATTTTCTGTGACAGATCAGTGTCGGATTCAGCGGCCGAGCTGAAAGCTCAGAATCCGGTCTGCTTGTCCACGACGCCTTCGAGCGGGCGGCCCTCGCGCAGGGCGACGAGGTTGCGGCAGAAGCGCTCCAGGTTGCGCCGTGCGCGGTGCTGGCTCGCCCCCGCTGTGTGGGGCGTCATGACGCAGTTGTCGAACTCCCACAGCGGGCTGTCGGCGGGCAGCGGTTCGACCGGAGCCACGTCGAGGGCAGCGCCGCCGATCCGGCCTTCGGCCAGCGCCCGCTCGAGCGATGGACCGTCGATGATCTCGCCGCGGGTCACGTTGAGCAGGATGGCGCCGTCGGGCATCAGGGCGAACATCTCGTCGTCGAACATCGACCGGGTGTCAGAGGTGAGCGGCAGCCCTACTGCCAGCACGTCGCTGGTGGCCACGATGTCGCGCAGCGACTCCGGCCCGCCGACTGTCTCGACGCCCTCGCCGGGCGGCACCGGGTACAGGTCCATGGCCTGCACCCCCATGCCGAACGCGGCTGCCCGGCGGGCAATATGCCGGCCCGTGCCGCCGAAGCCCAGGATGCCCATGGTGAGGCCCTCGAGCTCCAGCTCGCTGTAGCGCATCTGCTCCCGCAGGTCGTTGTCCCATCCTTCGGGGCCGAGCTTCACGGCGGTTGCGATGCGCCTGACCAGCGCCAGCAGCAGGCCGAATGCGTGGTCGGCCAGATGGCTGCCGACCAGTCCCTTCTCGCCGGTGAGCACCACATCGCTGGCAAGGAACTTGGGGTACATGAACATGTCGACGCCCGATGCCGTCGCATGGATCCAGCGCAGGCTCGGGGCTGCGTCGAACAGCCATTCGGGCACGATGCCGAGGATCACCTGCGCGTCGCCGGCCAGCGGAACGCCGTCTCGCACACGGTCCACGATGTTCACGACGGCGCCGGGCCCTGCCGCGTCGCGGATTGCCGTCTCGTCGGCGGGGCTGACATCGGGCAGCGTGAGGGTCTTGGTGACCAGCACGTTGAGCGGCCCGTCGGGCACGTCGAGGACGGTCGGGCCGGGAATCTGAGCGCTCATGTGATCGTTGCCTCCACGTCGCCGATGCCGCTGTAGCTGGTCACCCAGCGTTGGCCGGGTTCGGCCCGGAAGCGGGCATACGCGCCGGTGATCACGCTCTGGCCCGGCTCGAGCGCCATGCCATGCCGGTGCAGCGTGGCCGCGAGCCGGGCGATCGACAGGTAGGGATTGTCGACCTCGTCGGCGGCGGTACAGCTGAAGCGTTCGGCGCCATCGCACAACACCGTCACCACGCAGCGGTCGAGCTCTTCCGCCGACGGTGCGGCCACGCCCGAGCCCCGCACGATGGCCCAGTTCGTCAGGTTGTCGGCGAGGAGCATGGCGAGGTTCCCGGCCACGGCCACCCGTGCCTCGTTGACCTCGTAGCCGGCGCAGACCTGCGCGATCCGGGCGGGCACCGAGGCTGGCTCGACATCATCGCCGGCAATGCGTTCACCGATCACGAAGCACATCTCAGGCTCGATGCTCACCTTGCGGATCTCTGCCGACGGCAGATCGGCCGGCGACGTGAGCACCCGGTTGACGTGCCCGAATGGCCGGTCGTCGATGCCCACGGTCGTGCGGGCCCGGTCCGAGGTGAGCCCGACCTTCCAGCCGGCGTGCAGCGCGCCGCTCGCGACGGCTCGTCGCTGCATCTCGCACTGGATGGCAAGCCCGTCCTCGAATCCCAGGTCGGCGAACGCCTCGACCGGCGCCTCGCCTCCGTCGGCGAAGTAGGCGGTCAGGGCGTCTGCAGCCGCGAGCTGGCCGGGGTTGAGCGGTTGTGGCGGAGTCACAGCGGGGCACCTTAGATCGCTGGCGGTCGGCCAGTCAGATGTCCGGGATCGTCCTTTGCGGCACAGGGTGCTCGCCGTAGTGTGAACCCATGAGGTTGCAGCTGGCACTCAATGTGGACGACATCGACGAGGCAGTCGACTACTACTCGCGGCTCTTCGGCGCCGAACCGGCCAAGCGGCGCGACGGGTACGCCAACTTCGCTATCGACGAGCCGCCGCTGAAGCTGGTGCTGTTCGAGAATCCCGGCAACGGGGGCACCATCAACCATCTCGGGGTCGAGACCGAATCAGCCAGCGAGGTGGAGCAGGCTCACGCCCGCATGGTCGAGGCCGGTCTCACCACCTCCACCATCGACGAGACCATGTGCTGCTACGCCGAGAAGGTCGAGACCTGGGCCACCGATCCGCACGGCATCGACTGGGAGTGGTACGTGAAGCAGGGCGACGTCGAAGTGATGAACAACGTGGTGCTGTCACGACGTGGCGACGGCGTGGAGCGCGAGAGTCACGCTGACGACGCCTGCTGCGCCTAACGGCGCCGACGGGCCCTACTTCTGAGGTCGGCGCTCCCGCAGCAGCACTTCTTGGGCGATCGTCGCGACGTGGCTGCCGTCGGGAGCGAACAGGTTGCCGACCGTCATGCCGCGTGCGCTCGTGAGACCGTGGCAGTCGAACTGGTACAGGTGCCACTCATCGGCGCGCATCGGGCGGTGGAACCACATCGCGTGATCCAGTGACGCGCCCATGAACGTCTCCTGGTACTGCTCGCGGTTCACCTGCAGCGGGTGCAGCGAGCGGGCGGCGTTGAACTGGATGGCATCGGAGGTGAACGCCAGCCCGCAGATGTGCAGCCGGGGATCGTCGTCGATTGGATCGACAATGCGCACCCAGCCCATCGACTGGCCGGCCCCCGGATGGCTCGGCAGCGGACGGCGCTCCATGATCCACGGCCAACGCTCTTCGTCGATGTTGCGGCAGTCCTGCGGATCGGGAGCGAGCGGGATGCGTGCGGTCTGCACTTCAGCGTCCTGCTCGGCCACATGGAACGAGCACGACAGGTTCAAGATGGCGCCACCGCTCTGGCGGGCCACGACCGCCCGGGTGCAGAACGAGCGGCCGTTGCGCAACCGGTCGACCTCGTAGCGGACTGGCTCGTCGAGAGTGCCGCCGCGGATGAAGTAGGCGTGCACCGAGTGCGGCACGAACGCTTCATCGACGGTCTGGAACGCCGCCCACAAGCCTTGCGCGATGACCTGCCCGCCGTAGATCCGGCCCCACATGTACTCAGGGCTGACGCCGACATAGGTGTCGGGGCCGTGCTGCTCGAGGAACATGACCTCGCCGTACGTGGTCGGCGCCGAGATGCCGCTGGTCACAGAAGTCCTTTTCGCGACTGCCGCTGTCTCATAGCAAGCCCCTTCGGGATTAGCACTGGCTCACAGCATTCCCTTTCGGGAATCGCGCCAAGGCACGTCGCGGTCGAGGCGGGGTTCGCCAGGCAGGCCGAGCACCCGCTCGCCCAGGATGTTGCGCTGGATCTCGTCGGTGCCGCCCCGTATCGACATCGACGGCGCCGTCACCGTCTCGATGTAGCCGTGACCGTCTTCGAGCATGCCTGCGGCTCCCGCGGCGCGATTCGCCAGGTACGCGCGTCGCTTGTACGACGACACCGTCCTCAGCTTTGCACCGCTGCCGGCCGGTCCCGGACTGCCGCCGGACCGGGCCTCGTCGGCCGCCCGCTGCGTCGTCCAGCGCGACGCCATGTCGGCGGCGTAGATCGACATGGCCTCGTCGCGCCGCACTTGGTCGTCGAGCGCACCGAGCGCGGCCAGATCGGCGATCCACGTAGGAATGCGGGAGCCACGCTTCGCACCGTCGCCACCGCCGCGGCTGCCGGCGCCTGCCCGCTCGTGGGAGAGGATCGTCATCGCAACCCGCCAACCCTCGCCCACATCGCCGACCCGCCATGCGTCGGGAACGACCGCGCCGTCCACGAACACCTCGCTGAAGTGGGCGTCGTTGTTCATCTGCCGCAGCGGTCGCACGTCGACGCCGGGTGCGTCCATGGCGATCACGAACATCGTGAGGCCCTTGTGCTTGGGCTGCTCCGGGTCGGTGCGAGCTAGGCAGATGGCCCACTTCGACCACATCGCCCGACTGGTCCAGGTCTTCTGGCCGCCGAGTCGCCACACCTCGCCATCCTGCGCAGCGCTCAGGGCCACGTTGGCGAGATCCGAGCCGGCCTCGGGCTCGGAGAACATTTGGCACCAGATCTCGGCGCCAGACGCGATCGGCCGCAGCCAGCGGCTCTGCTGTTCAGCGGTGCCGTGCGCTAGCAGGGCAGGGCCCACCATGCCGAGACCGATCGCGAACGGGTAGAGATCGGGCACCACGTACTCACGCAGCACCGAGCCGATGAGCTGGTTCTCCGCCACCGAGGCATCGCGACCGCCGTGGGCGGAGGGCCAGGTCGGCACGTGCCAGCCGCCGTCCACGGTCGCCGCCAGGTAGGCCCGACCGTCGTCGAGGTCGTCGCTTCCCGCCCCCATCGACGTCAGGCGCGTCTGGTCAGTGCGACGTTCGAGCAGCCCGTCGAGAGCCGCGCGGATGTTGTCGGCAGTGAGCGCGGCAGGTTTTGATGCGAGATCGGACATCAGTCGCGGGCGACGTCGGGCGTTCCGGTGCGACCGGGCATCAGCTGCGGGTGAAGTTCGGCGTCCGGCGCTCGTTCATGGCGTTGACGCCCTCGCGCCAGTCGTTGGTGGTGCGCAGGCGATCCTGCTCGGCCTTCTCGTTGTCGGTGGCCACCTTGATGGCATCGGCCAAGTGGCCGCGCATGGTGTAGCGGATCGACTCGACGGCCAGCGGCGCCGAGCCGGCGATCTCGCAGGCGAAGTCATAGGCAGCCGCGCGCAGGTCGTCGAGCGGCACCAGCTTGTCGGCCAGCCCCATCTCGACGGCTTCGTCGCCCTTGACGCGGCGGCCGGTGTAGAGCAAATCCAAAGCCTGCTGGTTGCCGACGAGCCGGGGGAGCGTCACGGTCAGCCCGAAGCCGTGGTGGAAGCCGAGCCGGGCGAAGTTGGCCGTGAAGCGGGCCTCGGGGGCAGCGATGCGGAAGTCCGGGAAGCAGGCCACGCCCAAGCCGCCGCCGACCGCCGCCCCCTGGATGGCGCCGACCACCGGCTTGCGCTTGGAGAACAGGTCGAAGGCTGCGTCGTAGAGGTGGCGGGGGCTGCCGTCGGCGTTGGTGGCGGTGATCTCGCCGCCCCGTCGCCCGTCGGAGCCGAACTGTGCACCGGCGCAGAAGTTCTTGCCCTCCGAGCACAGCACGCTGGCGCGGCAGCCGTCCTCTTCGTCGAGGTCGCCGAACGCGGCAACGAGCCCGTCGATGAGCTCCAGATCGAAGAAGTTGTTCGGTGGCCGGTGAATCTCCACGACCGCCACGTGGTCATCGCTCAGCTTGACCGAGACGTCCCCGTACCGGCCGAATTCGTCAAAGGTGCTCTCATCCATGCGGCGAGCGTAGATGCGCCGCCCCCACAGCGCTTCGCTCAGCCCAAGGCGGCGGTGCCGCTGGTGATGAGGGGGTAGAGGCCGTCGGCACCGACGCCGGTGGCCATCTCGCCGAGCACGGCCGACCAGTGGGCGTCGGAGCCGTATTCCTTGCGCCAGCTCCACAGCCGTCGGCTGAAGTGGTGCAGCGGGTACTCCTGGGTCATGCCCATGGCGCCGTGCGCCTGGTGGCAGGCCTTGGTGGCCCGAGCGGCCGCCTGGTTGGCGACGAGCTTGGCCGCGGCGATCTCGAACGGCGCATCGCCCCGGGTGGCTTCGCGGGCGGCGACCTCGGCAGCCATGCGCACGAGCGCTGCATCCTGCGCTGCCCAGACCAGGTGCTGCTGGACCGCTTGGAAGCGCGCCACCGGGCGGCCGAATTGGACCCGTTCGTTGGTGTAGCTGACCGTGAGCTGGCACATCTTCTCGATTGCGCCGGCCATCAGCGCCACACGCGACAGCGCGCCGCGCTGCGCCAGCGCGCCGGCCTCGACGCCAGTGGGCGCAGGTGCCGCTTGACCCGTCGCTCCATCGAAATTGACGGTGTCGCGGGGCTCGCCCGCCATGTTCGGCAGCGGCGTGATCGTGCACTCCGATGCTGGAACAGATACGACCATCGACGTGCCGTTGCACTCGCAGACGCACACGATCGCCTCTGCGCTGCGCGCCCACGGCACCCGGTGGGCTTCGCCGCTCAGCACGGCGGTGCCGTCGCCGTTGAGGCTCACCGAGCACGTACCGCCACCCGACCAGCCGCCTTCGGTTGCGCGGGGCGGGATGACCGTGACCAGACCGTCGGGGCGCTCGAGGCCGGCCTCGGCCAGCAGCCAGCCGCCGAGGATGCCGTTCTCGGCAGCCGGGATCGGTGCTGAGTGGTAGCCGACCAGGCGCAGCACCTCGATGGCCTCAGCCAGCGTGCCGCCCGATCCGCCAGCGTTCTCGGGTACTGCGATCAAGTCGAAGCCGGTCTCGCAGAACGCCTGCCAGATCTCTGGTGCGCCGCCGATGTCCTCGGCAGCCTGCACCGCTTCGTGCGTGCACAGCTCGCCGAACAGCCGGTCGGCCGTCTCAGTGATCAACTCGTCGACCACGACGGGCTCGGGCGCAGTCCTGACGGTTATGCGGGCAATGTGATTCGATGGGGCTGCCGTCATGCCGGCAACCCCTGCAGACCCTTCGAGGCGACCGAGCGCAGGATCTCGATGGTGCCGCCCCGGATCGTGTTGCCTGGGAACGTCACTACGCACTGCGCCAGCAACCGCTCGAACAGCGATTCGGACTCGGGCGAGTATTCCTCGTCGATCAGCTGCACCAGCTTCTCGACGACTTCCTGCTCGTAGCGAGTCCCCATCTCCTTCACCAGCGCCGACTCCACCGACGGCGCCTCGCCCTCGTCGATCAGCCGTGCCACCGACAGCGACAGGTTCCGGATGCCCCACCAGCGAGCGGCCAGCTCGCCGAACAGATCCGAGACAGCGTCCTCCATCGGCGTGCCGGAGGCCTCGCGCAGCAGCTGCTCCACCGTCGAGAACGGCGACAGCCAGCGGTCGGGACCGCCCCGTTCGTAGGCCATCTCGGTGGTGTTCTGGTGCCAGCCCATCCCCGGCTGGCCCACCACGTTGATGTCGGGCACGAAGACGTCGTGGAACGTCACCTCGTTGAAGTGATGGCTGCCGTCCAGGAACGGGATCGGGCTGATCTCGAGACCCGGCGAGCGCAGGTCGATCAGGAACTGCGACAGGCCCGCGTGCTTGTTGCCGTCTTCCATCGGCGCTGTGCGCAGCAGACAGATGAACCAGTCGTTCATGTGCGCGTTCGACGTCCAGATCTTGGTGCCGTTCACGACCCACCCGTCGTCGGCCCGCTCGGCTCGGGTCGACACCGAGGCCAGGTCTGAGCCGCTGTCGGGCTCGCTCATGCCGATCGAGAAGCCCAGCTCGCCCCGGCAGATCGGCGGCAGGAACCGCTCGCGCTGCTCGTCGGTACCGAACTTGAGGATCACGTTGCCGGTCTGGCGGTCGGCAACCCAGTGGTGCCCTACCGGTGCACCCCAGCGCAGCATCTCCTCCACCACGATGAAGCGCTGCACGGCGGTCCGGTCCGAGCCGCCCCAACGTGACGGCAGCGCCATGCCCACCCAGCCACGGGCGGCCATCTTGGCCGAGAATTGCCGGTCGTGGTCGGCAGCCATGCCCAGGCAAGGCTCGTGGGTGCCGGGCGGCAGCTCGCTGGCCAGGAACTCGCGCACCTCGGCCTGGAGGTCAAGCTCAGGACCGGTCAGTTCGGTGGGCGTGAATCTCATCGGCAGGCCTCCGCAGGAGTTTGCGTGATTAAGCCAGGGCGAAGCCGCGGTAGTTGTCGGATGCCACGTCCTCGCACACCTCGACATAGGGCGGGAAGCCCGGCAGCGGCATGAACACCCGGGTCTTGCCGGGGATGTTGGCCCCGAGGTACCACGAGTTGCACGTGGGATACAGCGTCAGGTCAGCCACGGCGTTGACGTAGTCGACCCAGTAGGCCTCGGCCTCGGCTTCGGGCTCGATGGTGGCGGTGCCGCGCTCGCGCAGCTCGACCAGGCAGCGCGAGATCCAGTCGACGTGCTGCTCGATGGACGGGATCATGTTGGTCAGCACCGACGGGCTGCCGGGCCCAGACACGGTGAACATGTTCGGGAAGCCCGCCACACCCAAGCCGAGGTAGGTACGCGGGCCGGCGTCCCAGTGATCGGCCAGCCGCACGCCGCCACGCCCGGTGATGTTCATGCGCAGCAGCGTTCCGGTCATCGCATCGAAGCCGGTGGCATAGACCAGTGCGTCGACGGGATATTCCTGCCCGTCCACCACGACACCGGCCGCAGTGATGCGATCGATCACCGTCTCGGACACATCCACAAGGTGGACGTGCGGCTGGTTGAACGTCTCGTAGTAGTTCGTGTCGAGACACGGGCGCTTGCAGGCGATGGTGTTGTGCGGGGTGAGTTTTGCGGCGGTTTCAGGATCGTCGACGATCTCGGCGATCTTGCCGCGGACGAATTCCGCAACTCGGCTGTTGGATTCTGCGTCGAGGGCAACGTCTCCGTATGCCCGGTAGAAGGTGAAGCCGCCCACGCCCCACCGCTCTTCCATCCGCTCGTTGAACGATTCGTCGCTGGCTTCTTTGGCGAGGTCGTCGCTGTCGGGAAGGCGCTGCACCATCGCCGCGTTCTGTTCTGACATCTTGGCCCGCAGCTCGCGGTAGTTGTCCTTCCAGCGAGCCTGCTCAGCCGGGTCGAGCGGCTCGTTGCGGGCAGGAACCGAGTAGTTCGGGGTGCGCTGGAAGATCGTCAGCTCCCGGCACTCGGCGGCGATGACGGGAATGGCCTGGATGGCAGACGAGCCCGTGCCGATCACCCCCACCGACATGCCGCTGAAGTCGACGCCTTCGTGCGGCCACCGGCCGGTGTGGTACGTCGGCCCCTCGAACGTCGAAGCACCGTCGAACTGGGGGACGTTCGCGGTTGAGAGGCAACCGGTGGCCATCACCACGTAGCGCGCTCGGTAGGGCCCCCGGTCAGTCTGCAGATGCCAATGGCTGGCATCGTCGTCCCAGTCGACGCGCTCGACGGTGGTCTCGAAATGGATGTCGCGCCGCAGGTCGTAGCGGTCGGCGACGTGGTTGGCGTAGCGCAGGATCTCGGGCTGGCCGGAGTAGCGCTCGGACCATTCCCACTCTTGTTCGAGTTCGGGGTCGAACGAGTAGGAGTACTGCATCGACTCGACATCACACCGGGCGCCCGGGTAGCGGTTCCAGTACCAGGTGCCGCCCACGCCGTCGGCTCGCTCAACGACGGCCACGTCGAATCCGAGCCCGCGCAGCTTGTGGAGCGAGTACATGCCGGCGAACCCGGCGCCCACGACGACGACGTCATGGACCTTCGACACGTTGCCGTTCGAACTGACCCCGTCGGTGCTACTCATCGCCGCAGAGACTACCGATGACGCGGACGCTGAGCCCGGGCCCGAATGGACCGCGAGGGAGAGCAGGAAGCACTGCGCGAATCCGTGCACTGAGGCACCTGAACGCGGCCGGTAGCGGCCGGCTGTGGCACGCTCCACAGCATGAGTGAGCCCTGTGATCTCGATGCGACGCATGCGCGAGCGCTGCTGAAAGCTGGCGAGATCTCAGCGCGCGAGCTGCTGGAGTCATGCCTGCAGCGGGCCGATGCGACTGATGGTGCCGTGAACGCGCTCGTCGTTCGCGACGACGACGCTGCGAAGTCGACGGCGCAGGCGATTGATGATGCCCGCGCCCGGGGCGAGCCTCTCGGCCCGCTGGCGGGCCTGCCGGTGGCGATCAAGGACATCCAGGCCACGGCCGGGCTGACCACCACCTACGGCGCCGTGCCGTTCGCAAGCAACGTGCCCGAGGCCGACGACGGCATCGTGGCGCGTGTCAGGACGGCCGGGGCGGTCATCATCGGCAAGACGAACACACCCGAGCTGAGCATCGGCGCCAACACGGTCAACCGGCTGTTCGGCGCCACCGGCAACCCTTTCAACCCTTCGCTGACCTGCGGCGGCAGCTCTGGCGGCTCGGCGGTTGCGCTGGCGTGCGGCATGGCACCGCTGGCCACGGGGTCGGACCATGGCGGCAGCCTGCGCATCCCGGCCTCGTACTGCGGTGTGGTCGCGCACCGTTCCACGCCTGGCACCGTGGCTCACGACGAGCGCACCATCGGTCGCACCAACTACAGCGTGTCGGGACCGATGGCCCGCACCGTCGCCGACGCGGCGATGCTGCTGTCGGTGATCGCGGGCCGCGATCGCGATGCCCGGCGCGACCCCATGGCCTTCCCACTTGATGCCGCTGCATTCGCCGATCTGCCGGCGGAAGATGCGGCATCGCTGCGGGTAGGCGTGAGCGCCGACCTCGGCGGGCTGCTGGTTTCGGAATCCGTGCGGACTGTCTTTGCTGACCGCGTCGAACGGCTGGTCGGGATCGTGGGCTCAGTCGACGAGGCCGGCATCGATCTCAGCGATGCGCTAGATGTCGACTGGCAGCTCCGGTCGGACATCTTCGCCACCAACTACCACCGCAGCATCCACAAGTTCGACCCCGACGCTGCGGGGCCTGACGGCGGCTTCAACCCGAACATCCGCGCCACCTACGACGAAGCGCTGAAGACCACGGTGCTCGACATCGCCAAGGCCCGTCGGCGCCAGGTGGAGCTGTACCGGGCCACCGATGCGCTGTTCGACACTGTCGACGTGCTGATCTGCCCGGGAGTCAGCGTGCCGCCGTTCGACTGGCACCAGCTGTATCCCGCCGAGATCGACGGCCGGCCGGTGCGCAACTACATGGCGTGGCTGGGGTTGTCGGCTGCCCTCACGGTCGTGGGCCACCCCACCACGGCGCTGCCGTGCGGCCTCGACGGTCAGGGCACGCCGTTCGGCCTGCAGATCGTCGGCCCGAGCTACAGCGACCGGCGGCTGCTCGGGATTGCTGCAGCGCTGGAAGCGGCGTTCGCCGATGATCCGGTGACAGCACGACCGGTGCCCGACCTGGACTGGCTGGGGTCTGTGGAGACTGCCTGCCGGACCGAAGGACGTCTGGTGCACGCCGCTGCTCCGCCCCAGTGAGCGGCTGAGCCCTGGTTACTGCTGTAGCGGGCGTCCGGTGGCGGTGACCTGCAGCGTGGCTTCCACGAAGAGTTCGCGGCCGTTGCTCGGCGCAGTGCGCGTCGTCCAGTCGACCGCTATGTCGGCGTCGCCGGCACCCGCGGCGTCGGCCTCCGCTCGGGCGGCCGCAGACGCTTGAGCGGTTGCCCACTCGCGGGCTTCGTCGAGGCTGTGCCAGACCGGCGGGTCGTGGCCCCAATGGGCCCGGTAGCTGCCACGGCGCGGCGCGGTCACCGTGACCTGCTTGGTGATTCTCACCCGGGCGACCGCTGCGCCGACAGCGTTCGCCACCTCGGCATGGGCTGGAACGATGGCCTCGGTGCCGAGCAGCGCCGCGACGAGCGGGGCGTAGGTGGGGGCCGGTGCGCCGATGGCAATGATGGGAACCCCCACGCCGGCGTCGACTCGAGCGAGTGGGGCGCGATCGGTCGCAGTGGCGGCGGCATCCTCCGCGATCGGCACGCTTGCTGACCGGCTGGATTCGAGCAAACCCCACAGCGGATTGGCTCGGCGCTCGCCGTGGGTGTCGCCGGGCTCATCGGCGACGGTTCGTTCCAGTTCCCGATGCCGACGGTGGAGGGCGGTCTGCGCGAGCTGCCGTCTGGTCTCCCCTGGGGCTATTCCGTCCGCGCCGAGCGCGACGCTGAGCAGTGCTTCGGTGGCGCTGCGCAGCACGATGTTCATGACTTGGCGGCTGAGATCTGCGGCGTCGCTGCCGACGTCGACGCCATAGCGATCGCGCTGGCGGCTGAACAGTCCGGCACCGGCCCGGGCAGCCGCGGCATTCACTGTTGCTTCGGCGTCGAACAAGCCGAGCACCACGCAGGCGTCGGTGGGTGTCAGTGCGGCTCGTCGCACGCGGCCGCCGCGTTCGAGTCGCTCAAGGGCGCTGCGCCACCGAGCCGACCGCTTGAGGTCCTCCAGCGGAAGCGCACCGTCGGCACCGTCGACCAGTCGCATGATCTCGCTGTCGAGGCCGTTCTGGCCTGTGCCGCCGCTGTCGTGCTCGGCCGATGCCCCGGCTGCTGCCCGCAGCAGTACCTGCCCGAACTCTGCAAGCGGCCGCTCAGCTTCGAGCTGGCGCTGCAGCATCGGCAGCACCACGTCGGGATGTCGCTGGGCAGCGACGCACAGCGGCACCACCCTGCGTGGTCCGACAGCCAGCTCGCCGCGACTCCCGTCAGCCGGGATCCGGATCTCGCTGTCGCCGCCGAGACCTACCGTTACGGTGGGCAGTGCAGTGACCATCGTGGCGTGACCGCCCACGGCGGCGGTGTCGCCGTCGTCGCTGCCGTCAGCAGCTACGACGGCGCCGTCGCGAATCGCCGCAATGTCGGTGGTGGTGCCGCCGATGTCAACCACGAGACCGCCGGCGTCGGGCGTGTCGTGTCCCGTCGTCGAGGATCTCGCGAGGTG
>JAJEFK010000047.1 GCA_022820505.1 Acidimicrobiia bacterium | reverse complement strand
CGACGCCCCAGACCCCCACCACACCGACCCCCAGGAGGCAACCGGCACCAAACTCGACCAAGCCCGATAGAACAACCAGCCAGAGGCAGACCCGACGATCACCGCGACCATCCGTTACACCACCTCACGGGACTTGACCCTGCTGCGCCCCTTCGAGAGCACGACGGTCCACCCGGCCGCCTTGAGGACATCTATCGCCCGTCGAATCTCCTTCTTCGGGTGAACACCCTGAGCCATCGACGGCAAGTTAGATCATAGAAATACATAAAAGAGACTGAATTTTACTTATACAGGATTTTCCTTGTGGCTAGCGCTTGAGCTGCTGAGCCAGCGCGTCCAGTGTTTGTCGCACGTCGGCCAGCGTCGCCGAAGGGTCGTCGCCGGGAACCACCGGGGCGTGCAGCCGCAATCGACTGCCTCCGGGCACCTGTTCGAGATCGAAGCGCCAGCGCTCCGAAGGCGAGTCGAGCGATTCGATGGCGGCACGCACCGCGTCAGGCTTGGCCTTGAGATCGATCTCATCGACAACGCCCGGTCCGCTCGACGTCCTGGTCCGGCCGTAACGGTCGAAGTAGGCGATGTCGGCAGCCGGATAGCGCCGCGATGTCGGCTTGAATTCGGTGCCGATCGTGTAGGCCACTGGGAACAGGCAGATCTGCGTCACGTGGTCTGGCAGTTCCAGCAGCTCGGCGACCGCGGGCGCCTCGTTGAGGTACATCGTGGTCCACACGGTCCCCAGGCCCCTGCTCCGCAGCGCGACCATGAAGCTCCAGGCCGACTGGATCACTGAATCGAACAGCCCCGGCCGTCCGCTGCCGTCGTGGCGGCCGAGAATCGTGGGGATGACGAGCGCCGGCGTCCTAGCAATGTTCTCGCCGAGATGACGGGCGCCCGCCATCAGCCGTTCGTTCTGGTGGCCGCTGCCTTCCAGCCGCTTCGCTGTCTCGATGACCCAATCGACACCGGCCGACAGGTACAGCTCGGCCATCCGATCCTTGGTCTGCTGATCCCTGATGATCATCCACCGGCGGCTGCCGTTGTTGCCTCCGGTCGGTGCCTGTTCGGCAACGTCGATGCAGTCGAGGATGATCTGGTCATCGACCTCCCGATCGAAGTCGAGACGCTGGCGCACGCCTCGGGTCGTCATCAGCGCATGGTCCACGATCGCCTGGTAGCCGGGCGTGCCCGGTGCAAATGCCGGCTCAGCCGTCATGTCACTCCGATCTCTTCGTGATGCGCCCTTCGAGAGTACGGCGACGTACCGGAACTAGCTTGGGAAGATGCTCACGGCCGGGGACGTGGCGTCGTTCGAGGCTGATGGCTTCGTCGCGGTTGACTCGTTGATCGACCCCGAGCTGATCGAGCCGCTCAGGGAGCGGTTCGAGCGGCTGTTCTGCGGCGACTTCGAGACCGGCATCTCCCCAGATGAGGTCAACTGGCTCTCGGGCCGCGACGATCCGACGCTCACCAGGCAGATCTGCAACGGTTGGAAGGCTGACCGGCTGATCGCCTCGACGGTGCTCGACACCCGCCTGGGCGAGGCCGTCGCCACGCTGGCTGGTTGGACTGGCGCCCGCATCATCCAGGACAACCTGCTGTGGAAGCCCCCTGGCGCACGTTCTGTCGGTTTCCACCGTGACAACGCCTACCTGGCTTGGTACACGCCGACCGAGATGTTCTCGTGCTGGATCGCGCTCGACGACACGGTGGCCGGTGGCGGCACGATGGAGATCGCACGGGGATCGCACCGGTGGCCGACCGGCGGAGACCAGATGGGCGAGTTCCATGCGCCGGAGGACTACCGGGCCACCGTCACGGCTGCAGCCGACACCGCGAGCGCAGAACTCGACATTGCGCCGGTAGAGGTGCCCGCCGGGGGCGGATCGTTCCATCACGGCTGGACTTGGCACGGGTCGGGGCCGAACGAGTCTGATCGGCATCGGCGTGCGCTCGTGCTGCACTGCGCCTCCAGCGAGGCCCGGTTCGACCGGGCTGGCTTCGGCGAGGGCAACGGCCCGATCTACTCCCGCTATGCCCGGCTCGCCGACGACGAGATGGACGAGAACCACTTCCCCATCCTGTGGCGGCGTGACGGTTACCGGACCTACGGGATCTAGCTGGTATCAGCGGCAACCGGGCGTGAACGCCTAGCGTTCGAAGACACCGAGGGGGACATCGATGGCACTGACCGTGCAGAACTCAACGGCATCGAACGATTACCGATACCTCGTGCAGGACGACCGCATCCACGGCAGCCTCTACACCGATCCCACGGTGTTCGCCGACGAGATGCAGCGCATCTTCACCGACGGCTGGGTCTTCGTCGGCCACGAGTCCGAGGTGCCCGAGGTCGGCGACTGGGTGTCCCGGCGCCTCGGCACCGAGCCGGTGCTCATGGTGCGCAACCGTGACGGTGCGATCAGCGTCGTGGCAAATCGCTGCGCGCACCGCGGCACCACGCTCTGCCCGCAAAACGACGGCAACAACCGCAATTTCCGCTGCGCTTACCACGGCTGGACCTACGACCTCGACGGCACGCTGCTCGGCGTTCCGGGCCCCAAGGGCTTCCACAAGGACACCGCCGATCTGGGGCTCGACCGGCCCGGCCAGGTCGACGACTACCGCGGGTTCGTATTCGCCAACCGCAGCGGCACCGCCGGCTCGCTCAGCGATCATCTCGGCGCAGGCGGCACTGATCTCATCGATCGAACCTCGAATATGTCGCCCACCGGCAGGGTCCGCCTCTCGGCCGGCTGGATCGGTCAGCGGATCGACTCGAACTGGAAGATGTGGCCCGAAAGCGACCACGACGGCTACCACCTCAACTTCACCCACGCCTCGATGGCCCGGGCCGTTCCCGACACCTACTACGACGAGATCGTGATGACCGGCGAGGAGGCCTCAGAGTCGGCCACACGCGCCTACGACGGCGGTCATCTCGAACTCGACTTCCGCCGCAGCTACACCGCGGAACTGGCGTGGCTCGGCACCACACGCGAGAAGGTCGCCGACTACTGCGATGCTCTCGAAGGGTCCTATGGCCCCGAGAAAGCCAAGACGATCATGTGGGACGGCCCGCCGCACGCGCTGGTGTTCCCGAACCTGTTCCTGGCCGAGATGAATATCGCCCGGATCGAACCGGTCTCGCCGGGCGTCACGGTGCACCGTCACACTCCCCTGCTGGTCGAGGGCACCGACGAGAGTGTCAACCGACGGCTCGTGCTGCAGTCCGAAGCGGCGATGGGCCCTGCATCGTTCTTCCTCACCGACGATGCCGTGATCGCCGAACGCATGCACCGGGCCTTCGAGGGCGCCGCTGCCGGCGAGGACGGCTGGGTGGACCTCAGCCGGGGCCTCGAACGAGAGCACATCGAAGACGGCCAGCGCTGGAGCGACATCACCGACGAAACCACCAATCGCGGCTTCTGGCACCACTACCGCGAGGTCATGGCCGGCGCAGCGGGCGGCCGGCACAACGGCACCTGAGCCACTGCAATGGCCGTAGTCGACGAACCAACGCGTCGCGACATCGAGGCGTTCGTGTATCTCGAAGCTCGGCTCGCGGACGAATCCCGCTACGACGAGTGGGAAGCGCTGGTCACCGACGACATGCACTACTGGGTGCCGTTCGGCCCGGGTGACTACGAGCCCGGCACCCGGGTCAGCTACATCAACGACAACCGGGCCCGCCTGGGCACCCGTATCCGGCAGCTCGCCACCGGCGTTCATCACGCACAGGACCCGCCGTCATCGATGCGCCGAGTGGTGTCGAACATCGAGATCCTGAGCGCGGAAGGCGATGAATTCGAGGTTGGCAGCAACTTCGTGCTCTACGAGCACGCCGTTCAGGCAACCGGGCACCTGCGCCTCTGGGCGGGCCGGGCGACGCACCGCTTGCGGCGCACAGCCGACGGCTTGCGAATGGCGGCCAAGAAGGTGGAGCTGGTGAACTCCACGTCGCCGCTGCCGAACCTGCCGTTCATCATCTGAACGGCGCCCCGTCGGGCTAGTCGAACTTGGGCGGGCGCTTTTCCACGAATGCCCGCTGGGCCTCCCGGGCATCACTGCTGTGGAACGTCTCGCCCTCCAGGCTGAGCGACAGCGGCAGGATCTGTGCCGACATCTGCCGGATCCAGTTGTTGATCGGCACTTTCGAGGCGCTGATGGCCTTCTGCGGGCCAGCCGCGAGCTGGTCTGCTTTCTCGACTGCGGTGTCGAGGATCGCCTCATCGTCCACCAGGAAGTTGACGAGCCCCATGTCGTAGAGCATCTGGCCGGTCACCCGCTCGCCGGTCATGAGATGCCACTTGGCCCGGTTCACGCCCATCAGCAGCGGCCAGATCACCTGGCCGCCGTCGCCCGCGCCGATGCCCATGTTGACGTGCGTGTCGGCGAACACCGAGCTGTGCCCTGCCACGACGACATCGCACAGCAGGGCGATGTTGGCGCCGAGGCCCATGGCGTAGCCCTGCACTGCGGAGATGATCGGCTTGCGCAGCTCGAGCAGGTGGTCGACGATCTGGCGCCCCTCTTCGAAGCTGACTGCCGGCCCGCCGGTGTCGCTGAAGTCGCCACCGGCGCAGAACGCACGGCCTGAGCCGGCGAGCACCACGACCTTCACGTCGTCATCGGTCTGGGCGTCGCGGGTGAAGCTGGCCATCTCGTGGTGCATCTGGCCGTTGACGGCGTTGAGCCGTTCTGGGCGATTCAGCGTGACCACGGCGACGCCGTTGTCGCGCTTGTCGATGAGCATTGCCTGATAGTTCGCTTGATCCAGCGGCATGACGAGCCTCCCCCGTGTCTCAGGCCACTTGGCTGGCGCTCAACGTACTGCGGACAAGCGGTGTCCGACTGTCCTCACCGTGCAGCGGCGAGCTGTGCCCGATTGTGCTCACCGTGCAGCGGTGAGCACCCGGCCTACTTCGGTGTGGGGGCGGCCGACGATGCGTTCGTAGTTCGCTGGGTCGGTGGCACCCTCGGTGACCATGATCAGCACGGTGGCGCTCGCAGGGTCATCCAGCGCCGCTGAGCCCTGCTCATCGGCCAGGAGCGCTCGCACGCCGGCCAGCGAGGCGCTGCCGGTCTCGCCGGCGACCACTTGAGAATCGGCCAGGTCACCCATGGCCGCACCGGCTGCGTCGCTGTCCACCGAGACGCACCAGTCGACGCCGCTCGCCATCATCGGCCACGCCAGCGGCGAGGGCACGCCGCAGTTGAGGCCGACCATGATCGACCGGTGCGGGCCGGGAGTCTCGGTGATCTCCCCGTTGATCGTCGACATCTGCACGCAGTTGGCGTCGTCGGGCTCCACCGACACCAGCACCGGCCGGTGCTTCCCGCTGCGGTAGTGGGTGACCGCCGCAGCCATGAAAGCGCCGACACCCACGGGGACGGCGACCAGATCTGGTTGGTCGATGCCGTTGGCGGCGAGTGCATCGTCGACCTCGGCGAAGATCGTCGTGTAGCCCTCGGCGACGTTGGCGGGGATGGTCTCGTATCCGGGCCACGAAGTATCCGACACCACGAGGCAGCGATCGCTTGCCAGCTCGGCGCTCTGTTCGATGGCGTCGTCGTAGGTGCCATCCACGACGGTCACCGTCGCGCTCTCGCCCTCGATCGCGGCGATGCGAGCCTCCGAGGTGCCGTCGGGCACCAGGATGTGCGCGTCGAAGCCCAGCAGGCGTGCCATGAATGCGACCGCTCGCCCGTGGTTGCCGTCGGTGGCAGCCGCCAGCGTCATCGGCCGCAGGTGCGCCAGGCTGGCCGCCAGCTCGTTGATGTTGGCCCACGGCGGGGGCTCCTCGCCGATGTGCTCGCAGACAGCGCGGTATGACGCCCACGACGCACCCAGGATCTTGAACGAGGGCAGGCCCATGCGCTGCGTCTCGGCCTTCACCAGCACTCGCCCCACGCCGAGGCTGTCGGCCAGCCGGGGAGCATCGACAACCAGCGTCGGCGCGTACGCAGGCAGCCGACGATGAAACGCCATGACCTCAGGCGGCACAGCCGGCCAGTCGCGCCCGTCGAACAGCGGGTTCCGGTTGACCAGAGCACCCATTGCTGACCTCCCCAATCCAGTAATTCCGTCGAGTTCGGTCTCAGTCGAGTTCGTCGAGCGCAGCGAACAGCCGCTGGGCCTGCTCAGCCGCCTTGGCCCGCACCTCGGCAGGGTCGACACGCGTCGCGGCACCGCCCACCAGTACCTGCTCGCCGTCGACCGTGATGTCGAGGGGGTGCACGCCGGGGGTGTAGGCGAGGTGCCACGGATCGGCACTGGGGTACGACCAGCGCACCGTGTCGCTGCGGGCATCAGGCATCAGCTCCCAGCCTTCTGCGAGCCACTCCCACGGCGGGTCGGGCGAGGCGGTCACGTCGTGCTCGCGCAGCCGGGCGTAGGCCACCCGGAACTCATCGAGCATGTCTGAGCCGATGCCGTCGGTGCCGAGCGCGATGGGGTTCGATTCGGCGAACCGGCCGGGATTGGCGTAGCCGACTGCATTGTTCATGTTGGAGCGAGGGTTGTGCACGATCGTCCCCGCGAGGCCGTGGTCGGTGGGCAGGTGCACGCCATGGATGAGCAGCCAGCGTTCGTCGCTGAGACCGGCCAGCCGCTCTGCGGCATCTGCGTCGGGAGGTCCTTCGGCCACGTGAATGTGCACTCCGACTTCGTGCCGGCGAGCCAAGTCTGCGGCCGCCGCCAGCGTGTCGTCGGTACAGGTGAACGACGCATGGACGCCGACGTACCCCAAGCCGCCAGCGGCCAAGTAGCGCTCGTTCTCTGCCAGGCCGCGCCTGGCGCCGCCAGCGCCGTGACGGTCGGTGACGCCGTAGCAACAGCTCACCCGCACGCCGACCTCGGCGCATGCCGTCGCGATCACGTCGAGCGAGCCCTCAATGGCGTTGGGCGACTCGTGATGATCGACAATGGCAGTGCAGCCCGATTCCAGCGCTTCCAGCGCACCGAGCTTCGCCGACCACTCCAGCATCTCGAGGTCGAGCGCACGATCGAGGCGCCACCACACCAGTTCGAGGATCTCGGCAAAGCCTCCCGGCGTGCGTGGCGGCGCAGGCATGCCCCTGGCCAACGCCGAGTAGAGGTGATGATGCGAGCACACCAGTCCCGGCGTCGTCGCACCCCCCTCGCTCACGGCTGCGAGCGTAACTCCCGGCCTCGGCGTCGATTGAGCAGCGGTCGGACGGCCCGATCCGCCTACAGACGGAGCTCCGGGAGCAGCTCGACTAAGCGATCGAGCTGTGTGTCGACATCGGGCGATGCCAAGCGGATGCAGATGTGCTCGCAGCCGGCGTCGATGTAGCTCTGCAGCCAGGCGGCAACCTCGGCAGGTGTGCCCGAGCAGGTGCCCATGATGCGCCGGAGCACCTCGATCTCTACCCCGTAGTAGAGCCTCGAATGCTCGGCCACCTCCGCGGCGGCGGTTTCCGGCTCGCCGATGTTGACCGTCAGGTACGCCGCGGCGGTGATCGATGCCGGATCGCGGCCTGCGTCGGCCGCATGGCTGCGCACGGTGGCGAGCTGTTCGCCGAAGGTGTCCGCGGCCGGTGCCGTGGGGAACCAGCCGTCGAAGTGCCGGCCTGCGCGTTCGAGTCCGCGCGGGCCTGAGCCCCCCAGCCACAGGCGTGGCCCGCCCTCGGTTGCGCAGACCGGCTGCAGCCGCTGTTGGGTCGGTGTGCCTTCGGCGCGCCAGAGCTCACGAGCCCGATGCACCGCATCCATCATCCGGGTGCCTCGCCGGCTGAAGTCGGCGCCGACCAGGTCGAAATCGGCGTTGACCTCCGCCCCGGGCGGACCTGCGCCGACACCCAGGATGAGCCTGCCGCTTGACAGGGCATCCACCGTGGCCGCCTGCTGGGCGAGCTGCGTGGCGCTGCGCATCGAGGCCAGCAGCACCGCCGTGCCGAGATCGATGCGCTCGGTGGCCGCGGCCACGCCCGCCAGCACCGAGAGCGGCTCCGCTCTCGGCTTGGCGAGCAAGGAGTCGCCGATCCACACGGCGTCGAAGCCAAGGTTTTCCGCTCGCACGGCCCATTCGACAAGTCGACGAGGATCGCCGTCGTGCGGCGGATACATCGCCAGCTCTCGCGAGGGCAGCAGCAGACCGAAGGTGACTGATCCAGGTGATGTCATGGCGAGCACTCTGCCACCTCGCGCCACGCACAGCCTCGACGACACGCAGGGACTCGCCATGGGCCTGCACAAGAAACAGGGTGACTCGCCAAGGCACGCAACGTAGTTTGGGGGTCGTCGGGGGAGGGCGCTGCTGTGGTGAAGAACAGTCGGCGAACCATCGGGCTCGTGGGCACTGGTGTCATCGGCGCCGGCTGGGCGGTGCGCGTCTTGGCGCGGGGCCATGACGTGGTGGCGTGGGATCCGGGTGATGGCGCTGAGCAGCGGCTGCGATCGGCCATCGAGCGGGCATGGCCGTCGGCGGCTGACCTGGGACTGTTCCCCGACGCCGATCCTGACAGGCTGCGCTGGGCCTCGAGCGCGCAAGAGGCGGCCGCCTCGGCCGATTTTGTGCAAGAGAGCGCCCCAGAGGTCGAATCGTTGAAGCAGTCGTTGCTGACCGAAGTGGACGCTGCGGCTGATCCCAGCACGCCGATCGCAAGCAGCTCGTCGGGGCTGCTGCCCAGCAAGCTGGCGGAACCGCTCGCTCATCCCGAGCGGCTCGTGATCGGCCACCCGTTCAACCCCGTGTACCTGCTGCCGCTGGTCGAGGTAGTGCGGGGCGAAGCCACCAGCGACGAAACACTGGCCGCGGCCGTGAACCATTACGACGATCTGGTGATGCATCCGCTGGTCGTGCGCAACGAGATTGAGGGCTACCTCTCTGACCGCCTCCAAGAAGCCCTGTGGCGCGAGAACCTGCACTTGGTGAACGACGGCGTCGCCACTACTGCGGAGCTCGACGACGCCATCGTCTACGGCCCAGGTCTGCGCTGGGCAGCCATGGGCACCAATCTCACGTTCCACCTCGCCGGAGGAGATGGCGGCATGCGCCACATGCTGAGCCAGTTCGGCCCGGCACTTGCGTTGCCGTGGACACGGCTGGAGGCTCCCGAGCTGACGCCCGAGCTGATCGAGGCGATGGCCGCCGGCTGCGAGGACCAAGCTGGCCCACGGTCGATCGCCGAACTCGAGCGGCTGCGCGACGACGGCCTGCTGGCAGTGATGAGGGCGCTTCGGCCCAGCGGCTTGGGTGCAGGCCGTCTGATGGCGGAGCGGGAGGCTCGCATTCTGGTAGCCGCGAATGCACAGCATGGTCAGTGGTCGCCGAGCAGCAAAGTGGCTGCTCCCTTAGACCTGCACTCGACCGTCGTGATGCCCGACTGGGTGGACTACAACGGCCACATGACCGAGTGGGCGTTCCTGACCGCCTTCGGCTGGGCTGCTGATGCCCTGTTCCGCTACATCGGGATCGACGAGGCCTACCGCGCCGCCGGCCACTCGTACTACACAGCCGAGACCCACCTGACTCATCTGCGCGAAGCGTCGGCAGGCGAGCCGCTGCGGATCACCACCCAAGTGCTGGGCAGCGACGCCAAGCGCCTGCACATCTTCCACGTGATGTACAGGTGTGACGGGCACCGGCACGGCCACGACGAACGCCAGCGCAACGAGCACGGCCACAGCGAGCATCAGCACGATGAGGTGCTGTGCCTCGGTGAGCAGATGCTGGTTCATGTCGACACGGCCGCCGGGCGCACTGCTCCGTTGGCAGACGGCCCAGCAGCGGCCGTAGCGGCCATCACCGCAGCACACGCATCGATGCCGACGCCGCCGCAGGCCGGCAGCCGCATGGCACTGCCTCCGACGTAGCACTGCACTGACCACTCCGCCAACGCGCTTGCCTCTAGCGCCACAACAGCCAGGACAGCAATACCGATGGATTTCTCGATCGACGACACCCAGCAGATGGTGGTCGACACCGTGCGCACCTTCACCATGCGCGAACTCGTGCCGCATGAGGATGAGGTGGAGCGCTCCGGTCAGGTTCCGCCCGACCTGGTGGAGCAGATACGCAACAGGGCCGTCGAAGCTGGCCTCTACGCGGCCAACATGCCCGTCGAGCTCGGCGGCGGGGGGCTTGACGACTTGACGCTGACCATGGCCGAGCGGGCGTTCGGCTGGACGTCCTACGCCCTGCAGTACATCGTGGCCCGCCCCTCCAACATCTTGCGGGCCTGCACCGGTGATCAGATCTCGGAGTACCTGGTGCCTACCGCGCGAGGCGAGCGGGTGGAGTGCTTGGCCATGAGCGAGCCCGACGCGGGCTCTGACCTGCGCGGCATGTCCTGCCGGGCCGAGCGCGACGGTGACGAATTCGTGGTGAACGGCACCAAGCACTTCATCAGCCACGCTGACCTGGCCGACTATGTGATCCTGTTCGCGACCACGGGCATCGATGCCTCAGACGCCGATACCCCAGGCCGCAGTCCGCGCAAGCTGATCTCGGCCCTGCTGGTGGATTTCGACACCCCGGGCGTCGAACGGGTGCCTGGCTACAACTGCGTGTCAAACCGGGGCTACCACAACCTCATCCTGAACTTTGACAACGCCCGAGTGCCGGCGAGCAAGCTGCTCGGCGAGGAGCATCGAGGCTTCGACGTTGCCAACGAGTGGCTCGGAAGCACGCGCCTGCAGGTGGCCGCTGTGTGCCTGGGACGCGCCGACCGGGCACTGTCGGTGGCGCTCGACTGGGCCGCCACCCGTGAGCAATTCGGTCAACGGATCGGGCGATTCCAAGGCGTGTCGTTCAAGCTGGCCGACATGCGCCTCCGCCTCGCCCAAGCCGAGATGATGACGTACCGGGCCGCGTGGCTCTCCGAGCGGGCCGAGATGACCGACGCCGACGCCGCCATGGCCAAGCTGTCGGCCACCGAGATGCTGCAGTTCGTGTCGGATGAGGCCATACAGATCCTCGGCGGCATGGGGCTGATGGACGAGCTTCCGTTGGAGCGAATCTGGCGCGACGCCCGGGTCGATCGCATCTGGGACGGCACCAGCGAGATCCAGCGCCACATCGTGTCTCGTGACATGCTGCGGCCCCTCGGCTGCTGAACCGCCATGACACACGTCACCGCAGCGGCATGACTGGGACGGCATGACTGGTCGGTTGGATCGGCTGTTGCGGCCACGGTCGCTGGCATTCGTCGGAGGCGCCGCCGCCGAACGGTCAATTGACGCCTGCCGGGCATTCGGCTTCGCAGGCGAGATGTGGGGGGTCAACCCGCACCGCACCCTGAGCGACCTGCCCACGGTCGCCACAGTCGCCGAGCTGCCCGAAGGCATCGACGCCGCTTTCGTCGGCGTCGATCACGACGCCACGATCGACACGGTACGCCAGCTCTCCGAGGCCGGCGTGGGCGTCGCCGTCTGTCACGCCTCGGGGTTTGCCGAGGTCGGCGCGGCCGGCAGGGTCCGTCAAGTCGAGCTGGTCGAAGCAGCGGGCGCGATGGCGGTGCTGGGGCCCAACTGCTACGGAATGCTCTCAGCGCCCACCGGCGCCGCCCTGTGGCCTGACGTCCATGGTCTGATTCGTCGCCCCAGGGGCGTGGCACTGCTGAGCCAGAGCGGGAACATCGCCGTGAATCTGACCATGAGTCGCCGCGGTCTCGATGTGGCCTGGGTCATCAGCTTGGGAAACCAAGCCGACGTGGGGATCTCAGAAGCGTTCGAGGCCGTGGTCGCCGACGACGCCACAACCGGCGTGGGTTTGTGCATGGAAGGTCTGAACGACGTCGAGCGCTTCGTCGAGGCCGCGGCAGCGGCTCGCCGGCGACGCCTTCCGGTGGTGGCCGTGAAGGTCGGCGCCTCGCCGTCATCGGGTGCGATCGCGGTCACCCACACCGCCTCGTTGGTGGGCGACGACGCTGCCTACGAGGCGCTGTTTCGAAAGCTGGGCATCCACCGTGTCCATGCCGTCGACGGGTTGGTCGACACTCTGTCCACGCTGTCCGCCGTCGGCCCCCTAGGGGGCAACCGCGTGGTGTCATTGAGCTGCTCGGGCGGCGAGGCGGCGCTGGTGGCCGACCGCAGCCAAGGGCGCAACCTGAGCTTCCCCCAGTTCGCACCCGCCCACGCCGCCCGCGTGGCATCTGCGCTGGACGGCCGTGTGGCGATCACCAACCCGCTCGACTATCACACGTTCATCTGGGGCGACCTGGACAGGCTGAGTCGCTGTTTCGCATCTGTTCTGGGCGCCGACGCAACAGCCCCTGGCACGACAGCCGATGGGAAGACCCGCACCGACGCGGCAGGCGGTGGATCTGGTGAGGCGCCGTTCGATGCCGCCCTGCTGCTGCTGGATTTCCCCGCCGAGGGGCTGGATCGCTCGCGCTGGTGGCCGACGATGCAGGCGTTCGCCACGGCCTGCGCCAACGGCGACACTCCCGGCGTCGTGGCGGCGTCGCTGGCGGAGAACCTGCCCGACGAGGCCCGCTCCCAAGCCGCCGAATGGGGGCTGGCTGCCTGCGGCGACATCGACAATGCGCTGTCTGCGTTGGAGGCAGCCGCCGCATGGGGGCGCCATCTCGACCACACAGAACCCGAGGCGGGCTCGTTGGTGGCGAAGGCGCGTGAGGCTCCCCTCGGCACAGCGGTCCTGCTTGAGCAGGAGGCAAAGCCGCGTCTGGCCGCGGCAGGCATCGAGGTGCCGATGGGTCGGCTGGTCGAGCCGCGGCAGGCCGCGGCTGCCGCGGATGAGATCGGCTACCCAGTCGCTGTCAAGGCCGTCGGTGCAGCACACAAGAGCGATGCCGGTGGCGTCGCGGTCGGCCTCACCGATGCCGACGCGGTTGCCGCAGCTGCTGGGCGGATGGCCGCCTCCGTCGGTGACCCCGCTGCCGCCGGCGGCGGAACGGTGATGGTGGAGTCGTGCATCACTGACGTGGTGGCCGAGCTGCTGGTCAGCGTGCGCTCATCACCGCCGGTGGGAATCATGCTGACGGTGGGCGCCGGCGGCACGCTGACCGAGGTGCTTGACGACACAGCTTCCCTGCTGCTGCCCGCGGCGGATGACACCCTCGAAACGCTTCGCAATCTGCGGCTGTGGCCTGTCCTCGCCGGCTACCGGGGCCGTCCGGCTGGGGCCGTCGACGCTGTGGTCGACACCGTCAGGCTGCTGGAGGCGCTGGTGCGCGACGATGACCGCATCATCGATATTGAAATCAACCCACTGCTCGTCACCCCGCACACGGCGGTGGCAGCCGATGCCCTGATGGTGGTCGCAAATGACTGATCAGACCCCCACGCCAATCCTTGGGCAGACTGCTGTACAGGTCATCGCCCGCCCTCCGGTGCTGGAGGTCACGCTCAACCGCCCCAAGGCCAACGCCATCGACGCCGCCACCAGCCGAGAGTTGAGCAAGGTGTTCGCTGCGTTTCGCGACGATCCCGAACTGCGAGTGGCAATCCTCACCGGCGGCGGCAGCCGGTTCTTCAGCGCGGGCTGGGATCTGAACGCTGCCGCAGAGGGCGAGGAGTACGAGGCCGACTACGGCGACGGAGGCTTCGGCGGCTTCGGCGAGCTGTCCGGCTTGAACAAACCCGTGATCGCGGCGGTCAACGGCATGGCCGTGGGCGGTGGGTTCGAGATCGTGATGGCCGCCGATCTGGTGGTGGCCGCCGACCACGCCCGCTTCTGGCTGCCCGAGGCCAACCTGGGCATCGTGCCCGACGCCGGATCGGTGCGCCTGGGGCGGATGCTGCCGCCGGTCGTGGCCAACGAGATCCTGTTTGCAGGCCGTCGCCTCGATGCCGCGGAAGCGCTGCGCTGGGGCTTGGTCAACTCGGTGGTCAGCGCCGACGACCTGATGAGCGAGGCCCGCGCGCTTGCCGCCCGAGTGACCGAGGCCGCCCCGCTGGCGGTGGCAGCGATCGCGGAGATACGAGACCGCACCAAGCACCTGCCGCTCGCGGACGCATTCGAGTTGTTGCGCTCGGGCGGCTTGGCGGCGTATGAGGCGATGCTGGTCTCCTCCGACGCCTCCGAAGGATCCAGCGCCTTCGCGGAAGGCCGCTCTCCCCGCTGGCAAGGCCGCTGAACCTCCAACGCCGCCAGTGATCGAAGCTGGCTAGACCCAGGCGTCCGCTCGCTCGCGGTTGGACGGGTTGCGCATCGGCAGCTCGTTGTGCCAGACGCCCTCGTGCTCGCGCAGCGCAGCCGCCACTGCGCCGGCTGTGGGCACGAGACCGATCTCGCCGACGCCCTTGATGCCGTAGGGAGCACCGGGCTGCGGCGACTCCACCAGGATCACGTCGACGTCGGGCATGTCCTTGGGCCGGATGATCGCGAGGCTGCGCAGCGTGGAATTGAGCGGCCGCCCGTCGGCGTCGGCAGGAAAGCCCTCGCTGAGCGCGTAGCCGAGTCCCATGTGCACGCTGCCCTCGATCTGGCCCTCGCACAGCACCGGGTTCACGGCTCGGCCCACATCGTGAGCAGCGATGACTCGCTCCACATCGCCGGAGTCGGGGTCGAGGATGACGACCTGGGCGGCGTAGCCGAAGGTCGAATGGATGACCGGGTGCTCCAAGCCCTCCGACAGCGAGTTCGTCCAGTCCACCCGGTACTCGCCCTCGTAGTCCGTCTCGGGCCGGCAGCCGTCGGCGAGTGCAGCACGGCACGCATCGGCCACCGCGCCTGCGCCCATGAGCGTGCCCCGGCTGCCAGTGGTCTGGCCGGCACCGAGCTCGCGTGTGGAATCCACGATCACACGCACCGCTTCGGGGTCGACACCGAGCTCCTCCACGGCCACTTGCAGCGCCACGGTGTGCACGCCCTGGCCCATCTCGGTCCAGCAGTGCCGCACCTCGACAGTGCCGTCGTCACAGAAGCGCACGATGGCCTTGGCGATCTCCTTGAAGCCGTTCCCGAGGCCGGAGTTCTTCAGCCCCAGGCCGATCCCGACCGGCTTGCCCGCGGCGCGGGCCGCCTCGTAGGGCTCGCGCACAGCATCGAGGCACGCCTGGGCACCCAGGCAGCCGTCGTCCATGATCTGGCCCGGTCCCCACACTCCCCCGGGCACCACCACGTTGCGCTCGCGCATCTCGAACCCGCTGATGCCCACCGCTTCGGCCAGCCGGTCCATCACGCCTTCCATGGCGAACTGGGCCTGATTGGCACCGAACCCCCGGAACGCGCCGCACACCGGGTTGTTGGTGCGCACCGCGACCGACTCGACATCCACCGACGGCACCAGGTACGGCCCGGTGGCATGCCCGGCCGACCGTTCCAGCACCTTCATGCCCACCGACGCGTAGGGACCCGAGTCGCCGAACATGCGCGCCCGCACGGCGGTGAGCTTGCCGTCGGCGTCGCAGCCGACCTCATAGGTCATGCGGATGGGGTGCCGCTTGGGGTGCATGAGGAGCGACTCCTCACGCGACAGGGTGATCCGCACCGGACGACCCGTCAGCCATGCCGCCAACGCCGTATGGGCCTGGTTCGACATGTCCTCTTTGCCGCCGAACGCCCCACCGTTCGAAACCAGCTCAGTCGTGACGATGGAGGGGTCGAGAGCCAGTACTGCAGCGATGTCGTTGCGGTCGTCCCAGATGCCCTGCCCGCCGGTGTACACGTGCAACCCGGCGGCCACCCCGTTGGCGGGCGTGGGCACGGCAAGGGTCGATTCGGGCTCCAGGTAGGCGTGCTCGATGCGCTGGGTCTGGAACGTCTCGGTAACGACATGCGCGGAGGCGGCCAGCGCAGCGTCGACGTCGCCGCGGGAGTAGGTGGAGCGGGACAGGATGTTGCCGTCGAGCTCCCAGACGGCATCGATGTCGCTGTCCTTCACTCGCACGGGGTCGGTCATGGGTTCGAGGACGTCGTAGGACACCTCGATCAGCTCAGCGGCACGTCGGGCAGCGGGCCGGCTGTCGGCCACGACGATGGCGAGCACGTCGCCGAGGTAGGACGTGCGCCCGCCGACCGGGATCATCACCGGCCAGTCCTTGTGTATGAGACCCACCCGCAGCACGCCGGGAATGTCGGCAGCCGTGAATACCGCCTGCACCCCGGGCTCGGCCTCGGCCGCACTCGTGCCAATCGCGAGCACGTCGGCACGGGCATGATCGGCGAAGCGCAGCGCGCCGTGCAGCATCCCGGCCGGATACATGTCGTCGATGTAGGGACGGCTGCCCAGCGTGAGCTCGCGGGCCTCGTAGCGGACGCCGGAGCTGCCGACGCCCTTGGGGGGCAGCGCCACTGGCGCCTCTCCCGCAGCCAGCGACTCGACCGCGTCGAGGATCTTGGTGTAACCGGTGCAGCGGCACAGGTGCCCGCCCAGGTGACGGCTGGCCTCTTCACGGGTCAGCGCCGAGCCCTTGCGGTCGAGCAGGGCCTTCAGCCGCACCACGATGCCCGGCGTGCAGAACCCGCACTGCAGGGCTCCGTGCGCCGCGAACGTGTTCGCCATCGCATCCAGCTCGGCCTCATCGAAGCCCTCGACTGTGGTGATCTCGGTGCCGGCTGAGCGTTCGAGGCTGGTCTGGCAGGCCACTCGGGCTTTGCCGTCCACCAGCACCGTGCAGCAACCGCATTGACCCGACGGCGCGCAACCGTCCTTGGGCGAGATGATCCCCAGCTCGTCTCGCAGTGCCGCCAGCAGGTGCTCGTGATCGCTCGCGACGGTGACCGGCGTGCCGTTCAGCACGAACTCGGTGGTCATTGGAATCCTCGTCTCCGGGACCTCGTTGTCCCCTCCCCGCAGGCCATTGTCGCACCACCGCGGGGCAACTCACACCACCGGGTCTCTACGGCGGCGGGATCACGCCCTTCTGCTGGCCGATCAGCTGGTAGGTCTCGGGTCGGCGGTAGCGGTCGAAGTTGAACAGGGTGTTCTTGTAGTGCGAGCACCAGTCGAGATCGCACTGGGCAGTGATCAGCTCGTCACCGTCGGTGACCGCCTGGGCCACGATCTGGCCTGACGGGGCGATCACCGCCGAGTGCGCGAGCGATTCCACGCCCTCTTCGGTGCCGCCCTTGGCGACGCCGACCACCCAGGTGCCGTTCTGGTAGGCGCCTGCCTGCATGACGAGGTGATTGTGAAAGGCCTGAAGGGGATCCTGGGTCGGGTCAGGGGCATAGAACAGCGGCGTGTTGTAGCCGATGAAGATCATCTCCGCGCCTTGCAGACCCATCACCCGATAGGTCTCGGGCCAGCGACGGTCGTTGCAGAGGGCAATGCCCATGACACCACCGAAGACCCGCCACACGCTGAATCCTTCATCAGACTCCTCGAAGTAGCGACGCTCCAGGTGCTGGAAGGGACGCTGGGGCTCGTGCTCTTCGTGCCCCGGAATGTGCACCTTGCGATACTTGGCCACGAGGCTGCCGTCTCGGTCCACCAGGATCGCCGTGTTGAAGCGGCGGCCGCCAGGCGTCAGCTCGGCATAGCCCAGGTGGAAGCCGATGCCGAGCCGCTTGGCCTCGTCGAACAGCGGCTGGGTCTCCGCTGAGGGCATCTCCGTCTCGAAGTATGCGAGCAGCTCGGGCGAGTCGTCGGGAAAATACCAGCGCGGGAAGAACGTGGTGAGCGCGAGCTCCGGGAACACCACGACGTCGCAGCCCCGATCTGCCGCTTGATGCAGCAAGGCGATCAGCCGCTCTACGACCTTGGCGCGGGTCTCGTAGCGGGCGATGGGCCCGAGCTGTGCGGCTCCCACGTTGATGAGCCTCACGCTGGCGCTCCGTTGGCGGTCAGCTCGCCGTCGATGTCGCCGCTGGCCAGTCGCCAGACGACGTCGGCCAGCAGATTCGCGCCTGCCTCGATGTCCTCGGGCGACGTGTACTCGGCCGGGTTGTGACTGACCCCGTCGAAGCTGGGCACGAAGATCATTGCGGTCGGGCAGACACGAGCCAGCATCTGTGCGTCGTGTCCTGCGCCAGACGGCATGCGACGGTGCGTTAGGCCCGCTTCGGCAGCGCAGCGCTCGACAAGATCGATGACCGCTGGATGGAACTCCACCGGCTCGAAGCGTGCAGTGCGCCGCATAGAGGCATCGAGGTGCTCCCCGTCGGCGATGCGGTTGACGATCTCGTCGAGGCGGGACTCCGCATGCTGCAGCATCGCCTCGGAGGTGTTGCGCAGATCCACTGTCATCACCGCCGAGCCTGCGATGACATTCACCAGGTTGGGCACCAGCGAGATGGAACCGACGGTGCCGACCTGCGAGTCGCCGATGTTGTGTGCCAGTTCGCGTACCTCGCCGGCTATGCGGCACGCAGCGAGCCCGGCGTCGCGCCGCAGCGGCATCGGCGTGGTGCCGGCGTGATTCGACTGGCCACCGAGCGTGACCTCGGTCCACGAGATGCCCTGCACGCCTTCCACCACGCCGATCTGGGTCTCATGGAATTCCAGCACCGGGCCCTGCTCGATGTGCAGCTCCATGTAGGCGTAGGGCACTGTGCCAGGCACAGGCGCGGCACCGCGATAGCCGATGCGATCCAGCTCGTCGCCCACCGCGATGCCGTCGCGGTCGGTGATCTCCAAGGCTTCCTCGAGGGCCATGCCGCCCACGTAGGCGAGGCTGCCGAGCATGTCGGGCGCGAATCGGCTGCCTTCCTCGTCGGTGAAGTACGCCACCGACAGGGGGCGAGCGGGCACGCGGCCGCTCGCCAGCACCGACTCGATCACCTCCAGCCCGGCCAGCACGCCGAGATTGCCGTCGTAGCGGCCGCCGGTGGCAACGGTGTCGATGTGGCTGCCCATCATCACCGAGTCGGCAATGCCTCCCGGCTCCGTGCAGGCCACGACATTGCCCAGGCCGTCGACAGTGACTTCGAGACCCAGATCTGCCATCCACGTGCCGACTAGGTCACGCCCGGCCCGGTCCTCGTCGGTGAGCGCAAGCCGGCAGTTGCCGGTCGTGCCCTCGATGGCACCGATCTGGGCCAGCTCGTCCAGCCGTGCCATCAAGCGCTCACCGTCGATGCGGGGTGCCCCTCCGGCCGATCCGCTCATGGCTTCATTCTCTCATCGCTATCCGCCCGGGCCGCATCGCAGTCCGTCACGTCACGTGCCGCCACTCGCATGCCTCACCTTTGCTCACACGAAGGTGGCGGCGACTTCGTCGTTGAGCTCGTTGATCATGTCGTCCCAGAGCTGTGGCAGTCCTCTGAGCGAGTCCCAGAAGGCTTGGTCGCGGCGGGCCTCGAAGTCCTCCAGCGGGACTCCTTGCTGCTCGACCCAGGTGTAGTAGCCGAGGTTGAAGATCCGGTCGCGGCCCCGGTCCGACAGCACCTCGATGTGGGGCGCATCGTCGCTGCTGGCCTCAGGCGCGAGGTGGCGTTCGATGATGCTGCGCGCTGTCCCGGCGTCGAAGCCGTTCGCATGGCGTTCTGCGAGATGGCGCTCCCGCTCGGAGTAGTACATCTCGAAACCGTCGGTCGCCACTGTCATGACCACGTCGTCGGGCCCGAGACCCAGCTCGTTGGCCGCACGGGCTGCGGCGAGAGAGTTGCAGATCGACGAGTAGCCGAAATGTCCGAGTTCGTCGAGCACCCACGATGCTGCACCCAGGTGCTCGCGCAAGGCGTCCCGGCCAGCTTCGGTGTTGAACACCAGCCCGAGCCCGTCGGTTGCATGGTCGCTGACACCGACGATCACATCGGTGTTCATGACGTTGTGGATGAGCGGGATGTGCTTGTCGCCGATGCCCTGGATATTGTGCTCGCCGTAGCCGTTGTAGAGCATGGTCGGGCATTCGAGCGCCTCGACCGCCACGATCTGGGCGCCGTGGGCATCCTTGAGCCGGTCGCCGGCGCCGAGCGTGCCCGCTGAACCGCTGGCGGCCACAAACGCAGCCAGATTCAGCTCGCTGCCCGCGGGCGCGTTCTGTTGCAGGTGTTCGAACACCGCCAGGAGCGCAGCGCCGGTCACTTCGTAGTGCCCGATGTGGTTCGAGAACTCGCTGAACTGGTTCAGGATGAAGTTGCCGGGATCCTGTTGCAGCTCTGCGCAGGCGTCGTAGATCTCCTTGACGTTGCTCTCCGAGCCGGGGGTGCGGATGACGTCGGCAGGGTCGGCGATCCAGCGCTCGAGCCACTCGAAACGCTCACGACTCATGTTCTCGGGCAGCACGGCCACCCCGCGGCACGCCATGATCCGGCTGATCGCCACACCGCCGCGGGCGTAGTTGCCAGTGGACGGCCACACCGCCCGGTGCCGGGTGGGGTCGAACTGGCCCGAGACCACCCGCGGGGCGAGGCAGGAATACGCAGCCAGCACCTTGTGCGCGCCGATCATGGGGAACCGGTTGCCGAACAGCACCACGACCTTCGCCGGCGTGCCGGTCAGCTCGCTCGGCAGCACCACATGCTCGGGCACCTCGGTGCGCCCGCCGGCTCCGTCGTTGAACCAGTGCACCCGGAACAGATTGAGGGGATCGGCGAAGTCGGGGTCGACGTCGGCAAGCGCGGTGCCTACGTCGGGGTCGATGAGCGTCGGATCGGCCAGCTCGGCGAAGGTCGGCAGCCGGATGCCCTGCTCCCGGAATCGCTCCACTACATGTGCCCGGCCTTGCGGATCGGTGACCTCTGTGGCGAGCTGGGCCGTGTAGCTGGCGGGAAATGCCTCAGCAGCAACGGGGGCCCGATTGGACGCAGTGTGGTTGGCCATACCGAACCGAGGCTATGTTCCGCGAGCGGCGCCCTGATGCGCGCCGGGGCGACGCCGGCAAAGCGCACGGGAGGACGTGAACCGATGACAACAGCACGAAATGCGCTGTACCTGCAGGATGCGCACACCATCACGGAGGCGATGGGCTTCACGCAGTACGCGGAGGAACGCGGCTTCGAGGCCGTCTGGCAAGCCGACTCACGGCTCGTGCGCGAGGCCAGCGTGCCGATGGCGGCGTTCGCGGCCACGACGTCGCGCATCAAGGTGGGCGCCGGCGTCATCGACATCTGGTCCCGCAATCCGGCTCGCCTGGCATCGATGTTCTCCACGCTCGACGACCTTGCGCCGGGTCGCATCATCTGCGGGCTGGGCGCCTGGTGGGACCCGCTGGCGGCCAAGGTGGGCATCAGCCGTGCCCGGCCGCTCGGTGCGATGCGCGAAGTCACCACGGTGGTGCGGGCATTGCTGGCCAACGAGAACGTGACGTTCCACGGCGACCACGTCCACCTCGACGACGTCGAGCTCGACTACGTGTACCAGGAGCGACGGCCGAAAGACGTGCCGATCTACATCGGTGCCACAGGCATGAATATGATGGAGCTGACCGGCGAGATCGCCGACGGCGTCGTGCTCAACTACCTGGTCTCGCCCGACTACAACAGCCGGGCCATGGATGCACTGGAGCGCGGCGCAGCCTCGGCGGGACGAAGCGTCGACGACCTGGACCGGCCGCAGCTCGTGGTGTGCTCGGTGCATGAGGACCGTGCGACCGCACTCGACATGGCCCGGAACATGGTCACCCAATACCTCGGCCAGCAGCCGCACATCATGAAGGCGTCCGGCGTGCCGGATTCGCTGCTGGAAGAGGTCGGCAAGGTGCTCACCTGGCCGGCGACCGCCGAGCAGGTCGAGGCCGCATCGCGCCTGGTGCCCGACGACATCGTGCAGATGCTCACTGCCTCGGGCACTCCCGCGGAAGCCCGCGAGGCCGTCGACGGCTACCTCGCCACCGGCGCCACCTGCCCGATCCTGTACCCGCTGGGCGACGTGCACGCCATGATCGACGCATTCGCCGCCTGAGCCCGGGCCCGGCTAGTAGCCGAGTTCGGTCGCGGCGCGTTCGAGTGCCACCGTGACCGACCAATGCGTGCGGGCCAGCCGCAGGTCGCTGTTGGAACCGTCGGCATACAGCCCTGCGGCGCTCATCCAGAACGCCGCCGAGCGCATGGCGTAGAGCAGCTGGTAGTACGCGCAGCGCTCGAGATCGATGTCGATGCCGGTGGCCTGCTGGTACCGCTCGAAGAACAGCCCCCGGGGCACCACGTTCGAGAGCAGCTCGGTGCCTTCCCGGTTGAGCTCGGTGAGCACGTAGGCCACGTCGTACATCGGGTCGCCGATGACCTGCAGCTCCCAGTCGAGCACCGCAGACACCCGGTCTTCGTGGATCAGCACATTCCCGGTGCGGTACGCACCGTGCACGAGAGTGAGCTGCTCCGTGACGGGCGCGTGGTGGCGCAGCCAGCCGATCAGGTCAGCGAGGATCGGATGGCCCGGATGGCCTGACTCGTCGATGAGTGCCTCCCACTTGGCGATCTCGCGCAACGCGAAATCGCTGTCTCCCGACGGCACGCCCAGGAAGTCGAGGCCCGCAGCCCGCCAGTCGACGTTGTGCACGGCAGCCAGCGCATCGGTGAAGCTGGCCGGCAGCACACCCCGCTCAGCCGCTGCGGTGTAGTAGTCGCGGCCGGCACGGCGCCAAGGGCTCGGGCATTCGCCGGGCACCCGTTCCATCACGATGGCAGGGGCGCCGAGGACCTCTGGGTCGGGTTCGTACCAGTACGCACGCGGGGCGGGCACTTCCGTCGGCTCAAGACACTTCAGCACCCGAAACTGCTCGCCGAGATCGGATTCCTGCCGCAGCAGGGCGTTGCCCGGGTCGCGTCTCAGGCAGAACGCCTGGCGCTGCTCGTCGGCGCCGTCGGACCACACGGCCTCGAACAGCCAGGTCTCGTGCGACCAGCCCACAGCAATGCGCTCCATGCCGCTGATGGCAACAGGTCCAGCGGCGTCCAGCTGCTCGGCGAGATAGTCGCTGAGAACACCCGCCAGGCCGGCGTGATCATGAGTGGCGGCACCCGCCGCGCTCACTGCGCTATCTCCATGCGACGGTCGATGTCCCGGCGCAGCACGCCACGGACCGCCGCCAAGGCCGCTCTGGCGACGGGATGGGAGGGATCCCACCCGTACAGAGCCGTTATGACCTCCGATGCTGCGGCAATCGACGACCGTTGCCTCATGCGAGTGACCGCGTCACGGAGATCTTCGGGAACGGCTGCCTCGGTCTCCCCAGCGGCGTCGGCTTGCGCGAACGCAGCGTCGAGCTGATCGGCCAGAGCTGCGATGTCGGCGGTCTCGGCTGCGCGGTGCTCGTCGGCGAACTGGGACTGCTTCGCCAATCGCTGCAAGATCACCGAGGCCATGAAGGCCTGCGTGCGGGCGTACTCGTCATCGACCGCCGGTGCAATCTGATTGCGCACTGTGTCAGCAAGCCGTGACAGCAGTTCGTGGTCGTCGGCAGTCATCGTCGAGAAGCCGGGAAAGACCAATCTCCGCTGCGCTTGGCTGCGGCGAAGCGGTGGGTGGGCCACATGTCCTGATCTTCGCCCCACCACTCGCCCACACCGTCGACCTCCCATCGAATGAGGCTGTTGATGTCGATGAAGCTGTGGCGGTTGATGACGATCCGGCTGACCGGGCTGCCGGACGCCACGAAGCGCTCACCGGCGGCATCCACGGCATCGATGCGGATCTCGGAGATCCAGCCATCGGGGCTCCGGCGCACCGTGCGCTCACCATCGACAAGGCTCGCCTGCGCGTCGCCGTGCTGAACGAAGCCATACGCGACGCGGTCGAACCCTTCCCGGGTGTTGGTGACCGCAAGGAAACCCGAACCGTCGTCCCCAGCGCCGGTGACGTATGCGGCCTGGCGGGGACGGTCCTCTGGTCGCCGGCCCCACGTGCGGTCGCGCATCGACCAGCAGTCGATGTCGATGTCCTCGCCGTTGAGCTGGATCTGGCCGGTCACCCGTCCGATCTGGTCGAAGTGCGCGGAGCGGCCGAACGTCGAGTCACCCGCCGTCAGCGGCCTCGGCGCCACGACCGCCTCGAAGCGCAGATCGGCGCTGAAGCGGCCAGGGTCGTCGTAGCCGAGCCGGTAGGCCATCGTCGGGATCTCGGCGCGGACGCTGACGCCGTTGGGCAAGGTCGCGTCGCGCAGGTCGAGCTCGGGCGGCAGGCGCAGGGCCGTGAGGTTGGCGCTGTATGGCACCTCCCACGGCAAGTGTGCGGTGTCGTCCCACACCCAGGCCCCGCCCGAGATCGTGCCGATGTTGTGGCGGGCCAGCGTGTAGAGCCAGCCTCCGAGCCGTCGCTCGCGGTGGTGGAACGAGAACCAAGCCGTTTCGGTGAACCACCAGTCGTCACCTCGCAGATGCGCGTGAAAGCCGTCGTCTTCGGCAGTGAAGACGGGGATGCTGCCCGATGCCTGACTCACGAGGCGCAGCGTAGGCCCACGGGCGGCGTGAATTCAGAAGCCGAGCGGCACGGCTTCACGGGACCGATTGTTGCTGTTTTCAGGAGTTTTCATCTAATTCAGTTGATTTCATTCAGCCAATCTGTTGATGTGGTCCAATGACATCTCCAACGCAGGACATACACGCGCTGCGCACGGCAGGAGCCGGATCGTGACGGCCGGCTACGCGTCGCTGCTCGCCGCAGGCATTCCGAAGCCGTGGTTCTACGCGGGGCTGGCGATCGTCATGGCCATCTGTGCCATAGGTCACCTCCGCGTTCTGCGGCGCTACCGCCGGTTTGTCAGGGACACCGAGGCCAAGCTGCAGCGCCTCGAACAGCGAATGGATGACTATGAGCGACGGGTCGACGCAGAGATGGCGCAGATGCGCGCCGAGCTCGACGCATACGGCGTGTGGAGCGACGCGAACGACCGCTTCTTCCACCACGGCCTCGTGGCCATCTCTCACATGATCGGAGCGAGAGCGATGCCAGCACGCCGTGCGTGTGCCTCAGAGCGACAGCGCACGCACGATCGAAGAGCAACCCAGACCGTGCGGCGCCCCACACCGGGCCGAGCCGCTAGCTCCGCCTCAGCCATGCCCACCGCGATTCGAGCGCAACGTCGCACCTGTATGTGATTGCGGCAGCGCGTACTGTTGGCCCATGGCCGAGCTCGCGCGTTTCACCCTGGACACACCGGACGAGGAGATCGTGGAGGTCGTGCGGATCGACGGCGGTGCCATCATCGAGGACGCCATCGATGTCGACATGCTGAACCGGCTCGAGGCCGAACTGCGGCCGTGGATCGACCGAACCCCAGGCGGGCTCGACAACTTCTCCGGTCACAACACGACCCGCACCGGGGCGCTGGTCGCACGCTCGCCCGCATGCCGTGAGTTGGTAATGCACCCCAAGGTCATCGACATGGCCAACCGGTTCCTCGGCCCCTACACCAACAAGATCCAGCTGCACCTGACCCAGGTCATCAACATCAAGCCCGGCCAGGGCACCCAGCCGCTGCACCGCGACCGGGACGCATGGGGCGGCTACGTCCCCAGGGAGATTGATCCGCAGTTCAACACCATGTGGGCGCTCAGCGACTTCACACCCGCCAACGGCGGCACTCGCATCGTTCCGGGCAGCCCCGGATGGGATCCCGAGCGCAGGGCCGACGACGATGAGAAGACTCAGGCCGCCATGGGGGCCGGATCGGTGCTGCTGTACTCGGGCTCGGTGATCCACGGCGGCGGTGAAAACCGCAGCGATGCCGAACGTACCGGCATCAACATCACCTACACGCTTGGCTGGCTGCGCACTGAGGAGAACCAGTTCCTCTCGTGCCCGCCGAGCATCGCCAAAGACCTCGATCCCGATCTGGCAGATCTGATGGGCTACTCGATGGGCAACTATGCGCTCGGCTACTACTCCGACCCCGACGGCATGCCCGGACCGGTTGACCTGCTCACTCCGGAGATAGTGCTCGGTCGCAAGCCGACCTCGAAGCACGACAACTCCGCATTGATCGTCGGCAACTGAGTCGCCCTGCACCGGCTCAGCCGACGACTGCATCGACACGCATCACCGTTTCGATGAGCGTGCCGGCTGCCAGAAAGCTGCTTGAGCGCCGGGAACAGGCGCTCGGCGCCGGCGCGCAGCTGTTCTATACCGAGCCCCTGCACATCGTGCGGGGCGACGGCGTCGAGCTCTTCGACGCCGACGGCCGCCGTTACATCGACATGTACAACAACGTGCCCTGCGTGGGCCACGGCAACACTCGGGTCGCCGAGGCGATGGCCGCCCAGCAGGCCACGCTGAACGTGCACAGCCGGTACCTGCACGAGGGCATCGTGAGCTTCGCCGAGCGCCTGGTGGCGCTGCATCACGACGGCATCGAGAGCGCAGTCATCAGCTGCACAGGCACCGAGGCCGTCGAAGTGGCCATGAACATGGCCCGCATCGCGACCGGGCGCCGGGGGGTCATCGCCACCGACGCCACGTACCACGGCAATACCGAGACGGTCATCGCGCTGCGGCTGGCGGCGTCGCAGCCCGAGGAGCATCCCGAGGTGGCGACCTTCCCGTTTCCGCAGCAATTGCGACCGATCCGGGACGGGCTCGATGGCCCAGCACTGGCCGACGCCTACCTCGACGAGCTGGCCGCCGCCATCGGGCGGCTGAAGTCCTCCGGTGCGGGCGTGGCAGCCATCATCCTGTGCTCGATCCAGGCCAACGAGGGCCTGCCGGACATCCCCGGCAGCTTCATGGCGCAGGCCGCACAGTTGGTACGCGAGGCCGGAGGCCTCGTGATCGCCGACGAAGTGCAAGCCGGCTACTGCCGCACGGGTCGCTGGTGGGGATATGAGGTCACCGGCTTCGAGCCCGACATTGCGGTCATGGGCAAACCCATGGGCAACGGGCTGCCGCTGGCGGCGACCGTTGCCAGCCGGCAGCTGGTGGAGCGCTTCCGGGGCGCCACCCGCTACTTCAACACCTACGGCGCGAGCCCGCTCCAAGCCGCAGTCGGTCACGCCGTCATCGACGAAATCGAGGATCGGGGGCTGGCTGCCAGCGTCGCCGAGATCGGCTACGGACTCAAGCAAGCGCTGGTCGAGCGGGCCGAGCACTGCGAGTGGATCGCCGATGTCCGCGGCCATGGGCTGTTCATCGGTGTGGAGATGGTGGAGCGCGGCGGCAGCCTCGTGCCAGACCGGTCCCGAGCAGTCGAGTTCACCGACCGGCTGAAAGAGCGTGGCGTCCTCGCTTCGAATGCCGACGCATTCGCCAACGTGCTGAAGCTTCGCCCACCGCTGGTGCTGCAGCAGTCCCACGCAGAGGAGTTCCTGTCAGCCTTCGACGCAGTCATCGACGACATCGATGGATAGCCGCTGGCTCAGCGCGGCACATCAAGCGCTCGAAGCGTTCGGCGTGGAAGCGAGCCACCTCGAGTTAGTCGGAGTCAGCGAGAACATCACCTTCCGGGCTGTCGAAGCCGGTTCCCGACAGACCTATGTGCTGCGATTGCACCGGCCCGGCTACCACACAGCAGCTGAGCTCGACTCCGAGCGTGTCTGGCTGGCAGCGCTGCGCGACTCGGGCATCTACGTGCCCACGCCGGTCTGCGCCCCCGACGGTCGCTACTTCGTGCCCGTGGAAACCGGTCCCAGCGAGATCCGCAACGCCGGACTCAATCTGTGGGTTGACGGAGAGATCGTGGGCGTGCTGCTGACCCAGCCCGGAGGCACGAACGAAGCACTCTCGGAGATATCGGAGTCGTTCGGCCAACTCGGTGGACTGATGGCAGCGATGCACAATCAGGCGACAGCCTGGACGCCCCCCTCGTCGTTCAGCCGTCACCGCTTGGACCGCGATGGCCTGCTCGGCGATGCCCCCTTCTGGGGGCCGTTCTGGGAACACCCCAGGCTGACTGCCGGCGAGCGCGACCTTCTGATGGCCGCTCGTGACGCCTGCCGGACGACACTGGACCGGTACGGCGAGCCTGAGCGGACGTTCAGCATGATCCACGCCGACCTGCACCTGGCGAACTTGCTGTTGTCAGACGGTCAGCTCTCGGTCATCGACTTCGATGACGCCGGGTTCGGCTGGCACCAGTACGACATCGCCGTGGCAATGTTCCATTCGCGGGCCGCCCCCGACTTCGAGACGGCTGCGACGGAGTTCTTGAACGGCTACCGAGATGTGCGGGCCATCAGCGACGACGATCTGGCCTTGGTGCCGTTGTTTGAGCTGATTCGAGGCATGGCCATCATTGGCTGGAAAGCCCAGCGGCCGGAGGAGGAATGGCCCGACGGTCAATTCGAGCAGCTGCTGAGCGGAGTGCTCGGCGGCTGCCGGCGTCTGCTCGACGGGGGCTAGCGTCGGCGGTTGCTGTGCTGGTGGGCCGGGGGCAGGAGGGGTGCCGTGTGGGAGATCACTGAGCCCGACCTCGCACCGATCGCCCTGGGGGCTGCGGTGCTGGGCACCGGCGGCGGTGGGAACCCGTATCTCGGGCGGCTGCGGGTGCTTCAGGTGATGCGAACCGGTGGTCGGGTACGGGTCATCGAACCTGACGAGATTGCCGACGACGACCTGCTGGTGGCTGTCGGCGGCATGGGCTCGCCGATGGTCAGCCACGAGAAGCTCGCAGGCGGCGACGAGGAGACCGTGGCCGCCCGGGCGCTCGAAGGCCACCTGGGGCGGAAGTTCGACGCGATCGCGCCATTCGAGATGGGCGGCAGCAACTCGATGGTGCCGATGGTGGTGGCAGCCGCAATGGACATCCCCATCGTGAACGGCGACGGCATGGGGCGGGCCTTCCCCGAGTTGCAGATGATCACGTACCTCATCTACGGCGGCAGCCCCTACCCCGCCGCCATTGCCGATGAGCGAGGCAACCAGGTGATCATCTCAGACGTGCTGGATGCCAAGTGGCTCGAGCGCATCGCCCGGGCTGCGACGGTCGAGATGGGAGCACACACCGGGCTGGCGTCGGCCGTGATGGACGGTGCGTACTGCCGCCGCTCGATCATTCCCCACACGCTGCGCCTCGCCAGCGAGATCGGCCATGCCGTACACCGTGCGCGCGATGTCAAGGACGATCCCACCGAGGCGATCCTGGGTGTCGCCGGAGGGAAGCGATACCTGCGCGGCAAGGTGACCGACGTGCACCGCCGCAACGCGGCCGGATTCGCACGAGGACAGATGACTGTGGCCGGCATCGGCGACGATGCCGGGCGCACCATCCGCATCGACTTCCAGAACGAGAACCTCGCCATCTACGAACACGACGTGCCCCAGGTGATGGTGCCCGACCTCATCACGTTGGTCACCACCGATACCGGCGAGCCGATCACCACCGAACTGCTGCGATTCGGCGTGCGCGCCGACGTGCTGGTGCTGCCCGCGCCCGACCTGCTGCGCACACCCGAGGCACTGGCCGTCGTCGGCCCCCACGCCTTCGGCATCGACGCCGAGTACCAGCCCGCAGTCTGAGGGGCCACATGCGAGCGCCGGCGAAGCCTTGGCGCTCGCACGAGCAACTCAGACGTGGGGCAGCACTTCGCTCGCGGTGAGGTCGATGGTCTCCGAGAGCCGGTCGGTCGCGATGGGAGCCAGCGCCACCGAATCGGCACCCCCAGCCAGCAACGCCCCGATCTTGGCGGTGCATTCTTCGGGGGTGCCGGCGACCGTCAGGTCGGCGACCCACTGGTCGGGCATGCCGTCTCGCACGGCCTCGTAGCCGCCGTGGTCGATCAGTACCTGTAGCTCGTCGGAGATCCCGTACACGTCGGTGAGGGCATTGGGGCCATGCTGGCGGTAGAAGGCCAGCGATGCCCGTGCCGAGTCACGAGCTGCCTGGCCGTCTTCGTCCACGGCGTACAGCGCGAACACAGTGATCGGGTGAGGATCGGTGCGGCCGGCGATCTCGCGACCCTCGTCTATGCGCTCGGAGGCCCACTCCACGTAGCGCAGGCTCGAGCACACCGACAGGATCGTTCCGTCAGCGATCTCGCCGCCCAGCCGCAGCATGTTCGGCCCTGACACGCCGAGGCGGACAGGCATCGGCGGTCCCGTCTCGGGAAAGGTGAGCTTGACGTTGTCGAAGTCGAACAGGCCGCCGTGGCGGTCCAGCGTGTCGCCGCCGAGCAGCGACTTGACCGCCGTCACGCACTCCCGGACAGCCTGCAGCGGCGAACGGGGATGCAACCCCATCTGGCGTACCCATGCCGGCACTCCTAGGCCCACACCTGCGATCAGCCGCCTGGGCGACGAGCGGCTCAGCGTGGCCAGCTCCATCGCCAGCACCGAGGGATGGCGGGCCACCGCCGACACCACACCCAGGCCCACGGTGATCTCGCTCGTGGCCCCGAGCACCACGGAGGCACCGGAGATGCCGCCCGTGAAGAAATAGTCCTCCGCAAGCCAGATCTCGTCGAAGCCGCTGTCCTCGGCCTGCGTGGCAGCCCCAGCGATGTCCTCGGGGGCGATCGCGCTGCCCAAGATGAGGCCGATCTTGCCTTGTGTGCTCATGGGCCACCTCCCCCGCCGGACATGCCGTTGCCCGCAGCGAGGTCACCGACTGCTTTCACGCGGATCCGTATGGCGTTTGACGGCAGGTATGTGAGGGGGATCTCATCGATGTCGGTGATCTCGACGGTGGCCGCGTCGGCGCCCGCGTCGACCGCGCGCTGGGACGTGACAGAACGGGCCTCGGCCATTGCCTCGTCGCGGGTCATCGACGCCATCGAGTACACCCGGTCTGTCTCGGCGCCGACCTGTGCGATGGCTGCGCCGATCGCGCTCGCAACCGAGAAGTAGTCGGGTCGTATCGTTTCCGACGCTCCCGCCAAGCCGTCACGCACCAGCACTCCCCCGCCGCCCACCACCACGACCGGTACCGGGTCGGCCGACGTCTTCATCTGTTCGACTGCGGTGGCCAGCATGTCCTGCATGCATTCGACCGCATCGCCCACCAGCCCAGCGTCGACGTCGCTGACCGGAACCCGATCGCCAATGTCAGCCATGCCCGCAGCAGCGGCGATGTCCGTAGCGGTCAGCTCGTCGCCGCCGAACACCAGCGCCCGGTCGGTGAGCTCGTAGCCGACGCTGTCGGGCCCCACTGTCACGTCGGCGCCATCTGCGTCGGCGCCATTGCCGGAACGCACCAGACTCCCGCCGCCGAGTCCCAGCGAGAGCACGTCGGGCATCCGGAAGTTCGTGCGCACTCCCGCGACCGAGACCGCCGTCGAGGCCTCTCGGGGGAAGCCGTGCACCAGCACGCCCACATCAGACGTCGTGCCCCCCACGTCGATGACCACCCCGTCCCGGATGCCGCTCAGGAATGCCGCTCCCCGCATCGAGTTAGTGGGGCCCGAGGCGAATGTGGCCACCGGGTAGCGGCGAGCAAAGTCGGCGCTCATCAGGGTGCCGTCGTTCTGGCTGACGTGCAGCGGGCAATCGAGGCCCAGCTCGACCAACGCCCCCATCAGCCCAGACACCGTGCGTTCGGCGAGCGGCCGCAGGCACGCATTCACGACGGCCGCATTCTCACGCTCGAGCAGCCCCAGCCGGCCGATCTCGCTGGACAGGCTGATGTCGAGTTCCGGTGCCTCCTCTACCAAGATGTCGCGGGCCTCGGCTTCGAAGCTGTCGTCGACGGGCGAGAAGACCGAGGCCACCGCCACCGAGCTCACGCCCTTCGAGACGATGTCCTGCGCCGCTGCACGCAGCTCGTCGTGATCGATGGGGCTGATCAGCCGCCCGTCGAATTCGTGGCCGCCGTGGCAGAGATAGACGTGGTCGCCGAGCACGGCCCGCAGCCGCTCAGGCCAGTCGATGAACGGCGGCAGTCCCCGGGTGGCGGGGAGCCCGAGTCGCACCACGGCGGTGGGCACGAGGCGGCGTCCCTCCACCAGGGCGTTGGTGAAGTGCGTCGTGCCGATCATGACGGCGCCGATCGCTTCGGGCGATGCGCCGCAGTCGTCGAGCACAGCCCGGACAGCGGTCACGATGCCGTCGGTCACGTCCGGCGTCGTGACCGCCTTGGACCACCCCACGACCTCGCTGCCGGACATGGCGACCGCGTCGGTGTTGGTGCCGCCCACGTCCACGCCGATGCGCAACGTCCCGGGCGCCGCCGGCTGCGTTGAGCTCACGATGCCCGCCCTGTTGTTTCCCGCTCTTGTTCCCCGTCCCGATTCAATACGGGCTCACGGGCCGCTCGGGCCACGGCTTCGCCATTCGGCTCAGCCTCCAGGGCCTCCAACACCGCTTCGGGAGTGATCGGCAACGTGTCGAACGGCACGCCGATGGCATCGGAGACGGCATTGGCCACCGCAGCCGCCACCGGGACGATCGGGGGCTCGGCAGCGCCCTTCGCTCCGTACGGCCCGGCAGGGTCAGCGTGTTCCATCACGATCATCTCCACCTTCGGGACATCTTCCGCCAGCGGCAAGCCGTGTGCCTTGAATGTGCGCTGGACATAACGACCGTGATCGAGATCTACACGCTCGCTCAACGCTAAGCCCAAGCCCTGGGCGACTCCGCCCTGGATCTGCCCAGCGATGGCGTCGGGGTGAATGGCCCGGCCCACCTCCTGGCACACGACGTATCGGTCGACGGTGACCCGGCCGGTGACCACGTCGACGCTCACCTCGGCCTGGTGCAGGTGGTAGGTGGGCGTCGGCCATCCCTTGATCAGCATGCCGGTGGCGCACACCGGGTCGTGCGGAGGCGTCGGCGTGACGTACGAAGCGCCCGCAGTGATTGGCCCGTCAGACCAGGTGGCCGCCTGCGCGACCGCACCTAGCGTCAGGTTCGCCGCAGGCACGCCCGCAACCGCCACGACACCGTCGTCGATCGTCAAGTCTTCGGGGGCCGCTTCCAGCATCTGGCTCGCCCGGTCCAGCACTTGGCGACGAACCTCGGCTGAAGCATCAGCGATGGCCCGGCCGACGACGTGGGTGGTGCGGCTGCCCTGCGAACCGGCGTCGTAGCCGGTGGCGTCCGTGTCGGGCATGGTGATCGTCACAGCGTCAGCAGCAAGACCGAGCGCCTCGGCCGCGATCTGCCGCAAACCAGTGGCCACGGCGCCCGAGCCGTTCTCGGTCGCCGAAGTGATCACCGTGGCGGTGCCGTCCTCGTTGAGCTTCACCGTGGCGTGGCCGGGCATCGGATTGGTCAGCCAGATTGCTGCTGCCTGTCCCGCGCCGCGCAGCACACCTGTGCCAGCCTCAGCCGGCTGCGAACTGGGTGCGGCGGCATCGCGCTGTCTTTGATTGCGCGACACGATGTCGCGCCAGGGCGCTAGCTCATCGACTCGGTCGAAGGCCTCCCGCAGGATCGAGACCTCTTCGAGCGGCTGGCCGTTGCGCATCAGATCGCCGTCACGGGCTAGCGATGTCAGCCGGAACTCCCGGCGATCGCGGCCGAGCGCATCGGCTATCGCGTCCATGTGCCGCTCATTGGCGAACACCAGCCACGGTCCGTTGACACCCCGGTAGGCACCCGTCGGCGCCGTGTTCGTGTACACGTTGCGTGTCCGGATACGCGCCGTGCCGACCCGGTAGATCGATCCGAAGACAAACATGGGAATCGACGACAGCGCCGGGCCGTTGTTGGCATAGGCGCCGCTGTCGGACACGATCTCCACGTCGGTCGCCAGGATCGTGCCGTCGCGCCGCACCGCCGAACGCACTGCCACGATCGCATTGGCGCGGCACGGCGCCACCAGGCGTTCCTCGAGGGCAGTGTGCTGCATGCGCACAGGGCGTCGAAAACGCCGGGCCAGCAGCGCAGCGAACGCTTCGAGGCTCACGTCGAGCTTTGCCCCGAATCCCCCACCGATGTGATGACCCACCACTCGCACCGCCGACGGTGCCACCCCCAAGATCTGCGCCACCCGGTCACGAAGTCGGAACGGGTACTGGTGGGACACCTCGATGGTGCAGCGGCCCGATTCGTAAGTGGCGAGCGCCATCTTGGGTTCCAAGTGCGCTTGGTACTGCCGGGGCGTGCGGTAGGTGCCCTCCACCACGACGTCCGCCGCGGCGAATGCCTCATCGAGGTCGCCGGGATCGTGCACGACCTCTGCGACCACGTTGCCGTCGCGCCCGATGTCCGCGCCGCCCGCCACGGCGAAGCGGTTCCAATCGGGATGCACCAGGCGCGCACCGGGAGCGAGGGCCTGCTCGGGCGTAGAGACGGGTTCGACCGTTTCGATGTCGAGCACCACGGCCCGAGAGCCGGCCTCGGCAGCCGTTCGGCTCTCGGCAACCACGATCGCAACGGGCTCGCCCTCGTAGGCCACATAGTCCGCGGCCAGCAACGGGGTGTCCGACACGATCACGCCGGTTCGCCAGTCCGGCACGTCCGCCGACGTCAGCACCTCAAGCACCCCGTCGACCCTGAGTGCGGGCGCAGGGTCGATCGCCCGGATCCGGCCCGCCGCAACCGGAGACCTCGAGATCGACGCCCACAGCATCCCCGGCCTTGCAAGGTCGGCACCGAAGACCGCCTCGCCACGAAGCTTCGCGTCGGCATCGCTCCGGGCGGGATTGGACCCGAGCAGACTCACGATG
>JAJEFK010000045.1 GCA_022820505.1 Acidimicrobiia bacterium | reverse complement strand
GACGAAACACCGACCGCCAGCCCCGCCACCGCCTCGCCCAGCTCGCACTCGCCGTCGCACTGATCATCACCATCAAACTCATCGACCACCGCGACCGCTGGAGCCCCCAATGACGCCGCCTATCCGCTAATCCTCTAAGGGATGGAGTTCGAATTCCCGGCCGAGGCGGAGCAATTTCGGGAAGAGCTGCGGGCGTTTATGGACGCAGAGCTGCCTGAGTGGTGGAAGGGCCTGTTTCACGACGACGACCGCATCTATCCGTTCACCCGAGAGTTCTGCATGAAGCTGGCGGAGCGGGATTGGCTGACGATGTCGTGGCCGGTTGAGCACGGCGGCGTCGACGCCGATGTATGGAACCAGATGGTGGTTCGCGAGGAGATGTGGGCGGCCGGCGAGCCCCGTGGACCGCAGTACATGAGCCTCAACTACATCGGCCCGATGCTGATGGAGTTCGGCACCGCCGACCAGCAGGAGCGGTTCCTCAAGCCGATGGCTGCGGGCGAGGTCATGTGGTGCCAGGGGTTCTCCGAGCCCGAGGCCGGCTCCGATCTGGCAGCGCTGTCTACGAAGGCGACCGACGCCGACGGGTGCTTCCTGGTGAACGGCCAGAAGATCTGGACCAGCTACGCGACCGCTGCGGACTGGTGCCTGTTGTTGTGCCGGACCGATCCGGCCGAGCGGAAGCACCAGGGTCTGTCGATGCTGTTGGTCGAAATGGACACGCCGGGGATCACGGTTCGGCCGATCGACTCGATGGGTGGTCCCAAGGAGTTCAACGAGGTGTTCTTCGACGACGTCGAGGTGCCCTATGACTGCTTGGTGGGCCCGCGTGGTGACGGCTGGCGGGTCGCGATGTCGACACTGGCCCATGAGCGGGTCGGGGCTGCGCTTCACGCCCGGGTGAAGGTGCTGCTCGACGCTCTGATCGAGTACGCGACCACCACGAAGCACGAAAACGGCCAGCCGCTGGCCTTGCGCCCATCGGTGCGGTCGGGGTTGGTACGACTCCAGGCCCGGTACCGGGCAGCGAGGCTGTTGTGCTATCGCATCGTCTCGGCCATGGCGGCGGGCGACGCCAACGACGTCGACCCCGCCGTGAGCAAGGTCTTCTCGTCGGAGCTCAACATCCTGATCGGCAATATCGGCCTCGACATCGTGGGTGCCAGGGGACAGCTACAGACGGGTGACGGCCTCGCCCCGCTCGACGGGCTGATGAACGATCACTGGGTCCACAGCATCCCGCAGCCGATCGCCATGGGCACCAACGAGATCCAGCGGAACATCATCGCCCAGCGTGGCCTCGGCCTTCCCCGGTAGGAGCGACTGCGATGGATCTCATGCTCAGCGACACCCAAGAGATGATCCGGGACGGCGCCCGGCGCTTGCTGGCCGACTCGCTCGATGCCGACACGGTGCGAGAGGTCGAGGCGAGTGCCGACGGCGTCCACGCCGAGATCTGGGCCCAGATGGCCGAGCTCGGCTGGACCGCGCTCGCTCTGCCCGCCGACATCGGCGGAGGCGGTGCAGGGCTCGCCGACCTGTGCGTGCTTGCCGAGGAGCTCGGACGGGCTGCTGCATCGACGCCGCTGGTCGCCACGGCCGGCTTCGCGGCGGCCTTTCTCGGAGCAGTCGAGCCGACGGCGGCGACCCGCGGCATGTTGAGCAGGCTCGCGACCAGCGACGCAGTGATCACGCCCGCACTGGCCGACGCGGCTGGGCGCGACGAACGATCCGCTGCGTCAAGCGCGCTCACCGAGACAGACGCCGGTGCCACGATCTCGGGCGCGAAGGCGATGGTCCCCTACGCGTCGGTAGCGCAGGTGCTGCTCGTGTCGGTGATGACACCAGACGGCGACGCGGCGGTCGTGGCCGTCGACCGCGACGCCGCAGGAGTCAGCTGGGCGCGCCATGGCGCCACGGGCGGGGACCCGCTGTTCCACGTCGAGTTCGACAACGTGGCCGTGCCTGCCGGCGGCGTGCTGGCCTGCGGATGCGCCGCGCAGCGGGCCATAGACACCGGACTGGACGCGGCCGCCGTCCTCGCCACCGCTGAAGCGGTCGGCTGCTGCGAAGCGATGATCCGGCTCGGGTCGGAGTACGCAGCGAACCGTCAGCAGTTCGGGCGGGTGATCGGCAGCTACCAGGCGGTCGCCCACCGGCTGGCCGACATGCGCATCAACACCGACGCCTGCCGGCTTCTGGTCGCAGAGACCGCCTGGATGCTCGACCAAGGGCGCGACGCAACCCTCGAGGTCGCCGGCACCAAGGTCTTCGCGAACGAGGTGATGGTCGACATGGTCCATGCCGCCCACACCGTCCACGGGGCAATCGGCTACACGACCGAGTACGACCTGCAGCTCTACACCAGGCGCGCCAGGGCGTTCTGCCTGAGCCACGGCGACACCGACGCCCAGACCGAGCGCGCCGCCGTCGCCCTCGGCCTCTCACCGACGGCCGATATCGGCCTGCTGGCGTAGGTCAGCGCGTAGCTACAGCGTCGGGGCCCTTTCGGGCGGACGCTCGGCACCTTGGTAAAGGAGTTCGCGTAGTGCCACGCCGGCTCGCTGGTGGAACTCGACGGCGACCGGATCGAAGTCTCGCTGCGGTCGCGGGGTCAGCTCGAAGTGTCCGTAGTCGTCGGTGCCGCGCACGAGGGTGGCGAAGTCCCAGTCGACGAGGCGCTGCTTGGTTCGGGTCGGCATGTACTGCAGCGACACACCGATGCGACGGTCATCGGTGGTGTTCGGCCCCGATCCGTGTGCGAGCCGCACGTTGTGCATCGACATCTGGCCTGGCTCGAGTGCCATCGAGGCGACCTCGCGCTCGGAGACGTCGATCTTGAGCTCCTGGCCCCGCGTCAGCATGTTGTCCGCGTGGTAGGTCTCGTCGTGGCCGAGGAGCTCTCGGTGGCTTCCGGGAAGAACCGACATCGCACCGGCAGCCTCGGATGCGGGTGAGAGTGCGATCCACGCGCTGACGAGTTCGTCGTTGTCGAGTCCCCAGTACTCGAGGTCCTGATGCCAGCCGACGTAGCTGGGCGAACCCGCCTCCTTGATCCAGAAGATCGAGTTCCAGCACAGGATGTCGGGGCCGATCAGATCTTCGACCGCGTCGAGCAGGGTCTCGTGGCGCATGAGCTCATCGAGCCACGTCCACAGCAGATGACCGCCCGCACGCTGAGCGCCGCCGAGTGGGCCGCCGCTCTCGGCCTCATAGGCCTCGAGCTTCGCCCGCGCCTCGGCGGCCTCGCTCGCGGTCAGAAGATCGACCGGTGAGACATAGCCCCGTTCGCGGTAGTGGCCGATCTGGGCGTCGGTCAAGTGCTTCGGCATCGCGTCCCCCAACTCCGGCCTGCCACGGCTGATCGCTCTGGTTCGTCTCCGAAACTACCGCTCGTCACGACCTGCAGGACGTGCTGTCCCGCGCTGCTGGGCGTACTCGCGCCTGGACGTACCTCTTAGAGGCCGCGCGGATAGGTGGCCGTCCACGGGTCGTCTGGTTCCCCGGTGTATTGGTGGGGTCGTCGATGACCTGACGACCGTGGAGGCCGGTTTCATCATGCGTGCTTTGTCCAGGAGAGTGGTGGATGTCATGT
>JAJEFK010000021.1 GCA_022820505.1 Acidimicrobiia bacterium | reverse complement strand
TCAAAGAAGCCATCGACCACTGGGCCGCCCACTGGAACCACGACCCCCAGCCCCTGCGATGGACCAAGACCGCAGAACACATCATCGCCAAAGTCAAACGAGCCCGAACCGCCCTAAACAAAACCGCGACACACCACTAGTTCGACTCTCAACCAGCGCCCCGATGCGACATCGCCGGAAAGTGTTTCTGGCACAGCATCCGCCCCAACCGCTGATATGACTCCATAGAGGTCCACATATCCCTGCGGGACACGAACAAAACTACCTACCTGACCAACTCGATAGCTATGGCCGTGAATGAGAGAGACGCCCGAGGCTACAGACGGCGCTTGTTGCACCCGCAGTTCACTTCCGGCTACTCCTTCAACTGTACCCAAGTAGGTCGGATCATGACTAAGCATTGTGTTGAACTTCGCCCGTCGTCCCATCATCCGTGGCTTGGCCTGTATCCTGCTCGCCGGCTTCGGCCAACCTAAAGCGGTCCGCGGTGGTTGACGCCAAGAATCTTGCGAGTTCAGCGAAGTCGCCAAGCAGGAATTCGCCCTGCGAATCTACACCGAGATCTCGCCAAAATGTCTGACGAATGTTCGTGCGCTGCTCGCTTGGATCCTCACCCAACACCCACGGTCCTGGAAGCGTATTGATCACCGCACCATCTCTTGCATACACACTGATGTTTGGACGTGAAGTTGCCAAACTTACTGCCGAAGATTCGTGTACCAATCTATGAAACTGTAGTGCGATAATTGCTACATGAGCGTTCGACGCGACTGCTTCATCGACTATTGCGGCAATGTGCGCATCTCTAAAGGAGAAGCCGGTACAAAGTAGCAGTGTGTCTGGAGTCATCAAGAAATTGCGCAAGCGTTCAAAAAGAGCCGAATACGGTAGACGTGTTGCTTGATCATATTTGAGGTGCTCGGGATATATCAGCTCGGTCGACTCGGTTCCGCCAGCACGCACGACTTGATCACCTACGAGCTTCCAGCCGATGGATCCATGCAACTTCCAAATGCGCGACCAACGGGCTGATAACTCATCGGAAGAAATGCTGGTGGGTTCAAAAAAAGGCTCATGAGCGCCAACGAAACCATCAAAATACGGCAACCGCTGACGCTCAAACGCCTGCTCGAGCAGCAGATCATAGTTAGGTGTGAATATCTCGACAGGAAACTGCCGGAGTGTGCCACCTATCCAGCTTGCGAGAAGTGAATATGGATTCGCAGTTAGTGGCAGATTAGCGCTTACTATACTTCCGATGGTGCTGCAGATCTTTTCGGCTAGCTTTGCATAAGCTGGCCCATCTAGACCGTGCACCTTTGCCGGACCAATTGCCTCGGATAGTTGGCGCACCCGACTGAGTATCGTCTCAATATCACTCGAGCTTCCGGAATCATCTATTTGGGTACTGATCTTTTGGACTGCTTTGGAATTCTGACCCTTCAGTTCGTTCAAGACGGCGTTGGTGAGTCCTGGGACGTCCGGAATTAGAGGTTGTCCTTCACCAGAGGTTATTTCGCCCTTGCAATTGACCTTGATTGATGTGGGCGCTCCGGCACCTAACAGGAGTCCTATGCGCTTGCGGCCTTGAGCTAGAATCTGCCTCAGATCAGCCATGTAGCGATCGGGATTGTGCTCAGTCGAATGCACCGTCATATGGGCATAGGACACTACACCTGTTGAGACAAGTGTTGTTGTGATCCTGTTGTGTGATCACGCTGCGGCGGGCTCGGGGGCTTGGTGATCACGAAGAACAGCATGCCGAACGCCGTGAGCACCGCAAGCGCCACAAAGCCAGTCACGTAGCTGCCGGTTGTGTCAGCCACCCACCCTGCGGCGAGGGGGCCGACGATCGGCCCGATCATCACGATGAGCGAACTCACGCCCATGATCGCAGCGAACGCCGAGGAACCGAAGTAGTCGGCTCGCAAGGCTTGCATGAGCGGCCCGCGCGCTCCCCATGCGAGCCCGTGGAAGATCACGAACAGCACCACCACGAACGCGTTCGGAGCCCACGCCAGCAGCAAGATGCCGCCGGCGTGCCCGAACATGGCGACCGACGCTATGAGCCGCTTGTTGATCCGATCGCCGAGCCAGCCGCCCACGGCCATGCCGGCGAGCTGCATGAGCGGCAGCGCTGCAGCGAACAGGCTGGCCTGCTGCAGCGAGTAACCCCGTTCTGATGTCAGATAGAGCTGCAGGTGCGCCATCACTGCGCCGACCACGAACAGGGCACTCAGGTGACCGAACGAGATTGTCCAGAACGCTCTCGTGCGCATCGCCTCCTTCGCCGTGAAGTGGACGTCGGTCAGGCCCTCGGCTCGGACCGTCCTCCCGTTGGCGACGATCTTGGCCCCGCCGTCGACCTCCTCGCCGAACTCGGCAGGGCTGCCGTCGAGATACTTGGCCAGCCACCACGCGACGGCAGCGCCCCCGACGCCGGTGACCGCAGCGGTGGTGCGCCAGCCGAACCACGTGAACGACAGCACCACGAGCGGGACGCATACGCCGCCCGCAGCGAGGCCCATGCCGCCGAACGCCAGCGCGCGGGCGCGCAGCCGTTCGAACCATCGCACGATCGCGACGGTGACGGTCAGAAAGCCGCAGAATGCGCTGCCGACGGCCATAACGAAAAAGGCACCGTAGAACTGCCACAACGAGTGCAGCTGGCTGAACCACACGAAGCCGATCGCCATGCCCACAGCGCCTGCCCGGGTAACGGCTTTGGGTCCGAACCGGTCGATCAGCCAGCCCTGCGCCGGTCCCAGCAGCGCCGTCTCGGCACGATTCACCGCAAACGCGCCCGACAGGGCCGTCTTGCTCCAGCCGTACTCCCGCTCGATCTCCACCAGGTAGGCACCCAGCGCATGCATCACGAATGCGCTCTGGAGCCCCTGGACCACTGCCCCCGCACCCACCACCTTCCAGCCGCGGAAGGTGGTGCTGCGTTTGGACATCGTTACATCCTGCCTGATGAGGCGGCTGCTGCGTCGGTTCAGAGCCCCTCTTTGGGCTGATCTAGACTCGTTTTTTTCCTCCAGCCACGCACCAAGGACTCCCAACGGAGCGAGGAGGGCACAACATGGCACGCAAGGTGACGGCGGCAATCGTGCAGACCGCCTGGACCGGCGACAAGGAGTCGATGATCGAGCTCCACGAGAAGTACGTGGCCGAGGCGGCCGCAGCCGGTGCCCGGGTGATGTGCTTTCAGGAGCTGTTCTACGGGCCCTACTTCTGCCAGGTACAAGACGCCGAGTACTACTCCTACGCAGAGGCAATTCCCGACGGCCCGACAACCAAGCGTTTCTGCGAGCTCGCGGAACAGCACGAGATGGTGCTCGTGGTGCCTATGTACGAGCGGGAGCAGGCCGGGCTCCTCTACAACACCGCGGCCGTCATCGACGCCGACGGGACCTATCTGGGCAAGTACCGCAAGAACCACATCCCGCAGGTCAAGGGGTTCTGGGAGAAGTTCTACTTCCGGCCGGGCAATCTGGGCTATCCCGTCTTCGAGACCGCCGTGGGGACGGTCGGCGTCTACATCTGCTACGACCGTCACTTCCCCGAGGGCTGGCGCGCGCTCGGGCTGGCCGGCGCGGAGATCGTGTTCAACCCCTCAGCCACCAGCCGGGGGCTGTCCGCATATCTGTGGCAACTCGAACAGACCTCTTCCGCGGCGGCGAACATGTACTTCGTCGGGGCCATCAACCGGGTCGGCGTCGAACCGCTGGGCGACAACGACTTCTACGGCACGTCGTACTTCGCCAACCCCCGCGGGCAGATTGTTGACGGGGCCGCATCGGACCATGCCGAGGAGTTGGTGGTGCGCGAGCTGGACCTCGAGATGCTCGACGAGGTCCGCAACCAGTGGGCCTTCTACCGAGACCGTCGGCCCGAGTCGTACGAACCGCTCGTGGCGCCCTGAGCGGCGAGCCAAGGCGGGAGCGGGTTGAGCAGATCGCGAACCAGGGGGACACATAGATGACGACGCTGATCAAGGGGGGCACCGTTGTCAGCTCGACCGGAGCGGATCCGGCCGAGGTGCTCATTGACGGAGAGCAGATCGTCGCGGTCTTGCAACCCGGCAGCGACATCGCCGTCGCAGCCGAGCAGGGGGCCGAGGTTGTCAATGCCACCGGACGGCTGGTCGTGCCCGGCGGCGTGGACGTGCATACGCACATGGAGCTGCCGTTCGGCGGCACCTACGCCTCCGACACATTCGAGACGGGTACGAGAGCTGCAGCGTGGGGCGGCACCACGACCATCGTGGATTTTGCCGTGCAGAAGACCGGCGAGAACGTGCGCGAATGCCTGGATGAGTGGATGGCCAAGGCCGAAGGCAACTGCGCCGTCGATTTCGGCTTTCACATGATCATCGGCGGCGTCGACAACGACTCGCTCAAGGAAATGGACCTGCTGGTCAACGAGGGCATCACCAGCTTCAAGCTGTTCATGGCGTACCCGGGGGTCTTCCTCGCCGACGACGGCCAGATCCTGCGGGCCATGCAGCAGGCAGCCGGCAACGGCGGGTTGATCATGATGCACGCCGAGAATGGCTTGGCCATCGACGTGCTGGCCGCCCAGGCGTTCGAGCGCGGCGAGACCGCGCCCGTCACCCATGGCTACGTGCGCCGCAAGGAACTGGAGTCGGAGGCCACCCACCGGGCGATCCAGCTCGCGAAGGTCGGCGCCGCGCCGCTGTACATCGTTCACCTGTCGGCGGCAGAGGCCCTCGAGCAGGTGACGCTGGCACGCGACGCCGGCATGAACGTGTTCGCCGAGACCTGCCCCCAGTACCTGCATTTCAGTCTCGAAGAGCACCTCAACCTGCCCGGCTTCGGGGGCGCCGCCTATGTGTGCTCGACGCCGATCCGCTCCCGCGAAGAAGGCCACCAGGACGCCCTGTGGAAGGGGCTGCGCACCAACGATCTGGCCGTCGTGTCCACCGACCACTGCCCGTTCTGCATGAAGGAGCAGAAGGAGCTCGGGCTCAACGATTTCCGCGCCATCCCCAATGGCATCGGCGGCGTCGAGCACCGCATGGACATGATCTACCAGGGCGTGGTGACCGGCGAGATCGGCTTGGCCCGCTGGGTGGAACTGTGCGCCACCACCCCTGCTCGAATGATGGGCCTGTACCCGCGCAAGGGGATCATCGCGGCGGGATCCGATGCCGACATCGTGATCTACGACCCCGAGCATCGCTGGACCATCAGCGTCGACAACCACCATATGAACATCGACCACTCGGCCTATGAAGGAGTCGAGGTGACAGGACACGTCGACACGGTGTTTTCTCGGGGTCGCAAGATTGTCGACGGCGGCCAGTACCTGGGGCGCGCCGGCGACGGCCAGTACCTGCCTCGGGGGCTGTGCCAGTACCTGCAATAGGGGGCAGCACCATGGCCCGACGCAACGGAGCGTTCGGGCGACAGAACGGATCGGGGGACTGAGAACATGGACTTTGGCGTTGTTCTGCAGACCGATCCGCCTGCGTGGCGTGTGGTTGACCTGGCCCAGCGGGCCGAGACGCTGGGGTTCGACTACGGGTGGACTTTCGACAGCCATGTGCTGTGGCAAGAGCCCTATGTGATCTACAGCCAGATGCTGTCGGCCACGAACCGCATGATCGTTGGCCCGATGGTCACCAACCCGGGAACCCGGAACTGGACGGTCACCGCGTCGCTGTTCGCCACGCTCAACGACATGTTCGGCAACCGGACGGTGTGCGGCATCGGCCGCGGCGACTCGGCCATGCGAGTGCTGGGCCACCGTCCCACCAGCCTGGCCACGCTGTCCGAGTCGATGACGGTCATCAAGAGCTTGGCCGAGGGCCGCGAAGTCACCTACAACGGCACCCGTCAGCAGATTCCGTGGTCGTCAGGCAGCCAGCTCGATATCTGGATGGCGGCGTACGGACCGAAGGCGCTGCGACTCTGCGGGGAGCAGGCCGACGGCTTCATCCTGCAGCTTGCCGATCCGCAGATCGCCGAGTGGACCGTCGCCGCCGTCCGCCAGGCCGCGGCTGATGCCGGACGCAATCCCGATGATCTCTACATCTGTGTGGCAGCACCCGCCTACGTCGGCGACAACCTCGCCCACCAACGCGACCAGTGCCGCTGGTTCGGCGGCATGGTCGGCAACCACGTGGCCGATCTCGTCGAGCGGTACGGCGACGCCGGGGGCGGGGTGCCCCAAGCGCTTACCGACTACATCGCCGGGCGTGAGGGCTACGACTACGCCGAGCATGGAAAGGCAGGCAACGTCCACACCGATTTCGTGCCTGATGAGGTGATCGACCGGTTCTGCATTCTCGGCGACGCCGATCATCACGTTTCCCGGCTCGACGAGCTGCGAGAACTCGGCGTCGACCAATTCGCCATCTATCTCATGCACGACGCCAAGGACGAGACCCTCAACGCCTACGGCCAGCGGATCATTCCGGCGCTCGCGACCTGACTGGCGAGCCGTGCAAGCAGAGACCGCTCCACCATCGCATTCATTGGCGCCTTCCCCGGGAGCCGGCCCGCCAGAGAGCGACGACCCGATCGTCCGCGACCAGTTCATCCGCCTGCAGGCTGCACGCGAGCGTCGTCGCGCACGTACCCGCCGCATCGTTCGCCAGGTCGTCGTGCTGGCAGCTTTTGTGTGCCTGCTGGGCCTGGCATACACCGCCTACAAGGCATTCGGGACCGCCATCGACGACGCCCAGTCCGGATGGCTGCTGATCGGGTCGTTCCTGCCGGAGACCACCGACCTCAAGATGCCGCCGGTGCTCGACATACTCGCGGGGATATTCGAGGAGCCACGAGGCACCGGCGACGCCTTCTGGACGATCGTCGCCGGCGAAGCAGCGTTCACGCTGCGCGAAGCAGCGGTCGGTTTCGCGATCGGGGTCGTGGTGGGTCTGGGCATCGCCATCGCGCTCACCACCTCAGGGCGCCTGGAGCGCGCGCTGGTGCCCCACGTCATCGCCAGCCAGACCATCCCGCTCATCGCGATCGCTCCCATCATCGTCATCTGGGGACGCAAGAGCTTCGACTTCCTGCCATTCGAATGGCAGGACTGGATGTCGGTGTCCATCATCGCCACGTACTTGACGTTCTTCCCGGTGACGATCAACGGCCTGCGGGGCCTGCAGTCGCCCCGGCCCGAGAATCTCGAGCTGATGGATTCCTACGCCTCGCAGTGGGGGCAGACCCTGTGGCGGCTGCGCCTGCCGGCATCGCTGCCCTACCTGTTCGCCGCGTTCAAGATCGCGGCGACGGCGAGCGTGGTGGGCGCCATCGTGGGCGAGATCTCGGCCGGTGTGAAGGGCGGGCTCGGCCGCCGGGTGCTGCTCGAAGCCCAGCGCTACACGACAGGACCCGAGCGCCTCTATGTCGCTGTGCTCGGCGCGGCCGCATTGGGGATCTTCGTGTTCGTAGTGATCTCGACGGTGGAGTATGCGCTGGTGGGACGCAAGGGCCGCGAGGCTGTGACATGAACGGCGCGGGCCCATGAGCGACGCGTCCGCAGCGAACGGCCCCGACGGCGACATCGCGATCGATGTCGCAGCCGTCGAATTGGACGGCGTGGGCAAGGTGTTCAACCCGGGGCGGTCCAACGAGGTGGATGCGCTGACCGGCATCGATCTGCGTATCGCCCCGGGAGAGTTCGTCACGTTGATCGGCCCGTCGGGCTGCGGCAAGAGCACCTTGCTGCGCCTGATCGCCGCGCTGACCGACGTGACCGATGGATCTGTCAGCGTCAACGGCAAGACGGCAGACCGGGCCCGGCTCGACCGCGATTACTCAATGGTGTTCCAGCGGGCCGGTCTGTTCGACTGGCGCAACGTGTCGCGCAATATCGAGCTGCCGCTCGAGCTGATGGGCTGGAAAGCGGCCGACCGGCGGCAGCGATCGGCCGAGATGCTGGACCTGGTGAAGCTGAGCGAATTCGCCCGGCATCACCCTGCTGAGCTGTCCGGTGGCATGCAGCAGCGCGTCGCGATCGCTCGGGCGATGTCATTCGATCCGAAGCTGCTGCTGATGGATGAGCCGTTCGGCGCTCTCGATGAGATGACCCGTGAGCACATGCAGAACGAGTTGCTGCGGATCTGGACCGAGACGCAGACCACGGTGATCTTCGTGACGCACTCCATCAGCGAAGCGGTGTTCCTGTCCACGAGGGTGGTCGTGATGTCGCCCCGGCCGGGCAGGATCTCGGCGATCATCGACACCGACCTGGGCGAGCGCAGCGAGGCCACCCGCGACCATCCGGAATACTTCGCCAACGTAACCGCAGTGCGCAACGCGCTGCGAGGAGGCCACGCCTCATGACCGCCGCAAAGGCTGTGCTACGCGCATGGCTGCCCCCGGTGGTGGCCGCGGCGATCATGTTCGGCTGCTGGGAAGCCCTGCTAGCCGTGCTGAACCCCGACGGCTTCGTGCTGCCGCCGCCCTCACGCATCGTCAGCGCCCTGTTCGGCGATTTCGACACGATCTCGACTGCGACGGGCATCACCGGATTCATCATCGTCACCGGCTTGATCGCCGGCGTGCTTGTAGGTGCATTGGCGGCAGTGCTCGTGACCGCGTTCCGATCGGCGCACGAGACGTTGACACCGCTGGCCGTGGCGATCAATGCGGTGCCGATCATCGCCTTGGCACCCATATTCAACGCTTGGTTCGGGATCCTGTCACCCCGATCCAACCAAGCAGTCGTAGTGGTGCTGGTCTTCTTCCCTGTCTTCATCAACACGACGAGGGGGCTGGGGCAGGTCGAGCCCAGCCAGATCGAGCTCATGGAGTCGTACGGCGCTGGCAAGTGGCGGATTATGCGCGAGGTGCGCATTCCGAACGCGATGCCGTACTTCTTCACCGCGTTGAAGCTCGCCACGTCGCTCGCGGTGATCGCCGCCATCGTCGCCGAGTACTTCGGCGGCCGCCAGGACGCCTTGGGCAACATCATCACCAATTCGGCCGGCCTGACCCGCTACGACGACGCCTGGGCGGCCGTTCTGGCCGGCTCGTTGGTGGGCATCGGCCTCTACGCGACCGCCGTCGTGCTCGAACGGCTCGTCATGCCGTGGTACTTCGCAGCAAGGAGGGCGACATGACCTTGACCTTGGGCGTGAGCGCCCATTGGGTATCCCAACACGGGGGGAAAATATGAAGGTAAGAAAAACACTGATCCGGACGCTGGCGCCGCTGCTGGCGCTCGGCTTGCTAGCCGCAGCGTGCACCGGCGGCGACGACGCAGATGAGCCCGAATTCGAGCCCATCTCCGAGGTGTCGCTGCAGCTGCAGTGGTTCACGCAGGCACAGTTCGCCGGGTACTACGCGGCGCAAGCGCTCGGCTTCTACGAAGACGTCGGACTCGACGTGACCATCCTCGAGGGCGGCGTCGACATCGTGCCGGCCTCGGTGCTCGACTCGGGTGCCGCGGAATTCGCAGTTTCGTGGGTGCCGAGGGGCCTTGTGCCACGAGAAGAGGGCGCCAACATCACCAACATTGCCCAGGTGTTCCAGCGGAGCGCCACCTTGCAGGTGTCCTTCGTGGACTCCGGCATCAACTCGGTGGCCGACCTCGAAGGCCGCACCGTGGGCAACTGGGGATTCGGCAACGAATTCGAGCTGCTGGCCGGGCTGCGCCGCAGCGGGCTGGATCCGGACTCCGACATCCAGCTGGTGCAGCAGAACTTCGACATGCTGGCGCTGATCTCCGGAGAGATCGATGCGGCGCAGGCCATGATCTACAACGAGTACGCCCAAGTGCTCGAGACGGTCAACCCTGCCACCGGCGAGCTCTACCAGCCGTCCGATCTCAACATCATCGACTGGAACGACGAGGGCACGGCGATGCTCCAGGACGCCCTGTGGGCTGATGCCGACCGCCTCGATGACGATCCTGCGTACTACGACGCGGCGGTCCGGTTCGTGGAGGCGTCGCTGCGCGGCTGGATCCACTGCCGGGACAACACCGAAGAGTGTGTGCAGATAGTGCTCGACAATGTCCCGACGCTGGGTCAGTCGCACCAGACGTGGCAGATGAACGAGATCAGCGCGCTGATCTGGCCGTCGCCGTTGGGTGCGGGCATCATGGATCCCGACCTGTGGGCACAGACGGTTGATGTGGCCACCAGCGAGGGCATCCTGGCCGCTGAGCCCGATGAAGGTGCGTACCGTACCGACATCGCCGAGGCGGCGGTCGCGAATCTGCGGGACGCCGGCGTCGATGTCGTGGGCAACGACTGGGAGCGGATCCCCGTCGTGCTGCTCGAAGGCGGCGAGTAGCCGCTCGCACGCCCACCAGACCGGTTGGGGCGGCGGCGGTTCGTCCGCCGCCGCCCCGGTCGGCAATCTCCGGCGCCGGACCGGGCGCGGTCTACACGATGGAGACATCCGTCGCCGGGACCACTGAGCGCGCCGCGCGTGGCCGCGATGGTCTCGCCAACGGACATGATGGAGCCATCAGTTCGCCGAGACCTTCGAGCACGCGGTGGCCGACTCAGATCGACCTGACGTAAGACGCGGCCCGTGGCTCACCGCCCGGCAGGTCGATGTGCTCCTGGCTGCTGCGGCGATCGCTGCGGTCGGGACGGGTCTGGCGTCGTGGGCGGTGGGCACCGGCTGGGGCCGCTGGCTGACCGTCGCCCACGCCATTGCCGGCCTGAGTCTGCTGGCGATGGCGCCGGCGAAGCTCCGGGGCTCGGTGCGCACCGGGCTCAAGCGCCGTCGCGCCAGCCGGTGGCTGTCGATGCTTCTGGGGGCTCTCGTCGTCGCAACGGTCGTGCTCGGGCTGCTGCACGCCACCGGGCTCTGGCACGGCGTGGGCTACTGGTCGGCGCTGTGGACCCATGTCCTGCTGGTCGCGTTCGTGGCGCCGCTGCTGCTGTGGCACATCGTCAGCCGGCCGGGGCGTCCCGGCATCGCCGACCTCGACCGCCGGGCGTTCTTGGGCGGGGGCATCGCGCTGGCAGCGGCAGGAGCTGCGTACTGGATCCAGCAGCTGGCAGTGGGCGACAACCGGCGATTCACCGGCTCGCACGAGATCGGCTCGTTCAACCCCGCCGAGATGCCGACAACCATGTGGCTCAACGACCGGTCGCCCCGGGCGAACGCCTCCGACTGGGAGCTCACCGTCGCAGGCGAGCCGGTACAGCTGCAGACCCTCCACGATCGAGCTGCCCCGTTGACCGCCGACCTCGACTGCACCGGTGGGTGGTGGAGCCGTCAGTCGTGGGATGCAGTGCCATTGGCCGAGTTGATGGGTGACACCGACGCGCCCACGCTGGAAATCACGTCGCTGACGGGCTACAGCCGCCTCTTCCCCGCCCGCGACGCGGCCAACCTGTACCTAGCCATCGGCTACGGCGGTGAACCATTGCGCCGAGGCCACGGCGCCCCGGTGCGGCTGGTGGCACCTGGCAGGCGGGGCTTCTGGTGGGTGAAGTGGGTCAGCCGCGTCGACGCCGTCAGCCGCCCCTGGTGGCTGCAGCTCCCCTTCCCCGCCGAATAGCCGCGCCGTCACCGGCTGCGGCGCAACGGAGAGCAAAGCAATTCGATCCGCGACGAAGCGCTTCAGCCCACAGCGAGTACCAGAAGGCCCGTGACTCGGCTCTCGGCTCGTCTTCGTCCATTCGGCTCATCCGGCAGCTCATTGTCTCTGCTGAGCTTGACGGTTGCGATAGCGGTGCAGCCAGAAGCCTGCGGCCAGAAACCCGATGCACACGGCGACTTTTGCCGCAGTCGGGGTCGTTCCCCACATGAGTCTCAGAACGATGCCGCAGGCACTGAGAGCGCCGCAGAAGGTCAGGAAGTTCTGGTCTCGCAGGAACTCAGGTGTCTTCATTGCCGGCGTGAAACTATCCGCTCTGAGATTCGAGCGGACCGCTTCGCCACGCCCTCACGATTGCGCTGTCGATGGCCTCGTTCTCTCGGATGGATCGGAACCGGCATCGGCCTGTTGCTGCGGCTGATCTTCGCTGCCTCGCATGCAGGAAACGGATACTCCTTGCCAAACCGCAGGGTGGTGCGCCACCGGACCGTCACGGTCTCCGTCGTCGCTCAACGAAGGGCGAGGGATACTCCCCGCCAATCCCCCCGCGTCTCCCCGCGAAGCCGCATCAACGTGTAGTCGTCGCTGCGAGAATCGCCGCTCCCATCTCCGTCTTGGGAAACGGAAGCCCGTCGAGCTCAGCGTCGCGGAGATACGCATCGGCATTACGGTGCGGAAACTGGAAGCTCGACAACTGGCGTGGCAAGTGCGCGGGCAACTGACCTATCTCCGCAAGGTCAGGGACTAGCTCGGGCAGCCCGCATGACTGACGGGCACGTCGCAGCTGCTCCTCGTGCCGATTGGCTTGCGACGGCACGCTGTCGATCACGATGATGTCCTGCGGAACGGCATCATCGGGCGAGGCCCAGCGCCGATCGCGCTGGTAGCGGCCGCCTTCGTAGACCGCTGGCTTCACCGGTGCGCCTGCCCCGGCGACAGGCTCTAGTTCGGACTCCAATAGCAAGCCGTCATCGAACGGGTCGTCCGCGCAGCCTCGGAGGATCCGGTCCAGTTCGAGCAGTTCAGCCACAGCCGCTCCTTCGCGATATGCATCCCGTTCATTTCTCTGTGCTCCATTCGCGAACGTAACTTGACGGTGTTGCGTGAACGCGGATGGACACCTGCCGTGGCGATCCGCTGCGGTCGTGTAGTCGTGCTGCGCGACTCTCGGCTCCACCTCGGCCCCGGTACTTGTGACACCCCCTTCGTACGGTTGTTCACATGGAAACGGACGACTGCAACCGGGATTGCGGCGGCGGCTCTGCTGCTGCGGGCGGCGTGGCTGGGGCGTCTGCCGGTGTCGAGGTGCGGGCCGATGCGGTGGCGGTGTCCGAGCTGTCCGATGCTGCGTTGCATCGCCGGCTGGCCGAGATCGGCCGGGCGACGTCGGCGCTGGCGGCGCTGCGCAGCGAGACGCTGCGGGAGCTGACGCGCCGAACTGACGCCGCAACGGCCGAACAGACGGTCAAGGACACGCTCAGAATCCCTGGATGGGTGGCGCGCAGCGATGTGAAGAACAGCGTGGCGCTCGGCGACCTCGACGCGACTCGCAGCGGCCTCGAGGACGGCACGATTCCCGACGGGCACGCTCAGCTGATCGCTCGCGCGTCGACCGAGGGGCCGATCGACGAGGCATGGCTGGCCGAGCGGGCTCAGCGCGAGGGGTATGACCGGTTCCGCCGCACCGTCGCCCGACATCAGGCTGAGGCGAGCAGCGATGACGGTGCGTCGCTGCTGGAGCGCCAGCGCCAGGCGCGCTCAGGGAAGATCTTCACCAGCCGCCACGAGGGCATGGTGGTGCTCAACGCCCAGTTCGATCCCGTCACCGGCGCCCGACTGGCGACAGTGATCGCCGCGGCAGAACGGCGCCTCTACAGCAACGAAGACCCCAAGTCACGGCCATCGCACACCCAGCGCACCGCGGATGCGATCGCGATGCTGATGCTCGAGCCCGACACCGCACGGCCCGTGGGCACCTCACTGCTGGTGGTGGCCGACTACGACGCAGTGAATCACCAGCTCACCAACGCCCGCCTGTCTGATGGCACGCCCATCCCTATCGGTGAGATCGGCCGCATCGCCGCAGACGCACAAGTGCTGCCGGCGATTTTCGATCACGCAACCGGCGACCTGCGCATGGGCCGCAGCCGCCGCACCGCCACCGAACTGCAACGCGCCGCGCTCGCACTGCGCGACCAGGGCTGCATCGGCTGCGACGTGTCGCCCGACTACTGCCGGGCGCACCACATCATCGAGTGGCAGCACGGCGGCCGTACCGACTACGACAACCTCGTGCTGGTCTGCAACGACTGTCACCACAAGATCCACGACCACGGCCACACCGTCGAACGAGTGCCCTGCACCGCCCGCTACGAACTGCGCCCTCCTGCGCCGCCGACGACAGACGACTGCACGGCCCCGAGAGCACCCCCAGCTTGAACGACGGGCCGAGGGGCCCTGGCTAGCAGTACCGAGAGTCTTGAATTGGGGATTGGGAGACTGTTCTTTGGGGGAATTGGAGGTACGAAATCTAGGTGTTTCGATCTGCTAGCTCAGCCGGCCGTCGCGGCCATAGCTGCGATCAGTGTGGGCCGGTGTGTCGAGCAGTTGACGGCAGAGCCGAAAACTCGACGGGCCTCAGATGCCGACGCGGATCTGCAGGTTGCGGGGGCCTCGGATCTGCGAGCCTCCCCATTCGGCGCTGCGGCCGTCCGCGTCGGTGGCGAGCTCGAAGTTGGGGAAGCGTGCGAGCCACTCTTCGAGCGCGACCTTGAGCTCCATGCGGGCCAGGTTCGAGCCCAGGCAGCGATGGATGCCGATGCCGAAGGCGACGTGCCGGTTGTGGGCTCGATCGATGAGAACCTCATCGGGACGGTCGAACATGGCGGGGTCGCGGTTGCTCGCACCGAAGGGCAGGTACACCTTGTCGCCCTTGGGGACCGGGCAGCCGCTGATCTCGGCCTCGTCGGTGGCGCTGATCCGGGCCATGGTCACCGGCGCGTAGGCCCGCAGGAATTCCTCGATGGCCGAATCGAGCAGTTCCGGCTCGGCCAGCAGTCGCTCGCGGTCGTCGGGATGGGTCGCCAGGTGCAGCAGGCTGGCCGATATCGAGCTCCACGTGGTGTCGATGCCGGCCAGCAGCAGCAGGAAACCGACACCGGTGATGTGGCGATTGGTGAGCGGGTCGCCGTTCGGCAGCCGCATGTCGATCAGCTTCGAGGGAAGATCATCTGCACGTTCCTCGCGGCGAGCGTCGACGAGGTCGCCGAAGTACTTCAGCACTTCGCGGGTCGCAAGGGCTCGGTGGTCGTGCTCCTCGGGTGTGGCCTGCAGCACGGCGACAGCCCAGCGGGTGAACATCGGCTCGTCCGATTCGGGCAGGCCCAGGATGCGGGCGATCACCCGCACCGGGATGTACTTGGAGAAGGCGTCGGCCGCGTCGACTACCCCGGAACCGCCGCGGTCCGCCCCAGTCTCGGCCGCGATGACGTCGAGGCGCTCGCGGGCGATGCTGCGCGTCACCTCGACGAGATCCTCCACTGCCCTGGGCGAGAAGAACGGCAGCAGCATCCGGCGGGCGTCGGCATGGAATGGCGGATCGGAGGTGATCGGCGGGGCCGAGATGAACGACGCACCCTCAGGCGTCTGCGCCACCGAGCTGTCGCGTGAGCTGAAGTTGTCGGTGTCGTAGGCCACCGCCGCGATGTCGTCCCAGGTGGTGGGCATCCACCCGCCGCCGTTCCGGTCGCTGTGCGCGACAGGGCACTCGGTGCGCAGTTGGTCCCAGACCACTGACGGGTCCGCTATGTACTCGTCGCTGAAGATGTCGAAGTCACGCTCGACATCACCGTGCTCGGCACCGGTTGTCGTGCTCACGGCAGCCCCCTCACCTGAGGCTCGGCAGTCCCAGACACCGTCAGCGTAGGTCAGGCGCGCAGCGGGGAAGCCATGTGCGAATTCAGTAATGCTATGAACTATCGGCATGCGCTGGTGAATGGCACCACTTCTAATCTGCGGGCATGCACTTCACCCGACCGTCTAAACCGCGGTTAGAACCTCTGGAGTGGGCAGCCGAGCTCGCACGCGAAGCAATGAAGACATCGCCTGCCAACGTCGTGAACATGCGAGCGACGATGGCCCACAACCGCCTCGTCTCCAAGGCCATGGGCATGTACTCCCAGACCATCCTGCTGAAGTTCGAAGGCGACCTCACCCGGCGCGACGTGGAGATCGCCGTGCTGCGCACGTGCTGGAACTGCGGCTCGGCCTACACGTTCGGTCAACACGGTCTCGTGGCGCTCGTCGACGGCGTGACCGAGGCTGAGCTCTACTACGCCACCCGTCCCATAGCCCAAGGTCACTGGACGCCCGCCGAGGCCGCCATGATCCAACTCGTCGACGATCTGTGCGCCGACGACTGCGTGTCTGATGCGGCCTGGGCCGAGGCGTCGCGGCACTACAGCGCCGCCGACATGTGCCAGCTGCTGGCCGTATCGGGCTGCTACCGCATGGTGTGCGGTTTCAACAACAGCGCCGGGGTGCAGCTCGAAGAAGGCGTGCCCGGCTGGCCCTCGCCGCCCCACGCACACCAGTCCTGAGCTGCCCGGTCAAGCCACACCGCCGGAGGCTCGCCCGAAGCACGTCAGCCTTCAGCCGCCCGGCCGCCCTCGCAGCCATGCGACCGGGCGTGCGCAGCTAGCGTCCGCGCCATGAACTCCGACGTGGGAACCTCCGGCGGCGCTCGGGGCGCCGGCGAACCCGAGCCGGTGGTGCTGTACGACGAGGTCGACACGGTCGCGTTCATCACGCTGAACCGGCCCGAGCGCATGAACACCCTCACCGAGAGTGTCATCGCCGGGGTGGCGGACGGCATTGACCGGGCGACGGCGTCCCGCAACGTCCGCTCGGTCGTGCTCCGCGGCAACGGCCCCACGCTTACCGCCGGCTACGACCTGAATCCAGGCGGCGGCACCCCGGCGGCGTCGGGGCAGACCTCGAGCGGGGGCACGCACGACGAGCTGTACGACTCATGGGGCAGCCCCTACAGCGCCCCCGGTCCCAAGCCGCGCGAGGGCGCCTGGGACCCGGTGCGCGACTGGCAGTTCATGGGCCACAACGTGAAGCGGTTCATGAAGATCTGGGAATGCCCCAAGCCCGTACTCGGGCAGATCCACGGCTGGGCGATCGGCGGGGCCACCGACATGATCCTGTGCTGCGACCTGCTGTTCATGGCCTCCGACGCCCACATCGGCTACGCCCCGTCGCGCATCTACGGCACGCCCACCACGATGATGTGGGTGTACCGGCTGGGCCTCGAGCACGCCAAGCAGTTTCTGCTGTCGGGTGATGCCATCGATGCCGCCACAGCCCACCGCATCGGACTCGTCGCCTACGTGCACCCGCCTGACGAACTCGGCGAGCGGGTCGAGGCGTTCGCCCGGCGGCTCGCTCACATCCCCGCCAACCAGCTCGCGCTCAACAAGCTGCTCGTGAATCAGGCCTTCGAGAACATGGGCCTGCGCACCAGCCAGCTTCTGGGCACATTCTTCGACGGCGTGACCCGACACACCGAGGAGGCCTACCGCTGGGTGGAGGACTTCGAGACGAAGGGCTTCCGCCAGGTGATCGCCGAGCGTGACGCTCCCCACGGCGACTACGGCGAGCGGCCCCGATGAGCACTCAAGACGGGCGTGGCACTGCCCGCAGCCGCTTCCGGCAGAGCCAACCGCAGATCGGGCGCTGCGATGGCTGAGCAGCCGGTTCTGGTGCTGCTGCACGGGCTCGGCGCCAACCGCCATGTGTGGGACGGCGTGGCCGAGCTGCTCAGCGCTCGCGGCACCTCAGTGCTGACGCCAGACTTCCGAGGGCACGGACGGGCCCCCTGGACCGGCAATTACTCGTTCGGGGCGATGGCAGCCGACGTCGCAGCAACGCTGGACAGCGAGTACGCAGCGCAGCCCTACGCCGTCGTCGGGCACTCCATGGGCGGCGCCGTTGCGCTCGCGCTCGCGTCAGGCTGGTTCGGTCCCGCCCCGGCATCGGTCGCCACCATCGGCGTCAAGATCCGCTGGTCCGACGAAGAGCTGGACCGCATCGACGGTCTCGCTGCCCGGCCGCCACGAAGGTTCGATGACCGCCAAGCGGCCGCAGAGTGGTTCTTGAAGCTGTCGGGCCTGTTCGGCATCATCGCGGCCGATGATCCGCGCCTGGCGGCAGCCATCGACGCGGGCGTGGCCGGCGATTCGGGCCAGGAACTGCCCTGGCGTGCGTCGCAGGATCCCGCCACCGTGAGCGTTGGTCCGCCCGATCTCGCGGCATTGCTGCCGGTGGCGAAGTGCCCGATCGCCATGGCGATCGGGGAGCATGACCCGCTGGTGGCTGCCGACCACCACGACGATCTCGCCGCAGCAGCGTCAGCGAATCCGCTGGCGGCAGGCGTCACGGCGCCGTTTGTGTTTGCCGGTCTCGGTCACAACGCCATGGTCGAGGACCCACAACAGGTCATCGAGTGGCTCATGACGCTGCCAGGGTTCGCCGCCGTCTGAACGGCGGCTCGGCGCGGCGCCAGATCAGCCCGGCTCAGCCCTCTTCGAGCGGCAGCTCTCCGGAGATCTTCACGCATTCGCCGCCGTCGATATCCATGACATGACCGGTCATCCACGAGCCGGCAGCAGACAGGAACAGCGCGGCTTCGCCTATGTCTGACGGCTCGCCGAGCCGCTTGAGCGGCAGCTGATCGGCGATCATCTTGCCGCGGGGCCCATCCCAGAGCACACGCGCAAAGTCAGTGCGGATCAGCCCAGGCGCAATGCAGTTCACCCGCACCTTCGGCCCCATCTCCGCCGCAAGCTGGCGGGTCATGTGCATGAGCGCGTCCTTGAACATGCAATAGACGCCCAGCGCCTCAGACGTGTGATGCCCGCCCACTGAGGCGATATTGATGACCGAGCCACCGTGGGTGCCCATCCACTTGTCCCACGCCACCTGCGACCACTGCAGCGGTGCGCGCAGGTTCACCTCATACGTCTTGTCGAGCCGGGGGATGTCGCAGTCCATCATCGGGCCCGCCCACGGGTTCGTGGCCGCGTTGTTGACCAGGATGTCCAGCGACCCGTAGCGCTCGATCGTGCCATCCATCACCCGCTCCGCCTCTTCGAGGTGCCCGATGTGCGAAGCGATGTAGCTCACCTCGCCGCTGGCGGACTCGGCCAGATCGGCCACTGCCGCCTCGCACTTGTCGGCCTTGCGGCTGGTGATCATCACATTCGCGCCTGCATCGGCGAACGACTTCGCGATGCCCTTGCCGATGCCGGCCGAGCCGCCGGTCACCAGCGCCGTCTTGCCGTCCAGTCGCAGTTCCATGGTGAACTCCCTAGCTCTTGCCGATCTGGTTCCACGGGCCGCCGTCGGCACGCGGTTCACGCGGCAGCCCGAGCACCCGGTCGCCGACGATGTTGCGCTGCACCTCCGACGTGCCCGCATAGATCGTCCCGGGCCTCGCGCCCATGAACGTCTGCACCCACGCGAGCGAGGAGAAATCCGCCCCGACAGCGTCGGTATTGATGCCGTTCACCGCGGGATGGCCGCTGGGCGCCGTCGCCTCCATGCCGAGCAGATCCATCGAGAACTCGGTGATCCAGTGGTGATACTCGCTCCACAGCAGCTTGTGCAGCGACGACTCGGGCCCGGGGGCCTTGCCCGCCAGCACGTTGGTGATGTTGCGCTGGCCCATCCACTTCATGATCTCGACCTTGGCGTGCGCTTGGGCGAGGTCCTGACGCACGAGCGGATCGTCGCTGGCACCACGCTCGACGGCCACTGCCGTGATGCGGTCGAGCTCGTCCCGGAAGCGGAGCGCGTCGGTGGTGGCGCCATGGCCCCGCTCGAAGCCGAGCAGCACATTGGCGACCCGCCAGCCGTCGTTCACGTCGCCGACCACGTTCTCCTTCGCCGTCTTGGCGTCGGTGAAGAACACCTCGTTGAAGTCGTGCCGGTTGTTGATGTTGATGATCGGGCGCATCTCCACACCGGGCTGGTCCACCGGCACCAGCAGGAACGAGATGCCGCGGTGCTTGGCCTCGGTGGGGTTGGTGCGGCACAGCACGAAGATCCAGTTGGCGGTGTGGCCGCTGGAGGTCCAGATCTTCTGGCCGTTGATCACCCACTCGTCGCCGTCGAGCACGGCGCGCGTGCCCAGGTTGGCGAGGTCTGAGCCGCTGTCGGGCTCGCTGTAGCCCTGGCACCAGCGATGCTCGCCCGAGATGATCTTGGGCAGGAAGTGGCGCTTCTGCTCCTCGGTGCCGCACTCGATGATGGCGTTGCCGACCATCGTGATGCTGAATCCGTCGTTGTCGCCGCCGACCGGGACCCCGGCCTTGGCGAACTCCTCGGCCATCACGACACGCTCGACCTCGCTGAGCCCGGCGCCGCCGTACTCGACCGGCCACGACACCGCGAGCAGCTGATTGTCCGACAGCAGCGCTCGCCACTCCTCCACGAACTGGTCACGGGCCTCGTCGTCGAGGGAACCCATGCCGCCCCAGTTGGCCGGCAGGTGCTCGGCCAGGAAGGCCTGGATCTTCTCGCGGTAGTCGTCGGCCTCGTCGGTGTAGGTGGGATCCATGGTGTGCGCTCCCCTGCTCGAGATGCAGCCCTGCTTGGATTACAGGTCAGCTCGCCGCTGAGTCTGCCACGCGGCCGGTTGGATGGCTCAGGGCCGATAGCCCCTGTGCCGGTCGCTTCGGCCCCGGCCTACGGCCGGTAGCCGAAGGTACTCGGTCCGGGCCGGAGGGAGCGGCGCGCGAGATCTGCCCACTCGCACAGCACCGGGCGGGTGTCGCGGGGGTCGATGATCTCCTCGATCTCGAAGAACTCGGCCGAGCGGTGCGGCGAGCGGACACTGTTCAGCCGCTCACGGATCTCTTCGAGCAGTTCGTCGGGCGTGTCGCTGTCGGCCAGGTCCTGCTTGTAGGCCACCTCGAGGCCGCCTTCGATGGGCAGCGAGCCCCAGTCACCCGAGGGCCATGCCACCCGGAAGCTGCGGGCGCCCGGCTGGTTGTTGGCCGCGCCGGCGACGCCGAATGCCTTGCGGACGACCACACAGGCGAACGGGGCGGTGAGCTGTCCCAGTGCGGCGAGGGCAGCCGATCCGAAGCGGATCGTCCCGCTCTCCTCGGATTCCTTGCCGATCAGGAAGCCCGGGCAATCTGCCAGGTGCACCACGGGCAGGTGGAACGTGGAGGCAGTGTCGAGCAGGCGGATGAGCTTGCGGCAGCTGTCAGCTGTCCAGCCGCCGCCGTACACGTAGGGATCCTCGCCGAAGATCGCCACCGGCCACCCGTCGAGGCGTGCCAGTCCGGTGATAATCGAACGCCCCCAGCGACTGCCGATCTCGAAGAAGCTGCCCTGGTCGCAGACCGACTCGATGATCGAGCGCATCTTGTAGACGCGCCGTGGCTCACGCGGCACGATCGAGATCAGCTCCTCGTCGCGCCGCTGCGGGCTGTCGCCCGTGAGCACCCTCTCGGGCAGCTCGTCCACGTTGGCGGGCAGGTAGGACAGGAACCGGCGTGCCCGCTCGAACGCCTCGTCCTCGCTGTCCACCACGTCGTCAATTGCGCCGTTGGCCGTGTGGATGTCGGCGTGGCCGAGTTCTTCCTTGCCGTGATCGCCCAGCGACGCCTGCTCGACGAGTGCCGGCCCGGCAATCATCATCTGGGCGGTGTCGCGCACGATGACCGAGTAGTGCGCAGTGGCCACCCGGGCGGCACCGATGCCCGCCACCGAGCCCAGCGCCAACGACACCGATGGCGCGACCGAGAGGTGATTCACGATGACGTCCCAGCCCCGCAGTTCGGGGATGTAGGTGCGGCCCGCCATCTCGATGGATTTGACCGAGCCGCCGCCGCCCATGCCGTCCACCAGGCGGATGTGCGGCAGCCGCATCTCGTAGGCCATGGACTCCGCCGCGTTGCGCTTCTCGGGGATGGTGGCGTCGGAGGAGCCGCCGCGCACGGTGAAGTCGTCGCCGGACAGGACAACGGGACGGTCGTCGATACGAGCAAGGCCGAAGATGAAGTTCGACGGCGTCAAGTGCACGAGATTGCCGTGATCGTCGTACTCGGCGACGCCGGCGGTCTTGCCGATCTCGTGGAACGAGCCCTTGTCGGCCATGGCGTCAATGCGCTCGCGCACGGTCATCTTGCCGAAGAAGTGCTGGCGCTCGACCTTGTCGGGCCCGCCAAGCGCCTCGGCGAACGCCTCGCGGCGGCGCAGCTCAGCGATCTCAGGCTCCCAGCTCATGCGGCCCCCGTTCCGACAGCTCGCTCCGAATCAGCTGATCCGCACAGAGCGTACGGCCGCGCTCGGGGTGCCTGCCGGTGAAGCCAGGAGCACACTCCGATCCGTTCAGCCGGCAGTGGGATCGACCAGCAGCTTGATAGCCGTGTTGCGCCGGGTCGCGAGATCGTCGATCGTCTGGGGCAGCTCATCGAGCGTGATCTTGCCCTGCACCAGTGGGGCGACGCTGATGCGGCCATCGGCGATGAAGCCGGCCGCGGCACGCATCTCGTCGAGCGTGAATGCCAGTGACGTGTCCACCGAGACTTCCTTGAACAGCCAGCGGTTCGGGCGGATCGTGGCATCGCTGCCGGTCACGCCCACAATGCACACCGAGCCGCCGTAGCGCACCATGTCCACCGACTGCTGGATCGTCTGAGGGATGCCGGCGCAGTCGAAGGCGATGTCGGCCCGCAGGCCGCCGGTGGCCTCGTTCACCGCTTCTCGCATCTCTGCGCCGGGTGCTACGGCCGCATCGGCTCCGACCTCGAGCGCAAGGCGGCGCCGGCCGGCATCGGGTTCGACCGCGATCACCGTCCCCGCTCCCGCGAGGCGAGCGCACTGGGCAACCAGCAGGCCGATCGGTCCGCAGCCGACGACGCACGACACGTCGCCCGCTCGCAATCGGCTGCGACGTACCGCGTGCAACGCAACCGAGGCGGGCTCGATCACTGCAGCGTCGTCGTCGGTGAGCTCATCGGGCACGCGCACCAGTCGGTCCGCGCTCGCCGCCATGAAAGGCGCGAAGCCGCCCGAGGCCGGGGCCTTGGGGCCCATGTAGTACGAGCGCGCCGTGGAGCAGTAGGCCGGGTGATCGGCGCGGCATTCCGGGCACTGGCCGCAGCCCGGTGCCAGACCGCCCGTGACGCGGTCGCCCACGCCCACGACCTGAACATCAGCATCCACGGCAACGATGCTGCCGACCCACTCGTGGCCGCAGATGCCTGGTGCATAGGGCCAGCCTTCGGCATAGGCGTGCACGTCGCTGCCGCAGATCCCGCAGAGCGAGATCTCCACCAGCGCCTCGCCCGGCCCGGGCGTCGGCTCGTCGACCTCCCGCAGCTCGAATCGTTCCTTGCCGGTCACCAGTCCCGTGCGCATGCCACATCGTCGCGCACGACTGGCCCCAGCGCACCGGGCCTCGGCGCCAGCGGCAGCGCCCAGATCGAGCGCGAGACAGCGCCCAGAAATATGGTGCGCGTATGGAATTGAGACTTGACGGCCGCACAGCGCTGATCACCGGGGGCAGCCGGGGTCTGGGACGGGCGATGGCCGAGACCTTCGCGGCTGCAGGTGCATCAGTGGCGGTGGTCGCTCGCGACCAAACCGTGCTCGACGAAACCCTCGCAGCACTCCGAGGTGCGAACCCTGGCGCGGCGCACACAGCCATTTCGGCCGATGTCCGCCTGGCCGACGAGGTTGCACGGGCCCACGCCGAGGCGGTGGAGGCCTGCGGTCCGATCGACATCCTCGTGAACAACTCCGGGACATCGAATGCCAAGCCATTTCTCGACATCACTGACGACGACTGGCAGGACGACCTCGATCTGAAGCTCTTCTCGGCGATCCGCCTCTGCCGACTCTGCATTCCCCACATGCGCAGCCAGGGCTGGGGGCGCGTCATCAACTCGCTGAACGTCGGTGCGAAGGCAGCCAGCGCGCAGACCTGCCCCACCTCAGCAACCCGAGCGGCCGGCATGGCGATGACCAAGGCGCTCGCATCGGAGTTCGCTGCAGATGGGGTGCTCGTGAACGCGCTCATCACGGGTTTGCTCGTCACCCATCAGTGGCAGACACGCTGGGAACGTGAGGCCCACGACACCACCTTCGAGGAATTCACCGCGGCCATCGGGAATCGCATCCCCGCAGGGCGCATGGGCGAGGCCCAAGAATTCGCCAACCTGGCCCTGTTCCTCGCCAGCGATGCCGCCAGCTACATCACCGGCACAGCAATCAACATCGACGGCGGATTGTCCCCCGTCGTCTGAGACCAGCCCGCCGTCGCAACCAGCACAGGCGGCGGATTGTCTCCCGTCGTCTGAGACCAGCCCGCCGTCGCAACCAGCACAGGCGGCGGATTGTCCCCCGTCGTCTAGCCGGGGGTCAGCGCGGCGAACTTGTCCATCAGGCCAGGAGGCGGGCGACGGGGCCTGCCGCTGTTGTCGCAGATGGCCGCAGTCAAGTGGCCCTCCACCAGCACCGCGTCGTCGGACTCACGGATGATCCGCTGCTGCCAGCGCGTGCTTGCGCGACGACGCTCGACCAATTCGGTCTCGACGCGCAGCGTGTCGCGGGCGGTCGCCGGCGCCCGGAAACGCACTTCCAAATTCGTCACCACGATCTGGACATCCTGATCTGACAGGTCCGGCAGTGCGAGATCGGCGGATTCCAGCGCCAGACAGCGTGCTGCCTCGAAGTACGACACATAGACCGCATGGTTGACGTGGTTGTACGGGTCCAGCTCGCCGAATCGGGGCACGATCTGGGTCGCGTGCGTCGCCATCGGCGGAACGCTAGTGGGGCGTCATGGCGGGCCGACCGCAACCATCGCTGAGCCGACATCATCTGGGCCGCGCACCGCTCCCTCTAGCGTTGCGATGCGTGAGCGTCATCGCGGCGATCGACGTGGGAACCAACTCGTTCCACCTCGTTGTCGCATCGGTGGACGCGGATGGCCATTTCGAGGTGCTGACACGCGAGCGCGAGCCGGTCCGACTGGGCTCAGGTGGCGAGGACATGAAGCGTCTGGAGCCTGATGCGATGGATCGCGGCATCTCGACGCTCGATCGAATGCGACGCATCGCCGACCACGCCGGTGCCTCTTCGATCACGGCCGTGGCCACCAGCGCGGTGCGGGAGGCCGACAACCGAGGCGAGTTTGTAGCACGGGCCCTCTCCGAGGCCGGCGTCAGCATCGAGGTGGTCTCCGGAGTCGAGGAGGCTCGGCTGATCCACCTCGGCGTGCTGGCGGCCGTCCCGCTGCTCGACAAGCGACACCTGGTCATCGACATCGGCGGCGGCTCCACCGAGTTCATCGTCGGCGACGGTGCCGAGCCGCTGCTGCTCCGCAGTCTCAAGCTCGGCTCGATCCGGCTCACTGACCGCTTCTTCCCCCAGGGCCGGGCGCGCAAGCGTGCCGTTCGGGAGTGCCGCATCTACATCGAGTCATTCCTCGGGCACCTGCCAGCCGAGATCGACGAGGTCGGCTTCGAGACTGCTGTCGGCTCGTCAGGAACGATCTTGGCCCTGGCACGCATGTGCGCTATCCGGCGCGGTGATCGCGAGAGTCGCACCGGGCGGCTGTCGTTCACAGCGAAGGAACTGCGTTCGCTCACGGCAGATCTTGTCGGCGCGACGACGCCGGAGCGCCGGCTCGCCATCGAAGGGCTGGAGGAACGCCGGGCCGACATCATCGTGGGCGGCGCCCTGTTGCTGTCTGAGACGTTCAAGCTGCTCGGCATCAAGCGCATGGAGGTGTCCGACTACGCCCTGCGCGAGGGGATCCTGTTCGAGCAGATGCGGCGAGCGGCTGCGCCGGGGCTGGACCCGTTCCATCGTCTCGAAGATCTGCGGCGCTCGGGCGTGATGTACGTGGCGAACAGCTACCACGAGGATCTTGGCCACGCCGAGCACATCACGGACCTGGCGCTGGAGCTGTTCGACGGCCTGAGCACGCTGCACGGTCTCGGCGAAGATGACCGGGAGCTGTTCGAGGCGGCCTCGCTGCTGCACAACGTTGGGATATTCGTCTCCCACAGCGCCCACCACCGCCACAGCTACTACATCATCCGCAACAGTGAGCATCTCACCGGCTTCACCGAGCGAGAGATCGAGATCATCGCCCAGGTCGCCCGCTACCACCGCAAGAGTGCGCCCAAGTCCAAGCACCCTGAGTTCGCCTCCCTGGGCTCGGCAGACAAGAACAAAGTGCGCTGGATGGCGGCAATGCTGCGCGTGGCGATCGGATTGGACCGCTCCAATCGTCAGGTGGTGACACGCATCCGCGTCGCGAACGAGCCCGGGGAGTCGGGCATGCAGCCCGACGGCGAACTCCGGCTGATCGCACGTGTCTCACCTGGCGTCGACACCTCTGTCGAGCTCTTCACAGCCCGAGCCCGCAGCGAGCTGCTGGAAGCCGTCGCCGGACGCCAGGTGGTGATCGATTCCGAAATCGCCGAGACCGGACGCGCTGCTCACCCCACCAACGGGATGCGCAGCACCCAGCCCACCAGGATCACGTCCGGGTCGGTCAGCGCACCGCCGTAGGCCTGCTCGCGGCCTTCATTCGCTTCGAAGATGAGCGGCCAGCGTGCTCCGTGGCCCAGGTGCGCCGCTGCGATCTTCCAGAGGAAGTCGCCCGGCTGCACGGTGTAGAGCATGTCATCGCCCTCGTCGGCCTCGTCGTCGGGTGCTTCCTCGGACGCCAGCGCCATCACCCGATTGCCGCCGTCGACGGGGTACTGCTCAGCACTGATCATTCCGTTCAGGTCTTCGGCGATGTAGTCGGCCAGTGCCCGCTGATAGGTCACGCCCAGCCGGGTGAAGGTGAGGTCGTCGAACGGGTAACAGTCGCCGCCGTTCGCCAGGAAGTCGAGCGTCGCCAAGGCCACCGGGTCACCCGGCACCACCTCGCCGCCTGTGACGATCTTCGTGCCGTCGTCCAAGGCCACCTCGCGCAGGCGGGTGCCGGCGGGTTCGATGAGCCCGCAGTCGCCGTCGCGGTCGATTCCCTGCCCGACGCCGTCTGGGTCGTAGGTCACGGTCATGCCCGAGATGTGCGGGAACTGACCCGACGCACGCGGCAGCGCGCTCAGCGCTCGTTCGAGCAATTCGGCCAGCGTGTCGCGCGGCACTTCGGCGGTCACCAGCACGTTGTTGAACGGGGCAATGTCCCACGTGGTGCCCACGCTCACCGTGCCGGCATCGATGAGGGAGTCGTTGCGCAGCCCGCCGCCGTTGGTCACCGCCACCTGCGGGGCGGCCACGCCGAAGCCGGGCGCGAGCTGCGCGCCGCGCACGCGCAACGCATCGGCCATCAGGCTGCCGACGTTGGTGGACTGGGTGCGCACGACCGGCTTGCGGCCCTCGAGCTCGACATCACTCGTGCCGAGGGCGGTGCTGCCGACCAGCGCCACCTCGGCCGTCAGCGGTTCGACCACATCGGCCTGCACGGTGGCGTCGGGATCGCGGTCGAGCGCGACCCCGATCGAGGCGCCCGCCGCTGCGGTGACGTTGCCGTCGGCGTCGAAGGTCACCTCCAGCTTGCCGATGCAGCGATAGGCACCCGGCGCGGTCACCACCGGCACCTGGCTGCCCGCTGCATCGTCGACCCACATCGGGTACGCCGACACCGGCACTTCGTCGGGCTGGCAAGTGTCACCGGGGTTTGCCAGCAGGTCATCGCCGCCGCCGGCGATCACCACGTCCACGCCGCCGAGCTCGCCAACCAGCGCCACCTCCTCGTTCACGTCCTGCAGGTGGCTGACCAGAATGATCTTGTTGACGCCGTCCGCCTCAAGCCGATCGGCCTCGGCCTGCACCGCCTCGAGCACTGCGCTCACCACCACTTTGCGCGGGCTCGAGATGTTCGGCAGCCACGGCGTCACCGCACCGATGACGCCGATGCGCTCGCCGCCGGTTTCGATCACCGTCGACGGCGCCACCAATCCCCGTTCGGCTAGGGCCGCCAAGGCCGGTTCGGCCGACACATCGATATTGGCGCTCAGGAAGGGGATCGGCGGGTCGAATCCCTCGATGAAACGAGCTGTCACGTCAGGGCCGAAATCGAAATCGTGGTTGCCGAGCGCCATCGCGTCGTAGATGCCGCTGAGCGCGGCCGAGTCGTACATCGGCTCCTCGCGGTCGAGCGAGACGCCCAACTCCAGCGATGCCAAGAAGTTGTCGCCAGACGTCAGCGTCACCACCGGACCGGTCGCAGCATCCTGCAGTTCGCGCATCGCAGCCACGAACCTCGCCACACCCGGGAATCCCGATTCGACATCGGGCAGCAGCTTCGATTCGCCGTCGTTGTTGTGCAGGATGGTCACCGTCACCGTGCCCTCTGAGATGAGCGTGGGCACGGCGCTGCCGTCGCCATCGGTCTGGGCGCCCAGCGGCGTCACGGTCAGCGGCACGGTCGTGAGCATCACCACGGCAGTCGCCGCCGCCCGCAGGCGTCTCGCCGCGCGCCGCCGCGCCATGGGCTCAGTTCTGGTCGTTGTCACAGCCACCTGCTGCCTCCCCGGTTCGGCCGCCACGAAGTGTTGCAGCGCGGTGTGACGGCGAGGCCACGAACGGGAAACGTAGAGGGAAACGCTGAGCGTGCGCCGCACTGCGCGCTGCGGCGGTAGCTTGCCCGGCTGGTCCCCGTGCAGGCGATCGGTTGGGGGCTCGGGGTTGTGGCACCGGCCCACCGCATCGCTCGCTGTCAGAGAAGGACGCCGACCATGTACATCGCGCTCGGCCAGTGGTGCTTCCGCAACCCGTGGCGCGTCTTTACTGCCTGGCTGGGACTCGCGGTCGCGGCCGGACTGCTGGCAGGACTCGTAGGACCGTCATTCGGCGCCGCGCTGAACACCCCCGATTCGGAGAGCGACCGCGCCGCCGACGTGCTGTCCGGGCACTTCGGCGACATCGGCGCCAACATCGGCGGATCGATCGTGGTCAAGTCGAGCTCCGGAGTGGACGACCCGGCCGTGCGTTCGACGCTCACCGAGTTGTTCGCCACTGTCGACGCCATCGACGAGGTGACAGTCAACTCCCCGTATGACCCAGGCGGCCGCCAGTTCATCGCCCAGCAGGGCCCGCATGCGGGCCAGATCGCCGTTGCCGAGATCCAGATCAGCCGCTCGTTCAACATCGACGAAGCGGGCGGGCTCGGCGAGCACATCTCCGAGCTCATCGACCGCAGCGGTGTGCGAGACATCCCGGGCGTCCAGATAGAGGTCGGCGGCGCGTGGCTCGCCGGCCAGGAGCCTCCCGAGACCGAGGCCATCGGGCTCGCGTTTGCCGTCTTCGTGCTGATCGCCGCCGTCGGCTCGGTGGTCGCCATGGGCGTGACCGTCGGGACGGCGCTCATCGGCGTGGGCATCGGCGCGCTCACCATCACGATCCTCAGCAACGTCGCAACGGTGCCCGACATTGCACCGACCCTCGGGGTGATGATCGGGCTCGGCGTGGGCATCGACTACGCGCTGATCATTCTCAACCGCTATCGAGAATGGGTGCGCCACGGCTTCGGGCCGCTGGACGCAGTGGGCGCCGCATTGGACTCCGCTGGCCGTTCGGTGGTCTTCGCCGGTGCGACCGTGGTGGTGTCGCTGCTGGGGCTGCTGCTCATGGGGCTGCCCTTCGTGGCCGGATTGGGGCTGTCTGCGGCAATCACCGTCGCGATCGTGATGGCGGGTTCGATGACCGTGCTGCCCGCCGTGCTCGGGTTGATGCGGAACCGTATGACCACCACGCGGGTCCGCGGCATGTTCGCTGCATCGCTGGTGGCGGTGGCGCTGCTGGGCTTCGGCCTCGGGCTTCGCCCGCTGCTGGCCGGGCTGCCCGCGGCTGCCGCCGTCCTGCTCGCAGGCACGTTCGGCGGCCCCCGCAACCCGTTGAGGCGGATCTTGCACCACCGCCAGCCGAAGCCGCTGCGCGCCACTGCGTGGTACCGGCTCAGCCGGGTCGTGCAGCGCCGCGCGTGGCTGTTTGCCCTCGGCGGCACCGCCGTGCTGGTCCTCGCCGCCGCCCCCGTCTTCGCACTGCGACTGGGCTTTTCCGATGAGGGCAACTTCCCGCCCGACAGCACGACCCGCAAAGCGTATGACCTCATCGCCGATGGCTTCGGCCCCGGAGCGAACGGCCCGTTGCTCATCGTCGCTGAAACCTCGGGCCGCCAGGACATCCTCGCTCTGCTGGAGCTGACCGACGCACTGAACCGGACCGAGGGCGTCGTAGCTGCCTCGCCGCCGTTCCCGAGCCCCGACGGCCAAGCCGCGATGATCCGGGTGCTGCCCGCCACCGGTCCCCAAGACGGCGGCACCGAGACGCTCGTCCACACGATGCGCGATCAGGTCATCCCAGCGGCGATGGACGGCACCGGTGTCGACGCGTTGGTCGGTGGCACCGTGGCCTTCCAGATCGACTTCAGCGACTACCTGGCCGGACGCATGTGGGTCTTCTTCGGAGCGGTGCTCGGGGCGTCGTTCCTGCTGCTGATGGCCGTGTTCCGCTCGCTGGTGGTGCCGCTCAAAGCGGTCGTCATGAACATGCTGTCCATCGGGGCGTCCTACGGGGTGCTCGTGGCCGTGTTCCAGTGGGGCTGGTTGGGCAGCGTGCTCGGCATCCAGCCGGCGCCGATCGAACCGTTCATCCCGATGATGCTGTTCGCGGTCCTGTTCGGGCTGTCGATGGACTACGAGGTGTTCCTGCTCTCGCGCATGAAAGAGGAGTACGAGCGCACCGGCGATCCGGTCAACTCCGTGGCCGACGGGCTGGCCGCGACGGCCCGGGTCATCACCGCAGCGGCGGCGATCATGATCGTGGTCTTCGGCAGCTTCGTGCTGGAAGAGGAACGCGTCGTCAAGCTGTTCGGCTTGGGTCTGGCCACGGCCATCGCCATCGACGCGACGCTCGTGCGCATGCTCATTGTGCCTTCCACGATGGAATTGCTCGGCGCACGCAACTGGTGGCTGCCGGCCTGGCTTGATCGCATCATCCCCAACTTGCGTGTCGAAGGCGAATTGCCGGACATTGGGCAAGCCGACGACGAGGATCTTGAAGCCGAACATGCCGAGCTGCCCGAACACGGCGAAGAGCCCGAGCACGCGGGCTGAGCGCGTCAGCCGAACCCATCGCGGTCAACCAGCGACGAAGTCAGCGATCTCCGCCCCGCTCGCGTCCACGAGCTCACCGGGCGTCAGCGCGAATACCGTGTCGGGTGTTCCTGCCGCCGCCCACACCGTGCCGTAGGCCAGCAGTGCCGGGTCGGCCACCGCACGCAGCGGCCGCGCATGGCCGAATGGGGGCGTGCCCCCGATCGCGTAGCCAGTGGCCTCCCGCACGCCATCTGCATCAGCACGGGTGATCTTGCCACCGAGCAGTTCGCCCAGCCGTCCGGTATCGACCCGATTCGCGCCCGATGTCAGCGCCAGCACGGGCTGACCATCGCAGAGGAACACCAGCGATTTCACGATCTGGCCGAGCTCGCAGCCGACTGCCGCAGCCGCCTGCTCAGCCGTGCGCGTGCCCTCGGGAAAGCGAAGGACCTGGGGCGCCAAGCCCAGTGCTTCGGCCCCGGCCAGGAATCGTTCGCGAGCGCCCAGGCGCGCCAAGCCGGCGCTGTTCCCGTCGGATTGATCGATGCCGGTCGACACGGGTGTTGGCTACTCGGCCCAGGCCTTGATCTGGGAGATGACCTCGAGCGGGTTCTCGGTTTCGGGCGGGATGGTGATGTCGAGGTAGCTCACACCGACCGATCGGAAGACGTCGATGCGCTCCTTCACTCGCTCGGGATCGCCGGTGAGGCTGGCCCGGTCGACGTAGTCGTCGGGCACCGCAGCGAATGCCTCGTCGCGCTTGCCGGTCAGGAACAGGTCCTGGATCTTCTCTGCCTCGTCCACGTATCCGTAGCGCTTGAACAGGTCGTTGTAGAAGTTCTTGTCGCGCGCACCCATGCCGCCGACGTAGAACCCGACGTTGTCGCGCACGCCCTTGCGGACCGAATCGACCATCGGGCCTGAGCCCAACGCCACGGTGCCGCCAGCCACGATCTGCAGGTCTCCCAGGTCGTCGGCGCGGCGCGAGCCGCCCGCTTCCAGCGCATCACCCCACACGTCGTTGAACTTGTCGGGCAGGAAGTGGATGGGCTGCCACACCTCAGCGAGTTCGGCGGTCATCTCGACGTTGCGCGGGCCGATCGATGCGACAGCGATCGGGATGTCGCGGCGATGCGGCTTGGCCATGAGCTTGAGCGGCTTGCCCAAGCCCGTGCCGCCGTCATAGGGCAGGCTGACGGCGCTGCCCTCGTGGACGACCTTGTCGCCCGACCACACCTTGCGGCAGATCTCGATCACGTCGCGAGTCCGTCCCATCGGCTTGCTGAACGGCACGCCATGCCAACCCTCGATCACCTGGGGTCCCGACGTGCCGAGGCCCAATATGAACCGGCCTTCGGACAGCGTGTCGATGGTCATGGCGGTTTGGGCGATGATGGCCGGGCTGCGCGAATAGATCGGCAGGATGCCGGTCATGAGCTGGATGCGCTCGGTCTTGGCGGCCACGTATGCCAGCGTCGACACGAGGTCGAAGCCGTAGATCTCGCCGCCCCAGATCATGTCGACACCGGCCGCTTCGAGGTCGGTCACGTGCTGCGTGAGGCGCTTGGGGTCCAAGCTCGCGCCCGCTCCGATCGCCATGGATATCTTCATCGTCGTACTCCGTCGTGCTCGCTGCTGCTTTCGGTCGGCGCGAATGCTAGGAGCAACGTCGCGTCGATGACGGGGCAAGCATCGGCACGAACCATGTTGGGAGGATCGGTGCACGACAACGACGAAGCCGCTGACGATGTCGCGGACGAGATCATCGAGACGCTGCGGCGCTGGGTCGACGAGGTGGTGGTGCCCGAATCGTCTGCCTTGGAGCTAGCCGACGAGTACCCCACCGCGATGGCCGAACAGATGGAGGAGTTCGGCCTGTTCGGCGCCACCATTCCTGAATCGCACGGCGGTCTCGACCTCGATCACGTGACCTACGCGCGGGTGATCGAGGAGCTCTCGCGGGGGTGGATGTCGCTGGCGGGGATTGTCAACAGCCACCTCATCTGCGCCAAGCTCATCTCTCGGTTCGGCACCGACGAACAGCGCGACCGGTCGCTGCCCGGGATGGCCACCGGCAAGCTGCGCGGCTGCTTCTCGCTGTCTGAACCCGACAGCGGCTCCGACGCCGGCGCGCTGCGCTGCCGTGCGGTGCGCGACGGCGACGAGTTCGTCATCAACGGCACCAAGATGTGGGTCACCAACGGCGAGCGCGCAGGCATCGTGGCGCTGCTCGCGCGGGTTCCCGAAGGCGACCCGTCGGGCAGCTCAGGCATCACCTGCTTCCTCGTCGACAAGACACCGGGCAAGCACTCAGGCGGCATCACCGTCAGCCGCAAGATCGACAAGATCGGCTACCGCGGGCTCGAGACCGTGGAAATGTCCTACGTGGATCACCGGGTGCCGGCGGACCGTGTGCTGGGCGGTGACGGCCTCAATGGAGATGGCGGCGTCGGCAACGGCCTGCGCTGGGCACTTGCCGCGCTGGAGCTGGGGCGCATCAACGTGGCAGCGCGCGGTGTCGGCGTGGCCCGGGCCGCCTATGACGCCGCGGTCGCGTACGCCAAGCAACGCGAGGCGTTCGGCAAGCCCATCGCCAAGCACCAGGCAATCGCCTTCAAGATCGCCGAGATGGCCACCAAGCTCCACGCGGCACGGCTGATGACCTACGACGCCGCCCGCAAGGCCGACGCCGGCGAGCGAGTCGACCTGGCTGCGGGCATGGCCAAGCTGTTCGCTTCGGAGACCGCCGCGGAGCTGTCGCTCGACGCCATGCGCATCCACGGCGGCAACGGCTTCTCCACGGAGTACCCGGTGGAGCGCTACTACCGCGATGCGCCGCTGATGATCATCGGCGAAGGCACGAGCGAGATCCAGAAACTGGTCATCAGCCGCACCCTGCTCGCTGACGACTGAGACCATGCTGCTCTAGGTTGACAAGCACGCACGTGGAGGCATGAGCTATGGCAGACCGCAAGTCATTCTGGGCGTGGTGCTTGGAGTCCGAAGAACCGACCGACGCCGAGCGGGCTGAGCTGGCCAAGAAGCTCTCAGCCCAGTACGGCACCGAGATCACCGCAAGGCCGGTGCCGTCGGTCAGCGACGCCGACCTGCGTCCGCCTCGCATCGCCATCCCCGATTCGGTGGCCGGCTGGTGCTCGGTCAGCACCTACGACCGGGCTCGCTACGCCTACGGCGCCCACTTCACCGAACGGGTCCGGGCATTCAACCTGGATTTCCCGAACCCGCCCGACGTGGTGGCCCACCCGCGCAACGACACCGAGGTCGAGGCCACGCTCGAATGGTGCGACGCCAACGGCTACATCGCGGTGCCCTACGGCGGCGGCTCGTCGGTGGTCTGGGGCCTGACGCCGCCCGAGGACCGCGGGCCAACCGTGGTGATCTCGCTGGACCAGCTCGACCAGGTGCTCGAGGTCGACGACGTGTCTCGCGCTGCTCGCATCCAGGCCGGCGTGTTCGGCCCCCATCTCGAGAACCAGCTGCGTCCCAGCGGGCACACGCTGCGCCACTTCCCCCAGTCGTTCCGGTTCTCCACCCTCGGCGGATGGATCGCCACGCGCTCGGGCGGCCACTACGCTACGAACCACACACACATCGACGACTTCGTCGAGTCGACCCGGATGATTACGCCGTCGGGCTGGTGGGAGTCGCGCCGGCTGCCCGGCTCGGGTGCGGGCCCCAGCCCCGATCGCATGGTGATCGGCTCGGAAGGCATCTACGGGATCATCACCGAGGCGTGGATGCGCATCCAGAAGCGGCCCACGTTCCGAGCCACGGCCGGTATTACGTTCCCGTCATGGGAAGCCGGCTACGACGCCGTGCGGCACCTGGTTCAAGCAAAGCTCTGGCCGGCCAATCTGCGGATCCTGGATCCCGCCGAAGCCGGGCGTGCCGCGGGCATGGACGGCGAGCACGCGCTGGTCATCGTGTCGTTCGAGTCGGCCGAGCTGACCCAGCGCCACAACATCGCCCAGGCGGTCGAGATCGCACGTGAGTGCAACGGGCACGTGCCCGACGACGAGATTCAGATCGACGACGGCACCGGCACGCCCACCGGCCGCGGCGGCGCAGTCGGCGCATGGCGCAACGCGTTCATCGGCGTGGGCAACGGCGTGGAGACCTCGCTGGGGCTGATCAACGACACCTTCGAGACCGCCATCACCTGGGACCGGTGGCCCGAATTCGACTCCGTGGTGCGCGAGAAGGTGGGCGCCGTGCTGGCTGAGGTGTTCGGCGATCATCACACGCTGTCGTGCCGCTTCACCCACGTCTACACCGACGGCCCGGCGCCGTACTACACGTGGTCGGGCATGGGCACGCAGGGCGGCGAGATCGAGCAGTGGCAGATCGTCAAGGACGCCGCCAACGAGGCACTCGAGGCAGCCGGCGGCACGTGCACGCACCATCACGCAGTGGGCCGCATGCACCGCCCCAACGCTTACGACCGCCAGCGCCCCGAGCTCTTCGCCGAGGCGATCCGGGCTGCCAAGAAGCGGCTCGACCCCAACGGCATCCTCAACCCCGGCGTCCTGATCGATCCCTAGGCGCGACGAGCGGCCGCCGCAGCCGAGATTGCTCCCGGCGGCGACGGCCGCTGCGTCGTTCAATCAGACGCTGCGCACCTGCCTAGCGGCAGCCGCCGTTGTCCTTGTCCCAGGCGCAGTTCGGCGAACCGCCGTTGACGTCCACGATGGCGCCGACGATGTTCCACGTCTGCTCGCCGGCGTCGTACTGGCTGAAGTCCGAGCCCTCGACGTAGTAGCCGTCCACCGCGCCGTCGGCTGCGAAGCTGATGCCGTCCAGCAGCAGCGGGTGGTAGATGTCAAGCGACCGCGCAGCCAAGATGAAGTTCGTCCTGGTCAGCCCGCCCGGCAGCTCAGCGGCCACCCGGATCGCCTCTGTGTGCGGGTACGCGAAGTAGTAGCCCGTGCCCAGCAGCGAGATCTCAGGATCGAGACCGCGATCGGCCAGCTCGTTGCGCAGGAAGGAGATGAACGGCTCGTCCACGTGCTTCGGGTCGGTGGTGTCCTTGACGCCGCCGCCCACGATCCACCATTCGTCGGCCGAGTCGCCCGCCGGTGCCATGTAGGCCGCCACGGCCTTGCAGACCGACGGCGTGAACGCCACAGACAGATCGTCGAGCAGGCCCGACGCATCGACCTCCTGGATGGCCAGCAGGCACGGGTTGCCTGCGGTCATCGAGATGAACACGTTCGGACTCGCCGCGGCGATAGTGGTGACCTCGTTGGTCAGCGTCGGAGCGGCCGGATCATGGCGCACCGGGATGAACTCGCTGACGACATCGGGATTGGCATGTGCGTAGGCCTCGAAGCCCAGCTCGTAGGCCAAGCCGAAGTCGTTGTCCATCACCAGGCCCGCCACCTTCACCGGCAGCTCGTCGGCCAGGTTCTGCTTGATCCAGTTGCCCCACAGGATCGCCTCGGTCGAGTACGACATCTGCAGGCCCGTGGTCCACGGGTGGTTCACCGGGTCGCCCCAGGCCGGGTGACCCGTCGCGACCATGACCTGCGGGATGCACTCGTCGTTGATCTGGTCGTACACGGCCAGCGTGTTCGGCGAGCCCAGCGTGTGCAGCGCGAAGACATTCTCCGACTCGATCAGCTCGTCGATGAACTCGATGGTCTGCGCGGCCACATAACCGTCGTCGCGGGAGATCAGCACCATGTCCTTGCCGGCTACGCCGCCGGTGGCGTTCACGTACTCGTAGTAGTTCTCCCAGCCCACGGTGATGTCGCCGTAAGCAGCCAGGTTGCCGGACTTCACCGTGGTCTGGCCGACGCGAATCGTGTCCTCGGTGATGCCGGTGGTGTCGGACCAGTCAGCCGGGCACTCGTTCATGTCGATCTCGAAACCTGACGGGCCCCGCAGGACGCCGTCGTCTCCGACGCCCCACTCGCCGGCTTCGATGCCTGCGGTGAGCTTGTCGACGATGGCCTGGCGCTGCGCTGCAGCGAGCTCCCAGATGCCGTCGATGGTGGACAGGTCGAAGTCGGCAGGGTCGACGGCCATCATGCCGTCGTCGGCCATGTCGTCGTCGGCCATGTCACCGTCGTCCTCGGCGTCTTCCTCCAACGCCTCCTGGGTGATGCCGCCGCCGATGGAGCCTTCGTCCTCCGGCTCGGCCTCGTCGGCCATGTCGTCCTCTTCGGCCATGTCCTCATCGGCCATGTCCTCATCGGCGGTTTGCGTGCCCGCATCGGTGGTGCCGTCGCCGGCATCGTCGTCGTCGCCGCCGCCGCACGCAGCTGCGACGAGCGAGAACGCGAACAGCAGCGCCAGCAGGCGCCACAGCCGTCGGTGTGATCCGGTCATGGGTACTCCTTCTTGATGTGTCCCCGCACCAGCGGCCGAAGCCCACCGGCGCCCAACAGTCCCGCCGAAGCTAATCGCTTGCCACACGCCGCGTTGCCCCGCCCATCGGCAACGGAGCCCGAACGCGACAAGCGGCCGCCGCTGCCGAGATTGCTCCCAGCGGCGACGGCCGCCCATCTGTTTCAGTCAGGTGCTCGACGCTGACCTCACGCCAGCCCCGAGTCAGACCATGCGCCTGCCTAGCGGCAGCCGCCGTTGTCCTTGTCCCACACGCAGTTGCCCGAAGCACCGTTCACGTCGATGACGTTCGAGACGATCCAGGAGTGCGTGGACGAGTCGTACTGGCTGATATCCGTGCCCTCGATCGGGAAGGCATCCGCGTTGCCGTTCATGGCGAACGTGATGCCGTCCAGGAAGATCGGGTGGTGGATGTCGATCGCCCGCACGGCCAGGATGAAGTTGGCCCGATTCAGGCCTGCCGGGTTGTTCGCGCTCGCAGGCAGCTCCGCGGCGATGCGCAGCGCCTCCACGTACGGGTAGCCCAGCATGTAGCCGTTGCCGAACATCGAGATGGAGGGATCGAGGTCATTGGCCTCGAGGCTCTCGATGATGAAGTCGATGAACGCATCGCTGCCGATCAGCGCCGGGTCGGTGGTGTCCTTGACGCCGCCGCCCACGATGTACCAGCCGTCGCCGTCGTCGCCTGCCGGGGAGACCCAGCTCGCCGGCGCCTTGCACACCGACGGCGTGAACGCTGCCGAGATGTCATCCTTCAAACCTGACGCTGCGACCTCCTGGATGGCCAGCAGGCATGCGTTGCCCGCGGTCATCGAGATGTAGACGTCCGGGTCGCTTGCGGCGATGGTCGTGATCTCGTTGGTGATCGTCGGCGATGCAGGGTCATGGCGTACCGGCACAAACTCCGACACCACGTCGGGGTTGTTGTGGGCGTACTCCTCGAAGCCCAGCTCGTAGGCCAAGCCGAAGTCGTTGTCCATCACCAGGCCAGCCACCACGACCGGCAGCTCATCGGCGAGGTTGTCCTTGATCCAGTTGCCCCACAGCACTGCCTCAGTGGAGTAGGACAGGATGCTGCCCGTGGTCCACGGGTGCACCTCGGGATCGCCCCACGCCGGGTGGCCCGTCCACACGAACGGCTGCGGGATGCACTCGGCATTTAGCGTGTCGTACACGGCCAGCGTGTTCGGCGAGCCCAGCGTGTGGATCGCGAAGACGTTGTCGTTCTCGATCAGCTCGTCGACGAACTCGATGGTCTGCGCCGCTACGTACGCGTCGTCGTAGGACTTCATGACCACATCGCGGCCTGCGATGCCGCCTTCGGCATTCACATGCAGGAGGTAGGTCTGCCAGCCCAGGCGGGCGTTGCCGTACAGCGCCAGGGTGCCCGACTGCGGGCCGGTCTGGCCGAGACGGATCTCGGTGTCGGTGATGCCCTCGGTGTTCGACCAGTCGTCTGGACATTCGTTGAGGTCGATCGTGAACCCTTCGGGTCCGCGCAGGACGTTGTCGTCGCCGACACCCCACTCGCCGGCCTCGATCTGGGCGGTGATCCGCTCGACAACCTTGGCCCGCCGGAATTCGGCCTCTTCGAAGATGCCCTCCATGGTGGAGCGGTCAAACTCCATCATCTCCTCGTCGTCCATCATCTCCTCGTCGGCCATCTCCTCTTCTTCGGCGGCCTGCTCGATGACTTCCTGGCTGAGACCGCCGGCCTCTTCCTCAGGCTCGTCGGCGGCCATCTCCTCCTCTTCGGCCATCTCCTCCTCTTCGGCCATGGCCTCAGTGGTCTGGGTTTCGCCGGCGTCATCGTCGCCATCGTCGCCACCGCAGGCGGCCGCGACGAGCGAGAACGCGAAGAGCAGCGCTAGCAAGCGCAAAAGGCGGTTCTTGGATAGTTGCATGAGTCCCCTCCTCGGTGGAACAGCAGCCACCGCGGCGTCGCAAGCCGACAATCAGCAGGCGTAACCCCCGACCGTCTCCCCATGACCGCTGCGGCGGTGCGCGCGAGAGTAATCGCGCCGCGCCGGGCCGTTCTTGGCTCGGCTGCGACGATCGCGTGACAATCCCCCAGACCCACGGGTCCAGATGCGATAGCTGTGGAGGCGGCAGGAGGCTCAGCAGCGGGCGCACCCGGCAGGCGGGGGCGCGGGCGGCATAGCGTGTCGGCCCATGGAATGGGGAGTCACTCTGCCGCACTTGGGCCGCATCGGATCGCGCGATGGGCTCATCACGTTCGCCTCGGAAGTCGACCAGCTCGGCTTCGCCTCGGGCTGGGCGTCCGATCATGTCTGCTGGCCCGCCGAGCTGGTGTCGAAGTACCCGTACTCCGACGACGGCTCGTTCCCGGCGCCGCCGAAGACCGGATGGCTCGACCCCATCGGCACGCTGCTGTTCGTCGCGGCCGTCACTGAGAACCTGCGGCTGGGCTTCAGCGTGCTGATCCTGCCGTACCGGCCGCCGGTGGAGACAGCGAAGCGTCTCGCAACGATCGACGTGCTGTCGAACGGCCGGCTGATCCTGGGCGTGGGCGTGGGCTGGATGCGCGAAGAAGCCGAAGTGCTGGGCATGCCGTGGGATCGCCGTGGCAAGCGCTCTGACGAGCAGCTCGAGGTGTTCCGGGCGCTGTTCACCGAAGACGACCCGAGCTTCGACGGCGAGTTCTACTCGTTCCCCTCTGTCGGCTTCGAACCCAAACCGGTGCAGGACCCGGTGCCGGTGTGGGTCGGCGGCAATACGGCCGCCGCCTACCGACGTGTGGCGCAGTACGGGCACGGCTTCCATGCGGCGTTCGAGACCGTTGACGAGGTTGCTGCGGGCTGGAGCGGGGTGGGCGAGGCGTGCGACGCCGAAGGCCGGGACCGCGGCGAGATCACGCTGTCGCTGCGCTACTACCTCGACCCGGCATCGGCAATGAAACCGGAGGTGTCGATCGCCGGCAGCACCGAGCAGATGATCGACAGCGTCGGTCGCGTTGCGGAGGCCGGGGTGACGCATTTCGTGCTCGATCCGGTGGCACGCGGCGGCATCGAGGGCCGCCTCGACGCGCTGCGTGCCTTCATGGCCAACGTGGCACCTCACTTCGCCTAGCGCCTGACACGAAATTCAACCGCTCGATCGGGCGACCCTGCGGCAGACTCGCTGCGTGCTGTGGGGTTCCTCGCTCGCCAAGTCGTACCCGCCGCGGCGGCTGTTCGCTGACGTCAGCGTGCAGCTGGCGCCTGGCCGGCGCGTGGCGCTGGTCGGCGGCAACGGGATCGGCAAGACGACCTTGCTGGAGATCCTGGCCGGCATCAACGAGCCCGACGAAGGCGAGGTCCACCGCCAGAGCGGGCTGACGATCGGCTACCTGCCCCAGGAGCTCGCCGAGATCGCCGACGGCACCGTGCTCGAGGCGACGCTGGCCGGGGCGGGCGACATCACCGCAATGACGGCCGAGCTTCGATCGCTGGAGGCGAGACTGGCCGATGTCGACGCCGCCGACCACGACGAGGTGCTCGCCCGGTACGGCGAGCTGGAGGCTCACTTTCGCCAGATCGGCGGCTACGGCTTCGAAGCGGAAGCTCACCGGGTGCTCGCCGGCCTGGGTTTTGCAGCCGACGATGCGCAGCGCCCGGTGGCGCAGCTGTCGGGCGGTTGGCGGATGCGGGTCGCGCTCGCTCAACTGCTGCTGGCGAAGCCCGATGTGCTGCTGGCTGACGAGCCCACCAACCACCTCGATGTCGACTCGGTGGCCTGGTTGGAAGACCAGCTCGCTGCCTGGGAGGGCGGGCTGCTGTTCGTCAGCCACGACCGCGACTTCATCGACGCCGTTGCCAACCGCGTGATCGAGATGGACGGCACGACCGCGTATGAGCACGTCGGCGGCTTCGCCGAGTTCGTTGTGGCCCGCGAGGAGCGGATTGCGGCCGCCGAGGCGGCGGCAGCACAGCAGGCTCGGCGCCGGGCTCACACCGAGCGATTCATCGAGCGGTTCCGCTACAAGGCCACGAAAGCTCGGCAGGTGCAGAGCAGGATCAAGGCACTGGCGAAGCTCGAGCCGGTCGAGGTGCCGAGCCGCAAGGAGCTGGCGGCCCGCTTCGGCTTCGGCACGCCGCGGCGCTCGTCGCGGGTCGTTGTGGAGATGATCGGCGCTTCGGTGGGCTACGCCGACGGTGACGCTCCGGTGCTCGAAGGCGTGGACCTCGTCATCGAACGCGGCACCAAGGTGGGAGTGGTCGGTCCGAATGGCGCCGGCAAGACGACGCTGCTGCGGGTGCTGCAGGGCGAATTGGGCGTTCTCGACGGCGAGCTGCACCGCGGCCGCAACGTGGACATGGCCACGTTCGCTCAGCACCTCGCCGAGGTCATGGATCCTCGACGGTCAGTGGTGGAGGAGTTCACGGCCTCGGTGGGCGATCAGCCCGGGCGGAATGTGCGCACGATGCTCGGCGGCTTCGGTTTTCCGGGCGACGCTGCGGACCGCAAGGTGGCGGATCTCTCCGGCGGCGAGCGCACCCGGCTGGCGCTCGGCATCACTATGGCGAATCCGGTGAACCTGCTGGTGCTCGACGAGCCCACCAACCACCTCGATCTGCCGAGCTGCGATCTGCTGGAGGATGCGCTGTCGGTGTACCCGGGCACGGTGCTGCTGGTGACCCACGACCGCCATCTCATCCGCAGCGTCGCCGACTCGCTGATCGTGGTGCGTGACGGCACCGCCACCCTGCACCCGGGCGTCGACGAGGACCTGCTGCGGCCGCCGGGGCTGAGCACGAGACGGACCGCTGGCGGCAGCACCGCGGGAACCGCCGGCACCGGCGGTCGGGGCGCCGGCGCCGGTCGGAACACTGGCACCGAGGCGCCGACATCGCGAGCGGCAGCTGCCGAGCGGCGCCGTGCGGGGGCCAGCAAGCGTCAAGCTGCTCACGACGCAACAGCCGACCTGCGCCGGGAACTCGCTGCGGCCGAGCGGTCATGGGAGGCGGCCGAGCACCGCGTCGCAGAGCTGCAGGCACTGCTGGGCGAGCCCGCCACCTACGACGACCCCGAACGTGCGCGCCAGGTCGCCGAGGACTACGGCACTGCCAAGTCCGATGCGATGCGCCACATGTCCGAATGCGAGGCGCTGCAGCGTCGCATCGACCGCGCCGCCGCTGGAATCTGAGCAGACGCCGCTAGGCGCAGCCGTCGGCAGGCGCGGCCACGGGCACATGCGATACCGCGACCGAGCGGTCGACGCCATCGGCAGCCTGCGAGAACGTGACGAGGGAGGCCGTGCCATTCGACGGGACGCCCATTGGGGCCCCCGGGTACCAAGCCACGACATCGCCGACGGAGACATCAGTCGTCACATGCCAGTGCCCGAGCGCCACGTAGTCGGCTCCGGTGGCCGCGATCTCCTCGGCGGCGATCGGCGACGACCGGTGCGCATCGTCAGCGGTGCGCTGGAAGTGCCCGTGCCCTGCCGCGATGAACCATCCGTCGTCGGGGCGTGCAGGCACGCCTGCGAGGGGCCGGTACTCGGAGTGGTGCAGGTCCATCGCCCGGCCCCACAGCGTCAGGTCGTGCTCGCCGAAGTGCAGGATGGCGCCCTCGGGATCGTCGAGGAAGATCACGCCGGCGCCCGTGACCTCGAGCCGGTGCTCGTGGTCGGCATGGGTGCCCCACAGCGACTGCTCGTCATGGACATCGTGGTTGCCAGGGATGATGACGACTGACGCATCGACGCTGCCGAGCAGCTCCATCGTGTGCGCGACATCGGACCGTTTCAGCCGGGCGTGGTCGAACAGGTCTCCCGCGATCAGCAGGATGTCGGCTGCATGGGCAACCGCGGTTGCGGCGAGGGCATGGATAGGGCACTGGCACACGTCTCGGTGACTGCCGTGCGGCCCGCGTACATGCCCGATGTGCACGTCGGAGGTGTGCAGAACGCGCAACTGGCGCCCACTGCCCGGCTCAGCCAACTCCTTCACAGCGAGACAGCTTGCCACGGCTTCGCCTGACGGCTCAGCCTCATACGTCACCACGTCATCTGCGGGCGGTACCTTCGACACGGTGCGCATCCTGGTGACCAACGATGACGGAATCGAGTCCGAAGGACTGCACGTACTTGCGAGTGCGATGACCGCTCATGGCGATGTGGTGGTGGTGGCGCCAGACTCCGAATACTCGGGCGCAGGCGCCGCGATCGGTCCGCTGCATCTGATGGATCCCCAAGTGCACAAGGTGCGCTTCGACGGCGTCACCGATGCCTGGGCGGTCTCGGGGGCGCCGGCGCTGTGCGTCATGTTTGCCCGGCTGGGCGCTTTCGGCCCAGTGGATCTGGTGGTGTCGGGGATCAACCCAGGCGCGAACGTCGGCCGATCCGTGTATCACTCCGGCACCGTCGGCGCGGTGCTGACGGGCCGCAACGGCAACATCCCGGGCTTGGCGGTCAGCCAGACCGTGGAGGGATTCGGGGTTGAGGGCCAAGGCTGGGAAGACGCCATCGCAGACCAGAAGTGGCATGCAGCAGCCGAAGTTGCCAGCGTCGTGCTCAGCGGTCTGCTCGCGGACGAACACGACTCGGCATGGGCAGTCAACCTCAACGTGCCGAATCGTGAAGTCGCCGACATGAAGGGCTGGCGGTTCACCGAGGTGGGCACCCTGCCGCCGCGTTCGATCACCTCGGTGAGCCTTGAGCCGCATCCCGACAACGCCGACGCGTTCCGGGTCGCCATGGAGTGGGGCGACGCCGTGGATATGCCCGCCGAGGTCGACACCGGCGCGGTCATGGACGACTTCGTTTCGGTGTCGTTCCTGTCGCGTCTCACTGCGCAAGCGCCGACAGCCGACGCCAAGCTGACTGCCTGCCTCAACGGCTTGTTCTGACCAGCGTTGCCAGCTGAGCCGCTGATCAAGCTGTGAAGCGCCGCGTGACCCGGAAGTTGCGCACCAGCATCACGACGGCCGCGATGCCGAGCGCCACGGCCACCCACGCTCCCCAGCTCGCCAGATCGGCATAGGAGCGGTGCTCCACCGCCAAGCCTGAACTCACGCCGGCGGCGGCGCCGAGGGCCGTCATCAGCACGTCGGCGGTGGCTTGCACGCTGACTCGGCGCTCGAGCGGGAACGAGGCGGTCAGCAGCGAGCTGGCGGACACTACGCAGCAGCTCCAGCCGATGCCGATGAGAAACAGCCCCAGCAGCAGACCGGTGGCATGTTCAGCGTCGGTGTTGGCGGCCATGACAGCGCCGACGGTGAGCACGAGCGCGCCGGCGACGATGACGATCTGGCCGCCGACGCGGTCCACCAGCCAGCCCACATATGGCGAGAACGCGAACATGCCGGCGATGTGCAGCGAGAGCATGATGCCGATGATCAGCGGGTTCTGGCCGCCCTGGGACATGTGAATCGGCGACACCGTCATGACGCCCACCATCACGGCCTGCGACAGCATCATGCCGATGAGCGCAATTGACGCCACCGGATGGGCCAGGATGCGGCCGGCCTCGGCCAAGCTCGGCAGCTTGACGCTCGTCGAACCCGCATCGGCGGCCACTACGTGCAATGGATCGGGGCGCAGACGGCGCCAGATGTTGGCGGCCCCCAGGCCGAACAGGCCGAGCGCCAATGCGTACGGCAGCGCGAATCCGCTCAGCCCCTCGGTGTCAGCGAAGATGCTCTTGAGACCGAGCGCGACCGTCGGTCCCAAGACCGAGCCGACCGTGCTCGCCCACAGCACCAAGCTGATCGAGCGGGCCCGATTCTCGTCGGTGGCCAGGTCGGCGCCGGCGTACCTCGCTGCCAGGTTGGCGGCCTGGCCAGTGCCGATCAGCACCATGCCGAACACGAGCACCGAGTAGCGACCGATGAACGCTGACAGCAGCGCCAGCGTGGCGCCGATTGCACCGACGAAGTAGCCAGCTGAGAGACCGGCGCGGCGGCCGCGGCGGGCCATCAGCGCAGCGAGCGGGATGCCGGCGAGGGTGCCGCCGATGCTGAGGCAGACGGCGGCCAGCGAGGCTTTTGTCTCGCTGCCGGTCATCTGGTCGGCCAGCAGCGTCGACGCCGAGAACGATGCCGTCATGGCCAACCCGCCGGGGATCACCCCGAGCTGCAGAACCCGGATAGTGCGGCGTGACAGTTCGTCGCGCTCGGGCGAACCCGGGAGGTATGCGGCCCCCCCGCTGCCCTCCGACAAACTCTGCACCATCGACCTAGCCTCCGGATCGGCCTGCCGGCTGCGGGGCGAGGCCGATTGCGAACGCTACTGCGGGTCACCGAAGCGCGTCGGGATGACCCAGCTGCCCAGCAGGAGGAATGCAAGATGCGAGACATCACCGGTTGCGTGGCGATGATCAGCGGTGCGAATCGCGGCATCGGCGAGGCCATCGCCGCAGCCCTGCATGCCGACGGCTGGGCGCTGTCGCTGGGAGCACGCGAGGTGGCCTCGCTGGAAACCTCAGCTGCTGAGTACCGAATCGACGCCGGCGGCGGGCCGGCGGTAAGCCTGCACCGCTACGACGCCACCGATCCCGAGGCTGCCGAGCGCTGGACCGCAGAGACGATTTCGGCGCACGGCCGGATCGACTGCCTCGTCAACAACGCTGGCGTCGCCCATCCCGATGACTTCGAAGATCTGACCGAGGACACGCTCGACGAGATGTGGGAGGTCAACGCGAAGGGGCCGTTCCGCATGCTCCGCGCCACACTCGCCCACCTGCGCCACAGTGGCGAGGGCCGCATCGTGAACGTGATCTCGATGTCGGGCAAGCGAGTGCGCGGCACGTTCGCGCCCGGCTATGCGATGAGCAAGCACGCCGCAATGGCGCTGCACCACTCGGTCCGGCACCTCACCTTTCCTGATGGGATCCGGTGCACGGCCGTGTGTCCGGGCTATGTGCAGACCGACATGACCTCGGGCTTCGGGGTGGACCCGTCGATCATGATCCAAGCCGACGATCTGGCCCAGGCTCTGGCCACGATCCTGCGACTGCCGAATACCGCATCTGTCGCCGAACTGCTCGTCACCACCGAACCCGAGACCATTGCCTGAGTCTGCCGCCCAGCGGGCTCGCGGATCCTGTTCGCCCGACGGGAGCTCCTAGCGGGCTGCCAGGCGACGGCGGCGTTCGACGATGCGATCGTTGGCTTCGTGGCTGCCGTCGTGGAACGTGCCGAACCACTTGTCGAGCGGCACGATCGCCGTTCCGTAGTTGCAGTCGAAATAGCGGTGGTGGAGCGTGTGGAAGCGGTCGCCGCCGGCCACGGTGCGACCGCCAGCTACCACGAAGCGGTCGAAACCCGAATGCGACGCAGCCGGTGACAGCAGGAAATACGTGGTCGTCAGAGTGATCAAGTACGGGTTCGCCGGGATCACCAGGAAGACCAGCGGCACCGAGAGCTACAGCACGTGCTCAAGCGGATGCATCGAGACGCCCGACCACGGGCCGATGTTGACGTTGCGATGGTGCAGCGAGTGAGCCCAGCGGTACAGGTGCTTGGTGTGGAGCAGCCGGTGGTTGGCGTAGAAGTGCACCGAGCCCAGCGGGAAGATCAGCAGCGTCAGCGCCGCTGTGTAGCCGAAGCCGGCGAGGCTGCCGGTTGCCGGAACGGTCCAGATGAGGTCGTTGGCATACAGCCACAGCATCAGCGCCTCGTACAGCGCTGCGATGGAGCAGGCGCTGGCGAGCGACCAGAACACGTTGTCACGGGTCTGGTTTCTGAACAGGAACGGCCTGCGCCCAGCCGACAGCCAGCGCTCGTCGTACTTGTGCCGGGTGCCCTGGCGGCGCCGGATGAACAGCCACCAGTGCAAGCCCCCGGCCACGGCAATCAGGAGCGCCACGTTGCGCAGATACACCGCTGCGACTGCCCACGCCGCCGGGGTCGCGAAGCTCTCGAGCGACGGCGTGAGCCAGTTCCACGCCACGATGCCGACGGCGATCCACAGGCCACCCTGCCACCACAGGAACTTGGTGATCGTCCAGCGCGCCATGGCCAGCGGTCGAGGCGGCCGTTCGTACAGCGGCGGGAGCATCACCTCCCCAATCCCCACGACGCGAATTGTACGACGGCAGCCGGCGCTGTCCGGCTCCGCTGCGCGGCTCAGCACTCCGAGCAGTGACCGGGGTTCACGTCCAGATTGCCGCGTGGCTCTCGAGGTCGAAGAAGTGCAGATTCTCGACGGTCACTGCGATGTCGACCACTTCGCCGGCGCGGCAACGGCTGCGCGGGTCGAAGCGGGCGACAGCATCGGCTGCGGAGAGATCGTCAGCCGCATCGGGATTGCCCGCGTCGACCCGGGCTGCATCGAGCGCGAAGTGGACCACGATCTCGCTGCCGAGCGACTCGGTGAGCTCGACCGTCGAGGAGATGACGGCGCCTTCGGCGGCATCGGTCGCCAACGACGCATCCTCGAGGTCTTCGGGACGGATGCCGACTGCAATCTTGCGACCGCCATAGGTCGCAAGGGCGGGGCGCCGTTCGAGAGTGGCATCTGGCAGGGCGAGCCGGTGACTGCCCAAGTGCAGCCCGCTTCCCTCGAAGGTCGCTTCGAACAGGTTCATCGACGGGGACCCGATGAAGGCCGCCACGAAGACGTTGTCGGGCCGGTCATAGAGATGCTGGGGCGTGTCGACTTGCTGGAGATAGCCGTCCTTCAGGACGGCGACGCGGTCGCCCATGGTCATGGCCTCGACCTGGTCGTGGGTGACGTAGATGGTGGTGATGCCGAGCTGACGTTGAAGTCGCGAGATGTCAGCCCGCATCTGCACGCGGAGCTTGGCGTCGAGGTTCGACAGCGGCTCGTCCATGAGGAAAGCAGCCGGCTCTCGCACGATGGCACGACCCATTGCGACGCGTTGACGCTGCCCGCCTGAGAGCTGAGAGGGCTTTCGGTCGAGTTGGTCGGTGAGCTCGAGCATCTGAGCTGCCTCGTTCACTCGCGCTGTGACCTCGGCCTTGGGGACCTTGGCCAGCTTGAGGGCGAAGCCGATGTTCTCGGCCACCGTCATGTGGGGGTACAGCGCGTAGTTCTGGAACACCATCGCGATGTCGCGGTTCTTGGGCTCGACGTCGTTCACGATGCGCTCGCCGATGCGCAGTTCGCCGTCGGTGATCTGTTCGAGGCCTGCAACCATCCGCAATGCCGTGGACTTGCCGCAGCCCGACGGACCGACGAGCACGACGAACTCGCCGTCGGAGACCTCGAGGCTGAGCCCGTGGATCGCCTGAAAGCCATTGGGATAGACCTTGTCGACTTGGTCGATGGAGATGGATGCCACGGTGCTGGCTCCTCGTCTCGGAGTTTCTCAGGGTGTGCCGGTTGGTGATGCGACGGCGGCGGCTTGCGGCGCCGCGTGTCGATGCGGCCAGAGTTCGACGCTGGCCTCGATGCTGGTGATCGCTCCTGAACGGCCGAACAGCAACGCGCTCACCTCAGCATCGAGCTCGTCGCCGATCACCGTCGAGGCCCCCTCACGCAGGGTCACCGTCAGCGAAGGGGGGCCTCCGCCCAACCGGTAGATCACCGGCACGCCGCAATAGGTGAATCCCAACGTGCCTGCGTCGAGCTGGCCATCTGAGCCAAGCGGTGACCAGGGCTGCGGAGCTTGCAGGAACTCGTCGGCGCCGAGCAGCACCGGCCGGAAGCGCACGCGTCCATCGCGGACCTGCACGCCCAGTTCGCCCCAGCGGATCAGGATCCCGTCCTTCGCGGCGCCGGTCATCCCCGGCTGCTGAGCGCCCGCATCGGCAGGCGTGTGCGAGTACGGCTCGAGCGGGAATGCGCCCTGCTCAGCGGCCGACTTCAGAAAGCCGAGCCCGGCCCGTATCCGGCGGTAGTGCTCGATGAGCCGGTTCACGAGGTCGGCGTCGGTGCCGCGGTCGACGGCAGCGGTGATCTGGCGCTGGGTGGCCACCATCAGCTTCATCACCATGTGCCAGTAGATCGAGCCGAGCCCCTCATAGCGATACATCGTCTGCGCGCGTCCGATGAATGCCTGGTGCCCGAACACGTCTTCATATGCGGCGGCGATCTCGGCATGCTCCATGGGGCTGATACGCGACGCCGACAGCAGCTCGTCGAGCGCGCTGGCGAGCTCGCGGCTGCTGGTCAGCCAGCTTGCGAACCGGATGCTGCCCTCGGCGTCTTGCTCCAGCAGCGACGAGCGGCCATTGAGAACGCCCCGCAGCTCCTCGTTGATCCGCTCGGCAGGCACACGGTTGCGCTCCATGAAACTTGGCAGCGCGTCGTCGGGATGGAGCAGGAAGGACCGCCTCTCGGGCTGATACAGGTCGCTGGCAAAAAGCGAGTCGAGCATGCCGGCAGCCGCCGCAGGGCTTGTCGTGTCGGAACCCAGCACGGCGACCTGCCCTTCGAGCATGAGCGGCAGCGACTTCACACGTGCGACGCCGGCCTCGAAGGTCACCAGACCGTACGCATCCACGAGGTCGTCGGGTCGGCGGGCAGCCTCCGTGATCACGTCGAGGTGAGGCTGCACTGCGGACACCAGTTGGCGCAGGCGAGCCAGTGGGGTGGGCAGCGGCGGCTCGGGTAGATGATCGTAGATGCGAGCGCGGAATTCCTCGAAAGCCGTGCCGAGCCGATCCGCCAGTGCCCGGCGACTGGTGTCGTCGAGGCGTTCGGGGTCGGCGAGGTCGGCGTGCTCCTCGCAGATCCGCAGCACCTCGGTGAGCCATATGGCCACCGACGGACTCAGGGGAACAGTCTCGGCGTCGGAGTCGGAGAACAGGCTGTCGATGAACGTCAGGTAGTCGCGCAGGTGAACGACGGTGACGACCGACAATCCGATGCCTGCGAGCGCGTTGTTGGCGTCGTTCCACTCGGGACGCTGCGCGTTCAGCCAGATGCCGCCGCCGGGCACCAGGCTGGAGACCTTGGCCAATGCCGGCAGCAGCAGCTTCTCGGCGAGCGACACGTGATGCACGCGTCCCGCGGCGTCGAGCACGAGCTTGCCGTCGGCGCCGATGTGTCGCACCCGTTCGTCGATCTGCGCTTGGGCATGTGCATCGAAGCGCAGCGTCCGCTTGGGGTCCGCGACCATGTCCCGGTACGGGAGCATGCGGTACGGCACATCGGCCGACGAGTAGCCCACCCACCCCAGCAGCGATTCGAGCAGACCGGGGACATGGCGGCGCGCGAGATCCAGCAGACGGTGCAGGTAGACGATCTGGTGATCGCCCCAGTAGCCGAAATTCGACCAGGAGCCCTCATCGGGTGTCTCCCAGTCGACGCCTTCGCTGGTGATCCGGTACGGGTTGTGGCCGTCGCGGGTGGACGCGTTCAAGAACTTGGCGACGACAGCGTGGGCGAGCATGGGGAAGCTGGTGACCAAGGCCTCCCAGTTCTGGAAGATGTCTCGCCAATTGCCCTCATAGGCGAAGCTCGACGCCTCGCCGCCGGCACTGATGCGGAATTCGTTCCATGGCCTGCTCGGGTCGCCGTGACGGCGGCTGAATGCCAGCGGCAGGTACTCGTCGACCAGCCGGAACAGATCGGTATCGTCGATGACGAGCCGATGCAGCTCGCCCAGCCCGGCCGTCGGATCGAGCCCAGCAGTCGCGGAGCCGAACCGCTGTGCCGCCTCGCGGCTCCGCGCGGCAACGAACCGCTCGACATCGGCAACCTCGACGCGGTAGTCGTCGAGCGGCACGCCCCCGCGCATGCAGTTGTAGAGAACATTGGCGTAGTGGTTGATGTCGACGCGGCGATCCGCGGTGCACTGCAGCCCGTCAGCGGAGGCCACCAGCCGGACGAGTTCGTGTCGCATCCGGTCCACCGAGGCATCGAGCTCGGGTCGCGGATCGGGAGTCTCGTGCAGCCAGCGACGGAGCCTTGCAACATCGGCATGGGATCGGGACGTATCGGCGACGGTGGTCCATTCGAGGGGTGTGCCGGGCTCGAGCCGCGCGGCGGCAGCGAGCAGGAACGAACCCTTGCGGCCGGTCACCAGGGGCTCAGCGGCGAGCGTGCGGCCTGAGCGGAACAGCCTCACCTGGCGATCCGACAGCACGACTCGGGCGTTGTCGAGTCCGCGTGACCACACCACTGCGGCGTGCAGCGACTCAGCCGGATCGGGCCGATCGCTGATCAGGGCCTCGAGCGTGAACAGAGCGAGTTCGGCCTCGTAGTCGTACTCGCTGCGGCGGTAGGCATCCACCAGCGTGCTCGACTGCTGCTGGATCGCCAGCTCGACACCGGAGGGAAGCACGTCGACCAACCCGTCGAGCACTTCCACGTCGAGAGCGCCACGATCGGGCGCACGGCTCAGCTCGCAGCTGCGTACGAAGCCGAACTCCGGCGTCGCAGACCACGTGTAGCTGAAGGTGAGCCCCAGATCGTCGTGCCGCTCGGCGAATCGGAGCCGGTCGCCTTCGGCCGTCTTCGCGATGGTGCGCTGTACCGAGCCGATCGGCGCGTGAGTGGCGAAGGGCTCCCAGGCGCGCTCACCATCACCCACCCGGACCAAGGTGAGGGGCCCCGTGCGGCCCCCGCTGCGGTGCAGCCGATCATCGGTCTCGTAGGGGAACAGCGCCAGGTCGGCGCTGTAGCGACCTGCTGTCAGCGCGCCGCTCGACGATACGAACAGCCACAGGTCGCCGAGCGTGACCACATTGACGAGAAACGGATCTGCGTGGTCGTAGTCGGTGATCTGGTACCACTCACGCCCGTCTTCGATGCGGATTTCTCCGAAGGGCTCGGCCATGACGGATTCGACTGCGCGTGGGGACCCCATGGCGCTACGCCCCCGCTGCGGCATCGTCGGTCCGCTGGTACACGCGCACGTAGTCCACGTACATCTGCACCGGGAACTCCAGGTCGAGCGCGATGGGGCCGGGGAACAGCCCGCCGACGGCCAGGTTGAGGATCAGGAAGAACTCGCCGTCGAAGACCCAATCCCGGTTGCCCACACCGGTGCGGGGCAGGTCGTAGTACATCTGCTCGTCGTAGAACCAGCGGATGCCCTCGTGGTCCCATTCGATGGCATAGGTGTGGAACTCATCGGCAATCTGGTGTTCCTGGCGGAACCACTTGGAGAGGCCGAGCGCCCCCGCATACCCGGGTCCGTGCACGGTGCCCAGGATCAGATCGGGCTCGCGGCCGACGTACTCCATGATGTCGATCTCGCCGACGAACGGCCACCGGTTGGCCTCGTCTTCTGCCCGGTGGATGAAGTCGGACCCGAGCATCCAGAACGCCGGCCACAGCCCGGCGCCGGCCGGCACCTTGATCCGGGCTTCGAAGCGCCCGTATTGGAACTCGCGCAGTCCCTGGGTGAGCATCCGGGCGGATGTGTAGTAGGAGCTCTCGTACTTTTCCTGGTGCGCTTCGATCACCAGCAGGCCGTTGGCGAGGCGGGCGTTGCGGGGCCGAGAGGTGTAGTACTGCGCCTCGCCGTTGCCCCAGCCCCAGCCGCCGATGTCGTAGGTCCAGCTGGTCAGATCGATCTCGTCGCCGTCGAACTCGTCGTTCCACACCAACTCCCATCCCGGCTCGTCGCGGATCGGGATCGGGGGCGGGGCGGCGATGGCCGGGGTGAACGCCTCGGTGGTGGTTGTGGGCGCGGCCGTGGTGGTGGTCGTGGTCGCCGCCGCGGTGTCGGGTGCGGCGGTCTGCGGCGTTACCGCCGGTTCGGCCGTCGTCGAGCCGGCGCAGGCGGTTGCGGCGACTGCTACGGCCAGTGCCGCCGCGATCCAGCGGCCGGCGGCGCCCAATCGTGCCCTGCGCTCCGACATCAGCCCTTGACCGCGCCTGCGGTGAGTCCCGAGATGATGTAGCGCTGCAGGAACAGGAACAGCACCAGCATCGGCGTCATCAGGATGAGGACGGCAGCGGCCAACGCGGGCCAATTGCTGCCGTAGAGGCCTTCGAACACGATGAGTCCCCGTGTCACGGGGTAGAGGTTCTCGCTGGTCAGGTAGATGGTGGGCAGCACCAGCTCGTTCCAGATGCCGATTGCATGCAGCACGGTGACCGTGGCGATGGCCGGCCGGATCAGGGGCATGACGATCTTGAAGACGAATCGGTAGTAGCCGCAGCCGTCCACCGCCGCCGACTCGTCCAGTTCTCGCGGGATCGACTTGATGTAGTTGACCAGGATGATGAGGCCGATCGGGTTGACGAGGAACAGCAGGATGAACCCAGTCCGGGTATTGAAGAGCCCGAGGTTCAAGATGAGCTGGAACTGCGGGATCAGCGCAGGCGGCAGGAACAGCGCCACGACGTACAGCAGCAAGATGTACTTGGCGCCCTTGAGGTAGCCGCGGGCGATGGGGAAGGCCACCAGCACCGAGGTGAAGACGCAGATCGCCGTCGCGACCGCGGTGTAGAGCACCGAGTTCACGAGGTAGCGGGCGATGTTGGCCTTCTCCCATGCCTCGACGAAGTTGCCGAACCCGAACGACTCCGGCCATCCCGTCGGGTTCTTGAAGAACTCCGGGAGGGACTTGAACGCCGTGAGCACCAGCATGAGCATCGGCCCGACATAGAGCGCTGTGAACGCCAGCAGGATGGCGTAGGAGAACAGCTTGCGTCTGCGTGCGGCGGTGCGACCGCTGCGATCCATCTGCGGCTCGTCGGACGGCGGTTCCACGCTGGCGCCGGCGGCATCCGGGGTGGGGTTCAGCACGGTCATGACAGGTACTTCTTCTCGCGATGGCTGACGAACGCGTTGGCGGCCAAGGCGATGACCAGCACCAACATGAACAGCGCGATCGACGCCGCCGCTGCGTAGCCCTGGCGGAAGGCACTGCTCACCGAGCCCGACGTCTGCCCGAAGCCCTCTGCGAAGACGAGGTAGCCGAGCACCTGGGTACCGGGCCGGTACCCGATGAGCACCAGGAACAGCTGCCACGCCTGCAGGGAGCCGACGATGTTCAGCAGGAAGTTGGTGTTGACCGCGGGGGTGAGCAGCGGCCAGGTCACGTTGCGGAACAGCTGCCAGCCGTTCGCCCCGTCGATGCGGGCCGCCTCGTACAGGCTCTCGGGGATGGTCTGCATGCCGGCCAGGAAGATGACCATCGTGATGCCGACGTTGGCCCAGATCTGCACCACGATGACCCACGCGAATGCCTGGCGGGGCTGGCCGCCCAAGAACTCCGAGCTCCAGCCGATCCAAGAGAAGATCTCGGCCACCGGTCCCCCGCCTGGCAGCAGGAACAGCTTCCAGATGAGGCCCTGGATGGCCACGCCCAGGATGACCGGCATGAAGAAGATCGTGCGGAAGATCGTCCTGCCGCGCAGCCGGCTGTTGAGCAGCACGGCCAGCACCAACCCCAGTCCGAACTGGATGGTGGTGACGAAGAACGAGAAAACCAGCGTCCGCCACAGCGCGGCGATGTTGTCGCGCGACGCGGCACCACGGAAGAGGAACTCGTCGTAGTTCTCGAACCCCAGCCAGTTGATGGCGATGCCGCGGATGCCGGTGGCATCGGTGAACGAGTACACCGCCGTCGCCAGAGACGGCCCGACGGCTATCAGCAGGTACAGCCCGAATCCGGGCAGCAGCAGCAATATCGGCGCCGCGCTCCTCCATCCGCGGGCGAACAGGTAGTCGCGTGTGACGATCTTCATGAAACCCGTCGACTCCGATCAGACCGAAGGGAGGGGGGTGCGGGCACCCTGCCCCGCAGGACAGGATGCCCGCACCTCTGTAGGGAGGGCTCTTGACTTAGTTGGCGTCGAGACCGGCTTGCAGGTCGGCCTGGGCCTGGGCAGCCAGTGCAACGTGATCGGTCCACTCGTTGAAGGGCGAGAACCACGCTGCGGCCTGCGAGCCATTCGCCCACTGGCCCGCGCCTGCCGGCGCAACCCAGTACTGCTCGAAGCCGACCCGGTAGTTCGCCAGGAACGGCGCGACCTCGCGGCCCAGGTGGGTGTCGAGCACGGCGGTCGGCTGGGTCGGGATGAACCCGACGGCGTTGGCGAACGCCTGGTAGTTGTCGGGCTCAGAGAACGCCTCGAGGTAGGCAAGCGCCGCCTCGGGGTGCGGCGTGTCTGCCGCAATGGCCCAGCCTTGGTCGTACTTGCCGAACAGGTACTGGTTGTCCTCGGCGTTGTCGCTGCCGGGGAACGGCACATAGGTCCAGTCGAAGTCGGGTTCCGCGCTCTCGAGGGCGGGCGCCTGCCACACGCCGGTGGGCATGAAGGCAACGTCGCCGGCTGCGTACCGCGGCGGGCCGGCGTCGTGCGACAGCCCTGTCACGCCCTGTTCGAGCATGTCGGAGGTGTAGATCTGCATCCGGCGGAACATCTCGACGGACTGGTCGTCGTCCCAGGTGATATCGCCTGTCCACAGGCCCTCGACGAGCGCCTCCTGATCGGGATACATCGCGCCGAGCAGGCCGTACGCGCCGACGAACACCGGCCAGCCGTCGGCACCGCCGACGGTCATGCACTCGTTGCCGGCGGCCTTGACGACCTCGCAGGCGGTGACGAGCTCGCCCCAGGTGGTCGGCACTTCGAGACCGTTGGCTGCGAGCAGATCCTTGTTGACGAACATGCCGCTGTAGGAGACACGGCCGAGATTGATGGAATAGACCTTGCCGTTGAACGAGCCGGCGTCCGCGATAGTCGCCTCGTCGTAGTTGTCGACGAACGGCTGCCCCGTGAGATCCATGAGCAGGCCGGCCTCGATCAGCGTCTGCCAGTTCGGCGGTACGGCGCCGGACATGTACGACTGCGCTGCATTCGAGAATCCGAAGATGCCGACCACGTCGATGTCATTGGCGGAGAGGCGGGTCTGGGTCGCAATGGAGAGGTCGCCCGCTTCCACGACCGACAGATCGATCGTGATGTGCGGGTGCGATGCCTCGAACGACTCGTTGAACGCCTCCATGAACTCCACCATCGGCGGGTTCTGATGGACGAGCACGCGTAGCGTCACGTCCTCGGCCATCTCTGGTTCGGGCTCGGGCTCGTCTGGCGCCGGGGCATCCGTCGCAGCGGGAGCCGCGGTGGTCGCCGGCGAACTGCTGTCGTCGCTGCCGCAGGCGGCCCCTATGAGGCCGAATGCAAGCAGGACGGCAGCGAGCCGCCAGGTCAGTGATTTCTTCATGGAGTTATCCCTCCTGGTTGTGGTCACGATGGGTGTGACCGGGTATGTGATGACGGATCAGATGGGCGAGTGCGTCGCGTTGTGAGGCCGAACGTGTACAGCGTTCGGTTGTGGGAGCGCTCCCAATCCTGGGGAGCAGCAAGGGGGCGGCACGGCATGCTCATGGTCAGGACGCCGTGCCCGTCTCGGTGGCAGCGAGCGCGGCGCCGCAGGTTTCGCGGATCACGAGCTCGGTGGGGAACACCACCGATTCCGCCTTCGTGACATCACCGTCCAGGACTGCCTTCAGCAGCGAGACAGCCCGCTCCCCCACCTCCCGCACCGGTTGGGCCACCGAAGTCAACCGGGGCACCACCATGTCGGCGGGAATGATGCCGTCGAAGGACACGACGGCAACATCTTGAGGGCACTGCAGATTCGCCTCGCGGATCGCCTGCAGAGCGCCGACGGCCATGCGATCCGAGCCCACGAAGACTGCATCGGGACTGCTCGCGAGCAGTTCGGCCATGGCGCTGCGACCGGCGCCCTCGGTCCAGTCGCCTTCGCGGACACGGCCGTCGATGGACAGACCCGCTTCGGCGAGCCCGTCAAGGAAGCCGCTGCGGCGGTCGACGCCCGCACTGGTGTTGGAAGGCGGTGCGATGAGGGCTGGGCGCTGGCGCCCGAGCTGGGCGAAGTGCAGCGCAGCGGATCGGGCACCGCCGCGGTTGTCAGCGTCGACGGAGTAGACCGCATGGGGACTGTCGGGCCTGCCGATCACGACGAACGGCATGTGGGCGTCGCGCAGGTGGTCGATCAACGGGTCGGCCATGCGTGTCGCGGTGACGATGACGCCGTCGACGAGGCCGGGATTGACGACCCGGGAGATGATGGCGCTCTCGTCGATCTCCTCGCCGAAGACGAACAGCGCGAGCGTCAGGTCCAGGCCGTTCATGGCGTCGCTGGCGCCGAGGATCAGGCGCCCGAAGTACGGATCGTTGAAGAGCGTTCCCGCCTCGCTCGGGATGATCAGGCCGATGACCCCGGTCTGGCGCGAGGCCAGCGAGCGAGCGGCGGCGTGAGGCCGGAAGCCGGTTGCCGCGATGACTGCCTCCACCTTGCGCTTGGTCTTGGCGCTGACATTGGGCTCGCCGTTGACCACGCGCGAGACCGTCGAGCGCGAAACACCAGCTCGGCGGCCGATTTCTTCCAGATTGAGACGTGCTGCCATAGGATTCCTTGGGAGCGCTCCCACAACATAATCCGGCGGAACGAGGGCTGTCAAGCCTGAGTTTGTTGGAAGTTGGTTGTGGCACTCGTGAGGCATGGCAGCAAGACATGACCTGGCACTGAGAGCGATCCCAGCGACTTGGCGCTGCCGCGCTCGTCGCCGACGATCCAGCAGCGAGTTGCACCTCCTCTCGTAACAGGAAGCGGTGACCTTGAGGGGCGCGAGGCACCTAGCTTCGTTTCCATGAGCGGCAAGCCCCCACCTGGGTCTTCAAAGGAAGCTTGGCGCCGGTGGATCAGAGATCAGCGTCAACCGGTTTCAGCAGCGTCGACAGTCGCCGTCGTAGCGGGCCTGCGGGAGTTCATCGGGGCGTTCGACAAAGGCTCGACTGCCGTTGCCGGCGAGCCGGTGCCCTCGGGGGCCAACCTGATCCTCTTCTACCGGGCGATGGCGAATGAGCTGTCGCTGGACCGCCTCGCGGACGCTGTCGGCTGGCAGCGCTTCGCCGTGACGCGCACTCCCCCCGACGGCCCGCTCACACTGCACCCGGCGATCGGCGCCATGGAGCAGCACCGGCACGGCTTCCCCCAGCCCACCGCGGAGGCTTTCGAGCTGCAACCCCGACACATCTCTCTGGCTCTCGTTCCCGGCGTGGCGTTCGATCAGCACGGCACCCGGCTGGGCCACGGCGTCGGCTACTTCGACGAGCTGCTGGCCAGGTTGCCTGAAAACTGCCCGCGAGTCGGGGTCGCGTGCCGCTATCTCGTCTTCGACCAGCTTCCGTCGGAGCCCCACGATGTGCCGATGACCCACCTCGCCACCGAGGACGGCGTCATCGCCCTCGGCGCCTGATTCTTCACCGGTTGAAGCGGTTCACGGTCGGATCAGCTCTGCGCGGGCGGCCTCGATGACGGGCCGGCGATGGCAGCCTTCGAGGTGATCGTTGACGATGCCTGAGGCCTGCATGAGGGCGTAACAGGTGGTGGGGCCGACAAAGCGCCAGCCCTGCATGCGCAGTGCCTTGCTGAGAGCGGTCGATTCGGGCGTTGTGGGAATCGACGTGAGCGTCCGGTAGTCGATGGTTGCCGGCCGATCCTCTGGCTGGGGCTCGAACGACCAGAAGAAGGCCGCCAGGCTGCCGTGCGCAGCGATGGTGTCGAGCGCAGCCCGGGCGTTGTTGATCGTCGCTTCGATCTTGCCGCGGTGACGCACGATGCCTGCGTCGCCGAGGAGCCGCTCGACGTCGGCGTCGCCGAAGCCAGCCACGACCTCGAAATCAAACCCGCAGAACGCGGCCCGGAAGTTCTCCCGCTTGCGCAGGATCGTCAGCCACGACAGCCCGGATTGGAAGCCCTCGAGGCACATCTTCTCGTACAGGCGCACGTCGTCGGTGACCGGCAGGCCCCACTCGGCGTCGTGGTAGGCCTCGTAGTCGTCGTGGCCTTCGCCCCACCAGCACGCCAAGGTTCCGTCAGTTCGCCGCCTCAGCCCCTCAGGCACAGCGGCCGGTTGGTTCATGCGCCGTTGGCAGCTGCTACGGCTTCGGCGATGGCGTCGTTGGTGGGTGTCGGTCCGTAGAACATCATCGTGGTGCGGTCGGCGAAGGTGTTGCGCTCGGCGATCTGTGCTCCCACGGCCGACGGCGTGCCCGACACGACGATGAGGTCGAGCAGATCGTCGTCGATGAGATCGCTCATCTCCCGCCAGTTGCCCTGCTTGGACAGCGTGTTCAGGCGCGGCTGCAGTTCACCGTAGCCGTGGTGGTCGAGCGCGCCCGCGTAGGCAGGCGTCGACCCGTAGAACGCGAGCTGGCCTGCGGCTGAGCGGCGTGCCTTGTCGATCTGCTCGTCGTTCTCCCCCATTGCGACGATGGTCAGGCAAGCAACGGTGACATCGCCGATGTCGCGTCCGGCCGATTCGGCTCCCGCCGCCATTGCCGGGAGCGTGACATCGGTCATGAACTGGGCGGTGTGGAACGGATGCACGAAGAATCCGTCCGCCGCCGCACCGATCACCTCGACCATGCGCGGGCCAACGCCGGCCACGTAGATCGCCGGTGGTGCCATGCCGATCGGGCCCGGATTGAAGAACGGCGTCATCAGGGTGTGGGTGTAGAACTCGCCCCGGTGGTTGAGCCGCTCGCCGGTCTCGAAGGTGTGCCAGATGGCGCGCACCGCCTCGATGTACTCGCGCATCCGCTCAGCAGGACGTGACCACTGCTCGCTGTACCGCTTGGTGATGTGGGGCTTGATCTGCGTGCCGAGCCCCAGGATGAAGCGGCCGCCGCTGTGGCGCTGCAAGTCCCACGCCGTGACGGCGCATGTCATTGGGTTGCGGGCGAAGGCAACCGCAATGGCCGTGCCGAGTTCGATGTTCTCGGTGCGTTCTGCTGCCAGCGCCAACGGCAGGAACGGATCGTGGGACGCCTCGAATGACCACGCCGCCGAGAGCCCCATCTCCTCGAACTGCGCTGCTTCGTCGGCGCAGCCTCCCGGTGTGGACGCCGTCGTCGCCCCGTCGATGCGGTGCTGTGCTTGCTGCTCTGTGCTCATCGACCGAACCTCTCTTCGGATGCTCCGAGCATCATGCCAGCGTCGGGGCTGGCTGTCTTCAGAACCCGATGTCGGCGGGGAGGATGCGGAATGGCTTGCCGCGCAGTGACTGAACGACGCGGAAGTGCCGTTCGTCGAGCGTCGCAATCGCAACCTCGTCGTATTTGTCGGCGAGGACCACCAGCGATGCATCGGTCAAGCCAAGCGGCAGGTCGCGGTATCGCTCGATGACAGCGTGTGCCCGGACGAAATCGACGGCATCGAAAGCCGCTAGTTCGTACGCACCCGACGAGATCTCGTCGAGCACCGCCAATTCGGCATCGACGCCAGCGATGCGCGCCGTGAGGTAATCGAGTTCCGCAAGCACAAAGGGGGAGATCACCAGCGGGCGGGCCTCGGCCAGTGTTTGGGCGCACGATTTATGCATCCGCTGGTCCGGCACGAATGCCGCCAGGAGGACGCTGGTGTCGACGATCACGTACCGAAACCAGTCCTGGCTAGGTGATCGTCGACGTTCTTGGCGATGTCGGGATCGCCCCAGCCCTCGGCGAACAGCGGGGTTGTCGGCCGAGCCTCACGCCGAGCAAGTGCTTCGACCAGCGCCTCGCGAACCAGCGCAGCCTCAGAACAACGGGCTTCCTCCGCTGCGCGTTCGAGTCGCTCCTTGAGTTCATCAGGTAGGTAGATCGTCGTCTGCTTCATGGTGCCAATTTTGCCATGTATTGCAACATATATTGCACTCCGATCGTGGTTCGCTCCCGAGCAGCGCAGTCAGGATCATCGCATTCGGCGTTAGGGAACCCGAAGTGGTTTCTAGGCTGCGGCGTTGTGCGGCATCGGCCTGATCGGCTCTTTCTGCTGACGGGGGGTGTGCAGGGCTTGGCCTTCTCGTGGGGCCTGCCGGCGATGGTGTGGTGGGTGGTCGATCTGCGGCTGTCCCCATTCCGGCTTGCGGTGCTGGGCACTGCGCTGGTGCTGTCGATTCTGGTCACCGAGACGCCGACCGGCGTGGTCGCCGACCTGTACAGCCGCAAGTACTCGGTGGTGGCCGCGTACGTCGTGATGGGCTTGGCGATGGCGTTGACCCCGGTGACAGAGCTGTTCGGCGTGCTCGTCATCTGGCAGGTGCTGTGGGGCGTCGGCTGGACGCTGCAGAGCGGCGCTGCCACGGCGTGGATGACCGACGAGATTGCCCATCACGCATCGCATTCGCATCGCAGTGCCGCGGTGATGCCCGTTGAGCCTCAGACCGCAGGCGATGACCCTGGGGCTGAAGACAGCGGTGCAGCCGGCAGCGATCCCAGCCGCCAGGTGGACGGGCTCATCGTGCGCCATGCCGTCTTCCGGTCGGTGGGCGTCATGGTCGGCCTGGTCGCCGCCACTGCGATGGGCGCGTGGTCGGTTCGGGGGTCGATGGCCGTGATGGGGCTGCTCGCCATCGCGGCGGCTGGATACCTCGCCGTCACGATGCCCGAAGCCGGCTTCGAGTCACCCCGCCGCCGGGCCGGCAGCGCACCCCGGCCGGCGCGCACGAGCGCGTGGAAGGACGCGATCGCCCTCTGGAAGCGAGGCGCACGGCTCGTCCGTCGCAATCCGTCGCTGCTGGCAGTGACCCTCTCGGCCGCCATTGCCGCCGGAGCGTGGGAAGCCAATGATCGACTTTCCGTATTGCGGCTGTTCGAACTCGGCCTCACCGAGCTGGACGGGCGGGAGGCCGTGCTCTTCTTCGGCGCAACGTGGTTCGTGATGTCCGCCCTGGCGATCCCGATGATGACGTGGCTGCGCCGTCACCTCGAGCGCTCCCAGGCTGACCAGCGAAGCGCTCGGCGGGATGCCTTCCTGCTGGCGCGATTCCTGACGGTCGCCGCAGCAGGCGCTCTGGCGTTGGCGTTGAGCCCCTGGTTCACGGTGGCACTCATCGGCTGGGCGGTCCTCGACGTGGCGGGCGAGACGGCGTACTCGCTCACCGAAGCGATGGCGAATCGGCACGCCGACTCGTCTGTTCGCGCCACCGTGGTCTCGTTCGTCGGGCAATCCCAGGCAGTGGGAGAGGTGTCGATCGGTCTGGCGCTGGGAACGGTGGCGCAGTTTGTCTCGGTGCCGTTCGCGCTCGCCATAGCCGCGGCGCTGTTCGCCGTCTCCGCGGCGCCCGCGGCAGTCGTCGGGTGGCGCACAGGCGGCGCCGTGCAGTGATCCGCGGCGCCGGACTCAGCCGAGAATCAGTATTCGCGGGGTTCTGTCAGCCGTCGGCCATCTCGGCCATGGCGGCTTCCGAGCGGCGCGCCATCTCCTCGGGATCGATGTCTTCGATGTGGGTGGTGAGGTTCCAGCGGTGGCCCCACGGGTCCTCGATCATGCCCGAGCGGTCGCCGTAGAACTGATCCACGACGGGCCGCACCTCGGTGGCGCCAGCTGCGAGCGCCGCCGCGAACGTGGCGTCGACATCTTCCACGTACACGCTCATCTGCACCGGTGACCCGCCGTAGTGCTTGGGCGAATGGAACTCCATCTCGGGGAACTCGTCGGCCACCATGATGAGCGAGTCGCCCAGTTCCAGCTCGGAATGGCCGATCCTGCCGCCCATGTCGATGCGCATCCGCTCGGTCATCCCGAGAATCTCGGTGTAGAACGCGATGGCGTCTGCCGCGCCGTCGATGCTCATCGAGGCCGAGATGCGCGGGTAGTCGTCGGGAATGGGATTCACCATCGCGATGTGCTCCTGAGTTGAGAATGCGCGTAGTCCGAGCGTTCGTCGGTGCGACCCGCCGTTCCGCGGGCGCAGCCAGAAGCTAGTGCGCCACCAGCACCCTGACGGCCTCCTCTACCGCCGTTTCGGCTCGGGCTTCGAGCCCTGCTGCATCAGCGCTGGCGATGGGGTGCTCGATCACGGTGAACGGGTGCTCGGGCACGCCCTGCACCCTGGCCATCAGCTCGGCAGCATCGATGAACGCGCTGGTCATCACGCTGATCGCGGGCACGCCGACCCGTTCGGCGGCGACGGCATCGTGCAGACTGCACGACGAGCAGCTGCCTCAGTCGCCGACGCCCGCCAGCACCGCGTCCCAACCCATCGCTTCGGCCAACAACGCGTGCTGCGCGGGCGCGCTGTAGTTGGCCTTGATCCGCCGGATCACCTTGGCAACGCCATGACGGTCGCGCAGCAGGCGCTCGACGTGGTCGAAGAACGGCTTGGTGTTCTCCTTGCCGTTGGAGATCACGCCGATGGTGGCGCCCTTCAGGGTGGCGAGGCGCTTCGGGGCTGCGAACCCTGCGGGATCCTGCTCGTGTGTCGGGTCCAGCAGTTCCACGCTGACCTCCTAGCGGTTCTCGACAGCTTGTCTCGGCGAGCGCCGGTCGGCTACATGCTGCCACGGGTCTGCGCCAGCGGTACAGCCCTTGATCTCTCAGCCGTTGATGTTGTCGAAACCGGCGTAGACGAACTCAAACACGGCGCTGGCGGGGTCTGCCGCGGCAATGATCTCCGCATACGGCAGCGACGCCCCGCCGAAGGCATCATCGTTCCAGTACGGATCGCTGCGATCCACCTCGCCCCACGGCCCCACGTAGGCATACGGGAACGGGTGAGCGGTGTCACCCGGCGACAGGCCGTAGGTGGCCCGCGTGCCGGCCTCGGCGTCGCCGATGGCCGTAGCAATGTCGAAATGCCCTGGCCACAGCTGGATCTCGTCGGGCTCCGCCGCACTGGGCAGATCGTGCAGTTGGCCCAGCGCGTGCTTGCCGAGCCGGAACCACGCCGCCAGGTGTGCGCCCATCTCGGGGCTGACGCGCAGCCAGCGATCGACATCGCCGAGTTCTGGACTGTCATGCTCACGCGCCTCGGTGCCCGGCGACACACCGGCGAAGTCGGCGGCTGCAGACAGCGTCGTGATGTGGGCGCTGCGCTGAGTGCCGCCTTCGGTGGCGAACAGCTCGTCGCCGTCGACCCACACCTGGCACTCCATCTCGCCGGCGCGGCCCATCGTCACCTCAAACACCGGCGTGCCGAAACCCACGTCGAGGCTGCGCAGGCCGAACCGCCCCGTCGCGACCCGGCGCGCCTCGCCCACCACGGCGTACGCCAGCCGGTGATAGTCCTCGACCGAGGCCAGGTAGTCATCGGGCAGCTCTGCCAGCAGGCCATCGTGCACAGTCTGCGGCTGGTGCGAACTGTGGTTCTTGTCCATATTCGGAGTCTTGCGCGACCAGGCGTGCGGTGGCGTTCACCCGCGGCTGAGCGCAGCAGGCTCCAAGCACGACGCACACGCCGAGGGCGTCGAGCCTCGGCCTCGCCACCGACGGCTGATCGCGCTAGCTGATCTCACAGTCCACGCAGGCGCCCACCGCCACCGTGGCTGCGTGGCTGCGCGTGCCGAGCCACGGCGGGATGACGGCTGCGAAGCCGCCTGCCGGCCCGCCTGCAGCAACGATCAGCAGGTCATCGGGCGATTCGAGCGCCGGATAAATGCGCTCGGCCCGGTCCTTGACGACGGCTCCCTTGCCGACGGCCGCCCAGTCGCCCCGGCGCACCCGCGCCCGCTCGCACACGCAGGCGGCAATGTCGTCCTTGGTCCAGCCGGCCGCGTCGAAGTGGGTGCGCAGCTGCGGCGGCAGCACCACGGTGTAGTTGCCGGGCCAGATGGAGTAGTTGAGCTGGTTGGCCCGGATCTCCGCGGCGAGCGTCTCGCACAGCTCGGTCGGGTCGGTGGTCCACTCGTTCATGACCTGCCGGGGCGCCAGCGAGGCCACCGCTGTCACCGATGACACGTGGCCCCGCTCGGCTGGTGCGGTGCCGAGCCGCTGGTCGCCGAGCGAGATCCAGCCCGTGGCCTCCTCGTCCTCCGCGATGCAGTAGCCGAGCTTGCCGGGGTGGCCGAGCGTGGAGCGGTCGATGCCACCGGGCTTGACGTCGAGCACGTTGGCGAGCACCAGCCGCACTGCCCGTGCGATGACTGCGCGCGAACGGTCGGCTCCCCCGAGCACGCTGAAGGTGGCGTCCATCGCCAGCTCATGGCGGATGGGGCCGTTGACGATCAGCAGCAGCGCACAACCGCCGGTGGACGCCGTGGGGCCGTGGAGGCCGAATTCAGGCTGCAACAAGGCGGTGAGCGCGGTCACGACGACCGGGAAGTGCGGCGGCAAGCACCCTGCCATCACGGCGTTGACGGCGGCTTTCTCGGCGGTGATGGCCCGCGCCCGTACCGGCTCGATGCCGATGAGGTGATCGGGTGGCAGCATCGCCCACTCCAGGCACGCCTCCACCGCGTTGTCGGTGGGCGGCACCACTGGCAGCCCGTCGGTCCACCCCCGTGCGTGGTAGGCCTCCTGGGCCTCGGCGAGATCGTCGACGCTGATGCGACTCGAGGTCAACTGCATGGCCATGACTGTATGGCCGGGTCGGCTGGCCGCGTCAGCCGGCCGCCCGCATCGGACGCGCCGTTGGACGGGTCGCAGCGCCTAGCTGCGCTCGAGCAGTCCCGAGAGCAGGCCGCGGGAGTCGTCGGACATGGGTCCGGCGGCGTTGGCCAGTACCCGCGATGACAGCCGCTCGAACGGCAACGACTGGAGCCATACCCAGCCGGTGCCTGACACGGTCGCCAGGAACAGCCCCTCCCCGCCGAAGAACATCGACTTGAGGTTGCCGGCCCGCTCGATCGTGTAGTTGAGCGACGGCTGCAGTGCGACCAGGCAGCCGGTGTCGAGCCTGATGGTCTGGTTGTTGAGTTGAACGGCCTTGATCGAGCCGCCTGCGTGGAGGAAGGCCATGCCGTCGCCGGACAGGCGCTGGAGGATGAAGCCTTCGCCGCCGAACAGCCCCGTGCCGATGCCGCGCTGCCAGGCGATGTCGAGCTTGGTGCCCATCGCCGCGCAGAGGAAGGCGTCGCGCTGGGCAATGATCTCGCCGCCCATCTCCGCGAGATTCACCGGGATGATCTTGCCGGGGTAGCCCGCTGCGAAGCCGACCTTCGCCTTGCCGCCGGCACTGGTGTTAGTGAAGTGGGTGAGGAACAGCGATTCGCCGGAGATGACGCGCTTGCCGGCGCCCTTGAGCTTTCCCCACATGCCCGAACTCGGCTCGGAGCCGTCGCCCATGACCGACTCGAACGAGACACCGTCTTCGATGAACATCATCGTGCCCGCTTCGCCGACGACGGTCTCGCCGGGATCCAGCTCCACCTCGACGAACTGCATGTCGTCGCCAAAGATCTGGTAGTCGACTTCGTGGCTCTGCATTGCTGGTGGCTCCTCGCTGGTACGCCGCTCGCGGGCGCGCGCGGCGCTCCTCGCCCAAGGTACCTGTCGGTCTGATGCGGTTCGGGGCGCGGTTGAGCCCGATTGCGGGGACTGTCAGCGCTGCCGATTTCTCTGTTCCGAAGGCGGAATGGAGCGCCGGATTCAGGCTGCGTTGGCGGCCAGACGATCGCCGCCGACGGGCAGCTTCGACAGATCGATGTCGTACAGCTCGGCGGAGTTGTTGCAGAGGATGTCCTGCTGCTGCTCCGGCGTCAGATTCGCCGAGTGCTCGTCGAGCAGCTCCTGGCTCCACGGCCAGGTGCTGTCGGAGTGCGGGAAATCGTTCGCCCACAGCAGCCGCTTGTGGTTGACGTCGTTCACCATCTTGAACGCCACCCAGTCGTCCTGGAACGTCGTGTAAATGTGCTCGCTGAAGTACTCGCTGGGCAGCTTGGACAGCTCCTGGCCGGGCGGCAGCCAGTACCGGTGGCGCTTGTAGGCATGGTCCATCCGGTACATGTAGTGCGGCACCCAGCCGGCGTCGGCCTCGACGCAGACCACCCGCAAGCCGGGATTGCGCTCGAACACGCCTCCGAACACCAAGGTGCCCATGATGTCCTGGTTGGCCCGGATGATGGTCATGAAGGCGTTTGCCTTCGGCCCGCGGGGCCGGCCTTGACCGCGGCTGGTGAGGATGTGCCACGACACCGGCAGGTTGAGGTCGACGGCGGCCTGCCAGAACGGGTCCCAGCGGGGGTCGTCGAAGTCGAACTCGGTATGGGGGTTGCCCGACATCATCACGCCGCGCATGCCCGCCTCGGCCATGGCCTCGATGTCGCTGATGGCCTCTTCCACCGAGCGGAGTGCCGTCTGCCCTACTGCCAGCAGCCGGTCGGTGTCCACCGAGCAGTAATCGGCGATCCACCGGTTGTAGGCGTCCATGGCCGCCTTCTTGTAATCGGGATCGGAGTGGTTGCACAGCACCATGCCCACCGATGGGTAGATCACCTCTGCCGAAACGCCGTCACGGTCCTGGTCAGCAGTCCGCGTGGCTGGGTCGTAGCTGCTGATGGGCAGTTCCTCGTAGGCCGCGCTTCGCTTGAGCTCCTCGGGCTTCTGGCCTGCGGCCGCAATGAGACCCATGTCGATCGTGCGCTTCATGCCGTCGATGACATACACATCGCCGCGCTCTTCGGTCCACTCAACCCGTGGCGCCACGTCGCGCCACTTGGGGTCGATGTAGTCGACGTAAGTGTTGCGTGCCTCCGCGATGTGCGAATCGGCCGAGATGATCGGATAGTCGACGTCCACGTTCCCCTCCAGGTCGTTCCCCGCAGCGGATCGTACTGTCCGGGCTCCGAGCACCGCCCGGCTCACACCGAGCACCGCCAGGCTCACACGGTCGCCGCTGCCTCAGCCGCAAGCGCCGGGACCCGTCTCACTGCGAGCGGCGCCGCATTCCCTCCTCGGCCTCGCGTACGCCTCCGAAGAAGTCGTCGTTGTCGGGCGTGAGGCCCACGGTGGAGTGCCTCGTTCGCCGCTCGCTGTACGCCCGGCTCACCGATGCGAAGGCCTCACCGACACCTTCGTCAGACGCCTCATAGTTCTGCACGTTGCGCTGGTCGACACCCAAGCGGGCGCTTTCCGCGTACGAATCCTGATTGGCACCCATGAACACGAACGCCCAGCCCTGGTCGCGCCGCTTGCTGATGAGTTCATGGAGGTCGGCCACTGAGTAATCGGTGCTGGCGTTCTCATACCCATCGGTCACGATCACGATGGTCTGATCTTCAGGCTTCTTGCCCGCCTCGCGCCGCTGCTTGACTCGACGGTCGGCACATCCGATCAACCTTCCGACAGCATCGAACAGCGGCGTCAGCCCGCGCGGTTCGTAGCACTCCAACGCGTGCGGATCGGCCTTTTGCACCGAGACGTTGTCGACGAGCACCTCGAACGGCGCTTCCGAGTCGAACTGGGCCACCGTGAGGCGGCACGTGCCCGGCTCAGCCGCCTGCTCGGCAATGAAGCGACTTACGCCCTTGACGACGGCTGCCTCCAATCCAGACATTGAGCCGGAACGGTCGAGCAGCATCCACACCTTCGACCGGTCAGACGTCGACCCCTTGCCGCTCTTCTTGCCGCCCTCGGCCTCGTCGGAGCTCTTCGCTTGCTGTGCGCCGCTTGCCGATCCTGTGTCGTCGCCACCGCGCTCCCACGGTGCCGTGCCGCTCCGCTCAAGCTGCCCGTTCGCAGTCCCATTGATTGATGTTGAGCCCACTGTCTTTCCCTTTCTGCAGACCTCGACCCACCCGGCGTGAGTGCCAGACGGGCCGGCGGTGGAACCGCTGATCGGCCTCCACCTCACTGATGTCCAACGTAGAGAGGGGGTGTGACAACAACGGCTGCGAAGCGCCTGCGAATTGATCGCAGGAGCCGCGTCGGTCCTCGTCTCGACAACGTTGACCGTAGGAGAGCCCGTCATGTGCTCGGCTCTTGGAAGCTGCTCTCAACTGCTCCAGAGAATTCAGCGTCCTGATCGTCTTCGCCGCACTGAGATTGAAACTTACTTAAATCATTTGAAAGTTATGTTCTGATCGAATACAGATTCGCGGGTGCCGACGTTCACGGATGACCCGCTGCCAGCTCGCCGGGCACCTACCAACCTGCCGGTATGGTGAGGTGGATCCGCTCATTCGGCCTTCGGCGCGCAAGCACGGCGTCAACGATGACGACATTCTTCATGCCTACCGAAACGCATTCGATGCACACGAATCCGACAACATGACGATCATCATCGGCGGAGACCGCTCGGGACGGCCGCTCGAAGTCGGCGTGCAGTCTCGCGGGCCAACCCCCGAGATCGTTCATGCAATGCCGGCGCGCCCGAGGTACCTGCGGCGTAGATGGAACGGTGCATTGTGACTGAGCCAACTCTCGACGAGCTAATGGACAAGGGCGATTGGGACGAAGTCGCTCGACGCTACGAGAACTTCGATTTCGAACGGGCAGTCCGACGCCCCATCTCCGACTGGTGGCTCCGCTGCGCTGCGAGCAACCCCAAAAGCCCAGATCAATTGGTGCGAGCCAAAGTGACCGCAGCTCGCGTCGACGGTGTCTCGTGGCATCGCATCGGCGAGCTGCTTGGCATCCCACAGGAAGAAGCCCAGCAGCGCTACGACAGTCCCGCCGAACCCTCATGACAGCGGCAGCCCGCGAGCGGCACAGCGTCGCGATGTACGTGACTCTTTGACTCAGGCTGTCTCGTCGACCTCTCGACGCCGTACGTGGACTTCGAGCACTCGACGAATGAAATCCACATGGTTCGCCGCAGATGACTTGCCGATCTCACGAAAGAGCCCGGTCATGCGCCGGAGATTGTCGATCTCATGCTCCGTGACCTGCGCTCGATAGGCAAAGTGCGCCCATCTGTTTCTCAGGCGACGTAACTGCTTGAAGAAGCTGCCCGATTGGAATGATGGGAAGCAATCCTGCACTTCTGCCCAGTTCGAGATGGCAACCGTCAACCAGAGCGAGGGATCGCGAGAGTCCTCAGGATTGTCCCCCAAGTCGATACCCGGTGCAGACTCCTCCAGCGCGCTCCGAAGCCAATCAGTGTCTCGCTGACGAAGCGCTCTGGTCACGTGCTCCTGAAGCACCTCTCCCAGAGCCCGCATTGCTCGATCAACAAGGTCGCGCTGGTCATCGGCGAGCGAATACGGATAGATGGAAACCAGGGTGTCTCGTCGTCGCTCGCTGATCTCACAGTTTCCGTCGCCGACCCATACGTCCCTAGCCTTGGCCGACGCAGGGCTGGCACAGAAGGCCCACCGAAGACGTTCACCGGCGCGCTCGTGATCGCGCCAATGCTCATCTTCAAGCGAGCCGAACTCGTATGGCCGATCGCGACTGCCGTGCAGGAAATCGTCGACTGGCAGTTTGTGATGCGCGGCGCCCTCAAGGCCGGCTGCCCAATACCAGCCGTCAATCTGCGCCACCGCCACTGTTTGTCCTCGATGGATTGCCACCGCGTACTTGACGCCCAAGGCCCCTTGGTCATGCATGTCTCGTACGTCATCGCCTGCGATCTCCCACCAACCGCGCATCGACTCAGCGACCCGATCGCCGTCATCGCCCTCGCGATAGCCGCTCCGGTGTTTCTTCTTCGTCCGATGGCTGAGCCGGAACAGGACCGCGGGAAACTCGTTGCGAGGATCATTCCAATCGTTCTCTGCAAGCAACACTGCGAGCGATCCCCTGACGTAGGCCACACGACGCGTCCATGCCACCGCGTCCGACGCGCCCGGGGCGAATCATAGAGTGATGCATCCGATCAATGAGGCGCACGCAATAGACCATGAACAACCGTGCCGATCGCCAATCGGCCGAGGCAGACGAGCCGCTAGACGGCACGGACCCGCTCGCGCCGCGGCCCGCTTCGTCGGAGGACCCAGCGCCCGAGGACGATGAGCCTGGACGTCTCGGTCGCCTCGGCCACACAGCGCTCGCGACTGCCAAGCAAGCGGCTGACGCGACGATGTCCGGAGGTCGCAAGGCGGCCGAGGCCACTGGCGCAGCCGCTGCATCGACAGCTCGGGTCGTCGGCGAGAACGCCAAGACGGCAGCCGCGGCCAGCGCGTCAGCGGCGCGGGCAATCGGCAGCGGGGCCGCCGAGGTGGGAGCTACTAGCGGACGGGCCGTTGCCACGGGCACTCGGTGGTTGTTCGACTCGACATCTGAGCGCACGGCGCAACTGTTCGCGGCCGCTCAAGGACTGGTGGCGAGCGATCTCACACCTCAGTTGAACGAATTCGTGCAGGCAGCCGTGAAGGGCAAAGCCACCATCTACGACAAGGCGATGGACGCCGTCTTTCTCGAGACGCACATCGGCGGCGGCAATCACCGTCTCTTTGACGGTGGACACACGCTCCTCGGCGCGATCAAGGCAGCCCACAACGCGTCGCCAGACGACACATTTGTCCAAGAAGCACTCGGCGGGATGCAGGGCTTGCTTCGCGACGTGTCCACGCCGAAGGGTCTGCCCCTGGCCAACTGGGACAAGGCCACTTACGACTCCGTCGCGGAGACGCTGAAATCGAACTTCGGCATACCGAAGAAATGGCTCTACGACCTGAATTCCTACGATGTCGGCGAACTGATGGGCGCCAGCGTCGGAGTCGTTTCGCTGGTCTTCGGCTGGAACAAGGCCGAGACCGAGTCGTTCGCGAGCCTCGCAGCAGGCATGGGCATGTCGGCTGCCGTGAGCGCTAACCCACTGCTGCTGGCAGTGTCGGTTGTCGCCTTCGGGCGCGCCTTCCACAAGGCAAATCATGCAGACGAGTACGTCGAGCTGGCCGAGGGCGGGCTCAAGGGCGCAATCGGCACCGGGGCCAGCTTGGGCACCGTCGCGCTCGTCGGCGTCGCGGGCGGCCCCGCTGGCGTTGCTCTGCTCGCAGGCGTCACCGCAGGAGTGCTCGCACACGTCGCGACCAAGGACGTAACCCTGGAGTCCATCCACAGCTTCGTCAAGGATGATGCGGCAACGGTGGTACGCCAAATCACTCAACAGGCCATTGCCATCGGCGATGCCATAGGGGATGTCGCAGCTGACGCTGGCCGCGCTGTCACGGACGGCACGGCAAGCGTCGGCAGGATCGTGGCCGGTAGCGCAGCGATCGCTGGCAAGTCCGTTGCAAGCTCGGCGGCGGCTGTCGGACGCTTCTCAGCCGACCAAGCAACGACTGTCGGGCGAGGGACGGCCGACGCAGCTCAGGCTGCCGGACGCCTCGCAGCGGATGCCGCCGCGGCGACGTCGACCGCAGCTGGTTCAGTGGCGCGGCGAGCCAAGGAACTTGTCGACCGCGACCAGTCTGGAAATGCCGACATCGAACAGCCGGAGGCGGCCGACAGCTAAGACCCGAAGGCGCTGATGCTCGGTGGGCGCGAGGGTCAGTAGATCTTGGAGTCGGCTCCGGTGGCGGCTTCGGCTACGCCGGACTCGCGGGCGGTGCGCAGGTCGCGGGCCATGCCGCGGCCGAGCGCCATGGCGTCACCGGCGACGGTCTGCATGCGGAAGCCTTTGCCGCGGCGGTCGGCCGACAGCGACGCCGTGGAGTGGATGCCCGCCACCACGCCGTGTGCGGCGCACCGCTCGGCGATGTGCTCCAGCGCTGCCTTGTAGTCGGCGTGGTCGTCGGTGTAGCCGGGGCCGTAGCCGTAGCTGATCGACAGGTCGGCCGGCCCGACGTAGATGGCGTCGACGCCCTCGATCGCCAGAATCTCATCCAGCGCCTCGACCGCTTGGCGGGTCTCGATCATGGGAATGCAGGCAGTGGTGTCGTTCGCCACCTCGAAGTAGTTCTCCCCCGCCGCCGCCCGAGCAGCCACCAGCACCGGGCCGAAGCTGCGGGTACCCAGTGGCGGGTACTTGCAGGCAGACACGGCGGCCTGCGCCTCGGCGACCGAGTTCACCATGGGCACAACGACGCCCCGCGCCCCCGCATCGAGCACCCGCCCGATGATGCCGGGCTCGTTCCACGGCACCCGCACGATGGGCGTACCGCCACCCATCTCGATGGCCTGCATCATCTCCACGGCAACCTGGTAATCGGCCACGCCGTGCTGCATGTCGACGCACACATAGTCGAAGCCGGCACGCCCAGCGATCTCGGCCGAATGGCTCGACGCCATCGACAGCCAGGTGCCCAGCGTCTCGTCGCCAGCGGCCCAAGTGTCCATCATCGTGTTCGGCATAGGTGTGCGCTCCGGCTCAGCTCTCGAAGATGTCGCGCAGCATCACGTTCTCCTGTATCTCCACCAGGGGCGCGATCTCCCTGACGAACTCCAGCCACTGCGGATCCTCGAACAGCGCCTTGCGCTTCTGGGCACGTTCCTCGAGCGTGTCGTAACGCCACAGGTGGTAGATCTCGTTGATGCCGCCGAACTCAGTGGTGTAGTAGCCCACCGGCTCGCCCAGGTACTTTCGCTGCGCTTCGTAGCCCTTCTCGAAGTACTCCTTCACCCAGCGTTCAGGCGCACCCACCTTCAGCCGGTAGTGCCGCATCTCCACAAAGCTCATCACTGTCTCCTTCGGCCGTGCTCAAGCCATGCCCCGGCGTGGCTCGACCGCCGCACCGTAGCGCGCCGCCCATGTGCTCAGCCCCGGAGGTCGCGGACGCGCTGCGCCTTTCCTTCTGAGCGCGGAATGCCTTCGGGTTCGACCGTGCGGACGTCGACGGCAATGCCGATGCGCTGGCGCACCGTGCTGGTGAAGTCTGCGGCGATCGCATCGTGGTCGCCGGCATCGGGCTTGGGCTCCACCACCGCCGTGATGCCCTCCATGCGCCCTTGGGAATGCACTTCGAGGAAGAAGTGACCGGTCAGCCTCGGATCGGCTGACACCAGCTCCTCGAACTGGCTCGGGAACACGTTGACGCCACGGATGATGAGCATGTCGTCGCTGCGTGCCGCAACCCGCCCCATGCGACGCATCGAGCGAGCCGTGCCGGGCTGCAGTGAGCAGATGTCGCGGGTGCGGTACCGGATCACCGGCATCGCCACCTTGGTCAGCGAGGTGAACACCAGCTCGCCCGTCTCGCCTTCGGGCAGCACTTCGCCCGAATCAGGGTCGATGACCTCCGGATAGAAGTGGTCCTCCCAGATCGTCGGCCCGTCCTTGGTTTCGACGCACTCGTTGGCGACACCCCCGCCGATGACCTCAGAGAGGCCGTAGATGTCGACGGCGTCGATGCCGAAGGCCTCCTCGAGTTCGGCCCGCATCGCCTCCGACCACGGTTCCGCGCCGAAGATCCCCACCCGCAGCGACGTCGACGCCGGGTCGATGCCCTGGTTACGGAACTCATCCGCGACGACGAGCGCGTACGACGGCGTGGCGCACAGCACATCGGCGTCGAAGTCCACCAACAGCTGCACCTGCCGGGCCGTCTGGCCCACCGACGCCGGCACCACGGTGCACCCGTACTGCTCGGCCCCGTAATGCGCCCCCAGCCCGCCGGTGAACAGCCCGTAGCCGTAGGAGACATGGACCACGTCGCCCGGTCGCACTCCCGCCGCCATCAGCGAACGCCCGAACACGTGCGCCCACATGTCCAAGTCGGACTGCGTATAGCCGACCACGGTCGGCTTTCCCGTAGTCCCCGAGGAGGCATGCACCCGCAGCACCTGCTCCCGCGGCACGGCGAACATGCCGAAGGGGTAGTTCTCGCGCAGCTCGATCTTAGACGTGAACGGGAAGCGCGCCAATTCATCGAGCGTGTGCAGATCGGACGGGTGAACCCCCGCCTCGTCGAACAGCTGCTGGTAGGCGGGCACGTGTGCGTACGCGTGCGCCAGGCTCCACTTCAGCCGCTCCAGCTGGAGCGCTCGGATCTCCGGGATCGGGGCATTCTCGATGGGATGCAATCCCCGCCCGGCGGTGGGCTCGAACTTGGGCATCTGGCGGTTCCTCCCCCGCTCGGATGACGCTGGGTTGGCCGGTTCGGGAGCCAGCCGGTTTCCTAGTGTTGCAGTCTGTACGGCCGCTGCCGCAAGGTCCGGTGGACCGAAAGGACCCGAGTCTCGATGACCGACTTCCGTTTCACGATCCTCGTCGTGCCGTACATGCGCCGTCGTGGCGAGCAGATCGGCCTCGCCGGGTCGATGCCCGAGCGTTGGCAGACCCTCATGGATCACGTGCGGACCCAGATGCAATTCGCCGAGTCGGTCGGGTACGACGGCTTCGCCATGACCGAGCAGCACATGCAGGTGGAAGGCATCGAGACCACCACCAACCCGCTGTTCTGGGATTACTTCGTGGCCCAGCACACCGAGCGGATGCGGGTGGGCCAGCTCGGCATGAACCTCACCGCGGTGAACCCGATCCAGCTCGCCGAGAACATCGCCATTCTCGACCACTTCACCGGCGGGCGCACCTTCGTGGGCTTCACGCGCGGCAACACTCCCCGCTGGACCGGCACCTTTGGGCAGCACCTCGGCATCACCTCCACCGAATCCGACAAGTCCGAGGCCGACCAGCGAAGCCGCCGGGCCCTGTACGAGAACTGGCACCTGGTGAAGTCGCTGTGGACGCAGGACAAGGTGTCGATCCGAGGCGAGTTCTGGCAGGCCCCGCCCGAGATGGAGTGGCACTTCCCGCCGACCGACGATTTCGACCCGACGGCGGTCGACGAGAACAAGACGCTGCGCGAGATCGGCATCGTGCCCCGGCCGCTGCAGCAGCCGCACCCGCCGGTGTACGCGCCGTTCAGCTACAGCATGGAGACCTCGAAGTTCTGGGCACGCGAGGGCGGCAAGATGGTCAGCTTCGTGGCCCCCGAGCGGCAGAGCTTCATCGGCACAGCGCTCGACATCTACCTCGAGGAGGCTCACAGCTCGGGGCGTGGCACCACGGCGGCGGATGCACTGGCGATCGGCGGCCACCTCACGATGGGCCGCACGCCAGCCGAGGGCGCCGACCTGTACGCCGGCTTCGAGGAGCTGTTCAACTGGGCCTACAACGCGCCGCCCTACGTAGTGCCGATGGGTCGCGTCTGGCGCGGCAGCCGGGAGGAGGAGCTCGACCACGTCGCCTCGCTGCACGAAGAGTTCGGCGTCACCGAGTTCTTCCTGTGGCACCACGTCGGCTACTTCACCCAAGACCAAGAGCTGGCCATGCTCAACGAATTCGCCGAAGGCGTGATCGCTCCCCTGCGAGCAAGCGCCTGAGCCCAGCAACCAGACAACGCCCGGCGCAGCGGGGATCGCTGCCCTAGCCCGAGCGATCAGCCAGCTTGCGGGCTACAGGGTGCGGAGGCGCTCTATGGCGGCGTCGAGGACGTCGTGCTGCTTGCAGAAGGCGAAGCGGACGAGGTGGCGGCCCTCGTGGACGTTGTCGTACATGACCACGTTCGGCACCGCCGCGACGCCGATCCGGTCTGGCAGGCCCCAGCAGAACTCGACGCCGTCGTCATGCCCGATCGAGCGAATGTCGGCGGTGATGAAATAGGTGCCAGACGGCTCGAAGACATCGAGGCCGGTCGAGCGCAGACCCTCCGAGAGCCGGTCCCGCTTGGCGCGCAGATCCTCGGCCTGAGCTGTGAAGTAGTCGTCGCCGAGATCCAGCCCGGCGGCGATGGCGTGCTGGAACGGTCCGCCGCTGACGTAGGTCAGCCATTGCTTGGCCGTGCGCACAGCCGCCACCAGCTCCGGGCGAGCGCACACCCAGCCGATCTTCCAGCCGGTGACGGCGAATGTCTTGCCACCGCTGGAGATCGTGACCGTGCGGTCGGCCATGCCGGGCAGCGTCGCGATGGGGATGTGCTCGCCGTCGAACACCAGGTGCTCGTACACCTCGTCGGTGACCACGATGAGATCTCGCTCGATGGCCACGGCAGCAATGGCTTCCAGCTCGGCCCGGCTGAACACTTTGCCGGTCGGGTTGTGAGGGCTGTTGAGCACCAGCATTCGGGTGCGCGGCGTGACCGCCGCTGCCAACTCGTCGGGATCGAAGCCGTAGTCGGGCGGCCGCAAGGTGACCACCTTGCGCACAGCGCCTGACATGGAGATCACAGCGCCGTAGAGGTCGTACCACGGCTCGAACGTGAGCACGTCGTCGCCCACTTCGGTCAGCGCCAGGATGCTCGCGGCCAACGCCTCGCTCGCACCAGCGGTGATGAGCACCTCGCTGTCGGGGTCGACCTCCATGCCCCAGAACCGCTTCTGATGCCGGGCGACAGCGTGGCGCAGTTCAGCGATGCCGATGCCCGGCGGGTACTGGTTTGCGGTGCCGCTGCGGATTGCTGCGACCGCTGCTTCGAGCACCTCGGTCGGCCCGTCGGTGTCGGGGAAGCCCTGGCCCAGATTGATGGCACCAGTGCGAACTGCCAGCGCCGACATCTCGGCGAAGATCGTCGACTGGTAGCCCTGCAGGCGCGAGCTCAAGTACGGCAGCCGTGCCATGTCGCGGAGGCTAGAGGCTGCGCCCCCAGGGCCAGAGCGGCCCGTGAGCGCAGCGAACAAGAGCGGGCAGCAACATTTGTCAAGACGGAGGCCTGCAATCTGCGCGCCCCCGTGGAGGAGCTATTGGTAGGAGACGAACAACGGAGACGGTGTCTGAGCCAGCACCTGCTCGGCGGTGGGCGTCGGGAAGTCCTCGTCGTAGAAGTTCTTCCAGCCCCAGTAGAAGCGATGGGCGTCTGGCTCGCCGGTCAACGCATTCCATGTGCTGTATTTCGTGTTGATCGGACCCTGCCCGTCCATGTGAATCATCACTGCGAGTTCCGCTGGGGTCTCGATGAGCTCGCGGTTGGTGATCATCGAGAAGCGGAACTGGTGCAGGATCAGCAGCTTCTGAGGAAGGGCCTCCTCACGGACGAGTCCGGCCAGCCAGCCGACGACCTGGTTGATCTCGGCTGCATCGACCGTTCCGATCTGTTGCAGATGCACCTCGCCGGGCCGCAGTCGCCATTCGGGGTCGAGCGCCAGCCCAACGTGCGGGAGCCGCAGGAATTCCTCATAGTGCTTGGCCTGCGTCAGGAAGTCGGTTCGGCCCGACTGCAAGTCCAGCACCACGTACATGTCGTTCGCGGCGGCGGCCTCGATCCACGGCCTGATGTCGTCGAGCGCGGTTTCGTTGGAGTAATCGCCGTCGCGGCCGGCCCTGGCAGAGGCAACGGTGGCGATGATCTCGAAGGCGAGCACCACATCGGAACCGTCAGCGTCGTAGCCCTCCGCAATAGAGGCCAGGCGCGCTACGCCCTCGGTTGGGTCCTGCTCGCCCAGCACACCGAGCTGCGATGTCGCCGGGTGGCCGTACATGGCTACGAGGCGGCGGGCGCGGCCCGGCTCGAACAGAAGCAGGCCGCCTCCGGGTACTTCGTGGCCGCCGCGGACCACCTCCAGCTGCCACGCTGCGTCGGGGCCGAGGTCCGAGCGCAACTCGACGTGCGCAGCGTCGCGCAGCATGACGCGATCGGCCACAGGCAGAGCTCGCAAGTCGTCGTCCTCGCTCACCGTCAGTGCCGCTGCGTCGATCTGGCTTCCGAGAGCCCCGAACACTGCAGCTTGTTCGGCATTGCCGACGATCCAGACCCGCTCGGGGGGAGCGTTTCGATGCGGCAGCGTTGCCGATGGATTGACGGGCACCCACTCGATATCGAAGCCGGGGAGCTGTTGGGAGAGTCGCTGCTCGTTGAAGCCTGCCGCCGCGATCCGCACTGGCGCGAGCCGCTGAATCTCGGTCATCGGCTCGGCTGCCGACCACGACTCGATCAGCAGCAGCGGTCCGTCAATCCCGCGTGCGGCCAGCGTGAGGATCGCCTCCGGATCATCGGCGAACGCCAAGCCGATCTCGTCGGCGCAGTCGTAGAGCGCACGCGACATCTGAACGCTCGCGAGCACAGCAGCAGCGATGTCGATTGGCAGGTCGTCGGCTGCGTCCCGCGGCGAGCAGTCGCGAACAGTCGTAGCGGGCGCAGGCATTTCGGATGGCTCTGGCGCTCGGGAAGCCGTCGTCTCAGCAACCGCGCCAGCATCCTCCCCGACAGCAGCCGCAGGCTCGTGTGTCTCCACGCGACCCGGCAGGCACGCGGCGGCGAGCACGGCGAGGGCAGTCAGAGCCAGTTGCTTTCCGATCCTGCTCCCCGTCCCCATTCGAAACAGGCCCACAAACTGCTCGGGCCGTGGCTTGGCCATGCGGCTCGGCAGCGAGCCGGCCGGCGGGGGTCTCATCACGCTCGGAGAAACTATTGAGTGAGACGGCAATACTGGCGGCATGCCGACACCAGAGCTGAACCCCCACGTGCCCGCCCGCTACGACACGGCCGCTGTCGACCTCGCGTCGGTCGACGGCGTGCTGTCGACCACCCGCTCGGTGCGGCTGCGCCTCGATCTGGAACGTGAGGTCCCCCACGAAGTCGTGCTCGACTGCATCGACGTGGCCGAGCAGGGTCCCGGCGGCGGCAACCAGGCCAGCCGGCGATGGCTGTTGATCCGTGACCCACAGCAGCGTCAGGCCATCGGCGACATGTACAACTCGGTCGTCGGCGCGTTCATGAAGCGGGGGCGCGACGCGACCGCGGGAACCGGCCATCCGATGGAACAGGTGATGAAGTCGGCGTTCCACCTCGCGGAACATCTCGCCGAGGTGCCGGTCATCGTCATTCCCTGCGTGTGGGGAGTCCACGACGACAGCGGCAAGCCGGGCCTGTTCGACTCAGTCCTGCAGTCGGCATGGAGCTTCTGCCTCGCGGCCCGTGCCCGGGGCCTCGCTACGGCGTGGACGACGGCAATTCTGAACAAGGAAGACGAATTGCGCGACGTGCTCGGCATTCCTGAGGGAGTCACGCCAGTCGCACTGCTGCCGCTGGCCTATGCGAAGGGCACCGAGTTCGGCTCGGTGCCACGCCGGCGCGCCAATGAGATCGCGTACGTGGACGGCTGGGGTCGCACATGGGAGTCACGCGGTGACGAGTCAGCAGCCCGGACACTGAGCGAGGGCCCTGGCGCCACGGTCGAAGTCGACATCGACGCGCCTGCCGAACGCGTCTGGGAGATCGTCAGCGACATCAACGCCGGGGCCGATTTCTCCGAGGAGTTCGTGCGCGCCGAGTGGGCCCCGGGCTACGACGGGCCGGCCGCTGGTGCCAAGTTCATTGGCCACAACCAGCATCCCGCCATCGGCGAGTGGAACATCGATCTCACGGTCACCGAGTACGAGCCCAACGTGCTGTTCGGCTGGGCAACCGGCGAGACCGAAGAGGTAGCCGGCGCCCGGTGGCGCTACGAAATCGACGTGTTGCACGGTCAGCGCTGCCGCCTGCGTCATACCGTGCGGATCGGTCCGGGCGAATCGGGCCTCTCGGTGGCGATCACGGCCATGCCCGACAAGGAGCCTCGCATCCTGTCCCGCCGCCAGGACGAGCATCTGGCGAACATGGCGCGCTGCGTCGAGGGCATCAAGGCACTCGCCGAGGGCAGCGCTTGAGGAGAGACCTGACTGTCGGTCGCTGGGCCCCGAGCCCCACAGGCGACCTGCATCTCGGCAACCTCCGCACAGCGCTGCTGGCATGGCTGTTCGCCCGCTCTGCCGGCGGGCGGTTCCTGTGGCGGTTCGAAGACCTCGACGGTGCCGTGCGACCGCAGTTCTACGACTCGCAGCTGCGCGACGTGGCCGCGCTCGGCCTCGATTGGGACGGCGAGCCAGTCCGTCAGAGCGAGCGCCTGGACCTCTACCGCGATGCCATCGCCGACCTGCGCCGGCGCGACCTCACCTACGAGTGCTTCTGCACCCGGCGCGAGATAGCCGAAGCCGCGGCGGCCCCGCACGGACCGTCACCCGAAGGTGCCTACCCCGGAACCTGCCGGCACCTGACACCGGCTGAGCGAGAACAGCGTCGCGGCAGCGGTCGACCACCAGCCCTCAGGCTGCGCGTTGGCTCGGACGGTCCCGAGCCCACCGAAGTGACTGTTGTCGACCGCCAGCTCAGCGCCTACACCGGCACCGTCGACGACTTCGTGATCCAGCGAGGCGACGGCACCCCCGCCTACAACCTCGCGGTAGTCGTGGACGACGCCGCACAAGGCATCACCGAGATCGTACGAGGAGACGACCTGCTGCCGTCCTCGCCCCGACAGGCCCACCTCGCTCAACTGCTCGGCATCGAACCGCCCTCATATGCCCACGTCCCGCTCGTTCTGGGCCCCGTAGGCCGCCGCCTAGCCAAACGAGACGGCGCCGTGACACTCCAAGACCGTCTAGCACTCGGCGAGACACCGCTCGACGTGGTGAATCTCCTGCTCACCAGCCTCAAACTCGACCCCGTGATGAGCCTCGACGGTCTCGCCGAAACAGCGCAGCATTTCGACCCTGCAGTGCTGCCACGAGGGCCGTGGGTGTACGAACCCCCTGCGCTCCACGCGTAAGGCACAGATGCCTGAGCTGTGGAGCCTTACTCCATCACCCGCAGCTGCCCAGGAATGAACATCTTCTTCAGCTTGCGACCAGGGAACAAAGGCGCCAGCGCGATCGCGGCCAGTGCCACCACGAACGACGCCGCCATCTCCCACCAGCGCACCGACACGATCATCCCGACATCGGGCACGGCCGTCGGCATCTGGAACAGTGCCATCCACAGCAGCAGCGCATACCCGAACAGACCGCCGAGCACCACGGCAACCACGCCCAGCAGCAGCCCCTCCACCGAGAGGTTCGCGATCACCCGCCGCACGGGTATGCCGTAGGCGAACATCGTGGCGTGATCACGGGAGCGCTCGTCGACATTGATGTTGGCGGTGTTGAACGCGATCAGCATCACCAGGAAGATGACGAAGATCCGCGTGATGACGAACACGCTGCTGGACTGCTCCAGCGAATCCTCCAAGGACTGGAACGTCTCGTTCAACCCCTGCACCAGTGCCACGCCCGTGCCGCTGCCGAAGAGCGCTCGCTTCACGTCGTTCAGGCTGCTGCCGTCTGCCGGCACGCCGGTCACGATGTTGGCGAGACCGCCGAAGCCCCAGGTGGACGCCTGTGAGAGATCCATGTAGGCGTTGAGCCGCAGCGGATGCGGATGGATCGCCGCGACGGGCAGGGTGCGCGTGCTGTAGGTGAACGCTCCGTCGACGAGCGCCGGATGCGTGACGATGACATCGTCGCCGACCCCCACACCGAAGTCACGAGCGGCCTTGTCGGCGAGCACGATGCCCGGCGATCCCCGCGACAGCGCTCCCTCCGTCGCGGTCGGCGTCCACACGGCGCTGCCGAAGTCGACGAAGCGGACCGCGAGATCCAGCCGGATCGGGTCGTCGGCGGCTTCTGACGTGGCAGCGGTGACATTGGCCCCGAGCACCATCGCCGGCTCGCCGAGTTGCACCGTCGGATTGGTGAGCACGTCCTGGACCTGCGGCGAGTTGACCGGGTAGAAGGAATCCAACTGCACCGTGAAACGGTCAGGCTCACCACCGAGCAGTTCTTCGTTGCCGTCGTCGAGCGTGGCCGTAAAGGTGCTGCCCAGCCCCAGCATGGCGAACATGATCGCCAAGCTCATGGTGAAGGTCAGCAACGTCAGGAACGTCCGGCGGGGAGCCCTCATCAGGTTCCGGAACGGCATCCGCTCAAGGCTGCGGCCCGGCAGGGGGATGCGGCTGATGATGGGCCCCAAACTGCCGCCCCTCGATGCCAGATGACTTGAGCGAATCGCGTCGACCGGCCGCACCCTGACGGCGCGCAGGACAGGCCAGAGCACGGCAAGCACCGGCACTGCGAATCCGAGCGCCATGGCCTGCGCGTAGATGCCTGCCTGGAAGGGCTGCTCGAAGATCGGCAGCCACGCAACCTCCTGCACGACGGTCACCGTCTGGAAGGCGATCGCGTAGCCCACGGCGACGCCCAAGATCATGCCGATGATGCCGATCTGCAGGCCGATCAGCAGCGGCCGGATGACGATCGTGCGGGGATGCTCCCCGATGGCCATGGAGTTGCCGATCTCGCGCCGCTGCGCTTCGACCATGCGGGCCGAGAAGTTGAGCGCGGCGAACGCAGCTCCGACAAAGAGCAGGAGTGAGATGGCGTTGTAGATGCCCTGGTCGATCTCCGGCGAACCGGTCAAGCCGATGTACGACGGCGTCGCCTCCCGGGTGAGGACGTCCAGCAGCACACCGCCCTGTGACGCTGCAGCTTCGGTGAGCTGCTCGGTCACCGCCGCGGCATCTGCCCCCGGCTCAAGGGTCAGCACGAGGTCGTTGACCACGCCGGACCGGCCCGATATGTCCTGCGCGGCATCCAGCGGAGCGAACAGCACCGCCAGGTTCGACCTGCCGAGCGATCCGTTCCCCTCAATGATGAGGAAGAACTCGGGTGACACGGCAGCGCCGACATAGTCCACGCCGACGTCGCCGCCCACAGTCAGCGCGCCGCTCGTCGGCAAGTTCCAGAAGGTCGAGAAGCCCCGATTGACCAGCACCTGCGGTGTTGCGCTGTTCGAGACCGGCCGCGCAGCGTCGTCGATCAGGTAGACGTCGTTGACGACGGGTTCGCTCCCCGACAGGTCCATGCCGACAATGCGCCCGTGCACGAGCAGTTCTTCGCCCTCGACGACGGTCTCGACCTGGGTGTCGAACAGGAGGCGTTCGTTGTAGCGGTCGATGCCGTCGATCTCGCTGGCGATGCGAGCCAGCGAGCCGGCCGGCACGTCCCCGCCCTCGCCGACGGTTGCCCGCAGGTCGTACATGCTGGTGGCCTCGAGGCTCTTGTCAATGGAGGTGAGCCTCCACTGCGTCACGCTCGAGAGGCCCGCGTACAGCCCGATGCCGATCGCCAGTGTGAATCCGATGGCGACGATCTGGATCCAGCGTTTGCGGGCGTCCCGCAGGGACCACCGCAGCCGGAACAACCACATGGCTGCGGGCCTACCAGTGCAGTTCGGACAGCGGAGTCTTGCCGCCCTCGGGTGGACCGTCGCTGATGATCTGCCCGCTGCTCATCTCCACGACGCGGTCGGCCATCCGGGAGATCTCGCGGTTGTGGGTCACCACGAGCACTGCCCGGTCCTGGTTGGCTTGCTCGGCGAGCAATTCGAGGATCTGGGCACCGGTCTTGAAGTCCAGCTCGCCTGTGGGCTCGTCAGCGAGCAGCACCGGGTTGCCGGTGGCGAGGGCTCGCGCGATGGCGACGCGCTGCTGCTCACCGCCCGACAGCTCATGCGGGAAGTGACCGAGCCGGTGGCCGAGCCCGACGGAGTCGAGTATGTCGGCGGGATCGGCCGAGCCGCTCTTGCCGGAGACGTCCATGCCGAACTCGACGTTCTCGGTTGCGGTCAGTCCCGGGAAGAGGTTGAAGCTCTGGAAGATGAAGCTGACCGTCTCGCGCCGCAGCGCAAAGAGCTCGCTGCGGTTTGACGTGGTGAGATCGCGTCCGCCGACGGTCACCTTGCCAGACGACGGCACGTCCAAGGCACCGATGATGTTGAGCGTGGTGGTCTTGCCGCTGCCGGATGCACCAAGGACGACGACGAACTCGCCGGTATCGACGTGCAAATCGATGCCGGCCAGCGCTGTCACCAGCACGGGGCCGACTTCATAGTGCTTGGTGACGCCTTCGAGATCGATCACGTCAGAGATCTCCTCAGTCGCTGCCAACGTCGGTAATGGTACGAACTACCGATGCTCTCGACCGCCATCGTGGTCGCTCGGCATTGCTCCAAGACGCTACTGCTCGCTGGCTCCTCGGTGGGTTACGCATCCCCCGAGCCTCAGCAGCTCGGCCAGTAGCTGAGCGGCCGCTGCTCGGGCGGTGGCACCGGGCGATTGGCCAGCATCCGGATATCCGAGATGAGCACGCTGCGGGTGTCGGCGGGGTCGATCATCTCGTCGATGCGCATCGTGCCGGCTGCCTCGAAGGGGTTCGTCGCCTCGGCTACCTCGGCCACGAGCTTCAGCCGCTCAGCTTCTCGCTCGTCGGGATCGGCGATGCGCGAGAGCTTCGAGCCGAACGCCACGTTCACGCCGACTTCAGGATCCATGAAGCCGACCTCCGCACCGGGCCAGCAGTAGATGCCATGGCTCGGCATCCGGGAGCCGTTCATGGCTTGCCAGGCCATGCCGAATGCCTTGCGCAAGCACACCGTAAGCGTGGGCGTGGACGCATTCTGCAGTGCATGCATCATGCGAATGCCCCAGTGCAGCATCAGGTCGTGCTCGACCCGCTTGCCGACCATGAAGCCCGGTACGTCCACCAGGAAGATCATGGGGATGTTGTACGAATCGCACACGGTCGCGAGGCGAATGACCTTGTGGCAGGCCTGAGGGTCGAGCGTTCCCGCCTGGAACATGGGGTTGTTCGCGATGACGCCTACGGGGTACCCGTCCAGCCGGGCCAGCGCGCACACCACGTTGCGGGCATAGTTCGGCTGCATCTCGAATACAGAATCGGGGTCGCAGATGCGGGCGACGACGCGTCGCATGTCGTAGCCGCGGGTGCGCCGGGCCGGCACCATCTTGGCCAGCTCGGGATCGGGCCCGTCGCCGCCGCGTGGCTCGGCCCGCGGCGCCGGCTGCCAGGCATTCGAGGGCATGTACGACAGCCAGCGCCGGACTGCCTCATACCCCTCCTCGTCGGTGTCCACGCCGAGATCGATCTGCCCGGTGATGCGAGCGTGCACGTCCACGCCGCCCACATCCTCGAATGAGATGACTTCGCCGGTGGCGATCTCGAACACTTTCGGCGAGGTGACTGCCAAGCACGAGCCGCGCACCATGACCACGTAGTCGCTCATGGCCGACACGAACGACGAGCCGCCGAACGACTGGCCGCAGATCATGGTGGCCATCGGCACCCGGTGGCGCCGCTGGGCCATCTCGAACATGGCACCGGGTTCGGAGATGCCCTCCGAACCCATGAGATCGGGAATGCGGCCGCCGCCGGTCTCGCCGAAGTGAACGACAGGAATGCCCATGGTGAGCGCGCGGTCGTAGAGGCGGGTTTCCTTGCGGGTGCCCACGATGGAGCTCGAGCCGCGCAGCACGGTGATGTCGTCACCGAACACCGCCACCGGCCGGCCGTCCACATTGCCGTGCCCGCCGATCTTGCCGTCGCCGGGCGTGATGTCACGCATTTCAGGGCGGAGCGACCGGCTGAACGTGCCGATCTCCCGGAAGGAGCCGTCGTCGAGGAATGCATCGATGTGCTGGCGGATCGTCCGGTCGCCTTCGGCCTCCATGGCGCGGACCTTCGACGCGCCGCCCATGTCCCGGCGGATCACCTCGGCTCGGGCCTGCATCTCGGCGACCCGCTGCTCGTGGCTGATCGCGTCGCCGTCGCCGTATTCAGCCATTGCTTCTCTCCTGCACTGTCATGCCTCTCTTGATGCGTGCGCGAATTGGCGCACCTGCTCGTCTTGCTGCCATTGCTTCCCGCTCTTGTTCGCTGCGCTCACGGTCCGCTCGGGCCACGGCTTCGCCATTCGGCTCAGCCTCATGCATCCGCGTAGTCAGCGAGAATCTGCCCGTATGTCTCGCCGAGCTGGGGCGGCCTGCGCCCCGGCACCATCACCTGGCTGACGCCGAGCTCGACCAGCTGATCGAGGTGGGCGCGGTCGGTCCCGCCGGTAGTCCACATCTCGATCTCACTCGGGTCGCGTCCCGCGGCCTCGGCATAGCGGCGCGTCGATTCGAAGAGCCCCGCCAGCACCTCCGCAGGCCGTTCGGCCGGGAAGAACACGTCGCCGAGCTCACCGGCGCGCCGGGAGGCGCGGTCGCTGTGTCCGCCCACCAGGATCGGCACCGGCTGCTGGATGGGCTTGGGCTGGCTGTACACCGGGTCGAAGTCGACAAACTCGCCGTGGAACTCGGCCTCCTCTTCGGTCCACAGCACGCGCAGCGCCGCGATGTACTCGTCAGTGCGCGCACCCCGGCGGTCGAAGGGCACGCCGAGTGCGTCGAACTCCTCGCGCAGCCATCCCACGCCGATGCCGAAGTCGAAACGACCGCCGCACAGGCGGTCCAGCGAAGCGATCTCCTTCGCCAGGATCAGGGGGTTGCGCTGGGGCAGGATGAGGATGCCGGTCGCCAGCCGGATGCGGGTGGTCACCGCAGCGGCGTACGCCAGCCAGATGAGCGGGTCGGAGTGGTCGAGCTGGCTCGCGCCCTTGAACAGGCGCCCGCCCTCGTCGTAGGGATAGGTGGAGCTGTACGACTTCGGCACCACCACGTGCTCGATCGCCCACAGCGAGTCGAAGCCGACTTCCTCAGCGGTCTGGGCGGTTTCCTGCGCGGCCGCGCCGTCGACGTTGCCCATCAAGTTCGCCGAGATCAGGCCGAATCTCATCTGGAAGCCCCCGTCCGCCGCGCTCGGGCGGCGCGGCGGCGAACATCATGGCCGATCAGCGCCGCGGATTCCCGCGACGCCTGCCAAGAGGCCGCGCCTACAGGTGAACCATCTCGCGGTCGCACCAGTCGTTTCCCGCTCTTGTTCGCTGTCGCTCACGGGCCGCTCGGGCCACGGCTTCGCCTATCGGCTCAGCCTCTACGCGGCTGCGGCGGCAGTCTCGGTGGCGGCGAGGCCCACTGGCGGGGCGTCCCACTCCTTGAGCACGGGCAGCACCTCGGTGGCGAACAGATCGCGGTTGCGGCGCGCCTCGGTCCAGGTCATGCCGGCGTAGCAGAGGTTCGGGAAGAACGCCGCCATGTCGATCTTGTCCTTGATGACCTGCAGCTTCTCGAGCACCTGATCGGGGGTGCCGTAGGGCATGAGGCGGGTGAAGTCCTCAGCGGCGCCACGCGCCCCGTGGCGGTCGATGTACTTCGAGATGCCCTCGTAGAACTCGTAGCCCTTGACGCCCTCGTGCGGGCGCTTGGGCCCGAACTCGTAGTGCTTCATCACCGTGCCGTAGTAGTTGCCGATGTGCTCCATCGCCTTCTCCTCGGCACGCTCGGCGTTGGTGTCGACCCAGCAGAAGCCGCCTGACAGGGGCGGGGGCGGCGGCGCAGTGTGGTGCTTGGCCCACTCGCCGTGGTACGCGGCGAAGTCGGACTCGACGATCTCCCACGGCTTCTGGGGGATCACCAGCAGGCCGATGCCGAGCTGTGCCATGAGCGGCATGCCCTCAGGCGACACGGCGGCGGCGTAGGTGCGGCCCTTGAAGGAGTGCTCCGGCCGGGGGCGGATCTCGCGGCGGGGCTGGGTGACGAACTCGCCGTCGTGCTCCACGTAGCCCTGCTCGAGGCCCTCGATGAGCATCTTGGCGTACTCCAGGAAACGCTCCCGACTGGAGTTCATGTCCACCCGGAAGCCCTCGTACTCGATGCGGGCCAGGCCGCGGCCGATTCCCAGGATGAGCCGGCCGTCGGAGAGGTTGTCGAGCATGGTCACCTGCTCGGCGACGCGCATCGGGTCATGCCAGGGCAGCACGATGACCGCCGTGCCGAGCTGCAGGTTGGTCTTGCCGGCGACCCATGTCAGGAACTGCACCGGATCGGGGCACATCGTGTAGTCGGTGAAGTGATGCTCCACCGTCCAGATCGAGTCGAAGCCGAGATCCTCGGCTTCCTCGACCATGCGGATCTCCTGCTCCCAGACCTCACGGTCCGAGAGTGCGTTCTCGGGATTCTGGAAGACGGCCGAGTAACCGACGTGCATGACGTGCCCCCTGGGTCCGGCCGCCGATTTCGCGGCCAAAATCTAATGTTAGGCAGATTCTCAGCCGGCCGCGGCCGCGCACTCGTGACTGTCCAGGGGGCGGCCGATGCATGACGAGGGGTCGGACGGTTAGCGTCACCAGCGAGTCGAACCAGGAGAACTCGGTCATGGAAACGGCGGCGGTAGCGCGCAGCATGCGCGGTTCAGTGGGCATGCTGGCGATGGACTGGTTGATGGACCCGTCCACGCTGGAGAAGGCGGCGCAACGCGGCATGGCCGAGGGCCTTGGGGCGTATGCAACCGGCCGGCTGGGTGTGCTCGGCGAGTGCCCGGTCGACAACGTGATCGGGGCGGCGTTCTTCTGGAATCCCGACACCATGCGCTCGGCCGTCGAAGCGGGCCGCGCGGTCATGAGCCCATCGCAGGGGGCGCTGATCTGGGCCGACATCTGCACTGAGTACGGCGAGAAGCGGCTCGCCGGGATGGAGGGCGCGGAGCGCTTGGGCGAGCTGCTCGAGCGGGTCGTGGACGCGGCAGTCCCCCAGGGTGCGCCGACCTTCGTCGGCTGGCGAGACGTGCCCCGGCCCGGCGAACCCGGCCCGGCCCATGCCTTCTTCATGGCCCAGATCATGCGCGAGCTGCGCTTCGGCCGGCATGCCGTTGCCGTGCAGGCGCTGGGCATGGGGCCGCTCGAAGCGATCCTGTCCGGTCCGGCCGGCGAATGGAACGCCGAGTTCTTCGGGTGGCCCAAGCCCTACCCCGACGTCAGCGATCTCGCCGATGCCCGCGACGAGATCGAGTCGCTCACCGACAAGCTGCATGCGCCCGACTTCGAGTGCCTGACGCCCGATGAGCGGGCCGAAGTGCGCGAACTCGCCAAGGCAGCGCGCTTCCACAATCCCGACGAGCAGTGAGGCTGAGCCCCGGGCCTGCGGCGGTCAGTCGGCGAGCAGATCCTGGTGCTCGCCGAGACGTGGTGCCCGTGTGGCGCGCCACGGCGTGGCTGAGAACTTGTAGGGCGCGCCTGGGTAGGTGACCGGCGTGCCGTCGTGATCGATCTCGACGGGAAAGCCCCGGGCCACGAAGTGCTCGTCGGCCAGCATCTCCTCTGGCGAATAGACGATGCCGCAGGCGAGGCCGATCGACTGCAGGCCCACGAAGAGCTCATGAGCACCGAGCCGCTCGGCCAGGAAGTTGATGGTGTCGCGGCCGGCTCCGAACACTTCCGCGCTGAGCGGATCCGCGTCGAGGTGGAGGATGTCGATCTGCTCATAGCTCTCGCCCAGCTTCAGCAGCTCGGTATAGGAGCACTCGCCGGCCAGTCCCAGCTCGGCCAGCCACCCTGAGAGGGCTGCGAACTCGGGTCCGCGCCGGGGCGGCACCCCGGTGTTGAGCCAGCGCCCGTCTGCACAGCGCACCTGGGTGGGCTCGGAGATCTGCGGAAGGGCGTGGCGGCCGGTCTGGCGCTGCACATCGACCTGCTGGTTCAGCCAGAAGTAGGTCGCGAACTCGCAGGTCAGATTGGCGGCAGCGAGCATGGAGACGTCGATGAGCTGCCCGCGGCCTGAATCCTCCCGCCACATCAGCGCTGCCATCAGCGTGGCGACGGCGTAGTGGCAGGCCATCTGCAGGCCTTGATTGCCGCCGCCCCGCACCGGAGGAATGGTGTGATCGTCGTAGCCGCACGACCACACGGGACCGCCTTCAGCCAGCACGGTGAGATCGGTGGCCGGAGGGTCGGGGCGTTCTCGTCCGTTGTGCGTTATCGACACCCAGATGAGCCGTTCGTTGCGCCCGCCGGCATCGGGCGAGGGCTGGGCTGCGCCGGTCGCCGCGCGCGAAGCCGCGCCGAGCTGGCGCCAGTCGAGCCCGAGGGTTGCCAGGCGGCCGAGCGGCTCGGCTTCGATCACCACGTCGGCGGTGCTCGCCAGGCGGCGGAAGTCATCAGCGCCGCCGGTCTCGTCGAGATCGAGCACGACTGAACGCTTGGACGTGTTGTAGTGCCACCACCACAGCGCCTGTTCCCGATCGGGCTCGTCGCCGGCGAACGGCTCGTAGGCGCGCATCGGCGACCCGCCGGGCGGCTCGATCACGATGACATCGGCGCCCATGTCGGCGAGCAGCTTGCCTGCGAGCGCGCATCGTTCTGAGGTCAGCTCGATGACCCGGACACCGTCGAGGGGGCGGGGGCTTGCTGGGGACGAGGCATCGAACGCAGACATCAGATGACCCCGTCGGCTTCGAGTTCGGCAATCTCGTCGGCGCTGCGGCCGAGCACCTCGCCGAACACGTACTGGTTGTCCTCGCCCAAGCACGCAGCGCCGCGGCCGATCGCCCAGTCGGTCTCCGACAGGCGCACGGGCAGGCCCTCGACCCGGGTGTCACCTACGGCGCTGTGCGGCACGGTGACCCACAGACCCCAGTCCTGGGTTCGAGGATCGCCGTCGATGCGCTCGCTCGGGCGCAGCACCGGCGCAGCGGGCACACCCGCCGCGACGAGCGATTCCGCAACCTCGTGCTTGGGGCGGCCGGCCGTCCAGCTGCCGACTAGGCGCTCGAGCTCGTCCTCGTGCGCCAGGCGCGCGGCGAGGCGCGCCCACCGCTCGTCGCCGGTCCACGGCTCGCCGACCGCTCCGGCGAAGCGGTGCCAGTCGTCGTCGTGGCGCACCGCAATCGCGACCCACTCGTCGTCGCCGTTGCAGGCCCAGATGCCGTGGGGTGCCATCGCGGGCGATTGGGATCGGTTGCTGTTGGGCATCCCGCTCCGCCGGGCCGGGCGGCCGTTCACAGTGAAGTCCAGCGACGCGGCGCCGTGGAGCGTTCCTGCTGCCTCGATGCACGCGAGGTCGACCCATTGGCCCTGACCGGTGCGCCGCCGGTGGAACAGCGCCATCAGGATCGCCGTGGCCATGTAGTAGGCGCCGGTGTGGTCCATGAATGAGTAGCCCCAGCCGGCGGGCGGCAAGTCGGGCAGCCCCGACTGGAACGTGAGACCTGACACGGCCTGCACGATCGGTCCCCAAGACCGGAAGCTGCCATAGGGCCCATCGGCACCGAAGCCGCAGTTCGACACATAGACGATGTCGGGCTTGATCCGCCGCAGCGCTTCGTAGCCGAAGCCGAGCCGCTCGAGCACGCCGGCTGCGAAGTTCTCGGTGACGGCGTCGCTGACCGCCACGAGGTCGCGGAGGAGTTCTTTGGCTCGGTGGTCGCGCAGGTTGAGCGTGACGCCGAGCTTGCCGGCGTTGTGGTTGTTGAAGGAGCCTCCGGCTTCGATGCCGCGGTGCTCGCCCACGAATGGCTGGGTGCCGCGCAGGATGTCCCACTTCCCCTGCCGTACCGGGTCTTCGATACGGATCACCTCGGCGCCGAGAGCCGCCAGGATCTTCGTAGCGCCGGCGCCTGCGAGCTGCCCGGTGAAGTCGCAGATGCGGATGCCGGCCAACGCTGCTGGTTCAGCCGTGGGCCACACCGGCGAACGGTGTTCCGGCCCGATCACGGTACGAGGTCGCGCATGGGCGTGCGGGCGCGGCCGGGCTCATTTGCCAATGCACGCGCGCGCTGCTGGCAGCCTTCGAGGGCATCTCGCAACGTCGCCGTCCACGCCGTCATGTCCGGTCGCCGGGCACGGCCGCCGTCGGGTCCGGTCGGCGGAGCGAGCGGCTCCCCCACCACGATCGCGACCTGTGTCCGCTTCGGGAACTTTGCGCCGCTGGGCATCGCCTCTCGTGTGCCCGCGATGCCCACCGGCAACACCGGTGCCCCCGACTTCGCAGCCAGCCATGCCGTGCCGTCGAAGACGGGGCCGATGTCGTCGGAGGGCTGGCGTGTTCCTTCAGGGAAAACCAGCATCGCCTCGCCGTCCTTCAGCAGGCCGAGCGCTGCGCGCATCGCATCCAGGTCGGCCGCGCCGCGCCGCACCGGAAACGTGCCGATCGAGCGCATGAACCAGCCGAGCGGCTTGGGATGGAACAGCTCCTCCTTGCCGAGGTAGCGGACCCGGTGATGGGTGAGGCCGCCGATGAACGGGCCGTCGAGGTGGCTGCGGTGGACCGGCGCGTAGATCAACGGGCCCTCCGCCCGCAAGCGTTCGAACCCGGTGGCGCGCAGCCGGAAGATGCGAAAGAGCAGGATGCGTATGAGTCCCCGCGCCGCTCGCCACGCCAGCAGCCCAGCGAGACCGTCATCGGCCAGCAACCCTCCCGGGCCGCGCAGCTTCCATCTGATCACGCTCAGATTCTGGCGTCTGTGGAGCGTTCCGCGACGATCCAGAATCCGCGGCTTCACTACGCTGCGCCCATGCCGGTTCCTTCAGACATGGTTGGCGAGGTGATCGGGCCGATCACCCATGATGTGGACGAGCGCTGGACGATGGCCTACGCAGCGTCGCTCGGCGACACCCACGATTGCTATTTCGACACGCTGGGCGACGACGGCGTGGTGGCGCACCCGATGTTCGCCGTGTGCCCGGAGTGGCCGGTCATCGTGGCAGGCCGCGACATCTCCGACCGCTGGGGCATCACACCCGACGAGGTCCGGCGCTCAGTCCACGCCACGCATGACCTGACAGTGCACCGGCTGGTGCGCCCCGGCGACCATCTCACCACCAGCGTCACGTACACCGGTGTCGAGCAGCGCAAGCCCGGCACCTACCAGACCATGCGCATCGACACTGCCGATGCCGACGGGAACCCGGTTGCCACGACGTACCAGGGCGGGGTGTTCCTCAACGTCGAGACCGCTGGTGGCAACAGGCCCGATCCCGACGCCCCCGCCGAGCCGGACTTCGGCGACCTGCCCGCCGAGCCGCTCGCCGAGATCGGGGTGCCAGTGGCGCACGGGGCAGCGCACGCCTATACCGAGTGCGCCCGCATCTGGAACCCGATCCACACCGACGCTGCGGTTGCCCGCAAGGCCGGGCTGCCGGGCATCATCCTGCATGGCACTGCGACGCTGGCGCTCGGCGTCTCGGCCGTCGTGGACGCCGTTGCCGACGGCAATCCGCACCGCGTCCGCCGGATCGTCTGCCGCTTCCGTGCCATGGTGCTCATGCCCTCGACCATCACCGTGCGCATCTGGGACGTGGTGCCCGTCAGCGACGGCAGCGGCGCAACCGAGGCCGTGCGCTTCGATGTGCTTAACGCCGAAGGCGGCCCCGCGATTGACCGCGGCGTCGTGTTTCTCAGCGACTGACCTCAGCTGCCGAGCGGCGTCGGCGCCTCGACGTCGCAGCGCCAGTCATCAAGCAGGTCGGTTGCTGTGATCCCGCTGAGCGGTTCAGCTCAGGTGTTCAGCGAAGTGATTCAGCGTGCGCTGCTTGGCCAGCGCCGCTGCGTCGGAGTGAAAGCTGGCACGCGCGTCGCAGTTGAAACCGTGATCGGCGCCGTCGTAGATGTGCACGGTGACGTGATCCCAGCGCTCGTCGATGGCGTGCACGTTCTCGAGCGGGATGCCCTGGTCCTCGGTGCCGAAGTGCAGCAGCAGCGGGGCGGTGGGCCGCTCGTCGAGGTGCGGCATGATCTGCCCGCCGTAGTAGCCGGACGCCGCAGCAATCTTGTCGGCCAGGCGGGCTGAGGCCACGTAGCACATCGACCCGCCCCAGCAGTAGCCGACGATGCCGACCTTGCCGCCGTCGGCAGCGCAATCGGCCGCGGCTGAGATGTCGTCCATCACCTGGTCCACCGTGAGATCTTCGAAGGCGATCTTGCGCCCCACGTCGATGCCCTCGGCGTTGTAACCCAGCTCGACGCCGTCCCGTACGCGGTCGAACAGAGCGGGCGCCACCGCCACGTAGCCGTCGGCCGCATAGCCGTCGGCGACGCTGCGGATGTGGTCGTTCACACCGAAGATCTCCTGTACGACCACCACACCGCCCTTGGGCGGACCGTCAGGATCGGCCCGGTACGCGCTGAAGGTCACGCCGTCGGAAGCTGTCAGAGAAATCGTCTGTCCCATGGCGCCAATGTCTAGCGGCCCGAGCACTGCCCATGAATTGACTGCCGCCGCTTTCGCCGCCGTCCTCGGGTTTCCTAAGGTGCTCCGTCATGGACGGCCCCGGTGAGTCACACGACGAGCACGACCTCGCAGCCGAGCGACACCGGTGCGAGCGGTGGTTCGTTCACCGAGGCCTGCCGCACCTGATACACGACTACTCCGCAAGTTCCGACGTGCTCACCCGCGCCGCGCCGTTTCTGGCACTCGTGGTGTTCGTCGAGTTCTTCCTCGTGTTCGGAGACCGGTGGACCGGCTGGGCCCAGGCCGGAATCTTCGTGGTGGGTTCAACCGTGATGGCCGGCGCCATGGCGCTCGTGAACCGGATCCGCGGCCGACGCCTGTGGCAGCTTCCCGAGCGGTTCGGCATCACCGAGGTGCTCGCCTATCTCGGGCTCGGCGCCGTCTTCGCCGGTCTGGGATCTTCCAATGCGGTCATTGTCGACGCAGCGCTCGCCGTGGGTTTGAACGCGGTGCTGCTCGTCGGCGCATACGTGGTGACGAGCTGGGGCCTGCTGCCGATGGTGCGGTGGTCGGTGGGCCAACTGTGGCGCCAGGTGGGTCAGATGATGACGCTGCTGGCCAAGTCGCTCCCGATACTGCTGGTGTTCTCGGCGTTCATCTTCCTGAATGCCGAGATGTGGCAGGTGGCCAACGACTTCACGCTGCCGTTCTTCGGCATGGTCGCCCTGCTGCTCATGGCAGTCGGGGCGCTGTTCGTCATCATCTCGGTGCGACGCCTTGCAGTGGACATGGCCCGCTTCCCGTCGTGGGCCGATGTGCGCTCTCGCTGCGCGGACACTCCCGTGGCGACGTTGGTGCCCACCGAGGAGGCCCCGCCCCCGGACTCGCCGCCGCTGGGACGCCGGGCTCGATTCAATGTCAGCCTGCTGCTTTTCGTGGCCCAGAGCATCCAGATCGCGCTGGTGGCGGTGATCGTGACGTGCTTCTACGTGCTCTTCGGCATCTTCACCGTGCGGGAAAGCACGCTGCTGCAGTGGACCACGCTGAGCCAGGTCACCTGGGAAGGCTCGTGGGTCGTGCGTCTTCCGCTCTGGAGCGGGGAACTGCTGTTCAGCCGCCAACTCGTGCTGGTGGCGGCCTTCATCGGGCTGTTCTCCGGCCTGCAATTCGCCGTGTCGGTCGTGCTCGACTCCAGCTACCGCTCAGAGTTCGCCGAGGACATGACCGAGGAGCTGCGCGAGGCACTGGCCGTGCGAGCCGTCTACCACCGAACTCTGGTCACCGAATCGCCCTGAGACGCTGGCGGTTTGGGGCTACGAGAGCCCCATGAAGCGGCGGGCGTTGGTGTAGACGACCTCGTCGCGCGGGCTGCCCACCTCAGCCTGTCCGCTTGATCAACGACCCGATCTCCTCGGCAGCTCGGTAGCGGGACGCGAAGCTCGGCAGCACCATCAGCTGATCGAGACCGGCAGCCTCAAGCTCGGAGATCTTCTCCACCAACTGATCGGCCTGGCCCACGATGCAGGCTGCTTCGATGAGCTCCGGAGTCGCGAACTGGACCTCGTCGGGGTGCAGATACGTGCCGTGGCCAGCATGGATGCGATAGTGGCGTTCGGCTTCCGGACTCTGCTCCACCAACGCGACATAGTCGTCCCACACGCCGCGGAGGTGGGGCGGCGGATCGACCCCGAACTGGCGGAAACGCTCATAGGCATAGTGAAGGCCCATCACCGCCATCGGTCCACATTGCTCGACGACACGATCCGAGGTGAGGTCCTCACCCGGCTCGAGCACCGCCATCGCCGTCAACGTCGTCAGCTGGAATCTGTCCTCGTCGAACTCGCGACCGGCACCGGCGGCGCCGCCTGCAGCATTTGCCAGGCAACGCTCGACTGCACTGCGCTGGGGTGGCACCGCTGCGATCAGGCCGTCACCGTACGCACCGGCGAGGGCCTGCCCCTTCGGCCCGAACGCCGAAACGTGGATGGGCACCGGATCGATCACGTTGACGAACCCCAACTCGGCCATCTGGAACGCGACGTCAGTGGTCTTCCCCCCGTGGGTGAACGGTGCTTCTTCGCCCCTGAGCAGTCGACGTGTGGTGTCGAGGAACGCCTCGAACTCGACCAGGCGTGCTGGCTTCCGTGCCATCAGCCGCCACGCCGTGAAGCCGTTGCCCACGCCCAGGAACGTTCGACCGGGAGCCAACACGTTGATGGTGGCGATGCTGTGCGCTGTGACCGGCGCGACCCGAGTATCGACGACCGATACACCAGTACCCAGCTTGATGCGCGTGGTGCGGTCGGCCGCCAGTGCCATGCACGAGTAGCAGTCAGACCACAGCATCTGTGAGTCGGCGAACCAGGCCGCTTCGAAGCCCAGGTTCTCGGCCCGGACCACCAAGTCGATGTCGTCGATCTTCGAATGCAGACAGATCCCGAACTCCATTGTCTCCCCTCTTCTTGATGCTGGGTGTGATCGGTCAGTCTTCGAAGCCGAAGGGCCGTGCCGGGTTCTCGACGAGGATGCGGTGGAGCGATTCCTGGTCCGGTTCGTAACGGTAGAGGAAGTCGACGAGGGCCTCCTCGCTGCAGCCGAATCGACGCTTCGTCCCAGCGCGGACCTAGCGCAGCAGTAATCGATTTCTTACCTTCGACAGGCATCGCTAGAGTCGCATATCAACGAGAAGCGGGAGGTCGAAGATGGCAGACATGCTGATTCCGAATGTCCCGGACGATGTTGTCGCTGCGGTCGATGCGAACGCGGACCGGGCGGGACTCTCGCGAGCGGACTACATACACCGAGTGCTCCTGCGCGAACGCGACCGAGCACGTGCCGTCGAAACCCCCGGGCCCGAAGATCCCCTGGAGTGCTTCCGCAGGCTTGCCGAGACGTTTGCCGACGCCCGAGATCCAGAGATCATGGCCGGCGCGTGGCGGTGACAGCGTGGCTCATTGACACCTCTGCGCTAGTTCGTCTCGATACCGCATCCGATGTCGCTGAGTGGTTCTCGCGAATACAGCGCGGACTGGTACGAATCTCGATCATCACGCGGCTGGAACTCGGCTATTCCGCTCGCTCTGCCGAAGATCATGAGCGGCAGTCGGCGGCATTCCCTCTCAACAGCATGCTGACCGAGTACTTGTCAACCCACGCCCAGGATCGAGCGGTCGAGGTCCAATTGTCCCTCGCGCGTGCAGGGCTGCACCGTGCGCCGTCGATTGCCGATCTCCTGCTCGCGGCGTCGGCTGAACTCGCCGGACTCACCGTTCTGCACGTCGACAAGGATTTCGAACTCATCGCGGAGATCACCGGCCAGCCCGTCGAACGGCTCGCCATCGAACCAGTCACCTGAACTCAGCCCGACTCGGGAGTCCCACCTTCTTGGTCCGCCGCCTCGTCAAAGGCATCAGCTAACCACCGCAATCGCTGTGCAAGCAGCCGCGGTGTCGTAGCGGGAACGAAGTGCCGGTGCGAGCCGTCCTCAACAAGCTTGAGCCCATCAAGCCACGGCATCGCTAGCACGTTGAGCGCCGCTTCGACCTCCTCAATTGGCGCGGAAATCCCATCCTGATTCAGCGCGAACTGCACGACCGGCGCAATCGTCGTACCGGCGCTACTTGCGTCGATCTCGGAAACGGCACGGGACACGCCGAGTAGCAGGTCGCGCAGATTCTTGTGCCCTTCTCGGACTTCCTCCAATTGCTGCCGATCAACGGTTCCACCTTGCGGCTGGCCTTGAGCATCAGCGAACAGTGATTGGTAGTCCCTTGCTGGCAGCGGCACTTCAGCCTGTGCAAGCACGATCTCTTCGAGTTGCTCTGAAGCGAGCACACCGATGCCCTCATCTCTCGCGTAGCCGATCAACTGCCCTGCCGGTCCTGGTCCGACTACAAGTGCGTATTCGGCACCGTGATCATCTCTGTGCTTCTTGATGGTCGACAGATTGACCTGGTTCGAAGTAAGGCGCCCGTTGCCAACGGCCTTGACCTCAACAACAGCCGTGTAGCGGCTGGGAGCCATATGCGCACGGCCGCTGGCATTGATCTTGCGAAGTCCGCTGATGAGCACGTCGGTCTGCCCCGAACCGCTTCTGAGTTCAGCGGCGAATCCCAGAAATTCGAAGGCATCGCGCACAGCAGCCTCAAAATCCTTGTGTCTGGCACCATCGCATGCCAACGTTCGCAAACGCTCTGCAATCTCAGCAGCACCGGTGTGCGCCTGCGGATGTGTCGGCGACCCCGCTCGGGGCGCCGTTGACGCGACGGGAGGCGGCGAAGCCGGAGCAGGCACGACCTCGGGCTGATGCACCTCGATGCACTCCAAGAAATTCAGCCCAGCTCGCGTTGCTTCGTATGTGTTGCCGGCCCTCTGCTGTGCGAATCCGGCAGATCTCAACCAGCCGAGTCGGTACGCGACTTGCGAATCCTTCTGCCAACCGAATCCGTAGCGCGTGTTCGCCGCCTCCAAGAGTGACTTCCGTGTTCTCGGCTGCCGAATCTCATGCAGCAACTCGCCGACGAATTTCAGGTTCGCATGCATCGTTCCGATGATGAACTCCGCTCGCTCCGTTGCCAGCCAACGGTCGCTCGGCGACGTTGCGATGATGTGATCCGATTCCTTCTCCAAGAGTCCGTACTTCTGCAACCCTTGGATCTGCACTAACGCCACGTACGCGTCCAATGAGTAGGCCGCCATATAGCGCTGCTGGAGTTCGCCTTGATCCAGGCGATCATCGCGGCACTGCTGCAGAATCCAAGCCAACGTGTCGAAGTACCGCATGTACCCGCCAGCGAGCGGCAGAACGCCATTGGCGCGCTGCTCCCACGGTTTGACCGGGGGCAACTCCAGCGGCAGATCGTTTGGCAAGTGGCTACGAGAGCCCCATGAATCGGCGGGCGTTGGTGTAGACGACCTCGTCGCGCAGGCTGCTCACCTCGTCGTCGAAGCTCTCGAAGGTTTCGTTCAGTTCGGCGAGCGCGCCGGGGAAGGTGCAGTCGTAGTGCGGGTAGTCGGATCCCCACACCACGGTGTGCGCCAGGCCCATCGCGGCGACCTGCTCGAAGGCTTCGCCCTCGCCGGCTTCCATGGTCACGAAGCACTGCTCGGAGAAGATCTCGGTGGGGTCGCGCTTCAGCCGGGGCACGAGGTGACCCATGGCCTCCTTGTGCTCGTCGAGACGGTCGAGCCAGTACGGCAGCCAGCCCAAGCCCGACTCGAAGAACCCCACTCGCAGCATCGGGTGATCATCGAGCACGCCCGAGGACACCATCTCCATCACCGAGGCCATCTGCTCGAACGGGTGGCAGACCATATGGACGTAGAACTGGTTCTCGTAGCGGGTCTTGGCGAAGCTCGGCATTCCTGAGCCGAAGCTGCCGTGGATGCCGACCGTCAGGTCGTGGTGCTCGGCGGCCGACCACACGCGGTTCATCTCGTCGGAGAACAGCTCAAGCCCGTTATACCGCTCGGGTCGGAAGGTGATGCCGGTCAGACCTGCGTTGGCGACCTCTTCGATCACCTCGACTGCCCCGTCGATCGACTGCAACGGGCACACGCCCATGCCGAACAGCCGGTTCGGATCCTCCGAGCAGAAGTCGGTCATCCAGCGGTTGTAGGCACGGGCATTCTCGACGGCGATATCGGGGTCGTTGATGTCACCTGAGATCAGCATGAGCGACGGGAACATCAGCGCCGCGTCGAGGCCCTCGTCGTCCATCACCGACAAGCGAGCGGCCGGGTCGTAGCTGCCGGGCACGATGTCGTCCCAGGTGACGTCGGTGCCATAGGCGTGCGGGATGCAGGCCGGCGCGATGCCGTTGCGCAGCCTCTTGCCCTCGACGAACATGGCATCGCTGCCGTCACCCATGATCCGGCACTGCGCAATCAGATCACGGTATTTGGGATCGGCGTACTCCTCCCACACCGACGTCGGCTCGGCGATGTGCGCGTCAGCGTCGTACACCGGCACCTTGCCGTTGGCCGGCTTGGGTCCGCGGCTGCGGTCCTGGGTTGCGGATGTGGTCTCGGTCACCGTCATGTCGCGGCCTCCCCGTTGCCCCTGTGCGCCCATTCTGCCCCACTCCCGGGGCCCGGCGCTCAACGATCAGGCGGGCGCGGGAGCCTCCTCGCTGACGCCGGTCATGAGCAGGCCGACACGGTCGGTGGTGGCTTCCGCACGAGGCAGGTTGCACATGGCCTGACCCTCGAAGATCACCACGACCCGGTCCGAGAGCTGCATGGCCTCGTCGAGATCCTCGGTGATGAGCAGGATCGCAGCGCCCGCCGCTCGCTTCTCCAGCAGGCGTTCGTGCACATACTCGGCTGCGCCGATGTCAATGCCGCGGGTCGGCTGTGCCACGACGAGTACGTCCGCGTCGGCCGAGAACTCCCGGGCGATGACGACCTTCTGGATGTTGCCGCCCGACAGGTGCGAGGTCTCGGTGCTCAGTGCTGGGGTCTTGACGGTGAAGCGGCGCACCAGCTCCCAGCAGCGCTCGGCAATGGTGCCGAACTGGAGCAGCCCGCCACGAACGAACGGCGGCTTGTCGTAGTCGACGAGCATCAGGTTCTCCGACACGCTCATCTCGCCGACGGCGCCGTGGCGCATGCGTTCCTCGGGCACGAAGGCGACCCCGCGTCGGCGCACCTGTTTCGGCGACGGTGCAGCGATGGTCTCGCCGCGAACCTGCACGGTGCCGGACTCGACGGGTCGCAGGCCGAAGATCGCTTCGGCCAGCTCGCGCTGGCCGTTGCCCGACACGCCGGCGATGCCGACGATCTCCCCGCTCGCCACCTGCACAGAAAAGTCGTCGAGCGAGATGTTCCCCCGGTCGCCGCGGACTCGGAGGCGGTCCACGACCAGACGCTGGTCGCCGGCATCCTGATCGGGCACCTCGCGGCCCAGGCGCACCTCTCGCCCCACCATCATCGACGCCAGACCCTCACGCGTGGTCTCCGCCGGCGTGGTGCGCCCCACGACCTGACCGTCTCGCAGCACGGTGATCTGGTCGGAGATCACCATGACCTCGGCCAGCTTGTGGGAGATGAAGATGAGCCCGCGGCCTTCGTCGGTCAGCGATCGCAGCGTGGCGAACAAGTCGTCGACCTCGGGAGGCGTGAGCACGGCCGTCGGCTCGTCGAGGACCAGAAGCCGTGCTTCCCGGTAGAGCGCCTTGAGAATCTCCGCCCGCTGACGCTCGCCAACGGCAAGCTGCCAGATGTACGCATCAGGGTCGATGGCGAGACCGTGGCGTTCGGACACCTCCATCAGCCGCTCGCGCACGGGACCCATGTCTGCCAGGCCCCGACGCCCATGCAGGCCCAACGCCACGTTCTCGGCCACCGTCAGCGTCGGGACCAGCATGAAATGCTGGTGGATCATGCCGACGCCGTGGTCGATCGCGGCGGCCGGAGAGGGAATGTCGACCGGCTCCCCACCGATCTTGATCTCGCCCTCGTCGGGCCGGTACAGGCCGTAGAGGATCTTCACGAGCGTGCTCTTGCCCGCCCCGTTCTCCCCCAGCAAGGTGTGCACCTCGCCGGGCTGGACCACCAGGTTGACGTTCTCATTCGCGACGACACCCGGGAATCGCTTGGTGATGCCGGTCATCTCCAGCATCGGCAAGGCCGGGGCCTGGCCCCGCAACTCAGCCGTAGCTGAGAGCGGCACCGTGGCCCCGGCCGCCGTGTTGTCTGCTGGTTCGACCATCCCCGAAGTGCCGCCGATCAGGCCAGCGGATTCCGCTCGGCGTGTTCGGCTTGTCGGTGGTGGCCGTTCAATCTCGTCCTGCCTGCTATTGGCCGGTCGAGATCGAGCCGTCCGCGATGCCCGCGATGGTTGCCTCAGCAGCCTCTTGGACCGCGGCATCGAGGCCATAGCCGTCGTTGAACTCGATGACGATGCCGCCGTTGGCGAGCGTGGCGGTCATCACCTCGCCGCCGAGCGTGCCGGCCTCGATCTTGTCGATCATCTCGTTGAGCAGCACCTCCCAGTGGTACACCTGCGAAGCCACCACGATGCTCTCGCCGAGCGCCGTCTGATTGGCCTGAGTGCCGAACCACGCCACGCCGTGCTCGTTGGCGACGCCGGTCGCACCCACGACCATCTGCGCCGAGCCGGTCAGCACGTCGGCATCGTTGGAGATGTGGGCTTGGGCGGCTTCGGCTGCGAGCGCCACATCGCTGAACGAGTCGGTGTAGACGATGTTGGTCGTCACCGACGAGTCCTGTGCCGCTACGCCGGCCGCGAAGCCGTCGACGTACAGCTTGGCGTCGCCGACCTCGATCGGACCGATCACGCCGACGACCCCAGTGCTGGTGATCTGGGCTGCGACAGTGCCAGATACGTACCCGCCCTGATCGGAGCGGACCGTGTAGGCGAAGACGTTGTCGAGGCCCTTGAAGTCGACCGCGGTGCCCCATGCGAAGGAGGTGTCCGGGAAGTCAGGAGCGATCTCCTCGAGCGGACCGCCGTACTGGCTGCCGTGCGCGATCACCAAGTCGAAGCCGTCCTCGGCGTAGCCGCGGATCGCAGCAGCAGCTTCCTCCACGATGAATGTGCCGTCGGTGACCGCGACTTCGATCTCGCGCGTCTCGCCGACCGCGTTCACTGCGTCGACCATGCTCTGCGTGAATGCCAAGTCGTTGCTGGCGCTCGGTGCGACGATGGCGATCCGGATCGGACCCGCTTCTTCCTCATCGGCGCCGGTGCAGCCCGCAGCGAGCAGCAGTACGACTGCGGCGACCGCTACGAGCTTGGCTGCGAGCGATCTGCGTGTGGTGTTTCGGAACATGTGACCCCTCCCGGATCGACCCTGTCACGGGCTCTCGCCGGATCTGTGCGCTGCCGTACGGCGCGGCTCGGCGGAGCCCCGGGCCTGCCGGCGATGCTAGGCGACCCCGAATGGGCGCGATGCTCCCGTACGCGCAATGCTCTGCGCGGCCCAGTTTGAGGGAACACTTGAGGGATCCGGTGCGGCCGCCGTCAGTTGTCTCGTTCGAATGGAACCGTCAGAGCAGACGGCGCCCCGATGCGACGGCTGACGAGCACGAGCACCACGATGGTCAGGATCGCGGGCGCCATCGCAGCAATGGTCGAATTGGCGCCGACGATGATGCCGAGCGTCTTGAGCTGCAGCACGGTGGACGACACGACGCCGAACAACAGCGCCCCCGCCATGACACCGCTCGAGCGCCACGCCCCGAAGTACACGAGCGCCACGGCGATGAACCCCTGCCCCGAGGTGAGGTTCTGCTGGAAGATGCCGACATCGAGAGCCAAGGTGCCGCCTGCGAGGCCCGCCATGACATTGCCGATGATGATCGCCTGCGTGCGCACCACGTTGACTCGCACGCCGAGGGTGTCGGCGGCCTCGGGCGTCTCGCCCACGGCTCGCACGTTGAGCCCGAACGTCGTGCGGTTCATGGCGAACCACACCACCGGCACGAGGGCGAATGCCACGTAGGTGAGCACGCTGTGCTGGAAGAACAACTCGCCCACGACCGGCAGGTCCGAGAGCCCGCCCATGTCGAGGCCCCGGAGGCCGTCGATCGGCACCGGCGTGCCCACCTGCTGACGGAAGAGCAGATCGGTGAAGCCCAGACCGAACAGGAAGATGCCGATGCCGCTGATGCCCTGGGTGGCATGCATGACCACCGTGATGAAGGCGTACACCACACCCATCGCCGCCCCGGCGGCCATGGCCGCAATCACGCCAGCGACGACACTGCCGGTCCGCAGCGCCGTGATGTAGGCGGCATACGCGCCGATGAGCATCACGCCTTCGACGCCCAGATTCAGCACGCCGGCTCGTTGACCGATGGTCTCGCCCAGTGCCGACAGCAGGAACGGCGTCGCCAGCCGGATGCCGGACGCCAAGGTGGCGACGAGCACGCTGACGGTGAAGAAGTCGCTCACGCCCGGCCTCCGTAGCTCGAGACCTCGCCCGCCCACGTCCTGAGCCGGTCGCGCAGTCGCAGACTCCCCACCACGAACACCACCACGACGCCGTTCAGCGCTACCACCAATGCTGCAGGCACTTGGACTGCCCGCTGCATGTCGCTGCCGCCGGTGAGCATTCCCCCGAACAGAAACGACGCAGGCACCGTGAAGATCGGATGGAGCGCACCGAACAGTGCCGCCACGATGCCGTTGAAGCCGGCGTTCTGTGTGAACGCCGCCGCGCCGCCTTCACCGATCAGCCGGTGCGATTCGCTGCCGAACACCAGCACTGCCCCGGCGATGCCGCAGCAGGCGCCGCTGAACGCAAGTGCCTGGGTGACGCTTTTCTTCACGGCCATGCCGGCGTATTGAGATGCATCGGGGTTGTGGCCGACGGCCCGCAATCGCATGCCGAGCGCGCTGCGGAACAGCAGGAGGTAGCCCAACACTGCGACCAGGATCGCGATGAGCACGCCGATATGCAGCCGGGTTCCTCCGGGGAGCAGCGGCAAGTCGGCGTTGGGGCTGAGCCGGCGTGTCTGCTGGATCTTGATGGCACCCGGCTCGATCAGGAGATCCTGGAGCAGGAAGCTCAGGAAGTGGAACGCAACGAGGTTCATCATGATCGTGGACAGGATCTCGTTGACGCCCGCATAGGCCTTGAGCGCCCCGGGGATCGCACCCCAGAAGCCGCCGCCGATCGCCCCCGCCACGATCACCATGGGCACCAGCAATACCCGCGGCACGTCGTCGAAGGCCATCGAAGTGACCGTGGCGGTGATCGCTCCCAGGATGATCTGGCCCTCGCCGCCGATGTTGATCACGTCGGTGCGGAAGGCGATGCAGATGCCGACACCGACGAGAGCCAGCGGCATCGCCCGCACCGCAGTGTCCGCAAGGTTGTCGGCGCTGCCGAAGGCACCCGTGACCAGCTCGCCGTAGGCCACCAGGGGGTTTGCGCCGAAGGCGAGCAGCATGACGGCGCCCACCAGCAGGGCAGCGACTGCAGCGAAGGCGGGCACGGCAACGCCAACGAAGGGGCGCATCAGGCGCGCCAGGCGGCTGACCGCTATGTCGCCGGGCGCGTCTGTGTCATCGGCTTCTGGTGCTGTGCGCGCCATCCCCCCGTCGCCTTCTGCGTTGCCGCTCGCGATCACGCGAACTTAGAGCGTGCGCAGGGGGTCAGTCGGCGTAGAGCACCCGGAGCCCCCGGCTGACGGCCGGGCCGACCACGGTGTTGTGGTTCTCGTCGGGGAAGACATGCCAGGTCAGATCGATGTTGCGGTAACCGCGGGCAGAGAACTGATCGTGGAATTTGGCCTGGGGCGAGTACTCGTCGGTCTCATTCTCACCCATCGACATGAAGACCTTCACCTTGGGATCGCCGCCCGCCTCGGCGTGCTCGGCCTCAAGCCGGAACATCACCTCGTAGTCCCACCACACCGATGGGCTGGCCAGCAGGTAGCGGGCGAACATGTCGGGTGCGTTGAACAGCACATGCAGGCCGAAGAGCGCTGTGAACGAATGGCCGACATAGGTCGGCTCGCCGACGTGGTACCGGTCGTACAGCAGCGGCATCACATCGCTGGCAAGCCACTGGCGGAAGGGCTCGGCCTGGCCGGTCTCGGCGGCAGGTGCGCGAATGCCGGTCATCGGCGGGGCTTCCGCCGGTGTCACCGTGTAATCGATCGCGCGCAGGTCGAGCATCTCGCGCATGTCGGCTGTGTCGTGCGCGATGCCGGCCACCACGCAGCGCGGCGTCTCCCGCGACATCGACAGGATCCTGGTGGTGTCCACCGCCGTGCCGAACGTCCACGGCGCGTCACAGCAGACGACGAGCGGGTACGGCTGGGAGGCGTCGGCCCGGTAGCCCATCGGACACGCCACCCAGAGCTGGTAGCTCCGATCGGCGTCTCGCCGGTGAAGGATGTGCGTGTCGATGGGCCACGCAGCCTGATCGTTCACGGCCGGGATGCTATTGGCAGCTAGGTAGGCAAAGGCGGGCTGGGTCAAGCAAACTTCGGCAGTTCGCGTCTGAGGTCCCGGATGGCCGGGCACAGGCGGGAGCGCTGCGAGCCTGCGGGAGTCACATGCCGGTACTGCGATCCCACATCGACACCTCCGCCGAGTGGTTCACGAAGAACTGCGACGACATGCGCGAGCAGCTCGCAGAGCTCGACGAGCTGCAGCAGCAGGCTGCGGCCGGGGGCGGGCCTCGGGCCATGGCACGCATGCGCAGCCGCGACAAGATGCCGGTGCGCGAACGCATCGCCATGGTGCTCGACCGCGACTCGCCGTTCTTCGAGATCAGCTCGCTGGCCGGCTACTGCTCGAACTACGCCGTCGGCGGCGGGCTGGTGATGGGCATCGGCGTCGTGAACGGCGTCGAGTGCATGATCGAGGGCAACGACCCCACCGTGCTGGGCGGGGCCATCACGGTGTTTGCGGGCCGCAAGATCATGCGGGCCATCGAGATCTGCCGCGACAACCGCATGCCCTACATCCAGTTCGTGGAGTCGGCGGGCGGCGACCTGCGCGGCGATGACGACCCCGAACGCCAGATGCTCGAGCAGGAGAGCCACTTCGCCGAATCCGGCCGGCTGTTCTATGACGTCACCGAGCTGTCGAAGATGAAGATCCCCTCGATCTCGGTGGTGTTCGGCAGCTCCACCGCCGGGGGCGCCTACCAGCCCGGCATGAGCGACTACAACATCTTCATCCGCAACCAGTCCAAGGTCTTCCTGGGCGGCCCCCCGCTGGTGAAGATGGCCACCGGCGAGGACTCAGACGACGAGACGCTCGGCGGGGCGCAGATGCACGCCGAGATCTCGGGCCTCGCCGACTACCTGGCTGAGGACGAAGCCGATGCGCTGCGCATCTGCCGCGAGGTCGTGGCGCACCTGAACTGGCGCAAGCTGGGCCCGGGCCCGACCATGCCGGCCGATCCCCCAGTGCACGATCCCGAGGAGCTGCTGGGGCTGATGCCGCGGGATCTGCAGGCCATGATCGACTGCCGCGAGGTGATCGCCCGCATCACCGACGGCTCCCGTTTCGAGGAGTTCAAGGCCCGCTACGGCACCACGCTCATCTGCGGCTGGGCCTCCGTGCACGGCTTCCCCGTGGGGATCCTGGGCAACAACGGCCCGCTGTTCAGCGACAGCTCCGAGAAGGCCACGCAATTCATCCAGCTCTGCAACCAGCAGGACATCCCGCTGGTGTTCCTGCAGAACATCACCGGCTACATGGTCGGCAAGGACTTCGAGCAGGGCGGGATCGTCAAGAACGGCTCGAAGATGATCAACGCCGTGTCCAACTCGATGGTGCCGCACATCACGGTCATCCTGGGCAACAGCTATGGCGCGGGGAACTACGGCATGTCGGGTCGGGCGTTCAACACCCGCTTCACCTACCTGTGGCCGACCGCCAAGATCGCCATCATGGGGCCCAAGCAGATCGCAGGCGTCATGTCGATCGTGCGGCGGGGCCAGGCGATGCGCCGCGGCATCGAGTTCGACGAGGACGCCGACCGCAAGATCACTGAGCAGGTGGAGCACTATCACGAGCTGAAGTCGCTGGCGCCCTACGCCAGCGGGCGCGTCACCGATGACGGCGTCATCGACCCCCGCGACACCCGTGACGTGATCGCGATGTCGCTGTCTGCCTGCCACAACAACGTGGTGAAGGGCGCCGATGGGTTCGGCGTCTTCCGGATGTAAGGGCGGCTGGGTGTGACTGATTCTGAGCTTCGACCGATCCGGCGCCTGCTCGTGGCCAACCGCGGCGAGATCGCCCGCCGGGTGTTCCGCACCGCACATTCGATGGGCATCTCCACCGTTGCCGTCTATGCCGACGGTGACGCTGAGGCACCGTTCGTCACCGACGCCGACCTGTCCGTGCCGCTCGGCGGCCGCACGGCGACCGACTCGTACCTGTCCATCGACAAGGTGATCGCGGCGGCCACTGCCAGCGCTGCCGATGCCGTCCACCCGGGCTACGGCTTCCTGTCGGAGAACGCCGACTTCGCCCAAGCAGTGATCGACGCCGGGCTGGTCTGGGTGGGGCCTGCGCCGGCGGCGATTGCGGCCATGGGCGACAAGCTGGCCGCCAAGGAATCGATGATCGCTGCCGGCGTGCCGACGCTGCCGTCGGTGCCGGTGGCTGATTCGATGTCCGGCGATGACCTGGCTGCTGCGGGCAACGAGGTCGGATATCCCCTGCTGGTCAAGGCATCGGCGGGCGGCGGGGGCAAGGGAATGCGCATCGTCGATGCCGCCGACACCCTCGCCGACGCCGTTGCCGCTGCCCGGCGCGAGGCCGCCGGCGCATTCGGCGACGACACCGTGTTCTTGGAGCGCTACCTGCCTGCGCCGCGCCACGTGGAGATCCAGGTGCTCGGCGACACTCACGGCAACCTCGTGCACTGTTTCGAGCGGGAATGCTCCATCCAGCGGCGCCATCAGAAGGTCATCGAGGAGGCACCGTCTCCCGCCGTGACTCCTGCGCTGCGCGACCGCATGGGCGCCGCAGCCGTGGCGGCCGTTCGCACCATCGGCTACCACTCGGCCGGCACCGTCGAGTTCCTGCTCGAGGGCAGCGGCGACGACGCCGAGTTCTGGTTCCTCGAGGTCAACACCCGCCTGCAGGTCGAGCATCCGGTCACCGAGGAGATCACGGGCCTCGATTTGGTCCGGGAGCAGATCCGCATCGCGGCCGGCGAACCGCTGGGCTACGGTCAAGACGACCTGACCATCCGCGGGCATGCCACCGAAGCCCGCTTGTACGCAGAGGATCCCGCCAGCGGTTTCCTGCCCGCCACCGGCACAGTCGAATTGTGGGCCCCCGCGCGCGAGCCGCAGGCGCGTTTCGATTCCGGCATCGAGGTGGGGTCGGTGGTCGGCACCGAGTTCGACCCGATGCTGGCCAAGGTGGTCATGTCGGCGCCAACGCGCACAGAGGCCGCGCTCGGACTGGCGTCAGCGCTCGACCGCACACGATTGGGCGGCGTGGTCACCAATCGTGACTTCCTGTCTGCCGTGCTGCGCAGCGATGAGTTCCTCGCCGGCGACACCACGACGGACTTCATCGACCGGGTGTACTTCGGGAACGCTGGGGAGGACCCCAGACCGGGCGGCGGCCTCGCTGCCTCCGAACCGGCGCGCCACCCGATGTTCGTCCACACGGCCGCTGCCGCAGTTGCGCTGGTCTCCCAAGAATGCAACCGGCGTGATGCCATTCGACTGAAGTTCATGGCTTCGGGGTATCGCAACAGCGTCATGCCCGACGAGGTGCTGCCGCTGTCGGCTGCAGTCGGGAGCGAGCTCATCGAGGCCAGCGTGCAGTACCGCCGCCAGCGTGACGGCACCTGGAAGATGCGGGTCGGATCACTGCCCCATACAGGGCCGTACGCGGGCATCGGTGACGACACTGGCGACGCTTCCGACGCGGGCGAGTCTGCAGACGCTCCGGGGCACAGCGACTGGTCGGTACGCGTCCACGGCATCACGCTTCGCCCGCTCGCCGATGCAGACGCAGCCTCGCCCGACGCCATGAGCGCCGACAGTGTCTACACGGGCGATGTCGACGCAACCGTCGATGTGGAGGTTCCGCTACCCGGACTTGCGGGGTTTCGAGGTGCTTGGGCGGTCAGCCGCCGCGGAAGCCGCTGGTACGCGACGGGGCCCGTCGGCGGATCGGTCAGCTTGGTGCAGCGGTCTCGGTTCCCCGATCCCGATGCCGAGGCTGTCGAAGGGGGATTGGTCGCTCCGATGCCGGGCAAGGTGCTGATGGTCGACGTGCAGCCCGGCGACCGGGTGACCTCAGGCCAGGTGCTCGTGGTGATGGAGGCCATGAAGATGGAGCACCAGATCACCGCACCAGCAGACGGCGAGGTGAGCGAAGTGCGGGCTGCGGTCGGCGACCAAGTCGACAACGGCGAGCTGCTGGTCGTGATCGCGGCAGACAGCTAGCGATCTGACAACGGTGCCGATGACCACGGTGCAACAGCGTCGTACAGTTCGGCGTCCGACCGGGGGGCGGGAGCTCCGCTATGCGCTACGACCTGCAGACGCTGCGAGGTGATGTCGCGGGCGGCGTGACCGCGGCGGCTATCTCCATCACGCCCGCTGCAACGTTCGGCGTGGTATCGGGACTCGGGGCCGCGAGCGGCATCTACGGCGCCGCGGCAGTGGGCTTCTTCATCGGCGTCTTCGAGCGGTCTCGACCCCAGATGGGATCAGTCAGCAGCGTCCTGGCCGTTGCAATGGCGTCCGTGGTCGCGACCCATGCCGACACGGCCGCTGAGGCGTTCACGATCGCGATGCTCGCCGGCGTCATCCAGCTCTTGTTGAGCATCCTGCGCATCGGCAGCTACGTCACCTACACCCCGTATTCGGTGATCGCTGGATTCACGTCGGGAATCGGCGTGATGATTGTGCTCTCGATGGTCAACGCCTTCTTGGGCGATCCGGTCAAGATCACCAAGCCCGTGAATGCGATCCAAGGCTGGCCCGACGCATTCGATTCGTTCAACTCAGGCGCGCTGGTCATCGGGCTGGCGGCACTGGGCGTCTCGCTGCTATGGCCTCAGCGGCTGCGCAAGCTGCTGCCCGCCATGGTCGCGGCGCTGCTGGCCGGGACCCTGCTCAGTGTGTTGTGGCTGAGCGACGTGCCGACGCTCGAGGGCATCCCTCGCGCTCTGCCCGAGTTGCAGCGCCCAAATCTCTCGCTGGGATTCCTCGCTAGCGCCGTCGTGCCGGCCTTGACCATTGCGCTGCTCAGCACCGTGCGCGGGCTGCTGGCCGCTTTGGCGGTGGATGCGCAGACCCGCACGCAGCTCAACCCAGACAAGGGGCTGCTGGGCACCGGCATCGGCAACGTGGCCGCCGGATTGATCGGCGGACTGCCGGGGAATCTGACATTCGTCTCGTCGATTCTGGCGTGGCGGATGGGAGCCCGTACACCGATCTCGCCCGTCGTGCGCTCGCTGACGCTCTTGGTGCTGATTCTCGGCCTGGCACCGCTGCTCGCCTACGTGCCCCACGCTGCATTGGCAGGCATGCTCGCCGTGATCGGTTGGCAGCTCATCGACTGGCGGTTCTTGGCGCGGCTCCGGCGAGTGCAGCGCGAGCACCTGCTGATCATGCTCACCACGCTCGGGATCACAGTCTTCGTCGACTTGGTCACTGCCGTCGCCGTGGGGCTGATCGTGGCCGGCATGATCGGAGCTCGCCAGTTCGAACGACTCCAGCTCGACAGCGTCGTCTCGGTGCCTCTGCTCGACCAGATCTTCCTGTACGAGCACAGCGCCGAGTCGCACGGCATCAGCCCGTATTCGGCGCGCACCGGCATCGTCAAGCTGCGCGGCAGCTTCACCGTGGCCTCGTCCAGCAAGCTCATCCGCACCATCGGCGACGACATCGTCGGCCACGAGGTCGTCATCCTGGACTTCTCCGAGACCGAGTACATCGACGACAGCGCCGCGCTCGTCATCGAGCAGCTCATCGACACCGCCGCAGACGGCGATGCAACGTGCATAGTCCTCAACCTCGACGGTGCGCCCGCCGCCACTCTCGAGTCTCTCAACGCTCTCCGCCGCATCCCGTCCGAGCACATGGTCGGCTCGCTCGACGAAGCTCAGGACATTGCCCGGCGCCTGCTCGTCGACAAATCCGAAGGCGGTCCCCCTCCCTCCCGTCGCTTGACCGGTCCTGACTCATCAGATCTCTAGACACACCGACGCGCCGGTCGACCTGCCCTGCACGACACAACCGGGGCGTCACTGCACGGGGCTACTCTCATCGCCACATCCCGGGGGCACGGGGCCGCCGGGCGAACAGGGGATCTCCCATGAGCACTGCAGCAGTACATCGTCCCGGACGGCTGGGCGATCCGACCATGACGCTGGCGACCGATCCCAGAGCCGACCGCCGAATGGTGGCGGTGATGGAACCCATGGGCATCGCCGACGAGTCGCCCCCCACGCCGGTCACTGCCAGCTCATCGCTCGACGAGATGCACGCGTACGTGGACGCCGCCGAGCCCATGTATGAGACGCTCTTCGACGCGCTGTACGACACCCTGCCGCCCGTCGAAGGCGTGTCGTCGCGCACTGAAGTGATCAGCGGCGTCGACGGCAACGACATCGCTCTGTACATCCATGCACCGGCCGATGCCGACGGCCCGCTGCCGTGCGTGTACCACATTCACGGCGGCGGCATGGTGCTGCTCAAGGCATCGGGCAAGTCGTACGTGCGCTGGCGTGACGAACTCGCCGCACTGGGCCTAGTGGCCGTGGGTGTGGAGTTTCGCAACGCCAGCGGGGCACTGGGCCGTCACCCCTTTCCCGCCGGGCTGAACGACTGCATGTCGGGCTTGCAGTGGGTGGCCACCAACAGGGAGGCCCTGGGCATCAGCACCATCACTGTCTCGGGCGAGTCCGGCGGCGGCAACCTCACCCTCGCGACCACATTGAAGGCCAAACGCGACGGTTGCCTCGACATCATCGACGGCGTGTTCGCGCAGTGCCCGTACATCTCCGGCGCCTACAGCGACCCGCCCGCCGACCTGCCGTCGCTGATCGAGAACGACCAGTACTTCCTGGACGTGGCCAACATGGGCGCGATCATGCGGCTGTACGACCCGACTGGCGCCAGCGACAACAACCCCTTGGCGTGGCCGCTGCATGCCTCCGAGCAGGACTTGACCGGGCTGCCGCCGCATGTCATCTCGGTGAACGAGCTCGACCCGCTGCGCGACGAGGGGCTCGCCTACTACCGCAAGCTGCTGGCGGCCGGCAATGCAGCCCAGTCGCGCACGGTCAACGGCACCTGCCACGCAGGCGACGTGATCTTCCGCGGTGCCATCCCCGACGTCTACGCCGCCACCGCCGCAGCCCTGCGCGACTTCGCCTACTCCATGTAGCGGGCGACTCGATCTCCGTGGCCGCAGCAGCGCCGGGCGAGGGCATCACCTACGAACCGGACGAGAAGTGCTCCATTGCGCTGTCGCTGGGAATGGGCATCCAGGGCGTCGTGCTCGCACTGGCGCCGACGGTGCTGGGCATGTCGCTCTTCGTGCAGGCGGCAAATCTGAGCCAGCGTCAGGCGACTTGGGCAGTGGTCGCAGCGATCCTGGTGTGCGGCATGACGAGCGTGCTGTCAGCAGCTCGCCTCGGCCCAATCGGCGGCGGGCACAACCTGCTCATCATCAGCTCGACCGCGTTTCTCGCGGTCTCGATCCTCGCTGTGAATCGTGCTGGGCCGCAGACGTTCGCGTCACTCGTCGTTGCTTCGGCTCTGTGCCACATCGTGCTGGCGCGCTGGCTCCACCGGCTGAGCCGAATCATCACGCCGGTCGTCTCGGGCGTTGTCCTGATGCTGATCGCGATCGGCGTCATGGGTGTCGCGGTGGATCGGCTCGATGGATCGTCCGAGGGTGTGACGGCGGCTGCGGAACCTGCGGTGGCGCTCATCACCATCCTGAGCGCTGCGGCGGTCGCGATGCGTGCCCGGGGCCGGCTGCGGCTCTGGTCGCCGACCCTCGCGGTCATCGTGGCATGCGTCATCGCCGACCTCTTCGGCCTGTTCGACCTCGAAGGTGTGCGTGACGCCGCTTGGATCGCGCTGCCGCGCCCGGACTTTCCGGGGCTCGATCTGACGCCAGGCATCGATTTCTGGACACTGCTGCCGATGTTTCTCGTCGTCTCGTTGGCCAGCGTCATCAAGACGATGACGACCAGCGTGGTGCTTCAACGGGTCTCGTGGCGACAGCCCGCAACTCCCGACTACCGATTGGTGCGCGGCACGGTCAACGCCATCGGCGTCGGCTCGCTCGCAGGCGGGCTGGCGGGGACGCTCCCGGTGGGCACGATGGACGCCACCTCGATCTCGTTCGCTTCCCTGACCGGCGTCGCGGCACGTCGGGTGGGCTACAGCATCGGCGCCATCTTCGTGGCCTTGGCGATGCTGCCGAAGTTCGTGGCTGCGTTGCTGTCCATTCCCCATGCCGTGACCTCGGGCTACCTGATCTTCTTCATGGGCCTGCTGTTCGTGGAGGGCCTCCGCTTGGTGTTCCAGGACGGCATCGCACCGCAGAAGGCTGTGATCGTGGGCGTCTCCATCGGCATCGGCGCCAGCCTGCACGGCAACAATCTGATGGAGTCGATCATCGGGGGTGCTTGGGGGGCGTTGCTCGGCAACGGCATGATCCTCGGCACGCTGACAGCGCTCTTGCTGACCGCGTACATCGAGCTGAGCGGTCGCAAGCGCAGCAGGCTCGAAGCCGAGCTCAAGGCGGAGGCGCTGCGGGAGGTCGACGGCTTCCTGTCGGAGGTTGCCGCCAGCGTCGGCTGGAACGAAGCGTCGGCGAATCGGCTGCGCCTCGTCGGGGAGGAATCACTGCTGAGCCTCATCGAAGCCAGCGAGGAGAAGTCTCAGCCCCGCCTCGTTGTCATCGCGCAGCCTGCACCGGCCAAGATCGAACTGGAGCTGCGAGCGTCGCTGGATGCAGAGAATCTCGAAGACCGGCTGACCTTCCTGAGCGAACGATTCGAGGCATCCCACGAGGGGGCCTTCTCGCTGCGCCTTCTGAGCCACTTCGCCTCGACAGTGCGCCACCGGCAGTACTCCGGCATCGACATCATCACTGTCGAAGTAGAGCGCAGATAGCGGTGGACCGTAGGGTTGCAGCTATCGGCCGATTTATGTGAGATGGACAGGAAAAATGCCATGGACACATCGCTCTTTCAGCTCGAAGGCAAGAAGGCGCTGGTAGTCGGCGGGGGGCAAGGCATGGGCGAAGCCACCGCGAGGCTCCTGGCGCAAGTCGGCTGCGGTGTCGCCGTTGCCGACATCAAGGGCGGGAGCGCCGAGCGGGTCGCCGCCGAGGTCGCCGACATGGGCCAGCCCAGCGCGCCGATAGTCGGCGACGTGCTCGACGATGATCAGGTGCCCCGAATTGTCGAGCGGGCCGAGGCCGCGCTCGGAGGACTCGACGTCCTGGTGGCGACCGTCGGCCAAGCATCTTTCGCCCCGCTCGTCGACATGAAGCCCGAGCAGTGGGACCGCGACCAGCACTTCAACCTGCGCTATTTCTTCCTCATCGCGCGTGAAGCGGCCCGCTCGATGATCGCCCGCGGTACGCCCGGCGCGATGACGTGCGTCTCGTCGGTAGCCGGGCTGCAATCCGCTCCCAATCACGCCTCCTACGGCGTGGCGAAGGCCGGTCTCGTGAACTTGGTGCGATCGATGGCCGTCGAATGGGCACCGCACCACATCCGCGTCAATGCGATAGCGCCCGGGAGCATCGCCACGCCGCGTATCCCTGCCACACCCGAGCGGCAGGAGAGGACGCGCGAGGGCCTGATCCCGACCAAGCGCCTCGGAACGGTCGACGAAGTCGCCAAAGCGGCACTGTTCCTGGTCTCGGATTTGGCGAGCTACGTGACCGGCACAACCCTGGCGGTCGGCGGCGGCTGGATGGCCGCCTCCATCTTGGGCGTTCCCTCTGTGCCTGACGGGGGCAAACTCGACGCCACCGCCGGCCTGACCTGAACGACGAGGCCTCAGTTCGCCAACGCGGGCAGCACTTCGCGGACCATCAGTTCCGCATACCGCTTCGGGGCATCGTCGGTGTCGTCCACGGTCGGGCCCATCACCACGACCCGGTCGATTCCCAAGTCGACTATTTCTTGGATGCGTCCAATGCAGGTGTCCGGCGGCCCGACGATCGCGAACCGGTCGACGAATTCCGCAGACACGTCGAGCGATGGGCCGCGGTCCCACATGCGGTACCCCTCGTGCGCACTGGCAAAGAGTTCCTTCGCCGCCTTCGTGGCCGGACCGTGTGTCTTGCCGTGCAGCGTCGAGAAGCGCACGAACGTGTCCAAGAACGGGATCGTGTCGGGAGCAGACTCGGACTCCGAATGGCAGACGACATTCAGGTATGCGCCATACCGCGCGCCGTCCGGGTCCAGGCCTGCCTCGCGACGCACGGCTCGGGCCTGCTCCAACCCCCATGTAAGTCGCTCGATGTCTGCTCCGAGAGCAAACATGACGATGTCGGCGTGTTTGGCCACCGTCCCGATCACCCTCGGACCGGTCGCAGCGCCGTACACGGGCACTTTCTCGTCCTGTGAATCGATCCATCTGAGTCGGCTCTCGTCAGATGCGTCTGCAACTTGGACTGCATCGACGGGTGGCGCCATCTCGCGCCACCAAGGTGTCAGTTCGCCAAATGCCACGCTGTCCCCCCTCAGATAGGCCTGCAGCGCCTTCAGGTAGCTCTCCAGCAGCCTCGTGTACGCGGGAGCGTGCCCCACAAACGCCAGCGCCGAGTCGCCCCGGCCGATTCCCAGCGACGCACGCCCCCCTGACACCTCCTGAATGCTTGCGATCGCCCCGGCCGTCACGGCCGGGTGACGGGTCACCGGGTTCGTCACATCGGTGCTCAGCTGGATCCGCTCGGTCGCTGCGGCCGCCAACGCCAGACAGACATACACATCTCCGCAGAGATTCTGATTGTCAAGAAACCCGATGCCATGCCAGCCCGCTTCTTCCGCCATCACCGCGAATTCCGCGGCACGTCGGGTTCGCGGACGAACGGCCGTGATGAGCTCCACCTTGTTCGTCATGGAACCTCCTGAATTCCGTTCCCCGCTCTCCTGATTCCTGGATCTGTCGGCACGCGATCAGCCATCAGATTCGTGAGAGCCCGTCATGCAAGCCATGAGTCGGTCAAGTTTGGCTTGTCTCCCGCGTTGCGGTCCGGCAATGCGAGTGCCCTGAGGCCCGCGGCGCATTCAGAGGCCGAGGACTCGCGCGGCGTTGTCGCGCAGATACTTGCGCTCGATGTGCGGCGGCAGTTCCCAGCCGGTCACGATGCGGCGCAGGTCGGTGAGCGGGCCACAGTTGGGATAGACGCTGCCGAACAGGATCTGGTCGGGAAGCTGGCGGGCCAGCGCGGTCACGTAGTCCTCGGAGCCGGGGAAGCCGTAGTGGACGTACTGGCCCGGCACGATCACGACGTTGGGCTGCTTGTAGGCCACGCCCAGCGCTTCGCGTACGTACGGCCAACCGCCGTGCTGGATCGAGATGGTGAGGCCGGGGAAGTCGGTGGCAACGTGATCGGCGTACTCGGGGCGGCAGTCGTCTTGGTACGGCCCGAGCAGGCAGCTCATGGTGGTGGACACGATGAGACCCAGGCGTTGCGCCTCCTCGTAGATCGGGTACAGGTCGCGATCGTCGAACCGGCGGCTGATCTGGGCGGTGGACGGATCGACGGTGACGCCGCGCATGCCCTGCCGGGCCAGCTCACCGACGGCTGATACGGCGGCCTCGACGTCGCTGGGCTCGACCGAGCCGAACCCCACGAACCGATCTGGATGCTCTGAGACGATCTGGCGGATCTCGGCGGAACCGGTGGGGTCCAGCCCGCGGATGCCCGTCGGCCCCGGTACACCGATCACGCCCAGCGCGATGCCGGCCTCGTCCATCTCGGCGAACATCAGGTCGCGAGACTGTGCCTCGAAGCTGGGGCATGGCTCAAGGCCCATCCGCTCGAGGTAGTGATAGGTGGTCTCAGGCGTCCAGCTGCGTGCTCCGATGGGTCGGAACCGGAAGTCGATGACGCCTACGTCATCGGTGTCGCCTCCGTCGGCCGGGGGACTCCCGTCGTCGGGCACGGCAGCGATGCTCAGGCCGGCGCGTCGGCGGTGATGACGATCTTGCCGAAGAAGCGACGCTCCTCCATGGCCCGGTGCGCTTCCACGCCGTCAGGCAGCGGCACCAGCGAATCGATGACCGGCACCAGCTCGCGGGTCTGCACCATCCGCAGCAACTCGTCGAGATCGCTGCGCTGCCAGCCGTTGGAGCCTCGGATGTCCATCTCGGCAGTCCAGATGAACCGCAGGTCGGTCGGCGGGTCGTAGCCGGCCGTGGCACCGCAGGTGAGCACGCGCCCGCCCTGGCGCACGCATCGCAGCGAGCGGGCCCAAGTGTCGCCGCCAGTGAAGTTGACCACCACGTCGTAGCCGCCCCCGCCGAACAGGCCGCCTGTCTGCTCGCGGCAGTACCGGGCGATGTCGACCTCGGAGTAGTTGATGGTCTCGTCGGCACCGAGGTCGGCGAGGCGCTGGCACTTCTCGTCGGTTCCTGCGGCGGCGATCACCTTGGCGCCGCGCATCTTCGAGATCAGCAGCGCGCTGGTGCCCACTCCCCCGCTGGCGCCCAGGATCAGCACCGTGTCATCGGGTCCGACCTCGCCACGGGTGATCATCATCCGGTGTGCCGTGCCGTAGGCCACCGGCAGGCACGAAGCGTCCTCGTAGGAGACGTCGTCGGGCAGCGGGATCAGCTGGCTCGCTGCCACCACGACGTACTCGGCGTACGCACCCCACAGCGTGTCGCCGATCATGGAGAACTTGCCGGTGCCGCGGTCCCACCGCACAGGGTCAACGAGCACCCGGTCGCCCACCGACCATCCCTCCGCGTCGGACCCGAGCTCGGCAACCTGCCCGGCGGCGTCGCAGCCGGGGATGCCGGGGAGCGGCACCTTGATGCCGGGCATGCCCCGGCGGGTGAACACGTCGTGGTAGTTGAGCGAGCAGGCCCGCACCGCTACCCGGGCCTCGTCCGGTTGCAGCTCGGGCGTGTCGATGTCTCGATACGCCAGCACGTCGATATCGCCGTGCTCGTCGAAGACGATTGCCTTCATCACTCAGCCCCCATGTCGCTGGCTGTCATTTCTGTTTCAAGCCGCCGCTGCCCGATCCCGCTCGACCGAAGCGTCCATTTCGGTGAGCACACCGCCGCGCAGCGCCCGCACGGTGCCGGCGTAGGCGCGGGCATCGAGCGTCTCTGCCAGCTCCGCAGCGACCTCGAGCGACCTGTCCACCACGGCATCTGGGTTGACGGCTTCATCCAAGTAGCCGGCCTCGACCGCCCCGCTGCCGTCGAGCAAGCGGGCGTTGGCCACGCAGCGCTGCAGGTGACGGCGCGACAGCCGTTCCTTGGAGATGGTCATGGCCCAGTCGGGCAGCGTCAGCGCGATCGCCACTTCGTTCAGGCCGATCTTGACCGGCGCATCGGGTCCGACGCGGTGATCGCAGCCGAGCAGCAACAAGGCGCCGGCGGCGACCGCGTGGCCGGTGCAGGCCGCCACCACCGGCACCGATGCGCCATAGGCGCGCCGCACCATCGCGCCGCCCGCCGAGACCAACTCGCCGATCGCAGCACGGTCACCGCCGCGGATCACGTTGAGATCGAAGCCCGCGAAGAACGCCCGGTCATTGCCGGCGATGACCACCGCCCCGATCTCATCGTCTGCCTCGGCAATGTCGATCTGGGCATCGAGCGCCGCAAGCATCGGCACCGAGAAGGCATTGGCCTTGCCGTCGTCCACGCGGACCAGCAGCACGTCGCCGTGCCGCTCCGCCGCAACCGTCCCGCTCCCGTTGTCTGTTGTCTCGCTCATCGGGCGAATGGTACGGCTGCCAAACGGCGCTGTGCTCAGCTTCGTGCCCACCCCGCGGCCTCGGCAGCGACCACCAGCGTCGGCCTCGACCCGATCTCGTGGGCTTCTGTTCGGCGCCGCAGGCGGGCTGGTTAGGGTGCGGCCATGGCCACACTTGTTGCCGATGTCGACATGCCTGAGGTCGGTCTCGGAGGCGATGAAGACGAGGACGAGAGGCGAGAGGCGCTGATCGGGCTCGCTGAGCGCAACTGGATCGCCCGCACCCCGCTGGGCTACGTCATCACCCGTCACGCTGACGTGACCGCCATGCTGCGCGACAAGCGCTGGTTCAGCGCCATCGGCCTCATCGCCCAGATGCAAGGCGTCGACGACGCCGAGTGGAACCGTCGCAGCGGGCAGAACATCCTGGGCATGGAGGGCGACGAGCACCAGCGGCTGCGCCGGCTCGTCGGGCCGGCGTTCACTCCCAAGGCCGCCGAACGGCTGCGCCCGTTCATGGCTGAGGTCATCGATGAGCTGCTCGACCCGCTGTGTGCCCGCGGGCACGGCGATTTCGTCACTGAGGTCTGCGAGCCGTACCCCATTCCGATCATCTGCGAGCTGCTGGGCGCCCCTCGCGACGACTGGGAGCTGTTCAGCCGCCTCGCCACCGACATCTTCCGGGTGTTCAACGGCAACCTGGCACGCGACCTGCACACGATCATGGCCGCGCAGGACGAGATGGGCGCCTACATGTCCAAGCTCATTGCCGAGCGGCGCGCCGAACCTCGCGATGACCTGCTCTCGGACCTCATCGCCGCGGAGGAGGAAGGCGACCGGCTGAGCACTGAGGAGATGCAGTCGCTGGCCAACGCCGTACTGCTCGCCGGCACCGACACCACGCGCAATCAGCTTGCCTGCGCTGTGGAGCTGTTCGCCCGCTGTCCCGACCAGCTCCGGCTGCTGCGCGACGAGCCGTCGCTCGCGCCCCTGGCTGCCGAAGAAGTCATGCGGCACTTCGGCGCCATCCGGGGCACCGCCCGCTACGCCAGCGAAAATCTCGTGTACCGCGACATCGAGTTCCCGGCCAGCACGCTGATCTTCCCCAGCTTCACCGCCGCCAATCATGACGAGACGCAGTTCGATCAGCCGCTGCGCTTCGACATCACGCGCCGGTCGAGTGCGCCGCACATGACCTTCGGCAGCGGCATCCACTACTGCCTCGGCGCGTTCCTGGCACGAGCCGAGCTGCAGGAGGCCCTCAAGGCCGTCGCGAAGCGAATGCCGGACTTGCGTCTCGACGGCGACGTGGAATGGAAACCGGTGTCCAACGGCATCTGGGGGCCATCGACACTGCCGATCAGGTTCACGCCGGGGCACTGAACCCCGCCTCCGCGCAGATGGGCCGCCTGCCCGACGTCTTCGAGGTCACTTCGGGCCAGGCCGCATCTAGCGCAGCGGTACCCAGCGAGGTCGGGAGCACCCGGCGCGAGCGCGTCCGCTGGGGACGGGTCGTGCTGGTGGCTCTGTCGGGAGTGGTGTCACATGTCTTCGGCCGGGCCACAGTCGGGGTGCTGGTGCCCGCCATGGCCGACGATCTCGACCTCAGCGACACGCTCATCGGCGCGCTCGGCTCGGCCAACATGGGCGCCTACTTCACCGGGGTGATCATCGTCACATTCACTGCCGGCCGAATCGAACCGTTCACCCTGCTGCGCGCCGGCATCGTCACGTCCACCGTCGGCCTTGCGGTGATCGGCACGGCGTCGGGCCCGACTGCCGTGGTGATCGGGACTGCATTGGCCGGTCTCGGCGGCGGCGGCATCTGGCTCACGGCGCCAGTGATCGCCAGCGAAGGTGTGCCGGCGAGCCGCCGCGGCGCCGCTCTCGGCACGCTCACCGCCACCATGGGCGCCGCGCTCATCGGCGTGCCCATCGCTACCGCTGCCCTGCGCAGCATTGCAGCCGACGATGCGATCTGGCGGCCCGTCTGGGTGGCCCAGGCTGCGCTGTCGGTGGTGCTGCTTGCGGCCTTGTCGGTCTTCGTCCGAGCTCGACGCACCGAGCGGGTGGCCGGTGCCGGCGGCTTCGGGGCACTGTTCCGGATTCACGGGTGGAAACGCGCGGTCGCGGCATACATGGCATTCGCCTACATGACGTCCTCGTTCGCGAACTTCTTGGGGCGAGCGCTGGAGGGCGATCACGAATTCAGCCGCACCGCCGCGACGCTCATGTTCTCGTGGATGGGCGCGGGTTCGATTGTGGGAGCGCTGGCCTTTGGACGGCTCAGCGATCGGATCGGGCGACCCTTGACCATGGCCACGGTCATGGCCTTGAGCTCCGGCGCTGCCGTGGTCCTGGCGACGCGTGCGCCCGGCGCGGCGATCATCGTCGCCGTGGTGATTTTCGGCGCAGCGTCATTCTCGTTCCCATCGCTCACCGCGACGTTCGTGAGCGATCACGTGTCCGACCGCACGTTCGCCGCGGTGCTCGGCTCGATGACGATGTTCTATGGACCCGCGTCGGTCATCGGACCGGCCGCGAGCGGCTGGCTCGCCGATCGGACGGGCAGCTTCAGCGCGACCTATTCGGTCATCGCTGCACTTGCCCTCACTGCATGCATCTGCATGGCGACGATGCGCCGCAGGGATGGTGTGGCGCCGCAATCGGCGCCGCTGAACTGAGCGTCAGCTCAGCTCATCAGCTGCTTTTTCATGGCCGCAGCGGTGGCCAGCTTCAGCGAGCGGCTCGGGCCGATCTCGATGGACTCGCCGGTCTGGGGGTTGCGGCCCATACGGGCACCACGCTCCGACATGGAGAACGAGCCGAATCCCGGCCAGGTCACTTTGCCGCCGGCCTTCACTTCGGCTGCAACGAGATCGAAGAATGCCGACAGCGTCCGCTCTGCGTCGCTCGCAGTCACACCGGCCTCGGCGGCTACTGCCTTGATGGTCTCTGCCTTGTTCGCCACAGTCCAGTTCCTCTCTGAAACGATTCGGGGTACCACCTCAGCACACAAAAGCCCTCAAGTGGTGGAATTGCGGCCCGCTGTCTATCGGCGCGACCCGGTACTTGCACCCCGCGACGGCGCTCGGAGCGACCGTCAGCTGCGGCCTTCACCTCGCACGTCAAACGCATCGCGCAGGCCGTCGCCGACGTAATTCACGGCCAACACGGTGATGACGATGGCCAATCCGGGCGCCCACACCAGCCATGGCTCAACGGTCATGAAGCCCTCGTTGCCTCCGATCATGTTTCCCCATGTCGGCGTGTGGGCAGAGCTGACCCCCAAGCCCAGGAAGCTCAGCACTGACTCGGCCAGAATTGCACCAGCGACTGCGAGCGATACCGCGACAGAGATCTCACCGACCAGATTTGGCAGCAGGTGGCGAACCATGATCCGCGTGGTGCTTGCGCCCATCGAGCTGGCCGCCACAACGAATTCCTGCTCGCGCAGCGCCAGCGTCTTCGCCCGGATGATGCGGGCCAGCGCCATCCACCCCAGCAGCGACAGCACCAACACGACATCAGCGGCGCTGTCGCCCAAGATGCGCGCCAGCAGGATGATCATCATGAGCAGCGGCAGCGCGAGCAGCGTGTCGGTGAAACGCATCAACACGGCATCGATGCGTCCGCCCAGATAGCCGGCGACCACGCCGACGGTCGTGCCGAGCAGCGAGGCGATGAGCGCCACCGATATGCCGATGACGAGCGAGATCCGGCCGGCATACAGCGTCTGGCTCAGCGTGTCCCGACCCAAAGTGTCGGTCCCGAGCAGGAAATCGGCCCCGGGAGGCGCCAGCACATGATCGAGATGCTGCTCTCCTGACCGGAAGGGGGCGATCAGGTCGGCACCGGCGACTGCCGCGGCAATGATCACGAGCACAACGAGCGCTACGACCGACACGCGACGGCTGGCGAAGCGCCGCCAGGCTGCCATCAACGGGCGCTCTGCGAGCTCGTGCTCAGCGAGCGCCACGCCTGATCCTGGGGTCGAGGACGCCATAGGAGAGATCGCCTGCGAGGTTCACCAAGAAAACCGCTGTTGCAACGATCATCACGGAGGCCAACAGCACGGGGTAGTCGCCGCCGTAGAGGGCGTCGACGAACAACCGGCCCATGCCCGGGTACTGGAACACGAGCTCGGTCACCACCAGCCCGCCGACCAGCTGACCAGCATCGGTGGCGGCCTGCGCAGTCACGGGGAGCAGCGCATTGCGCACGCCGTGACGAACCACCACGGTGCGTTCCGGCAGGCCTCGTCCACGAGCAGCGCGGACGTGATCCGAGTTCATGACATCAAGCAGGCTGGCCCGCATATAGCGGCTGTAGACGGCAATGAGCTGCAGCGACAGCGCCATCGTGGGCAGCACCAGATGTCGCACTCGGTCGGCGAGGTCGAAGCCCTGCTGGCCAGGCGAGTATAGTCCCGCCGTCGGAAGCAGCGGTGGACCGATCCCCAGCCAGTTTGCGAGGTACAAGCCGAAGAACAGCTGCAGCATGAGGCCCAGCCAGAACACCGGGATGGAAATCCCCAGGAACGAGACCGTGGTGGCCAAGTAGTCGATGAACGAGCCGCGACGGATGGCCGAGATCGCGCCGATTGCGATTCCCGCGACCAGCGAGAGCGCGACCGCCAAGCTCACCAGCACCAGCGTGTTCACCAACGCCGTGCGCACGATGGGCCATACATCCGCACCGTTGCGCACCAGCGAGATGCCAAGATCGGCTTGCACGAAGTCCCCGAGCCACTGCAGGTATCGGCTCAGGATCGGATCACCGAGCCCGAGGTGTTCGCGGTACCTGGTGATGTCCTCTGGCGCGATGCGGGGATTCACCGTGAGCGCGACCGTTGGATCCGAGACCTGATTCGCCGCCCAGAACACGGCGAACGAGATGGCCAGCAGGATCGGGACCGTCGTCGCGAGCCGTGTCAGCACGTAGCGCGCCACGATGTTGAGCCTGCCAGCCCGTTCGCGGGCTATGCGTTCATTCGACGTGCACGGTCCAGTCGAACATGTCGAAGAATCCGCCGTAGGGACTCGACACATAGGCGCCCGGTCCCGATACCGCATTGGGATCCCAGATGATCATGTTGGGCAGCATGTACAGCGGGATCCACGGCACATCGGCCGCCAGGATCTGGCTTAACTCGCGAACCAGCTCCAAGCGGGCTGCTGGGTCCACTTCGGCATCAATCGCGAACGCCAAGTCGCTGGCCTGCTGGCTGCGGTAGGCCGTGAAGTTCTGACCCGTGTACTCGTTCTCCTCGGTGGGGATGCCGTCGATGTCGTAGAGATTGGCTACGGAGGGATCCGGGTTGGTGCTGTTCGCGAAGAGCGCCACCGGGCCGAAGTTCAGCGCCGGCAGTCGATTCTGGAACAGCTCGCCCGGGTCGTAGTTGATGATCTCCCAGCCGATGCCCAGCGGAGCGGTCATGTCGACGACCAGCGCTTGCACGTCCTCGCGCCGGTTGTTGCCGGCGACGGTGTTCCATGCCAGCACAAGCTCTTCGCCTTCGGCGTTCTTCCACAAGCCGTCGGGGTCGGGTCGTGTCCAGCCCTCGGCCTCGAGCAGCTCGGCGACCTTGGCCGCATCCTGCGTGTAGCGGGCGAAGTCGTCCTGGCACCAGGGGCCGAACCCGGGATTCCAGCCAGTGCACTGCAGGACCGGCGGGTCGGCGGTGATCGTGCCAAGCGCAATTTCGGCGATGCGCTCGCGATCCAGCGCATAGGCGACGGCTTGGCGCACGTTGCGCGTCATGTCGAAGCGGCGGTCGGGCGCGTCCTGGTTGATCCAGAGGCCTTCCATGTAGGTGCCCGCAGCGACCTTGTAGGTCAGATCACCGGTGATCCGCTCGCGGGCACCGGGAAACGGCTGGGGGAAGGCGGCCATGGCTTCGCCGGTCTGCAGGGCCAGCAGTTCCGAGTCGGTGTCCTCGCGGGGCACCATCACCACACGGTCCACCTGCGGGATGCGCTCGGTGTCCCAGTACGTGCGATTGGGCACCAGGATGTGCTGCTCCTGATTCCATTCTTCTTGGATCCACGGCCCACCCGAGACGGTGATCTCGTCGTTCCACTTGTCGGCGATATCGGTGTCGGGACCCAGCTCGTGCGCCGGCAGCAAGCCGCCGAACAGCGTCGGCCACGGCGCGTACGGCTCGCTGAACGTGATGACGGCCGTATGCGGATCGGAATGGTCAATCTCGGTGATGAGATCCAGACCGATGGTGCTGAGCGTGCCCGTGGTGTCGAGCCCGGCGCGCCAGCTGAACCAGACATCTGTGCTGGTGATGGGCTCGCCATCGCTCCAGGCCGCGTCGGGGTTCAGCCGGTAGGTAAGCGTGAACGTGCCGTCGTCTGCGGTGACGAGGCCGCCGTTCGCCACGGTCGGTTCTTCGACCAGCAACGACGACGCGACATACGTGTTGCTCTGGTCGAGCTCCATGAGCCTGGGCAGGTAGTGGATGAGCACCGACCAGATCGTCCAGGTGGCATTGGCACACGAGGTGACGGGGTTGATGCACTCGGGCCATTGCTCGACCGCAAGCACGAGCGTGCCGCCGCTGGAACTTTCCCCGCTGTCGGGCGCGAGAGTGGTCGCAGACTCGGATGCAGGTTCGTCGGGTGCCGGCTCATCGGTGGAGGTGTCGCTGCCGCACGCCGCCATCAGCAGCAGCACAGCCAGCGTTGCTGTCACCAGTCGCCAGCCGCGGAGGAACCGCGTCCCTGAAGAGTTCAACGAGCGGGATGAGCCCCGCGCTCGCCCCTGCGCATGAAGCAATGTCATGCGAGAAACGTAACGCTCTGGCACTCGGCCGCGATGTTGTTCCGCGTCGGTGTTTTGCCAAGCCGACTGCGTGTGCATTGACGACATGGCACGCATGCGGTGAGCGGTTCTGGCAGAGTTTGCGGGATTCAGCCGGGCACTCCGGCTCTTTGGCGACCACTGGGGGCATACCGAGGTGCTGGACGGCTACCGGATACTGGATCTGACCGACGACCGGGGCCATCTCGCCGGAATGCTGCTGGCTCAGCTCGGCGCCGAGGTGGTGCTCTGCGAGCCGCCCAGCGGGCACCGCACCCGACACCGTGGACCGTATGTCGATGACATCGCCGACCCCGAGCGCTCCATCGAGTTCCTCGTCTACAACCGGGGCAAGCACTCGGTGGTCGTCGAGAACCCGGCGCAGATAGCCGAGCTGGCTGCCGGCTGTGATGCGGTGATCTCGTGCGGCGCATTCGACGTCGACCTCGATGCGCTGCGCGCAACCAGCCCGCAGCTGGTGACCGCGGCCATCACGCCGTTCGGCGAAACGGGCCCCAAGACCGGCTGGGCCGCTACCGACCTCACCATCGCCGCTTCGAGCGGCACGATGTCGCTGACCGGCGACCGCGACCGGGCGCCGGTGCGCATCGGGCCGCCGCAGACCTGGCACAACGCTGCGGTGGACACCGCCGGCGCGATCCTCGTGGCGCTGCACGAACGGCAGACCTCCGGGCTGGGCCAGCACGTCGACACGTCGGCCCAGCAGTCGTTCGTGGACTGCACGCAATTCCAGATGATGGCGGTGCTCACCGGCGGCGAAGTGCCGGTGCGGCTGCCTGGAGCGGTGAACCTGGGCGGCTTCCTGATCCCTTGGGTGTACGAATGCGCCGACGGCTACGTGACCGTCACGTTCCTGTTCGGTCCGATGATCGCCCCGTTCACGAGCAGGATCCTGTCATGGGCCTGCGAGGAAGGGTTCTGCGAGCCCGAGCTGCGCGACAAGGACTGGGTGGACTTCGGCATGGCCATCGTGGAGGGCCGCGAGTCGATGGACACGTTCGATCAGGCCATCAAGGCGCTGACCTCGTTCGTGGCCACCAAGACCAAAGCCGAGCTGCTGGAACGGGCGCTGACCGACAACCTGCTCATCGCGCCGATCACCACCACGGCTGACGTGCTCGCCCTCGAGCACCTCGACGTGCGCGACTACTGGCAGCAGGTCGAGATGCCGCGTGCCGATGGCCCGGCACCGGTGCGGCTCTGCGGCGCGCTCGCCAAGACCACTGGCGAACCGCTGGCCGAACTGCCGGTGGCCCCGCGGCTCGGTGAGCACACGGCCCACTACCTCCGCAGCGGCAGCTCCGCCGGGCCGGCGATCACCGCGCGCCCAGGAGCAGAGACCGCACCTGCGGGGCAGCAGATGGAGCGCCCGCTCGATGACGTCAAGATCCTCGACTTCATGTGGGCGCTGGCAGGCCCGGGCGCCACGCGCACGCTGGCCGACTACGGCGCCACGGTGGTCAAGGTGGAGAGCGAGCTGAAGCCCGACGTGCTGCGCGGCGTTCACCCGTTCATCGGCGAGGAGGGCGGGCAGGAGAACGCCCTGCAGTTCCACTCGATCAACGCTGGGAAGATGGACCTGACGCTCGACCTGTCGCTGCCCGAGGCCCGCGAGGTGATCCTCGATCTCGTGGCGTGGTGCGACGTGCTCACGGAGTCGTTCTCGCCGAAGGCCATGGAGAACTGGGGCCTCACCTACGACGTGCTGCGCGAGGTGAACCCTGAGCTGGTCATGTTCTCGAGCTGCCTGATGGGCCAGACCGGGCCGATGCGCATGTACGCCGGCTTCGGCACGATGGCGGCAGCCATCGCCGGCTTCTACCCGGTGACCGGATGGCCGGACCGCATCCCGGCGGGTCCGTTCACCGCCTACACCGACTACATCTCGCCGAAGCTGGGCGTGATGCTGATCCTGTCCGCACTAGCCGAGCGCGACCGCACCGGGCGGGGCCAGCACATCGACTTCGCCCAGATGGAGGGGGCGCTGCACTTCCTGGCAACCGAGTTCGCCGACGAGGAGATCAACGGCCGCACCGCGGGCCGGGCCGGCAACGCCGACCGCCACATGTGCCCCCACAGCGTGTACCCCGCAGCAGGCGACGACCGCTGGGTGGCCATTGCCTGTGAGACCGAGGCCCAGTGGGGCGCCTTGGCGGCACTGCTCGCTGAGGCTGCGACCGGCAACGCCCATCTGGCACAGGCGCTGGACACGCTGAGCGCCAGCGCCGATGGGGATCTTGCAGGCCTCGATGCGGAAAGCCGTCGAGCGCACGCCGAGACCATCGACGCTGCAATCACCGCATGGACAGAGCCTCAGGCGGCAGCCGACATCGAGACGGCGCTCCAAGCGGCAGACGTGCCCGCCCACCGTGTGAGCGATGCTGCAGATCTCATGGCCGACCCGCAGATCGTGGCCCGCGATCACTTTCTGTCGGTACCGCACGCCAAGCACGGCCACACCTGGGTCGAGAACAGCAACTTCGAGCTGTCACGCACGCCCGGCCGGCCGCTGTGGGGCGGCCCGATGTTCGGCGAGCACAACATGGAAGTGCTCGAAGGCATCCTCGGCTACGACGGCGACAAGATCGCCGAACTCGTCATAGCCGGCGCCCTCGCCTGACGGCGCTACGGCTCGCATGCTCAGATCGTGACGGTTGGCCTCAACCCAAGCCATGGCGAGTTCGGAAACGCCCGGGGTCGCATGCGTTTCGCAAGCCGGTTGCCCACCAGAGGCGAGTTACGGGTCGACGATTGGGCAGACGTCAGCGATGGAGTTTGCTCACAGATCGCTCAGGCATGCAGCGGCCGAAGCGCCGCATTCAGGGTTCAGCGCGGTGTGCGTCGATAGCGCGATGCGAGGTATTCGTCGACCCATCTACGACTGCTCCGCCAGCGGCCATCGCTGCCGCGTGTCGCTTGTAGCCGTCCACGATTTGCCGCGCCGCGCAGCGCAACATCGCTGATCTCGCTCGAAGCCAGCGCTTCCAGCGGCACGAGACGGGCGGGGCCCGCCACCGCGGGCAGCACGAACCGGTAGAGGCTGTCCAGCATCGATCGGGCAAGCATCGCTCCCAGAGGGCCAGGATCGCCGTCGTCAGCCTTGCGAAGCGCTCGCAGGTACCGGTCGCGATCCCGCTTGTAGATGATCGCTGGCGGGAAACCGAGCCGGACGAGCACCAGATTGAGCACCAGCCGCCCCGTCCTTCCGTTGCCATCAAGGAAGGGGTGTATCTGCTCAAAGCGGCAATGTGCCGCCGCCAACGTCTCCGGGAACGCGAGCGCACCCGAATCGAGCAGGTTGACCTGCTTCGCCCACTCGGCCATCTCCGCACCAACTAGCGGCCACGAGACGGGCGTCATCCCGTCTGGGAACGGCCGGATGTCGTGACGGCGATAGTTGCCGGGAGACTCCGCTGGTGTGGCGTCCGGATGCGGCGACACCTCCCAAGCGGGCGCCAGCACCGCGCGGTGAATCTCACGGACTTCGCCGAGCGTCATGACTTGCCGATGCTCCCCGAGGCCCGCCGGGCGCGTTGCCTGCGAATACACCCACTCGGCGGCATCGCCGTAGCCCTTGACCTCTAGGTACTCCCCCAGATCCTTGTTGCCGACTGCCCGACCCTCTCCAAGCAACTGCTCTACCTGCCTGAGCACCAAGGTGTTGCCCTCCAACGCAGTCGAGTGGTGTGCTTCCGCATACCAGATGCCGCGCCAGATGTCGGAGGCCTCTTCGGGCAGCGGCAACCCGCCGAGGTTCTCCCGGAGCTCGGTGACCTGTACTTGGAGCCGTTCGTACACCTGCAGATGCGTCGGACGGCCCGGCATGAGAGCGTCTCCAAGTTCGGTGCGCGCCATCCAGTTCGCTTGGAAGGCGAGTTTGTTGAGTTCGCGCCAAACTAATCGAACAGTTCAACTTTGGGACCGATATGCCAGTTCGCCGCCGATGCACCTGGCTCAGCGCGCGATGCTCGCGCAGCCCACAATGTGGGCATGAGTGAACGACAGAACATCTCGAGCGGCGGGCCGCTGGAGCCCGTGGCCGGCTACTCGCGGGCTGTGCGGCTCGGCGACTGGGTAGCGGTATCGGGCAGCACGTCGCTGGGCCCCGATGGCGTGGCGCACCCGGGCGACTGCTACGGGCAGGCCATCTACACGCTGGGCGTCATCGAGCAGGCGCTGGCAGAGGCGGGGGCGCAGATGAGCGACGTGGTGCGGACCCGCTCGTTTGTCACCGACATCGGGATGCTCGACGACTTCATTCGCGCCCACGGCGAGGTGTTTGGCGACATCCGGCCGGCGTCGACGCTTGTCGAGGTGTCGGGGCTGATCCATCCCGACCTCGTCATCGAGATCGAAGTCGACGCGATCATTCCCTGAGCGCGTGCGAGCACTGGTGCAGCGGGCCGCCGAGGCCCGGGTGCGAGTCGACGGCGAGGTGATCGGCGAGATCGGTCCGGGGCTGTGTTGCCTGGTGGGCGCGACGCACGACGACAGCACTGAGTCGGCGCACAAGCTCGCCGGCAAGATCTGGAACCTGCGCATCTTCGCCGACGACAACGGCCAGATGAACCGGTCGGTGGCCGAAACCAGCGGCCAAGTGCTGGTGGTGAGCCAATTCACGCTCTACGGCGACACTCGCAAGGGCCGCCGGCCGTCGTTTGTGGCCGCGGCAGCGCCCGATCAGGCCACCGGGCTGATCGACGAGTTGGTCGCCGAGCTGCGTCGCCTGGGCGCCACCGTGGCCACTGGCTCGTTCGGGGCCGAGATGGCGGTCGAGCTGACCAACGACGGCCCGGTGACGCTGATGCTCGAAGTCTGACTCCGGCGCTCCCGCCGAACGGCGGTCAGGCCGGTGTGAAGCGGAGCAGTGCGGGGCCGTCGGGGGTGGGGTCAAAGACGGCCTGCACGGCCTGGCCGATGTGGACCGTCTCGGGGTCGCAGCCGACGATGTTGGTGACCACCCGGGGGCCTTCGTCGAGCTCGACGTAGGCCAGCACGAACGGCGCTGCCGCCCGCCAGGAGCCCGGGATGCGACGGGTGACCGTGCAGCTGTACACGGTGCCTCGCCCCGACGCCTCGAACCAGGTCACCGAGGTGCTTCCGCACTGGTCACAGCGTTGCCGCGGGTACCACACGACGTGACCGCAGTTGTCGCAGCGAGGCAGCTCCAGGCGGCCCTCGGCTGTGGCATCCCAGAACCGCTGCGTCTCGAGGTTCGGGTTCGGCGGCGGGACAGGCAGCCCCGATGGGCCCAGATCGCTCACGTCGACCTGCCCATCACAAGCGTGGCGCTTCCCATGCGGGTGGCGAGGCTGCCGCCGGTGCCGTGCGCCAAAGCCAGCTCGCAGTCGGGCACCTGCACGGCCGCATGCGCTTCGCCGCGAAGCTGCCGCACAGCCTCGACCACCTTGGTCATGCCGCCGCGGTTGGCCGGGTGGTTGTTGCACAGCCCGCCGCCGTCGGTGTTGAACGGCAGCACGCCGCCGGGCGACTGCAGGGCGCCGTCGGACACGAATCTGCCGCCCTCGCCCTTTGCGCAGAAGCCCAGATCTTCCAGCGTCATCAGCACCGTGATGGTGAAGCTGTCGTAGATCGACACGTAGTCGATGTCGGTGGGCGTCACGCCGGCTTCTGCGAACGCCAGCGGGCCTGAGCGCGACGCGCCGGTGTGGGTCAGGTCGATGCGGCCGCCCGAGGTGTGCTTGATCGAGGTGCCGGTGCCCAGCACGGGCACGCAATGACGGTCGAGCGACGCTGCCACCGCTTCGCTGACCAGCACGAGGGCGCCCCCGCCGTCGGTGATCACGCAGCAGTCGAGCCGGTGCAGCGGATCGGAGATCATCGGCGACGACACCACCTCCTCCACCGTGACGACGTCTTGGAGGAAGGCGTGCGGATTGTGCTGGGCGTGCGTGGAGGCCGCCACCTTCACCTCGGCCAGCTGCTCAGAGGTAGTGCCGAACTCGTGCATGTGCCGAGCAGCGGCCAGCGCGTACCCGCCGGGCACCGACATGCCGAACTGGTTCTCGAACGATGCCTCCGGCGCGGAACTGAACCGAGCGCTGCCGCCCGGCCCGGCGCCGCCGGTGCGCGGCTTGCCGGCCAGCGTGATCAGCGCCACATTCACGTGGCCTGCAGCAATGGCCGCAGCGGCATGCTGAACATGGACCAAGTACGCCGAGCCGCCGGTCTCGGTGTCGTCGATGTAGGTGAGGTCGAGGCCGAGGTACTCCGCCATCGACAGGGCGCCGAAGCCGGGTGCGTCGCCAGCCGAGTAGTAGGCGTCGACGTCGGTCAGGGTCAGCCCGGCGTCGGCCAGGGCGCCCGCAGCTACCTCGGCGTGGATCTGCGGCAGCGTGCGGTCGGGCAGTTCACGGCCGGGATGCTCGTACACCCCGGCGATGAGCGCCTTGCCTCGAATCGTCACCGGCGGCACGCTAGCTGCCGGCGCCGACGCGATGCCCGATCTGCGCCGGTGCCGGGTCGTCGGTCGGCGCCGAGAGCGAGCGTTAGTTTCGCGGCGATGCTGAAGCCATACCGAGTGCTGGACCTCACCGATCACCGGGGCGCGATGTGCACCTCGATCCTCGGCTCATTGGGCGCAGAGGTGATCCTCGTCGAAGGCCCCGATGGGCGTGGCAGGGACCATCGAGAGACGGGTCCCGACGGGACATCGCTGAGCTGGTGGAACCTGCGGCGCGGCGCTCGGAGCTGCATCATCGACGATCGCAACGAGCTGATGGAACTGGTTACTGGCGCCGACGCGCTCATCGAGTCGCCCGATCCCGGACTCGGTCTCGACCATGGCACGCTGGCAGCCGTCAACCCAGGCCTCGTGCACACCACCATCACGGCGTTCGGCAGCACCGGGCCGAAGTCCGGCTGGGCAGCGTCGGACCTCACCATCGCAGCAGCGGCATGCAGCGCCGCCATCACCGGCGACGCCGACCGAGCGCCGCTGCGCATCACGGCCCCGCAGAGCTGGCTGCACGCCGGCTCGCACGGAGCGGTCGGCACCGCACTGGCGCTGCGCCAGCGCGACCGCAGCGGCTACGGCCAGCACGTCGACATCTCGGCCCAGCAGGCGATGATGCAGACGGCATTCCCCGGCATCGTGCATGCGCCCAACCAGTACCCGTCAGCCCGGCGAACCTCGGGCGGGATCCTCTTCCTCAACTTCCACCTGCAGTTCGTCTATCCAGCGTCCGACGGCTACGTCTCGATCACGCTGCTGTTCGGCGACACCATCGGCCGATTCACCAAGCGGCTGATGGACTGGGTGCATGTGAACGGCTGCTGCGACGACGAGCTCGCGGCACTCGACTGGGTCGACTTCGGGATGCGCCTGTTCACCGATCCTGAGGTTGCGCCGGGCCAGCTCGAGCAGACCAAGGCCGCGATCACCCGCTTGACGAGCACACGCACCCGCGCCGATTTGTTCGCCGAAGCGCAGCGCCGCGAGCTGCTGCTGGCACCCGTGTACACGCCAGCCGAGCTGACCGAGGTGGAGCACTTCGCCGAACGCGGCTACTGGGACGCCGTCGCCGATCCTGCGTGGGGCAGCGTGATCACCCCAGGTGCATGGTGCAAGCCCAGCCGCACGCCACTCCGCTCCCTCGGCACCCCGCCGGATCTCGGCGCCCACACCGCGGCCGTCAAGGCGAAGCCGCGCTCGGCGCTGCTGGACGCCGCGGAGAAACTGCGCGACGGCGGCGGCGATCCGTCGAGCCCGCGGCCCCTCGAGGGGATCAAGGTGCTCGACACCACGTGGGTGTACGCCGGGCCGTTCACGACGCGGGTGCTCGCCGACTTCGGCGCCACGGTCGTCAAGGTGGAAGGGCCGGCGCGTTTCGACGCCGCACGCGGCAGCGGCGGCGGCCTGCGGGGCGACATGGGGCCCGATGCCTCGATCCAGTACGGCACGCTCAACGCGGGCAAGCTCGGCGTGACCGTCGATCTCAACACCGCCGAGGGCCGCGACGTGCTGTGCGACCTGGCGGAATGGGCCGACATCTACGTCGAGTCGTACACGCCTGGCACGCTCGACGACTGGGGCATCGGTTACGAGACGCTCTCGGCCCGCAACCCGGGCCTGATTCTGCTGAGCACCAGCCTGATGGGCCAGACCGGACCGCTCGCCACATTCGCCGGCTTCGGCAATCTGGCCGGTGCCATCACCGGCTACTACGAGATGACCGGCTGGCCGGACCGGGCTCCGGCGGGACCGTTCCTCGCCTACACCGACTACGTCACCCCGCAGTACATGGTGCCGCTGCTGCTGGCCGCGCTCGACGCCCGCGACGCCGATCCGCAGGGCCGGGGCCAGCATCTCGACTTCGCTCAGGCCGAGGCCGCGGTGCACTTCCTTGCGACCGAGGTGCTCGAGCACACGGTCAACAGCGTTGCTGCCACCCGGTCGGGCAACGCGGACGCGTTCCTGTGCCCCCATGCGATGTACCCCTGCCACTCGGGAGATGCCGACCCCGACAACCCGCTCGAGGCGCCAGACCCATGGGTTGCGGTCGTGTGCGAGACCGAACACCAGTGGGAGTCACTGTGTGAGGTGCTCGGCCGCGACGGCCAGCCCGTTCCGGCGGAACTGGCCGGCCTTGACGCGGAGGGACGCCACGCTCGCAGCGCAGAAATCGACGCCGCCATCGCGGCATGGGCCGCCGGGCGCACGCCGGGAGAGGCCGAAGCCGCGCTGCAGGCTGCGGGCGTGCCCGCACACGCCAGCCAGAACAGTCTCGGCTGCTTGGCCGATCCGCAGCTCATCCATCGCGGCCATTGGATGAACGTGGAGCACCCGGTGTACGACCGCATGGTCGTGGAGGCGCCCCGCCTGCAGCTCAGCGCGTCACCTCACGAGGTCACCAGGTCAGGACCCAGCCTCGGCGAGCACAACGACCTGGTCCTGCGGGACATCCTCGGCTACGACGACGACCGCGTCGTCGAACTCGCCGTAGCCGGCGCCATCGGCTGAACGTCCCTAGTCCTCGCTGAAGCCGGTGCCTTCCTCAAAGCCGAGAACTCGGGTGTTCTCGTTGACGTCGCGGACGAGATCGCCAGCGAAGCCTCCCGGCTTGCGGACTTCGACTTCGACTCGAACGACGACTTCTGCATCTGGGTGACCGATGAGATGGGTGAGCACATCGTCGCTGACCTGGGTGAATGCGCGGGTGGGGCGATCAGGGTTCAAGACAATCGACCCTCGAAAGACGCTGAGGGCTGGACGCGACGGATCCGTCTGAGAACCGGAACCCTCGCTTTCGTCGTCTGCACCACCGCCGAAGTAGTCGTCCCCGCCTGAGGCACCACCACGGTCACCTTCCGGGTCGCCGCCATCCCCACTCGTCCCTCCGGCGTCGTCGCCCGCAGCTGCTTCACGGTCTCGCTCATGCTGCTGCATGGCCAAGTCAGGATGAACGAGGAGATGGGATGGAGTCACTGCCGCTGTTCGCTCGCCGGGCAGGCTCAGCCCCAAGTAGCGACCGGCCGCCTCGTCGTAGGAAACGGCGACGGCGAATCCCTCGGTCGTCCAAGCGATGCCCTCAGGGCCGCGTTCGACCGTGGACGTCAGCACATCCTGATCACGCAAGCGCGGCAGGTAGACGTATCGCGCCATGTCTTCCCAGAGCGCGGATAGCGACACGTGGCCCTCTGCCCAGCGCGATGCCAGCACCCCGTCGAGTTGCTGACGCAGCAGGACCGCTGGGAACTGCGCGCCCAGGCTGCCATCGTTTACGAGCCGTCGGGCAGCGTTCTCGGCTATGCGCGCCACCGGCTGCATCGCGCTGAGCTGATGGTCGCCGGCGCGCCGGCGACCGTTCCGCTCTCCCGCCGCGCTGTCCGCGTCCAGTCTGACCACCTCCAGCGTGACGGAACCGCGAGGATCCTCTTGCTGGGGAACCAGGAGGAAGCGGTAGGCCTCCGCTATTCGCAATCCAGTGGCCTGATCAGCCCGCTCGCGCTGCGACCGGGCGAGGTTCATCTGCTGGGCGTCGAGATTCAGGTCGTCTTGGCGCGTACAGATGCCTTCCCAGGCCAAGAACTCGGCTGCAGCCTGTTCCAGGGCCTCAGCGGCGCGCTGCTCGGCTGCGGCGAACACCAGCATGTTCCTGTACTGCCGCGGTCCAGCACCTCGTTGTTCGAGTATCTCTCGCGCCGTGGACACAGCGGGCGAATCGTCGGAGTTCAGAGTCAGTGTGGTCCCGGGTTCCAACACCACAAGGCGCGCACGCGGCTCATCAGCCACATCGGCGCCGCTCGCCGGAGCGACATGGACACTTGCGAAGGCGTCGGCTTGCATGCCAACCCTGCCGCTCCACTCGCGCAGCCTCCTGACAATCTCAGCGTGCAACTGGAAACGGTCACCCGAAAGCAGGTTCTCGATCTCGTCACGTGCGGTTCTCGTCACGTTCTGCTGCCGGTCGAACCAGTAGCGGTCGCGGTCGACGTACAGGTACGGCGCCTCGGCAGCGAGCCGGCTCAGCGCATCAGACACCGGACCCGACGGGTCGCCGACGAAGGTGGCCCCGAGACGTACGCGACGCAGATCCAAGCCTTGGTTCGGCCCTCCGACCCGGGGCGTCGCGCCGACGAAGATGGTCCGAGCAACCCGACGCGCCGCATGCAGCGCCCCCAAGTGAGGCGTTGCTCGGTCGATGCGCCCGGCATGCGAGGCCTGCCCGTCCACATCAGAATCGATGACCGGATGCCAATAGTCAGGCAGCCGTCCGGCCAGCTCATTGACAACGCGGTCGTCGCCCAAGGGGATCGAGCAGGGCAGGATCAGGGGCGACTTGTCATCGCTCGCCCAGAGCGAGTCGATGGTTGCGGCCATCAGCCGAAGCACACCGCGCGTGCGCTGGAAGCGATCGATCGACGACCAGTCCTGATAGAGCCGGTCGAACACTTCCGGGTGGATCGGATATGCCGCCTTGATGCGCTCGACGAACGCGATCTCGGAGCACTCGGAAGGGAAGTCGGCGCGTCGAGACCGGTAGAGCCGACCGAAGGCCTCTGCGGTTTCGTCCCGGTGCGCTCGTGCCTCGTCGCTGAGCGGCTGGAAGAGCCGCCGACGCACGATCTCGTAGCTCTCGTCGCCGCTCGCGGGCTGCCAAGTCTCCGCGAGGCGGTTCGTGACATTGGTCAACCGCCGCAGCGCCTCGCGCCCGGCTGTGCCGCCCACCTCCAAGCTCGACACCGCGAAACTGTCCTCGTCGGTGTCGGCTTCCTCTGAAGCGGGTATGGACACCACGAACAGCGCCCCGTCGGTCGCCCTCGTTGCCTCTGAGAGTGTCTGGGCGAAGCTGAACTGAGAATCGAAGCTGCCGCCGGGCAGGTCGGTGCGCTCGTAGAGCTCCCGTGCGTAGGCGACCCATTCGTCAATGAGGATCAGGCACGGCGAACACACGGTGAGCACGTCCCGGATCGCCTCGCCGGGGTTGGTGCGGTTGCGGTCGCTGTCGGCGACCAGTTCGTACGCCGCAGCTCCACCGAGCTGCCACGCGATCTCGCCCCAGATCGTTTGCACCTCAGTGCCGTCGGACTTGGTGTGAATCTCACCGGCGCCGAAACGGTTGCCGACGACGACGGCGCAATTCACTTCGGGCAGGTTGTCGACGCCGGCATCGCGAACCAGATTGGCGATCTCCGCCGGCATCTGAGACAGGTCGAGACCCGACATCAGGTGATACAACGCGATGAGACTGTGTGTCTTTCCGCCACCGAAGTTGGTCTGACAGCTGATGACCGGCTGTCCGCCTTGCCCCGACACACGCCTGACGGCGAGCGTGAGCAGGTCGCGCAACCCCGCCGTCAAGTAGGTGCGCTCGAAGAACCGACGCGGGTTGGCATATTCTTCACTGCCCTCGCCTCGGCGAACCATCTCCAAATCGGCTGCGAACTCCGCAACGCTGAAACGGCCCGAGTGAATATCCGCATGGGGGTGGATCACCTCCCGCCACGGCCTCAACCCAGCCGGCGGCGAGTCCACCACGTTGAACACCGCACCGGGGTGCTCGCTCTCATCGCTGCGCTGCGTGCGTTCGTACTGTGTTCGGTTTAGGTCGTCGAGTAACTCCTGCACGGCGGCGGCTTCCGAAGGTGCGACCGCTTCGATCAGCGTGACGATCCCGCTCAGCGTGTACTGCGCGTCGTGCAGCTGAAAGCGCTTGTTGTGAGCCCACTCGTTGCGCTTGTCACGAAGTGTGAAGACAATGTTGCGAGCCCCGCGTGGCAGCTGCCGCTCGAACCTGCCCTGCCAGCAGTCAGCAATCACCCGCAACAAGAAGGCCGGGTCGTCCTCCGAGTACTCCCGCAGCGCCGGACGCGCCGTCGCAGCAAACGTCGCTGCCCAGTCCGCGCCACCGCCAGCCCCGCTCGACATGTGCCGGTCGACGAACGGGCGCAACACTCGGGCCAATACCTCGAACGCCTCCCCCACCCGCGCCCGATTGCTCATCTCCGCCATTGTCTGCCTCCACTCAGTCGAACCAAGACGCGCGGCGAGCGGAATTCTGCTCTCCAGGATGTCGTCATACGCCCGTCACTGATATCCTTGGCGCATCTGATCCCCGCCCGCTGGGCCGACCACACGGACGGCCCCCGGGCGGGTGTTTCCATTATGCGCACTCTTGTTCTCATAGACGGCCAAAATCTGTTTCATCTTGCACGCGCCGCCTGGGCACTCCATCCGCCAGAGTCAGCGTCCGCCTACACGTGAAAATGGAACGATACTCGTCGTCCTTCTACTGTTACCCCTACGCCGGAATACGCACCAGACAACGCCATATAATGCGCATGAAGCCTCCACAACATGCTCCATTGCTGAGAGTTGGGCGGCAAGTATTCGACTTCGAGTCCGATTTCACGTGCACGGTTATATCCAATAGTTGCTGAGTGTTCCGCGTGGCTCTGCAATTCCTTCGTTAAATTGTCTACGATGTCAGCACTCGGAGCGACTTGTCTCAATGAGACTAACTGAGGCACCAATTCCTGTGTGCGTCGGGTAGCCGACACAGCAGACTGGTATAGTAAGGCGTCGATTTCACCAAGTAGCGCGACATAGTATTCGAAGACTTGAGGATTCTGATTGGCTCGTCCTTCAAGGCTCTCGACAATCTCGATGATGTCCTTCGCCGGGTAGTAGTCACCCCATCCTTCGACATATATCTGCGGATCTACGGGACCCAAGGCCGAAACATCGCTCATCACTATTGACTCGGCGCCGAGTGCGAGAAGCGTTGCCGCCGATGCCGCCAAGTCAACGACAATCACTCTAAAGTCGGCTCTACCTCCGTGACACATTGACGCGAGTCTGTAAGCGATCTCGCCATCGCCGCCAATCGACGTAAGCATGAGATCGAGGCTCTCATCTGACTCAAGATCGCCAATTGCGTCCGCAAAGGGTGCTACCACATCGGGGTGTATGGGTCCGTTGACTACGATCAAGCCCCGTTCAAATTTGTCCTCGTAGCTACGAATCTGGGCTTGACGTTCATAGCGAGGTGCCTGAAGCGCCCGAAAGTAGGGCGACTGCTCCGCGGCCACCTTCGGAGGTTGCTCAGAGGACACGCGGGCGGTCCATCGGCAGGATGACTTGGCCGCCATTCGCACGCCACCTGCCTGTCTTCCATGGTTCCCCTGTGCGATGTGGGCGACCATTAGGGTCGGGTCCGGACCTGCGTTTGCGAACTCGATCGGCAGTGTCTTCGCGCGCTCTTCGTGCACGCGCGATTTGCCCGTGCAGGGACTCGTCGTTGCGGCGGGACTCCGGGATGAAGGGTGGGTTGTAACTCATGGGTCGCTCCTTCGCTGGCGCTGTGGGGTCGGTTGGGGTCAGACAGGGTGCCACCGGTCGCATGGGGACCGTAGGCCATGGTCTACAGACTACGAGGGGGGTGTGACCCAACTTCCGCACGTCGTCAAGGATGGCGGCCGACGTCGGGAGCGACGCCCACGGGTGCGGGTCAGATGAGGGTGAGGTCGGTGGGGGCTGTGGCTTGGCGGATGATCTCGGGCCAGGAGGTGACGAGGGCGTTGTAGGCCACCGCTTCGGGCTGCCAGCCTTGGCGCTCGCAGATGTGGAACAGGCGGTAGGCGAGATCGCGCGGGGCATCGTCGATGACGCCGCCTTGGGCCAGGAGTGCAGACGCTGCCTGCTCGCCGTCGCTCATCAGCTTGCGGCGCAGGTGAAGAGTGGTTTCCCAGACGGTCAGGCGCCGGTCGGTGGCCGGGTCCCAGTCCTCGTCGAGTTCGTCGACGGTCAGCAGGCGGCACTCGTTGCCCTGCTGCCACAGGATGCCCGCCTCCACGAGGCCCGCGATGGAGGTGTTCTTGGCCTTGCACAGCGTGTCTGCATCACCAGCAGGGCCGTTGTTGTGGCCGTGCTGGGCGTACCACGCCAGCGCCCAGCGGGTGTCGGCATCGAGGTCAGCGTCTTGCTCTTCGAGCACGGCGTCGAGGGCACGGTTGATCTCGGCCAGTGCATCACGGACCCTCATCGTGCTGCCGTCGAGCTCCACCACTCGCGAATAGCGGGAGAACACGGCCATGCCCGGGCCGATGGACGACTGCGCCAAGTCAACCGGTGCGATGTTCTCGGCTTGCAGTTCAGCAAGCGCCTCCGGCAACTCGTTGCGCAGCGCAGTGAGGAAGTCGCGGCGGCTGACCACCGGAGCGTCGTCAGGCCGACGGCGGCAAACCAAGATGATCGACGACGCCAGCGCCGCTCGGCCGACCTCACGCAAGCCTCCGGGCTGCTCAGTGCGCACCGGCCAGGTCCGCACGATTGATGCCCCGCTGTCGAGCAGCCCTTCCAACATCGTCTCCCAGCCTGTGGACGCCGTGCCGGAGGCGTCAGTCTCGGACTGCTTGAACGCGTAGAAAACGGTGTAGGGAAAGCGGTCGTCCTGAACGCTGCCGATCGCAGCGAAAGCTTGCCGCAAGCCGCGCTCGAAGAACTCGGCGGCTGCATCCCAGCCGTCGTGGCGGGCGGGCTCCGCAATCAGCTCCTGCGCCTTGGGCACCTGCAGCGTGCGGAACAGGTCGGGATGGACATCAGCCAGGCTCTTCCGCAGCCAGATGTAGAAGAAGTCGGACAGATCGGCGTACGGGATGTTGTCGTAGTACGGCGGATCGGTGCAGACCACCACGTCACCACTGCGGTCGCTGATGTCTCGAGCATCGCGCTGAACCGCTTTGCCATTCGCTGAGGCAGGTGTTCGACTGAGAACTTCAACCGTGTAGTCGAGTTGGCCCAAGAAATTGCCAGATGACGCCGAGAAGGGATTGCCTTCGGCGTATGTCCAGATCATCGGTAGGGCGGGCCGAGCGAATACCTGCTGGACATTCTCGCCCCCGGCGTCCCAGAAGCATTGCGACGATGTTCGATTTGCCAACCGGCCGAGGGCGAGGGCCAAGTAGTGAGTCACAGCATCCGCATAAGCAACCGGGCCGGTGCCGCCTTCCTGGAGCCGCAGAGCGTCGCCTTCGATGCCCACTGTCTCGGCGTCGGTGACGATTTGGTCGCGAACCTGCGGTAGGAGCTCGGTGAAGGCGCACATGGCGATCAGCTGGCGCGGCGTGAATAGATCGGGCCATGCACGCAGGCCGTAGTTCGGTGTCGTCACGGCACGGGGGTTGTGCGGCAGATCGCCGACGGGCACGTCATCGGGGGCCGACACACGTGACGCCTCGACATGCTCCTCCGCGGCCTCGGCATAGACGCGACCCCGCTTGCCTTCGGCCACGATGCACAGCAGTTGCGACCCGAGACCGCCCGCCTGCGCCAGTTTGCGGACTTCCTTCAGTGGCACCGCAGTGCCGCACACGAGACAAGTCGCACCCTGGCGAGTGACGGTGCCGCCCGACGGGCACCCTGCACCGTGGCGAACCCGGAAACGCACGTGCGAGGTCGCCGTCCTGACCTCGGGTTCCAACCACGCCTCGCGGTTGCGGCGCCGCGATAGGGCGTAGGAGTTCAGCAGCGGCATCTGCGCCTCGCACGCTGGGTTGCTGCACGGGACCGTGCGGGCCCATATCCATGCGATCACGGTGGCAGCTTCGTCGCCGGGGATTTCCACCGTCGGGTAGTGCTTGCCCACGCGATCGCGAGCGAGTTCCCTCAGCACACCTCCGTAGTGCCGTACGTCCTCGGCCAAGCCGCTAGCGCCCGGCCAGTCGTCGTCGACGTTGAGCGCTTGGCGCCACTGGGCACCGGACCATTCCGATGGGTCAGTCGTCTCGAACACGCCGCTGTCGGCTTCCAACGACGCAAGCTGATCGCTGATCGGTGTCCGGCCGGCGAACTTGGGCGGAATCTCGATCAGCGCCTTGTTGATCAGCACGGCCACCGGGTTGAGGTCGCTGGCGTGTGCCTCCAACCCGAGCCGTTGGGCCTCCAGCGGGATGCTGCCACCGCCCGCGAACGGGTCAAGCACTGCGGGCAATTCACCGTCGCAGGATTCGGCGATCTTGGCTCGAGCGGCAGCGAGCACATCTTCGTCAGACGTGTTCTTCCACTGCACCATGTCCGCGATGATCTTGAACAGGCGGTTCCGCTCTTCCTCCTGGTCCTCGTCAGTCGGGAAGCGGTCCGGGTGTGCGGATGGATCGTCCACGAGCTGTGCGAACAGCACAGCCCGACATGCAGCCAGCGGCCGGCGTGCCCACCACAGGTGCAGCGTGGATGGGTGGCCGTGGCGGATGGATTTCTCCTTTGCTGAGGCTGCATTGATGGCATCGAGCGGCAACGCGACCTCGATCAGCTTCTTCTTCACTCGAGAGACCTCATCTCACTCATCGCTCGCAGTCTGCACGTTGTCCGCGAAGGGGAGGTCGCCGGGCGTCACGCCGCGTGCCCACAGCGACGCCCAGTTGAAGTTGACGCTGGTCACCTCGAACAGATGGTCTTCCGAGCCCACATCGAGTGGACCCTGCACGTACCGCACCCGGTCACGGTCTCCGTTGCCGTCGGTCGCCACTTCGACCAAGGCAAGAATCCAACGGTCGGGTTCGTTGAGGCTGGTGAGGATCTCATTGCGGCTGACGGTGACCGTGGTTGCGCCGGCCAGCCGACCCTTGACCTCTAGGTAGCGGAAGCTGGTCACGGTGCCTTCGGTGCGGCTCGACCGGATGTCGAAGCCGGGATGGTTAGGACGCTCTTCGTTGAGATCAACCGCGTCCCACCCCGCATCCGTCTCGGCGGCCAGCACCGCCGCTATGGCCCGGCGCTCAGTCTCCCGCTTCGACAGCTGGTCGCCGACCGCAACCTCAGGCTCAGCACCGTCGAGCACATCGGAATCAGCCACCAGCAGCTCTGCCAGCAGGCCGGCGGGCACCACGAAGGCACCGCCCGCCACCCGCGGCGGCAGGGCGCTGACGGCTCGTTCCTGCTCCAGCGCTGCCAGCCGCTCTTTGAGGCGCGCTTCGTACTCGTCGGCACGCCGGCGGGCGGTGTCGACGTTCATCTTGGGTACTCGGCCGGCATCCACATCGAGTTGCAACTGCGCTGCTCGGTTGTCCCAGTGGTTGATCTCTTTCGTCAGCCGCTGATGCACTGCTTCACGGGTGTGCTCCACCCGAGCCAGCGTGCGCGCCCGGATAGAGGCCAAGTGATCGGGTGCTGACACGTTGACGGCGTGGTCCATGCCGAGCGTTTCCGCGCCGCGGCCCTCGGACTGCTGCCGCTCCACCAGATGGGCCACTGCTGCGGCTTCGGCCTCAGTGGCCGGGCGGTAGTCCAGGTAGCGAGCGTGCGAACTGGCCGACGGCTCGCCCGTCTCCGGAATCTCCACGAACTCGAAGCGGCGGCTCACCACCGTGTGCGGCGCCCTCGCAGTGGGGCGGGCATCGGCCACCTCGTGTTCGAGCATCACCATGACTCTGGGAACGGTCCCCGAGTCAGCGTCGTCCACCAGCACCGCGCCTCGGCGGATCTGGTCACTGTGGTGTTCCAGAGTCAGGTCGACCACGGCTTCGAGCAACGGATGGCCAGGCGCCAGCAGGTCGGCGTCCGGCACGCCGGTGGCCTCGGTCAGCTCCTTGTCGAAGGTGACGCGCGTGTAGCGCTCCAGAACGGCGGTGGCGCCCCGAGACGCGACTGATCGACTGTGCTGGCGAACCGATAGCGGCACCCGGCGAATCTGGAACCGGCCCGGCTCCTTCTCCTGCATGGTGCCGCCCAAGTCGCCCAGCGCTGCCTCGAAGAACGCTCGCACATAGTGGGGCTGGATGCGCCGCAGTGCTGCTTCGTCCATGTCTCGCCGGATGCGGTCCAGATCGGAGTAGCCGATCACCTCTGATGCCAGCACCGGGTCGGTGATGGCCGCCTCGACGCGGGCAGGCACGTCGGCGTCGATGACTTCGTCGAGTCGGCGTCGTACGTCGGGACGGTCGCCGTAGCGGATGGCCTCGAGCAGCAGGCCGCGCAGCTCGCGGCCCGACAGCACTTCGCCGAGCACGTCGTACACCTGCCCGTCGAAGGTCTCACGCATCTGCTCGATCTTTTCCAGCAAGCGCACGTACACCTGCGCTTCGCGGGTGTCTTCGGCCACGAGGTTCCACATGTGGCACACCTCGGTTTGGCCGATCCGGTGGACTCGCCCGAAGCGCTGCTCGATGCGGTTCGGGTTCCACGGCAGGTCGTAGTTGACGACTAGGTGTGCCTGCTGGAGGTTGATGCCCTCGCCTGCGGCATCGGTGGCCACCAGCACCAGCACGTCGGGGTCTTGGGTGAACCGGTGCTGAAGGCGGCGACGCTCGTCACGGCCCGTGCCGCCGGAGATGTGGACAACTGCCTCATCGGAGCCCAAGAACGTCCGCAGCCGGTCAACGAGATAGTTGAGGGTGTCACGGTGCTCGGTGAACACGATCAGCTTGCGCCGGTCGCCTGTGGACGAGCGCATGTGCGGGGAGTCGCTGAGCGTGCGCGACAGCTGCGCCCATTTGGTGTCGGTGCCCTCGGAGCGCAGCCGCAGCGCCAGTTCCTCCAGCTGACGCAGTGTGTCGACTTCGGCCTCGAGTTCGGCGATGGTGGCCGCGGCGGTAGCGGCGTCCACCACCTCGGCATCTACTTCCGCCTGTTCGGATTCATCGAGTTCGTCGTAGGCATCGGGGTCCAGCGTCGATGCGTCGCCGTCGTCAGCGAGCAGTCGTGACAGGCGTTCTTCGCGGCCCGACATTCCCAGCCGGGCGGACCGAACCGCTTGCCGTTCTTCAGCTATCCGGGCCTCCAGCCGACGGCGACGGCGACGCAGCGATTGGTAGATCGCTTCTGGCGAGGATGCCAGCCGCCGCTGCAGCACGGTCAGCGCGAACCCCACGGTATTGCCCCGTCGGCCGTCACCGCCTTCGCGCAGTCGATCCGCCGCATTCATCTGCTCGCGCACGTACGAAGTCACTTCGTCGTACAGCGCCATCTCTGCGTCGGACAGGTGGTACCGAACCGTCGTGGAGCGGCGTTCCGGAAACAACGGTCGTCCCTCGAAGGTCAGCAGCCGCTCCTTGGTCATGCGACGCATGAATGCCGATGGGTCCGTCGCATGGACGCCGTCGCGGAACCGGCCAGCGAACTGGTCGCCGTCGAGCAGAGCGCAGAACAACTGGAAGTCCTCCTCCTTGCCGTTGTGCGGAGTTGCGGTCATCAACAACAAATGCTGCGCCGCCTCGCCGAGCAATTCGCCAAGCTGGTACCGCAGCGTCTTGCGAATCTCGTCACCCCAGAAGTGCGCCGCCATGCGATGCGCCTCGTCGACCACCACCAAATCCCACTCGCCACGACGCAGGTAGGGCCCAAGCTCCTCTTGTCGCCGAGCGATCTGGTCGACGCGGGCGATCAGCAGCCGCTTTCGCTCGAACGGGTTGACGCTGGCAACGCCGTCGAGGTCGTCCTTGGTCACGATGTCGAAGTGCAGGTCGAACTTGTCCCGCAGTTCTTCTTGCCACTGGGCTGTGAGGTTGCCGGGCACCACCACCAGCGCTCGCTCCAGCGCTCCGCGCAGCATCAACTCCTTCATGTAGAGCCCAGCCATGACGGTCTTACCTGCGCCAGGGTCATCAGCGAGCAAGAAGCGCAGCGGTTGACGCGGCAGCATGTGCCCGTACACCGCCTCGATCTGATGTGGCAATGGCCGCACCCGGCTCGCATCCAGCGCCAAGTACGGGTCGAATAGGTGCGCCAACCGAATACGCCGAGCCTCAGCCGCCAACCGAAACAGCCACCCGTCCCCGTCAAACGTGAACGACCCCCGCATCTCCGGCGCCACCATCCGCAGCGCGGCTTCGTCGTCCCGAAACAGCACCCGCTCGCCCAGCGAGCCATCCCCTCGACGATAAGTCAGCGTTACCGCCTGCGATCCGTGCCACTGGACCGCCAACACCGTGACCGCACCACCAGGCTCCACCCCGACCAACTCTGCCCCCGCGCCGACGTCCTCGAGCTCTACAGATTGCGGACCATGGAGAGCGCCCTCGTCATCCAGCGTCGCTTCCCCAACGGGCATCAGCAGACCCTAGCTATCGCTCTAAGACCCAAGACCTGGAACCGGCCGTAACGGAGTGGGCGCTGTTCAATCGCGGCTACACCGGCACTTACCACCAGAGGAGCACCGGCACCTACACCGCTACGTCATCGACTTCACCGGATGGCTCGACGACCGCCCACTCGACACACTCGACTAGATGAGTGCGATGGTGCAAAGCATGGACGGGCACAGACTGCCGTACACCAAGCTGGTCGGCCACAGCCTGCCCGGCACCATTGCAGAATCGGACTGGCTGGGGCCGTGGTAAGCGATGTCAGTGGTACAGCGAAGCTTGACAGATCAAACGGGTGTTTAGCACTCACGTTCGCTGAGTGCTAAGTGCTACGATCCGAGACAGCGAGGGGCGCCCCGGCTACCACCGAGACGCCCCCGTTGTGGGCCTGTAGCTCAATAGGTCGAGCAAGCCGATTTGTACCGGTTCGTTGCGGGTTCAAGTCCCGTCAGGTCCACTAGAAGTGCCAGACACTACCAGTGCCGTGCACCCCCTGCTGACGCACGGCCAGCAGCCCAAAAGATACCCGAACAATCGCGCGCAGCGCGCGATTCGTGCAGGTTCTAGTGACGCGGAGCGAAACTCGAACCTGCAATCTCTCAGTTCGGCAAGCGAACGCAATTTCTATTGAGCAATCCGCTCAACCGGAGACTGCCCCGCGAGCACCGGCGTGGAGTTCCCACGCGTGGGAGTAAGCGCACTTCGCTCCGGGTTCGCGTCAACCACCCTTAGCCTGCCGCCATGGCAGATGACTCAAGCCCGAATCCCTCGCTATGTGACCGGATTGCCGGAATGACTGCCATGCAGGTGTGGCAGTCGCCCGAGCACAACTCGCCCGGCGCAGTTCTGGAGTTCGAGGTTGTGCCCGCTGCGACGATCTCAGCCGATGGTCGCGGGTTCAACGCGGCCGTGCTGGCAGTCACCACAGCGAGCCAGTTCCACGGTGACCCAATCACCGTGACTGCGCTAGCGGCGTCGGAGCGGCAACTATTGGACTTGGCTGATGCGATCCAGCGCAAGCTGCGGCCCACACCTACCGACCGGGTGCTTGACGCCATCGACGCGCTCGCCCAGCGTCTCACCGACTAGTCGCCGGGATTGTGCGTCCCACCCTTTACCTGCGTGCGGTCGCCCATAGCGTGTAGCTCATGGCCGATCAAGTCACTTGGGCAAACCGGAAATTCAACGTCTACCGGATGGACTCCACCAACTGGTACGACGTGGCAGCTGTCTACATCTTCGCCAAACGCAACGCACAAGGGCAGTGGGTCGCCTTGTACGTAGGCAGAACCGGGTCGCTCGCCGACCGAATGCCCAACCACGACGTGTGGCCCCAAGCAGCACAGCACGGTGCTACGCACGTGCACACATGCCGCGGCCAGTACGCCCAAGATCGTGCTCGGTTGGAACGAGCGGTGTACGACGGGTACAGACCCCGTCTGAATCAGCGCCGTCCCGCCTGACAGTAGGACCGCCCCCATGCTGTCACCAGGTCAGGACCCAGCCTGGGCGAGCACAACGATCTGGTCCTGCCGGACATCCTCGGCTACGACGACGATCGCGTTGTCGAGCTCGCCGTAGCCGGCGCCATCGGCTGAACGCCGATCTGCATTGCGAAAGGACCCAGTACATGAACGCTGACGAGCGTTTGGCGACGATCCGGGCGATCCATGACTCGCCGCTGCGCATCGTGCTGTCGGTGACCGGGGGCGGGATGCTGGCACTCAGCGACCTGCTGACGGTTCCAGGCGGCTCGCGCACGATCCTCGAAGCCGGCGTGCCGTATTCGGTGAAGTCGCTCTACGAGCTGATGGGCTCGGAGCTGGAGCCGCACGTGTCCGATGAGGCCGCTTTGGCGATGGCCGACGGCTGCCTGGCGCGGGCGAAGTACCTGGTCTCGACGCCCAAGCCGGGCACTGAGCCGTGGCCGCTGGCGGGCATCTCCTGCACAGCCGCGCTGGTGACCGATCCGCCCCGGCGAGGCGAGGACCGCGCGCACATCGCCGCCGTCAGCGACTCGGGCTCGCGCATCGCCCGCAAGATCACCTACGACACTGACGACCGCATCGAACAGGACCGTGAGACCTCCGACGCGATTCTCTCGCTTATCGCGGAGATCGCCGCTGGCTGAAGACCGGCTGGTTCAGCTTCGACGGCTGCTTGGTGACCCGCCTGCAGGCGCGGCGGCTTAGCGGAACAGGCCGTCGCCGATGCCCTCGGCGATCTCCTCTGGCGAGTAGCCGGCATCGGCCCAGACATCGAAGTTGTGCTCGCCCAAGTAGGCGGGGCTGAGGTAGCGGGGCGTCCAGCGCAGGCCGTTCCACAGCCCCGCGAACGCGTCGACGGTCCGCTCGCCGAATACCGCATGGTCGACCGGTTGCCAGAATCCCCGCTCGGCATGCTGGGGATCGTCGGCGAACAGCTGGTGTGAGCTCTGCACCGGGCCCGCCGGCACGCCGGCACCCTGCAGGGCATCGGCTGCTTCAGCTGCGGTGCGGCCGGCGGCCCACTCCCCCAGCACCGCATCGATCATCGACCTGCGGTCTCGGCGGGCCGCTTCGGTGACCAGCGACGGATCGTCGAGCCGGGGATCGGCGAGCAGGCCGACGAGCCCGAGCCACTGCGCCGGCTCAGTCACCGTCACGGCCACGAAACCGTCGCCCGTCGCATACACCTCGTTGGGCACCTGGTCGGCAATGCCGTCGCGATTGCCCTCGGGCCGCGGCGGCAGCACGCCGGCCGATTGGCGGATGATCGCGGCGCCGATCGCGTAGGTGCCCACCTCGAGCTGGGCCATGTCGATGCGCTGCCCCTCGCCGGTGCGCTCGCGGGCGTACAGCGCGCCGACGGTCGAGACCGCCGCAGCGAATCCGGCCAAGTGATCATTGAGCGAGAAGCCCGGGCCCACGTCGCCGCGGTCGGCGAAGTTGGTCAGGTGGGTGATGCCACACACCGCATGCACCGTCGGCGCGTACGAGATGACATGGCGCCACGGCCCGTCGTGGCCGCAACCCGACATCGTCACGTAGACCAGCCGCGGGTTCCATTCATGCACCGTCTCCCAGTCGAGACCCCACGAGTCGAGCACACCGGCGCTGAAGTTCTCGATGAGCACATCGCACGTCTCGATCAGCCGCCGCGCTGCCGCAAGGGCGTCGGGATGCTTCATGTCGAGCGTGGCGCTGCGCTTGGAGCGGTTCCACACGAAGTAATAGGGGAAGTCCGGCGAGTTGACGAGGGTGGATCGCTCCTCGCTCTGGATGCGGATCACGTCGGCGCCGAGGTCGCCGAGCAGCTTCGTGGCCGACGGCCCGGCCAGCACCCAGGTGAAGTCGGCCACACGGATGCCGTCGAGCGGGCGCCGGTCGCCTTCGTTCACGGTCGACACTGCCCCAGACAGGCTGCCAGTGCCGCCATTGCGAGCCTCGGTTGGCGGTGCCGCCCACGACGCGAGCACCTCGTCGAGCGGCGTGTCGATGCTGGCCGGCGGACTCGACGGGACGGTGCCCGAGCGGCCGGCGTCGCTCCAGCGAACCAGCCGGCTCGGCACTCGCACCGGGCCCGGCTGGCCAGATGCAGCTCGGTCGGGCACTCGCGAGCCGTTCGCAGCCGCCGCGCCGGGCGGCAGGACATCGGCGAAGAACCCACGATGCGCGAACTGCGGGTTCGCGCAGACTTCGGCGATGTCGAGCACACCGCCGAAGGCCACGTGCCGCTCTTGCGCTTCCCACCAGACCTCGTGCGCATCCTGCGGAGCGATCCAGCGCCGGACGGCATCCATGACCTCAACGACGTCGAGCAGCATGTCAGCCGGATCGACGCCGAGCCATCGCTTCACCTCGCGGCCGGATTCGTCGGGACCGGCCTCGATCATCCACTCGAACAGCAGATCCGGCGTCGGCGTGGGCGTGATCATGACGTAGCCGCCGTCGCCGCCCCGGCACTCTGCGAGGTCGTATGCGCCCAGCCAGTGCAGGGCGCCCTGGCGCGGGGCCACCTTGGGCAGCGGCAGCAGGTCGTCGAAGAAGTACTGCATGAACAGGTTCTCGATCGAACCGGTGACCGTCTCGTGGATGGACAGGTCGAGGTGTGCGCCGCGGCCCGTCGAGCGGGCCGACAATGCCGCCGCAACGCCCGAGGTCGCCGCCACGAAACCCGCGTAGTTGTACGCCTGGCGGCCCCACACGTTGAGCGGGCGGTCGGCGAGGCCCGTCAACGCCATCATCCCGCCCATCGCAGCGGCCACCAGGTCCGAGCCGAGCCAATGCGCCCGCGGGCCTGTGCGCCCGAATGGCGTGATCGACACCTGCACCAGCGCCGGGTTGACTGCGCTGATGTCGGGGTAGTCGATGCCCGCTTCGGCCAGCCGGCCAGGGCGCTCGGTCTCCACGACCACGTCGGCCGCGAGAGCCAATCGACGGTAAGCGTCTTGACCCTCAGGGGTGCTCAGGTCCACCGGGCAGCGGCGCTTGCCGCCGTCGTACCACCAGTCGGCGACCCCGCCGAGCGCTGCTGCAGCCGGATCGGCCAGCGGCAGGCCCGGCGCTCCGGTGCCGACTCTCACCACGTCGGCACCCATCTCGGTCAGCAGCTTCGTCGCGAACCGGCCTGCGTCTCCAGTCAGGTCAACGACACGCAGTCCCGACAGCGCCCCGTGGACTGTCGAGGAGTCGCGACTGCGAGGCTTGGCGGGCTGATTCATGACGGCCCGAAGCTAGCCCCGGCGCGGCGGACGGAACCGAGCCGCGCTTGCCGTACTCCGATAGTCAATTTGCGAGGACGCGGACCGAGGCTGCGGCGCGGCCTCAGCTGTGCCAAATCACGCACGTGAATGAGCGCAGCTCATGACACACTCTCTACCTGACGCGCTGCCGTTCAGCTGGCTCGGCTTCTAGCAGCGTCAGTTGCGCAAGAGGAAGCCCCGTGGGAATTGACTACGACGCTGCATTTGAATCAGTTGTTCAACGGCCGTGGACCGAACTTCCGCAGGAGCAACAGGATGCCGCCGTGCTCTCGGACCGCCAAGGTCAGCTGGCTGGCGATGAACCCGATGCTTACGCCCTACACGACACCCTCAACTACCAGCGCGGGCACGCTGACGTCTTTCGCGAGGTCTACAAGTCTGCTCTCCATGTTCCACCTGCAAAAGGTCAGCGGTTGCTGGTGGTTGACATAGGGGCCGGGGCAGCCACAGTTGCCATCGCAATCAACGAAGCTCTCGGCCGAAAGGCACGGCGGCGCATCGACTACCTGGCGTTCGACCCGAACCCGATGATGCAAGACCTTGGCGAGCGAGTTCTTGACCGCCTTGGTGCCGGCTTCAGGTCTGCTGCATACATCGAGTCGCTCGACGCACTCAACTTCACGAGCTCGGACCGGCTGCTCTTCACGTTCAGCTACGTGTCACACCAGGAAGCGGTATCGCCAGCGGACATCGACCAGTGGGCCACCTTGATCGACCGAGCAGTCGGCCGGTCTGATCACGCTGTCGAGCTGATCTACACGACGGCTAGCAACATCCACAGCATCGAACCCAGGATCCCGCTGCTTGGTCAGAGACTTGATCAAGCGGGATTCAAGCGGCAGATTGAGCCCATCAGTGTCAGAGTCCCACGGAGATTCCCGGAGCCGGACAGCAGCGAAGGGCGCGTACAGTGGAAGCCAAGTCCCCGCCTGTGGAAGGTGGAGGCAGAACGCTGGATCCTGCGGCCATGAGCATGCGGCTACCGCTATTCGCCGACGACACAGTGGCCGCGCCCCCCGGGCTGGAATACCACGAGGAATTCCTGACGGCATCTGAGGAGCTGGACCTGCTCAGGTGCGCCGATGCCTCAGGGTGGCTCTCCGACATCTCGCGCCGCGTACAGCACTTCGGGTTCAAGTACGACTACTCGAATCGTCGGCTTGACGAGACCGCCCGCATCGGGTCGCTGCCTGACTGGCTGGCTGAACTCGCATGCAAGGCCTACGGCAGCGCTTCCGAAGACGTGCAGCGATTACTCAACCCGAAGCAACCCTTCGAACAGGCGATTATCAACGAGTATCTGCCAGGACAAGGGATCGCGCCTCATGTGGACCGAGACTGCTTCGGCCCCGTTGTCGCGACGGTGAGCTTGGGAGCGGCAATCAACATGGACTTTCGCTGCGAGGCCACTGGCGAAGAGCATGGCGAACGGCTGGCGCGCCGCAGCCTGCTCGTGCTGCGCGGAGAGGCACGCACCGACTGGCGACACAGCATTGCCAAGCGGAAGTCTGATATCTGGAACGGCCAGAAGTTCAGGCGCGAGCGGCGCGTCTCGATCACGTTTCGCACCATTGCTGATCTGAAACCCGCGCAAGTCTGACTTCTCTGAAAGCGCAGCACCGGAGACCTCTGCGGCAGCCGACGCCGGTCCATAGAAAACGCTCGGCCCGGTTGCTGCTTGGCACTTAGGTCCGAGTGCGCCTGACTCTCCCAATTCAGGGGCATGCCCAAGTGTCATCGCACAGGTCGCCGGTGAGCTCATCAAGCGCGCAGACGGCGATCCTGGCGGCCGGGAACACGGCAGATGACTCGCAGGCACCCCTTGGCGTGCCACGCGTCGCGCTCCTCGCCCCGGGGGATCGATCGGGGCGAGTTGGTCACCAGACGTGCGGACAGTTGCTTTCCTTGCAAGTGTCGTCGAGCAGTGCTCGGATGCCCGGCGACATCTGGAGGTCGGTTCGGAATCGCACAAGCTCGCCGTACAAGTCACCCTCGGCACGCCGGATCTTCTCCCGATGCGCAGTATCCACCAGGTACTTCGCGCGGATCGCTTCATCCAGGATGTCCTCCCGGTACGGAGCAAATTGCTTGCCGCTAAGCACCGCACGCTTGCCCAGGTCCTTCCGCCGGGGGTCGCCTGTTTCTTCCACGAACTTTCCGAAGAACTGACGAAGCTGTTTCGCAGCGGCACAGGCGACCAGAGCCTCACCCGACTTCTTGCCTGATTCACCGATAAACGCAACAAACTCACCAGCGTCATCAATGAATCTGTCACCGACGTAGGCCGAGTGGAATCTGCGCATCTCCCCGAATCCGACGCCGGCCAGCATCTGCACGTCCGCGTCAAATCGGGTGCCCTTGACGATGCAGTTGTCAAGATTGACACCGGTGAGATCGGCTCCGCGGAAATCTGTATTCGTCAGATCGACACGGCTGAAGGTGATGTCGCGCAGGTTATGGCAGTCGAATTGCACGCCCGAGAGGTCAAGCTCTGCAAACTGAGTGCCAGCTAGGCGGTCTGTGCCAGCGGACATTCGTATCGCCAACCGCAATGCATTCCTACCGGCGATAGAGCTCTGGTGCATCTTGTCGACCAGCAGATTCCAGACAGATGACTGTGCACCGGGTTCGATGCACAGGAGCATGAGCCTCATGACGTTCGCCGGAAGATCAGCTGCGCCAAGATTCATAGGCAACGAGTCGAAGTTCTGAGCTAGGTATCGCGCCGCCAAGTAGTGCTCTAGTGGTTCTTGTGCGAACCTCAGCCGTCCGTCGGAGCCGTGGGCGAGCACGGCGATCTGCCGCATCTGCGTCGAAAGCGTGTCGAGCTCATCGTCCGATATTCCCCCAGGAATGATCACCTCAGCGAGTTCACGCACGTCCTCGACAAGAACGCCTCCCTCGACGAGGCTTGTTATCGCGCACGACTCAATGAACTCACGGATGCCATCGTCCGGTACCTCCACTAGCAGGTCTTTCTCGCGCTCGCGGGCGATGATGCGACGCAGCCCGTTCTCAAGAATGGCGATTTCCGAGTCAGCGGTCCATTGTTGGCCGTCGGCAAACTCGTCGATGAGCAGATCGCAGTAATACGGCGTTGCAGCGAGCTCGTCGATTGCCGGATGGCCGCTGAGCCGCTTCGCAAACTCGTCTGCCGCCTTGGCCGATTGCAGCTTGACGCCTGCAAAATCGACTTTCGACTGCTGCTGCCAGCCATCCAGCCGGTACACGGTGACGTTGCGCGCGTATTCCTCGCAGAAATCCTTCAAACCGCGATGGGTTGCAAAAAGCGAGTCGCGGACACAGATGACAACTGAGGGCGTGATCTGGCCGAGTGGCGTTGTCATCAGTTCCTCGAGATAGTCGAAGAACCGCGGGTCGCGTTCGAGGACCTCGTCTAAGCCATCCAACATCCAGGTGCCGTTTCCGTGGATGAGCTTCCAGTTGAACATCTCGCGGTCCAGCCTCCTCGCAAACTCGGTGCGCAGGTATGCGTCGAGCAGCGAGGTCACTGTCGAGGTGGCTGCGTCTTCCAAGTACTCACGAAGGAGTGCGAAGGGCCTAGCTGAGAAATGCTGAGCACGCTTGTCCTCTTGGAACTCGTCGTACAGGCGAGCGTAGAGCGACTCGAAGAGCACGGACTTGCCCATGCCGGCTGGCCCGACGACGATGTGGATGGTCGGGCGATCGTCCAGGCTCCGGGCATTCTGTAGTTCGCCCCGAAGCACGTCCAAGAGGTCTGCGCCGGTGTGGCCGTTGTGTGCGCCATCGGCACGGACGACGTGGAACGGTTGCTCGATTCGTGTCGCCGCCTTCTGGGCACCTCGATCTCGGAGATCTTTGCTCGCGGACGCGGCACGTGCATCGGCTTCCCATCGCATGGGGGTGTCGAAGAATTGAGCAGCAGCGAGGATTTTCACTTGGTGCCAGCGCTTAGCACCCGTCCTGAACTCACTGCTCAACCCCGCAACTCTGTGCATGAGAAAGAACTTCTCCGCGAAGGGATGCTCCGCTTTGGCCTCCTCGAAGCGCCGCAGGTAGGGACCCTCGCGGCTCTCGAAGTCGGTCCCGACACCGGGTGGGACCCACACGTAGATGTGGTCCTTCTCGTCGTCACTGCCTCTGCCGGCGCGGTCTCCGACCAAGAGATCACGGCCACGGGTTCTCACATCCCAACCCTCGGCTCCGAGGTAGCCCCGAGCCAAGTTCAAGAGTTCGTTCTCCACGGCTGTCTCCTTCGCTGGGCGGAGAGAGGGAGCGTACTTGCCGGCCTCCCGCCCGCTAGTCGAACGAAGCCGCCATGAAGTTGCGGTACAGCTGCTCGGCGTCGGCAGCGAAGCCGACCATGGCGCGGTCGGCGTCGGCGGCGAGGGCGTCCAGCGAGCCGGGGCCGAGCGTCGACTCCAGGGCGTCGCGGTAGGCGTCGATGGCGCCCCAGTTGCGCACTGTGTCGTCCTCCACCTCCACGTGGTACTGCATCGACCACGCCCGTGGGCCGACCCGCATCGCCTGCACCCGGCACTCAGGCGAGCTGGCCAGAACGACCGCATCGTCGGGCGGCTGCGCCACCTGCACTGAGTGCCACTGCAGCGCGTGCTGGCGGTCGCTCATCTGGCGGAAGATCGGGTCGCTGCGGCCCTCTGGCGTGAGATCGACGGCCAGCACGCCGATCTCGGGCGGGCGCTGGGGCCCGCAGGTTCCACCCAGCGCGTCGGCCAGCAGCTGGTGCCCCAGGCACAGCCCGAGGAACGGCCGCTGCAGCTCGCGCACCCAGCGGCGGATGGCACGCTTCTCGGGTACCAGCCAGGGGCAGTCCTCCACGTCCCATACGTCCATCGGGCCGCCCATCACCCACATGGCGTCGTAGTCCTCGAGCGGCGGGATGGGCTCGCCCTCGTCGAGCTCCACCGCGGTCCACTCCACGCCGTCGGAACGCAGGAAGTCGCGCAGCCGGCCGGGATGCTCGCAGTCGATGTGCTGAAGGACGAGGAGCCGCATCGCCCCCGTTGCTACCACGTTGGCGATCGCGGTCGGTCAGGGGCGATTAGCCGGGGGTGGTGCAGAGCCCGGCGAGACTGCCGATCGCAGTGTCACGCCGGGGCTGGCGAACCTCGTGCTCGTCGTAGCCGTTGGTGGTGTAGCCGAGCGACAGGCCGGTGGCCGGGTCGCCCCAGGCGAGCTGCCCGCCGGCGCCGTTGTGGCCGAACGCCATCGGCGACACGGTGCGGCCCAGCCCGCGCATGTTCGACAGCCCGTCGTCGCCCGCCAGAAACAGCCCGATCGAGCGATTGGCGGGCATGCCCATCGGGTCGGGCATCGTGTTGCGCACCTCGCCCGTGCCGGTGGCCAGCATGCCGGGGTCCCACAGATCGTCGGGGTTGTGGAGCAGGGCCTGGTAGAAGAGCGCCAGGTCGACCGCAGTGCCGAACCCGCCGCCGCCGGGCACGCCTACCTCGCGCACCGTCGGCTCGTTGAAGCGCAGGATTGCCTCGTTGGTGACCTCGGTCATGGGCAGTTCCCGCACGCCGAACGTCGCCTCGAGCTCGTCGGGCGTGGCCGGCTCGCCCACCAGGATCAGCTCCGCAATGCCGTCCTGGTCGTCGGGTGCCAAGCCCAGCAGGCGGTGCAGCCCGAGCGGGCCGGTGACACGGTCGTGCACTTCGTCGCGGAAGTCGTTGCCGGTGACTGCGTTGATGATCTCGGCCAGCACCCAGTGCGCCGACGTCGGGTGGTACTCGTACCGGGTGCCCGGCTCCCAGTTGAGCCGCCAGTTCGCCATGGCGACCAGCCGCGACTCCGACGTGTCCCACTGCGGCGGCTTCAGCGGAGCGTGCGGAAAACCCGACGTGTGCAGCATCACCTGCTCCACCGTGATCTGGTCCTTGCCGTTCTCGCCGAATGCCGGCACGTAGCTGGCTGCGGTGGCGTCGAGCTCCACCACCCCTTCGCTGATGAGCTGCCACATCGCCGACGCCACGAACGGCTTGGTAGCCGAGAAGATGCAGTAGCGGGTCTCGTCGGTGGCATCGCCGTAGGTGGCCTGCGCAACGATCTCGCCTTCGAATCCGACAGCCACCTGGCAGCTCGGCAGGAGACCCGATTCCACCTCGCGCTTGCAGCGGTCGAGCAGCGCATCGATGCGGGACGGTTGGACAGTGGGTGCAGCGTCAGTTGTTGTGCTCACGGCCTTGGCCTAGCACCCGCGGCTACCGTCTCGCTCCACAAGAGCGGGCAAGGACAGGGGGACCCAATGAGCGACAGCACACCGGCCAACGGCAAGATCGAGTTCGGGCTGGCAATTCGTCGCAGCGACGACATCGCCGGGGCCGCGCGTGAGATCGAAGCGCTCGGCTACGACTACGCCACCACCGGCGAGCACGTCTTCTTCCACGTGCCCACCTCGAACGGCTTCATCTCGCTGGCGGTGGCAGCGGGCGCCACCACCACGCTCAAGCTGATGACGTCGATCACGCTCATCCCGCTCTACCCGGCGGCGCTGTGCGCAAAGCTCGCGGCCTCGCTCGACGTGGCCTCCGGCGGGCGCTTCCACCTCGGCGTGGGCGTGGGCGGCGAGATGCCGTCGGAGTTCGAGGCCTGCGGGGTGCCGGTGCGCGAGCGCGGCGCTCGCACCAATGAGGCGCTCGAGATCATGCGGCGGTTGTTCACCGAAGACGACGTCACCTTCGAGGGCCGCTTCAACACCTTGAACGGCGTCACGCTCGCACCCAAGCCGGCATCGCCGCCGCCGGTGTGGGTATCGGGCAGGCAGGACGCCGCGTGGCGACGGGCAGCACGCTACGGCGACGGCTGGCTGCCGTACATGTACACGCCCGAGCGGCTCGCGCAGTCGATCGAGGCCATCGCCGGCTACCGGGAGGAGGAGGGCAACCCGACTCCGGTGGAGCCCGGCCTGTTCGTGTTCTTCTGCTGTCACGAAGACAACGACACAGCCGTCCAGTACGCCGCCGAGCGGCTGTCCAAGCAGTACGCGCAGGACTTCTCCCAGCTCGTCCACAAATTCGCCATCGCCGGCGATCCCGACCGCTGCGAAGCGCGGCTGCGCGAGTACATCGACGCCGGTGCGCGCACTGTCGTATTGAGCGCTGCCTCGCCGATGAGCTATATCGAAGAAAGCGAACGGTTCTGGGCAGCGGAGGTGCTTCCACGCTTCCGTGAGGGGCAGGCCTAGTCGCCGGAAGGGACCCGATGTCGGCAAAGCGATTCTTCGAGACGACGCTGGCAGCGGAGCGCATCGACGAGCTGAGCGCTTCGGGAGCGTGGCCGAACCGGCTGCTCGACGATCGGATCGACAGGTGGACTGTCGAGCGGGCCGGCGAGCCGGTCATCACCGATCGCTTCGGCACCATGACCTGGGGCGAGCTCGGCGACGACGTGGACGCTGTCAGCAAGGGCCTGCTGGAGATCGGCGTCCGCCCCGGCACGGTCGTGCAATTGCAACTGCCGAATTGGCGCCATTTCGTGGTGACAGCAGTGGCGTGCGACCGCATCGGAGCAGTGGTGAACCCGGTGGCACCGATCTTCCGGCACAACGAGCTCACGGTGATGAGCGAACTCGGCCGGCCGATGGTGGTGGTGACCGCCGACAGCTACCGGGGCTTCAAGCTCGCCGAGATGCACGCGGAGCTGCGCGAGCAATGCGAATGGGTCACCGAGCTGGTGGTGGTGCCATCGCCCGAGACCCTGCAGTCGGATGCCGACGGCGACGAGTCGTGGCTGCCGGAAGGCGCGATCACCTGGGAGGACCTGGTCGAGGAAGGCCGGTTCTCGTCGTACGACCGCGCCGCCGTCGACCTGTGCCGGCCGGGGCCCAACGACGTGTGCGAGATGATGTTCACCTCGGGCACCACCGGCCTGCCCAAGGGCGTCATGCACACCCACAACATCCTGTCGGTGGCCGTCGATGCCTTCCTCGACACGGTGTGCGAGGGGCTCGATCCGCACCCTGGCGCCGGCGCGCCACAGGCGTACGTCACCCACATGGCCTCCACCCTGGGCCACCAGACCGGCTACCTCTACGGGATGCGGCTGCCGCTGTACACGGGCGGCCATGTCGTCATGCAGGACGTGTGGGATCCGGTGGAGTTCGTGGGGCTCATCGGCAGGCACCGCATCCAGCTGTCGATGGGTGCGACGCCGTTCCTGGCCGATGTGCTCAATGTGGACGATCTGGCCGGCTACGACCTGTCCACGTGGCAGCGATTCCTGTGTGCGGGTGCAGCGATCCCTCGCCCGGTGCTCGAACGTGCGCTCGAGTTGCTGCCCGATTGCGTGGTGATGCCTGGCTGGGGCATGACCGAAACCGGCCTGCTGACCGTGGGCTGGCCCAGCGACCCGCTCGAGCGCCGGCTGACCGACGGCCGGGCCGTGGACGACAACGAAGTCCGGGTGATCGACGAATCCGGACAGGCAGTGACCGACGCCGAGGGCGACCTGCAATGTCGCGGCAGCGCGCTGTTCGCCGGCTACATGGCCGGGCGGGAGTTCACGGAGCAGTTCTGGACAGACGGCTGGTTCGACACCGGCGACCGTGCGGTCATGAACAGCGACGGCTACATCAGCATCGCGGGCCGTACGAAGGACTTGGTGATCCGCGGCGGCGAGAACGTCCCGGTCAAGGAAGTCGAAGACGTCCTGCTGAGGCACCCCGCCGTCGGTGTTGCCGCAATCGTCGCCAAGCCTCATGAACGCCTCGGCGAGATCGGCTGCGCGTTCGTTCAAGCCATCGGCGAGGCGCCGACCCTGGCGGAGCTCACAGAGTTTCTCGACCACCAGCAGGTGACACGGCAGTTCTGGCCCGAGGAACTCGTCATCGTCGACGAGTTCCCGATGACGCCGAGCGGCAAGATCCAGAAGTACCGGCTGCGCGAACGCTTCGACTAACTGCGTCGCTGTATCTGATGGTTCCGACGCTCAAGAGCGTCGGAACAGCAGCTGGAACTCCATGATTCCGTGGTCTTCGGCGGACAGCACGATGGGCACCTGCGGCACGGTCACGTCGAAGTCGGCGAAGGTGATCTCGACCGAGCCGACGACGGCGATGACGCTGCCGACGAGCTGGGCTTCGATGTCGATGGTCACTGGCTGGGTGATGCCGTTGACCGTCAGGTCGCCCGATGCCATGAGGCTGATGGACTCGCCGAGTTCCACGGCGCCCTCGATGTGCAATTCCTCGCTGAGCGAGAACGTGGCCGTGGGGTGCTGAGAGGTCCCCAGCGCTCGCTGGACCGCGCCGTCGCGGCGGCTGTCGTCGGTGCGCAGCGTGGTCAGGTCGACCTCGATCTCCACGGAGGTCACCGATTCCTCGGCGATCACCAACGTGCCGCTGACATCGCCGGTGCGGCCTACGGCGGTGAATGCGCCGATGCGCGCCAGCTCCTCGTCGACGCGGAAGCCAGCGAACGAGCCAGTGGCGTCCTCCAGCGTGAACTCGCCGGTCTCGGCATCCACGGCCCACGTGCCGTCCAACTCCGCCGTCGAAGTCATTGCGGCGGCGGGTGCTTCAGACTCGTCGGTGTCGCCGTCGCTTGCTCCCGAGACACCAGCGCTGTCGCCGTCGTCCACGCCCCCACCGTCGCCGCCTGCGGCATCGGGGGCAGCGTCATCGTTCCCCGCGACATCACCGCTCGCTGCTGCCGTGGTCGGCGACGCCGGGGGATCTGGGTTTTCTTGCGCCTGTTCGGCGACTTCGACCGCTCCGGCCAGGCTGACCTCTTCGGGGGCGTCGCCTAGCACTCGCCAGACGCCGACGGCCGCTGCGGCCGCGACGATCACGAGCAGTACGACCACCGTCACAACCGTCCGGCGCCGGGGGCTCATGGCGGCTCACGGTAGCTTGGGGCCGCTCATGAAACTGCGCGACCTGAGAACCGGACTGACCTTCGACGACGTACTGATCGTGCCGCAGCGGTCGTCGATCCGCAGCCGCAGCGACGTGTCGGTGCGCACCCGCCTTTCCCGCAACATCCCGCTGGATCTGCCAGTGATTGCGGCCAACATGGACACGGTCTGCGAGCACGAGATGGCAATTGCCATGGGCCGTCTGGGCGGTGCGGGCATCGTCCACCGGTTCATGCCCATCGACGCGCAAGCGGCCCAGATCGCCGCCATCAAGAACGCCGACGACGGCTCACTGGTAGCCGGCGGCGCGGTAGGCACCGACCACGACATGGGCGACCGGGCCAAGGCGCTGGTGGCAGCAGGAGCCGATGTGCTGGTGCTCGACATAGCGCACGGTCACGCCGACCACGCCATCGACGGGGTGCGCCGCCTGAAGGACCACTTCGCCGACACCGACGTCATCGCCGGCAACGTGGCCACCATCGACGGCGCGATCGACATGGCCGAAGCCGGCGCCGACGCGATCAAGGTGGGCGTCGGACCGGGCGGCGTCTGCACCACGAGGCTGGTGGCCGGCGTCGGCGTGCCGCAGTTGTCTGCGACCGACAGCGTGGTCAACGGGCTGGCCGATGCGGGGTTCGACGTGCCGGTCATCGCCGACGGCGGCATCAGGACATCGGGCGACATCGCGAAGGCGCTGGCCGTCGGTGCCGAGACAGTGATGATCGGCAGCATGCTCGCCGGCACAAAGGAGAGTCCCGGCGAAGTCGAGCAGGGCCCGCACGGGCTGCGCAAACGCATCCGCGGCATGGCCAGCTTCGAAGCCATCGAGGCCCGGGCTGAGCGCCACGGCGAGGAAGTCGACGACGAGTATTTCGAGCAGCGCGCGCCTGAGGGCGTCGAAGGCACCGTGCCCTACCGGGGCGAGGCGGGCAAGCTGGTCGGCGAGCTGATGGCAGGCCTGCGCAGCGCCATGAGCTACACCAACGCCCGCAACCTGGCCGAGTTCACCGAGCGCACAGAGTTTGTCGCCGTGACGCCGCTCGGGTTGGCGGAGAACACCCCGCACGCCACCCTGTCGTACTGACGGGCACCTCTGCCCGCCAGTCGAGGAGGTCCGACATGGGAAGCGAACCGTCCAGAGACCTGATCGCGCTCGACGACCCCTACCCCGACCGCGACTACGAGGTGCGCTGCACCACGCCGGAGCTCACGTGCGTGTGCCCCGTGACCGGGCAGCCCGACTACGCCACAGTCGACATCGCGTACATCCCCGATCGTCGCATCGTCGAGCTGAAGTCGCTCAAGCTCTACCTGTGGAGCTTCCGGGACGAGCCGGTCCATCACGAAGCCATCACCAACCGCATCCTCGACGACCTGGTCGCGGCGGTCGCACCCAAGCAGGCCACGGTGGAGACGCGCTGGCTGGTGCGAGGCGGCATCACCACGACAGTCACAGCTCGCCATCCGGCCCAGGCATCGCTGGGCTGAAGCGGCGGCACGCCTGACCGAAGGCCGTCTGGCGGCCTCAATACACTCGATCCGATGCCATTGTTGGCGCCCGCCGACAGGCGCATTCTGCGCGAGCTGCTCAGCCGGGGGGGGACGGCCGAGATCGGTGAGATCAGCGCGGCCGTGGCGCTGGACAACCAGACCGTGCAGATGTCGCTCAACACCCTGCAGGAATCGGGCATCGTGGTGCAGGCCGGCTCCGTGCCGGGCCTGCGGGGCGCACGCTGGTCGCTCACCCGCCATGGCCATGAAGTGGGGCCGTCGCTGGTCGGCAGCGACCTCGCCGGCGGCCCCGATGGCCACGAGGCGGCCGGTCCGGCCGACCCGGCCGAGGGCTGGGGTTTTCCGTGGCGTCCGCCCAAGCCCGAAGCGCCGCTCTATGCGACCGGCCTGAGCCGGCGTGCGCGCCGAGCGGCCGACCGCGCCGTCATCGGCATCGCGGGACCGCCGCCCAGGCGCCGTGGCCGCGGCCGTGCGATCGTCGCGATCCTGCTGATCGCCGCCACCATCGGTGTGGGCTTCGTGGCCATGAACGCGCTGCGCGTCACCGAAATCACCGTCTCGGGCATCAACGACGGCGCGATGGTGCGCCCGGCTGGGCTGGCCGGGACCGTCCTGGAGTTCAGCATCGACGGCGGTGATGTCACCTCCGCACAGATGCTGCTCGACGGCTTCCCGGTGAGCGGAGTGCAGCGCTACGACAACCGGATCGTGTGGCCGGTGCCGGAACTGACCGAAGGCGCGCACATCGTGACGCTCGATGTCGATCGACGCTTCTTCGGCACGGCAACGGCAGCGGTCACGTTCACGGTCGACGGGACGCCCCCAGCGGTGGAGCTGCCGAGGGTCTTCGATCCGGTGGCACTGGACGAGCCCGTGGTCTTGGCCGGGTCGGTCGAGCCGGGCGTGTCGCTGCAGATCGGGGATCAGCGCGTCGACACGGCATCGGGCTCGTTCAGCCTCACCCTGCCGAGTCCGCCCGGCGGCCCAGTGCCGGTGATCGCTACGGATGCCGCGGGCAACAGCACCGAATTCGACGTCATCGTGCCCATCGGCTACCCGCACACCACGGGAGTTCACGTCACGGCCGCGGCATGGGACCACGACGGGCTGCGCGAGTCGGTAGTGGAGCTCATCGAGCAAGGTCGCATCAACGCGGTGCAGCTCGATCTGAAGGACGAGGATGGCCGAATCGGCCACCGGACAGAGGTCCGGCTGGCTCAGCTGACAGGTGCGTCGAGAGAGCTCTACGACCTGCGGGAAGCCATCGACGAGCTGCATGACCTCGGTGTGCGGGTGATCGGGCGCATCGTGGCATTCAACGACCCGACGCTCACTCGATATGCCACGGCGAACGGCGATCTGGACTGGGTGGTGCAGACGCCCGACGGGCGCCCGCTGGCGAAGTACGGCGGGTTCACCAACTTCAACCATCCGGTCGTGCGGCAGTACAACCTGGATATCGCCGCCGAGGCCGCTGCGGCCGGCATCGACGACATCTTGTGGGATTACATGCGCCGGCCGGAAGGCGACCTGAGCGGCATGCGGATTCCCGGCTGGGACGGCGGCGATCCGTCGCCGGTCATCGTGAGCTTCCTGGCTGAGGCGAATTCCATGCTGCGCGAAGCGCAGGTGTTCCACGGAGTCTCGGTGTTCGGCATCGCGGCAGACCGCGGCGAGTGGGTGGCGCAGGACATCGGCGCCATGTCCGATCACGTCAACTATGTGGCGCCCATGGTGTATCCGTCGCACTGGGGGCGCGGCGAGTACGGCGTGGTGCACCCAGAGGCACAGCCCTACGACATCACCAAGGCGTCACTGGCCCAATTCCAGCGCGTGCTCGCGGGCACCAACACGGCGGTGGTGCCGTGGCTGCAGGATTTCTCGATGCGGGTGAACTACGGCCCCGCCGAGGTGCGCGCCCAGATCGATGCCGCCGCCGACCTCGGCATCAGCGACTGGCTGCTGTGGGATCCCCAGGTCACCTACACCAATGAGGGCATCCCCGTCTCGTACCGCTAGCGACGAGGGCAGCCTGTGCATTGCCCCTGCGGGGCGGGCATCATGTGGCGCCGATCCGGCGCACCCCCATAACCCCGAGGAGCATCCATGGCCACCCTCTCTGCGGAACCGCTGTCCAAGTCGTACGCCACCGTCAACGGCAAGCAGATGGCGTACCACGACTCCGGCTCGGGCGATCCGGTGGTGTTCCTGCACGGCAACCCGACGTCGTCGTACCTGTGGCGCAACATCGTACCCCACGTGCGGCCGCATGCCCGGGTCGTGGTGCCCGACCTGATCGGCCAGGGCGACTCCGACAAGCTGGACGACACCGGGCCCGACTCGTATCGCTTCGTGGAGCACCGCGAGTACCTCGACGGCTTGCTCGACCAGCTCGACCTGGGCGACAACATCACGTTCGTGATCCACGACTGGGGATCGGCCCTCGGCTTCGACTGGGCCAATCGGCACCGCGACCGCGTGGCGGGTCTCTGCTACATGGAAGCCATCGTGCGGCCGATGAGCTGGGCGGAGTGGCCCGAGGCGGCAGCCGGCATCTTCCAAGGCTTCCGGTCGCCGGCCGGTGAAGAGATGGTCATCACCAAGAACCTGTTCGTGGAAGCGGTGCTGCCCGGCTCGATCCAGCGCAAGCTGTCCGACGAGGAGATGAACGAGTACCGGCGCCCGTTCGTCGAGCCCAAGCACCGGCGTCCCACCCTCACATGGCCGCGACAGATCCCGATCGAGGGCGAGCCTGCCGACGTCACCCAGATCGTGACCGACTACGGCGAGTGGCTGTCGGGCTCAGACGTGCCGAAGCTGCTGGTCAACGCCGATCCGGGCGCGATTCTCAACGGCCCGCAGCTCGAGTACTGCCGCACCTGGCCGAACCAGACCGAGGTAACCGTCGCGGGCAATCACTTCTGCCAGGAAGACAGCCCCGACGAGATCGGACAAGCGATCGCCGACTGGCTCCAGAACCGCTAGCCGAGCCCGACTGCTTGGCGGGCGCGGGCCTCGCGCTGCTTGCGCTCGATCTCCTCGCGCTTCTCCACAGGCGTCTGGTTGGTGATCACCTGGTACAGGTCGGTGTCGATGTCGTCGAGGACGACATCGCCGGCCAGCACTGCTGACTTCCAGTCCTGGTGCTCGGCGTCGCGCTCGTGGAATTCCGGCATGACTTCCGCAGCGAATAGCTCGAGGCTGGAGCAGATGTCCTCGTGGGTGTTCTTGCCGGCCTGGTTCAGCAGGATGAGCTGATCGACGTGGGCGTCCTCGTACATCTCCAGCTTGCGGCGGATGGTCTCAGGTGAGCCCACAAGGCCGACGTTGTTACTGGCCTTCTGGCCCTTCGGCGACTTCTTCCACTCCTGGTACTCGTCCCACAGGTTGACCGAGCCCGGCTCGACGGGTCCGTGGGAGTTGTAGAAGACCAGCGAGAACTGGAAGAACGTCCAGCCTTCCGCCTTGGCCTGGGCCTCCTCGTCGGTCTCGGCGCACATGAACGGGCTCACCACTGCCACGCCGGGGTTGGTCTGGTAGCCGCAGAGCAGGTCGAGGTGGTTGAGGTAGTTGTTGTAGTAGGCGTTCACCCAGGCCCGGGCAGCGTCGGCCGACACGAATGAGAAGCCCAGCGCTCCCATGCCCCGCTGGGCCGCCATGACGATCGTGTCGAGCTGGCTGCATGCCACCCACAGGGGCGGGTGCGGCTTCTGGTAGGGCTTGGGCACCACGTTTCGGGCGGGGAACTTGAAGATCTCGCCGTCGTAGCTGTGGTTGACCTCTTGGAACATCGGCATGAGGCAGCGCACTGCGTCTTCCCACACGACGCGCTTGTCGCGGAAACGGCGGTCGAAGGGGTGCAGTTCGGTGACCGACGATCCCTCGCCGATGCCCAGCTCGACCCGGCCGCCGCTCACGATGTCGAGCGTGGAGACCCGCTCGGCGACGCGGGCCGGATGGTTGGTGGGCAGCTGCACGATGCCGTGCCCGAGCCGGATGTTCTTGGTGCGCTGGCTGGCTGCCGCCAGGAACACCTCGGGTGCTGAGCTGTGGCTGTACTCCTCGAGGAAGTGGTGCTCGACCTCCCACGCGTAGTCGTAGCCGAGCTTGTCGGCGAGCTCGATCTGGTCGAGCGCCTGCTGGAACAACACGAACTCGGAGTCGTCGTTCCACGGCCTCGGCAGCTGCAGCTCGTAGAAGATCCCGAACTTCATGTTGTGTCTCCCTGTGCGCTGGACCGCCGGTCATCCTAGGTGGGCGCTCCCGGGGCTGACCGGGGCGGGTCCTGTCAGCGAACACCCCGCAGTCCTCGCAAGCTGCGGGCTGCGGGGGCCCCGTTCGCTGCCACCCACCCCTCCGCTGGCGCGCGCACGGACCCTCGCGGGTGCCGTTGTATTGGACCGCTTGGTGCTGGCCGAGTGCATCTGAGTTTCGCTGTCTGGCGGCCGTACATACAGGGGTGTTTGGACGGGAATGGGGGCGGTGCGAAGATATGAGCGTGAACACCGTTGGATTCGTGGGGCTGGGCACGATGGGCGGGCCGATGTGCGCTCGCTTGGTCGGCGCCGGCTACCCGGTCACGGCCTTCGACCTGAATGCTGACGCGCTCGATGCCGCGGTGGCAGCAGGCGCGATCGCGGCTGGTTCGGCTGCGGAAGCGGCTTCTGGGGCCGACGTCTTTCTGACATCGCTGCCCGCTCCTCAGCATGTCGAGGCGGTGATGTGCGATGCAGGAGCGCTCGGGGCGCTGTCGGCGGGGTCGGTGTGGGTGGATTTGACTACGAGCCGTCCTGAGCTGATCCGGCGTCTGGCGGGCGAGGCTCCCGAGGGCGTCGCGGTGGTGGACTCGCCGGTCACAGGTGCTGTGGATGGTGCCCGCAACGGCACGCTCACCTTGTTTGCAGGCGGTGAGTCGACGGTCGTCGAGCGGGTGCAACCGCTGCTCGAACGCTTGGGGCTGGTCATTGTGTGCGGGGCTTTGGGCACGGGGTGCGTGACGAAGCTGGTGACCAATCAGCTGTGGTTCGTGGGCGCTGCCGCACTGGCCGAGGGGCTGGCGGTCGGAGTGCGCAATGGGGTTGAGCTCGGCGACCTCTGGGAGGCGATCAAGGGCAGCGTCGCCGACAGCTTCGTTGCCCGCCACGACGCGCCCAGCATCTTCGCCGGGCACTACGACCCGTCATTCTCGCTGGGCTTGTGCGTGAAGGACCTCGGGTTGCTGGGCGAGTTGGAGACCATCGTGGGCGCCGAGCTGCCGATGACCGCCGCAGCGCGGGCTGCCTTCGAACGAGCGGCCGAGCGCTACGGCGTGGACGGACCCGAGCTGAGCGTGGCCCGCCGCATCGAGGACGACGCCGGCCTGTCGCTGCGGCTCGACGGCGACTGGGTTCCGCACTGGGAGGCGTAGCGAGATGAGCACCACATCCGCTGTGACGTCGGGCCTAGACGACAGAAAAGCAGCCGAATTGGGGCGACTGATCGATGTCGACCGCTATCCGCTGGACGGACGCGACCTGCCCGCGGCCAACCCCAGTCACGCGGCCTACTGGAACGTGGTCGAGCACGCTCGCAGCGGGCTGCGGTCCGACGGCTGTGCAGTGCTGAAGCGATTCGTGACGCCTCACGGTGTGAGGCAGCTCAACGACGAGATAGTCGCTGCGAAACCGCAGACGCACTTCTCGACGCAGGTCATCAATCCCTACTTCCACACCCAGGTCAATCCCGAGTTCAGCGACGACCACCCGGTCAACACGTTCACCGAACGTTCGAGCGGCTTCATTCCGGGTGACGCGTGGCCGTCGGTGTGCGCCATTGACGCTGTGTTCCGTGCGCCGCAGCTGTGCCGGCTGCTGGCTGACTGCCTCGAGATCGACGATCTGCACTGCTACGCCGATCCCTTAGCTGGCCTGACGGCGAACATCCTGGATCCAGGTCAGCAGTTCCCGTGGCACTTCGATACCAACGACTTCGCCGTGACGGTGCTGGTGCAGCCCGCCGATGAGGGCGGATTGTTCGAATACGCGCCTGCAGTGCGGTCTGCCGATGACGAGGGCTTCGAGGCGATCGGCGGGCTGCTGGCCGGCGGGCGCGACGGCGTTCACACGCTGGATCTGCAGCCGGGCGACCTGCAGATCTTCCGCGGACGCTTCTCGCTGCACCGGGTGACCCGGGTGGCTGCGAGCTCGCAGCCCCGCCATGCGGCGATCTTCGCCTATACCCACCAGCCAGGTGTCATCGGGCGAGTCGAGCGAACCCACCAGTTGTTCGGCCGCGTCCTGGCCGAGCACGAGGAGGCTGAGCGCAGCCGCGTGCGCGAGGACGACCTGCTCGACTGACGGGGCGGCTGCATCGCCGTCGGAAAATCACCGTGACCGCAGTACGTGTGCCGCGTACGGTGCGGGCGTGAGCAAATCAGGCGAAGCAGAACAGAACGGCACCCAAGCGCCCTCGGCGCGCACCAGGTTGCGGCGGATGGCTGAGCGGGGCCGCTACGGCAGTGACGACGTGCGGGAGATCCTCGACGCCGGGCTGATCGCCCACGTCGGAGTCGACACACCTGACGGCCCGCTGGTGCTGCCGATGGCCTACGGCCGCGACGACGAGAACCTGTACCTGCACGGAGCGTTGGCGAATCACCTGCTGAACTCCGGCGAGGACACTGAGATCTGCGTGACGGTGACCCACCTCGACGGTCTGGTGATGGCGCGCACGCCGTTCCACAACTCCATGAACTTCCGCTGCGTCGTGGTGCGCGGCCTCGCTCACCGGGTCACCGACGCCGCGGCCAAGGAACGGGCACTGAAACTGGTGACCGACCACATCGTCGCCAACTGGGACACCTCCCGGCCACCGACCGCGGAGGACCTGCGGGCGACGCTCGTGCTGGAACTGCCGCTGGCCGAGGCCTCTGCCAAGGTCCGGGCCGGCGATCCCGTCGACGACGCCGAAGACATGGCTGGCAACTGGTGGGCCGGCGTCGTCCCCCTCACCACCCGCTTCGAACTGCCCACCCCCGCCGCCGACCTCACCGAGGGCATCACCACGCCCACTGCCGTCGCGAACCTCGCCCACCGCACGCCTGACACCAGACTCAACGCATCACGGACTGTTGATGATCCTTGAAGAACCGAAGCTGGTTTCGGGCCGCAGGGATTGAGCGCGGAACCTAGCGAGATCGACGAGGCCATCTACGGCACGTGAAGGTTGCCCGCCATCCGCTCACTCGCGGTTCTCGCTGGGGACTGCCAGGTCGAGCGTGTGGTAGTCGGCGGCATCGTCCACGAAGATGGCCCGTTCAGTGTGCAGGCCCGAGGGAAGGTCGAGCGTGCCAGCACAGATGGCAATGGTGTCGACCTGGTGCGACTTGCCCTCGGCCACCTTCCAGAAGAGCGACGCGCCGCACTCTCGGCAGAACCCGTAGGCCACGTTGGGGTCGTCGGCCGGGTGGTGCCACGCCAGGGAGGCATCCGAGATCAGCCGGAGATCGGCGGTCTTGCAGCCCGTCGCTGCCATGAAGTGCCCCGTCCACCGCCGACAGCGCCAGCAGTGACAGTTCCACACATGCCGGATCGGCCCGTGCACCTCGTAGCTCACGGCACCACACAAGCAGTGACCCGAAGCCGCCGGTCCGGACGAAGGCTGGTCGATCTCGCTCATGACAATGCTCCGAACTCTCGCCCCCAAACCGCAAGGCTGTGATTGTCCCATGACACCCCGGCCTGCCTTGCCAGCCCTATGCGAGATGTCGACGTTGAGCGGATGTTGGCGCTAGCCGTCTGGGTGAGGCGTGGGGAGGCGGTAGATCCAGTGGCCACCTCTTGGGTCGATCGCGTGGAACAGCAGGTGTTCGCCGGTCTCGCTCCATCGCAGTGTCGGCGTGCTGCCTGAAGCGATCTCGCCCGGCGCATTCACGGTGAGGCTGAAGTCCTCGGTGGCGGTCGGATCTTGCAGCGAGCGGATCGCGGCGGTCGCCTGGCCGTCCGACCACTCGCGCATCACCGCGATTGCCGATCCGTCGGCCGACCACGTGCCGCGGCCGCCAATAACGCCTGTCAACAACAGCGACTCGGACAGGTCGTCGAGTTGCACCGTTCTCAGCTCGTCGCCGATCCGGTAGGCGATGGCGCTGCCATCAGGAGACCACGACGGCGCTGACAACCACCCGCCACTGGCCGCAACCACCTGTTCGGCGCCGTCCAGCAGATCCACCACGACGATGCGGTGCTCGAAGCGGCTGGTCCCATCGGCCTCAGTCACCCGCATTCGGCGGGCGAACGCAATGCGGCCCTCGTCGGGAGACCAGGTGGGGTCTTGATCCAACACGCTCCCTTGCGTGATCTGAGCAAGGCCCAGACCGTTGGGCAAGATCATGAAAATGTGACTGGCTCGTTCTCCCTCCACGACTGCGCCCTGCGAGAACGCGATCCACTGGCTGTCGGGTGACCACACCGGAGCATTCAGGCCGTACTGGGCAGTGAGGAACGGCAGGTCGCTGGTTCCGTCGCCGTTCGCAACCCACAGGGTGCTGCCGACCCGGAACACCATGCGCCGGCAGTCGGGCGACCACGACAGATGATCGACGCCTTCGGGCTTGGTGCTCGCGAAGCTCAGGGGGAGTTGCACCCGCTGGGCGGGCAGCACTCCCCTGCAGACGGCGGCGGGCGGGCCAGGCTCGTCGAGTCGGATGCGGCTGGGGATGTACGGCTCGACGCCCGACACCGGGTGCTCCGGTTCGCCGAATGCCTCCGACAGCTCCGAGCCCGATGCGTCGGTTGTGTCAGTTGGTTCGTCTTCAGGTTGGGGAGGCTCCGAATCCACCGGTGCCTCGGCAGCGGCAGCAGTCGTCACCGGCGCGGCATCGTCCTCGGGCGCAACAGCGTCTGCGCTCGTTTCCGGGGCCGCTTCTGCGGGCTCGGCGTCGTCGGCGGCCCCATTCGAACCCAGCTGCGAACTGACGGCGGCAGCAGCAACGAGCAGTACGCCAGCGACGGCAGCGACCAGCCACCATCGCGTTCGAGGCTGATCAGGACCGCGGCGGCCTGAGCTCGACACCACCATGCGCGCGACCGTACTTGCAACCGATTGCGCACAGTCGGTCAGAGGACGCGCGAAGCGGATTCTCTAGGGTGGCCCGGTGCCCAAGCCGCTGATCGGACTGTCGGGACGGCGCCGCGCCGGCGCTCGCATCCGCGGCTTCCCGCCGGTGTTCGTCGACGTCGAAGTCGATCTGTACATCGCTCACTACGCCCAGGCGGTGCACGCTGCTGGGGCCATCGCGGTGCACGTGCCGCTCGACGCCGACCCGGCCGAGGTGGTGCCGCGCCTCGACGCCGTGCTGCTCACGGGCGGTGAGGACGTGGCCGCGTGCCTGTACGCCGATCGCCTGCACGAGCAGGTGTACGACGGCATCGACCCGTTTGCCGAGCGCGCCGCAGGATTCGACAACGACACCGTCAGCGCCGTCGACGCGGTTCCGATGCTCGCTCGCAGCGACGGCGAGCACAGCAACTCACCCGCCGCCGACCGCGTGCCGCTGCGCGATGCGTTCGAGATCGCGTTGCTCGACGCCGCCGTCAACAGCGGCCTGCCGGTGCTGGGCATCTGCCGCGGCCCGCAGCTCATCAACATCGCCGCCGGAGGCACCCTGCACCAGCACCTTCCCGAGCACGCAGCCACCGACGGGCCGCCCGACGCCACCCCCCACACCGTCATCACCGTCGAAGGCAGCCAGCTGCGCGAGATGTACGGCCCGGAGGTGGCGGTGAACTCGCTGCATCACCAAGCGGTGGATCAGCTCGGTGACGGCTACATCGCGACGGCGCATTCCCCCGACGGGATCATCGAGGGCATCGAGCACGCGGAGCTGCCGATCCTGGCCGTGCAGTGGCATCCCGAGCTGATGACCGGGGCACTCGCCGACCCCTGCTTCCGCTGGCTCGTCGACAACGCCAGCACCTGATCACGGCGGCGGCGCTCGCCAGCTACGCCTGCACCGTCCGCCACACCGCTACGAACCGAACGGTCAGCCCTCGACGGCGGCTCGCACCCGCGGGATGACGTTTCGAGCGAGCCGTTCGAGGGACGTGTTGAACAGCGACGGGGCTATGCCGGGCGAGGCACCCCAGGTGCACACGTCGGTGAAGCCGTACTGCTGAATGAACCCAGTCAGCTCGGCGACGCAGTGGTCCTCATCGCCGACGATCCAGTTCTGGGGAATCGCACCCTTCGAAGGGTCGAATGCGGTGAACTCGTCGGGCGTCTCGGCGAAGAACTTGGCGTACACGCCGAGCCGGTAGCGCTCTGCGGCCTTGATGGGGTTCCACTCGCGCTCGACATCGTCGGTGACGAACACCGAGCGGATGATGCCCACCCGGTAGTCGTCGGGATCACGCCCGGTCGCCCGCAGCTCGTCCTTCCACGGATCCATCACCACCTCGGGCGCACCCTGCGGCAGCAGGTGCGTGTCGAAGCGGGCAGCCCGCACCGCGGCGTTGGCGCTCATGCCAGCGATCCACAGCGGCGGACCTCCCCGCTGCACCGGCGCCGGCGTCACCAGCAGATCGTCGAAGCGATGGCGCTTGCCGTGGAAGCTGAACGGCTCGCCCTTCCACGCCAGGCGCAGGATCTGCACCAACTCCTCGGTAAGCGACACCCGGCGGGATTGGGGGATCCCGAAGCCACGGAACTCATGCGCCGCGTAGCCCATGCCGATGCCCAGCTCGATGCGCCCGCCCGAGATGTTGTCGAGAATCGCCAGCTCCTCCGCCAGCCGGATCGGATGCGCGAACGGCGCCAGCAAAATGTCGGTGGACAGGCGGATCCTCGACGTACGAGCAGCCACCGCCCCGGCCACCGGCACGAAGTTCGGCAGGTGGCCGTCGTCGAGGAAGTGATGCTCGGTGAACCACGCCAGGTCGAACCCCAGCTCGTCGGCCATCTCGAGCTGGTCGAGCGCCTGCGCGTACATCTCGGGCAGCGGCACATCGCTGCCGGGCGGGCTCCGCAGATCGTGGACGACCCCGAAGCGCAGTGGTTGAGCCATGGCCGGAGACTAGGGCCAGGCCAGCCGAGCCGACCGTTCGACGCTGGGCCCCCACGAAATTTCCTAATGGGCGTTCGACTATTGTGAAGAGACGGGTCCGGAGCGTCGGCGTCGACTCTGGCGAATTCGCAGCCGCTCGATCCGGCGATGCGCCGTACGATCTCAATTGGGGGAGACCAGACATGGCAGCAACAGCGACCAACGGAACCTCAAACGGCAGCGCCGACGGCACCAACGAATACGAGGTCATCATCATCGGCGCGGGCGTGGCCGGCATCTACCAGATGTACCGGCTGGCCGAGCGGGGCGTGCATGCGACCGTGCTCGAGATGGGCAGCGATCTCGGCGGCACCTGGTTCTGGAACCGCTACCCCGGCTGCCGCTTCGACTCGGAGAGCTACACCTACGGCTACTCGTTCTCCGACGAGCTGCTCGAGGAGTGGCACTGGAAGGAGCGCTTCTCTGGCCAGCCCGAGAACCTGCGCTACCTCAACTACGTGGCCGAGAAGTTCGACCTGCGCAAGTACATGCAGTTCAACTGCACCGTCGAGACGGCGCACTTCGACGACGATGCCGGTCTCTGGCGGCTGCACCTCGGCGACGGCCGCGACCTGAGCTGCCGCTTCCTATTGACCGCACTGGGCCTGCTGTCCGCGCCCACCTATCCCCGCATCGAGGGCGTCAGCTTCGACGGCACCGACGTGTTCGAGGGCCCGTCGTTCCACACCTACCACTGGCCCGCCGAACCAGTCGAGATCGAGGGCAAGCGGGTGGCGGTCATCGGCACCGGTGCCACCGGCGTGCAGGCCATCGCCGCCATCGGCGAGCAGGCTGAGCACCTGACGGTATTCCAGCGGCGCCCCAACTGGTGCGCCCCGCTGCACAACAGCGAGATCTCCCCCGAGGAGATGTCCACCATCCGCGCCCGCTACGACGACATCTTCGACCTGTGCGCTCGCACACCGGGCGGCTTCGAGCACGAGCCGATCCGTACCGGCTTCCACAACGTCTCTGCCGAGGAGCGCCGCGCGATGTGGGAGAAGCTGTACGGCGAGCCCGGCTTCGGGATCTGGATGGCCAACTACCGCGAGATCTTCTTCGACGAGGAGGCCAACGCCGAGCTGTCTGCATTCATCGCCGACAAGATCCGCGAGCGGGTCGACGACCCCGTCATCGCCGAGAAGCTCATCCCCAAGGATCACGGCTTCGGCGTGCAGCGGGTTCCGCTCGAGACGAGGTACTACGAGACGTACAACCGGCCGAATGTCTCGCTGGTCGACCTGCAGGAGACCCCGATCGAGCGGATCACCCCCACCGGCATCCAGACCTCCGATCAGCACTACGAGTTCGACTTGATCGTGTACGCCACCGGATTCGACGCCATGACCGGCGCGTTCGACCGCATCGACTTCCGGGGCAGCGGCGGTCAGAGGCTGGCTGACAAGTGGAAGGACGGCCCCGTCACGTTCTTGGGCATGATGGTCAACGGCTTCCCGAACCTGCTCACGATCGCCGGCCCGCAGAGCGGCTCAGCCTCCACCAACTACCCGCGGGGCATCGAGATCGGCGTCGAATGGATCACCGGCCTGATGGACTTCGTCTGGGAGAACGGCTACACCCGCTTCGAGGCCGACGCGGACGCTGAGCGGGAGTGGACCAACCACGTCATCGAGATGTACAGCATGATGCTGATGCGCAAGGCGCAAGGCTGGTTCACCGGGTACAACTCGAACATCGACGGCCATGAGGCGGGCACCATCCGGTACTTCGTGTACAACGGCGGCGCCCCCAAGTACAAGCGCCGCATCGACGAGGTCGCCGACGGCAGCTACCAGGAAGTCGACTTCGCCACCGAGCGCACGGCCGTCGGCGTCGGCTGAACCGGATCGGCACAACCGAAACAGGGCCGCGACCTGTGACCCACGCGCTGACGTGACCGCTTCCCGATGAGGTGAACCGTGGACATATCCGGAGCCGCTGCCATCGTCGGCGTCGCCGAGACCGACTACATGCGGGGCACCTCGCTGAGCGTGCCCGAGCTGGTGCTGGAAGCGACCATGGCCGCCATTGCCGACGCCGGGCTCGACCCCAGCGAGATCGACGGCATCCTGCCGCCGCCGGGGTTCATCTCGTCGGAGGAGATCGCCGCCAACCTCGGCGCTGACGACATCCGCTACGCGGTCACCGTGCACATGGGCGGCGCCAGCCCGGTCGCGGCGCTGCAGTCGGCCACCATGGCGATTGCGGCAGGCATCGCCACCAATGTCGTGATCACCGTGGGCTGGAACGGCTACTCGGCAATGCGGCCCCGTCCCGATGCCCGCCCCACCAAGCGACGCCTCGAGCCGGGCCCGTTCGTGGACGTGAGCCGCAACTTCTACGCGCCCTACGGCGTGCGCTCGGCGGTGCAGTGGTACTCGATGTACATCCAGCGCTATGTCGACCTGTACGACGTGGAGCCCACCGACGCCGCCCAGGTCGCGCTGACCTGTCGCGAGCACGCGCACCTCAACGACAAGGCTCTCATGGGCGGCCGGCCGATGACCATGGACGACTACCTGGCCTCGCCGCTCATCACCGAGCCGATGCGCAAGTTCGACTGCTGTCTGGAGACCGATTGCGCGGCCGCAGTGGTGCTGACATCGCCCGAGCGGGCGAAGGATCTGCCCCACGCGCCGGTGCTGTGGCTCGGCGGTGCCGAAGGGCACCCCTACCCCGCCGATGAGATCACCAACCGGCCCGACATGCTGAAGCTCGGACTCGACTCCGCAGCGCCGCGGGCGTTCGCGATGGCCGGTGTGCGGCCGGCCGACATGGACTTCCTGCAGATCTACGACTGCTTCACCTACGTCGTGATGATGGAGCTCGAAGCCATCGGCATGTGCCCCAAGGGCGCCGCCAAGGAGTTCGTGGCCGACGGGAACATCTCGCTCAGCGGTCGCTACCCCATGAACACCCACGGCGGCCTGCTGTCGCAGGGCCACGCATGGGGCCTCAACCACGTGGTGGAAGCGGCGCGCCAGCTTCGGCACGAGGCCGGCGACGCGCAGGTGCGCGACGCCGAGCTGGGCGTGGTGACCGGCTACGGCGACCTCGGCGACGGCAGCATCGCCGTGCTCGCCCGAGGCTGAGCCGGTGCGGATGAGATTGATGCCATGAGCACAGCCAAATCGGCCCGCAAGTACGTGCCCAAGCCCGAGGGGCTCAACCTCGAATTCCACCTGGCGTGCCTGGAAGCGGGCACGCTGCGCATCCAGCGGTGCACCGACTGCGGCCAGTTCCGCCACCCGCAGCGCTGGTACTGCCCGTCGTGCCACAGCCGCAACTACGACTTCGCCCCCGTCTCAGGCAGCGGGCGGATCTACTCGATGGCGGTCAACCACTTCACGGTGGATCGCGGCTGGGCCGACGAGCTCCCGTACATCACCGCCGTCGTGGAGCTCGACGAGGGCCCCCGCGTGGTCGGCTCGCTGCGCGACGTGCAGCCCGGCGAGGCCGGCCTCGGGCAGCCGGTGCGTGTCTCGGTGGAACCTCGGGGCGAAGAATTCGCCTACCTGTGGGTTGACTTGGCCTGACATCTGAGGTTCCAGGACGACCGCTGCACCGCTGTCTCAGGATGGGCCAGCAGTGTCGATCCGGCTGGCCAGAACGGCGACGATGGCGAACGCGCCTGCCACCGCAGAGCCGAGATAGGCCCACGTCGGGCTGAAGGTGAACACGGGCAACCAGATCACCGCACCGAGCGCATGGCCGCTGAATCGGAGCGAGAGCGTGAACGACAGCGCTCCCGCGCGATTGGCGGGTGTCGCAATGGAGGCGAGCGATTGGAAGCTGACCACGACGGCCTGCGTTGCCGCGCCAGTGACGAACCAGAGAACGGCGAGCAGCCATACCGCGTCCGCGGCTGACAGCAGGGCCACCAGTCCCGAGCACACGGCGATGGCAATAGTGGCCGCCCGCCGCCCTCCCAAGCGGTCGAGCGCGATCCCCCACAGCGGAGCCGCAGCCATGCCGGCCAAGCCGCCGGCGAGCAGCAGCACTCCCACCTGCGAACCCGACAGTCCCACCACATCGCGGCCGCTCAAGCTCACGAGGATCCTGGCCCCGATGGGGCCCATCGCGCACAGCGATGCCGTGGCTGCTATCAGCAGCGTCGGGCGGCGCATCAAGGACTGGAATCGGGGCGGAGAACCTGCCTGCTGGCGAGCGTCCGGCTCGGGTCGGGCTGTGCTGGCCGGCAACAGGAGTGCAATCGCAGCACCGACGGCGGCCGTCACCACATATGCGATGCGCCAGTTCGTGTCGGCTCCGATCCCGCCCAGCATCGGAGCGGAGAGCTGTCCCAGTGCCTGGCATGCCGCGTAACGGCCCACGATGCGGCCGATTCCCCCGGTCGGCGCGGTCTCGGTAAGTGTCGCCAGCAGCAGCGGCGTGATGAACGCATTCATGGCGCCCTGGCCGGCACGGGCCGCGAGAAACCACCCGTAGTTCGGCGCCAGGGCACACCCGAGCGTCGCGACGGCATACAGCGCAACGGCGCTGCGCAGCGTGCGTGCCCGTCCCCACTTGTCGCCGAGTGTGCCCGACACCAGCAGGAGGCCGGCGAAGGGCACCAGGTAGACGTTGAGCGCCCAGCCGATCTGGCTCGTGCTGACCGAGAACGCGTCGCGCAGCTCGGGGATCATCGGCAGCATCACGAACGTGCCGAGCGGGCCCATCATCCCGCCGAGGTAAAGCAGCACCCGGCGCCACTCGCCGTTCACCGCCGTCCCCCGAGAGCAGTCGCGCGGAGAGGTGCGCCTACTGGTTGTCGCACCTGTCGTTTCCCGCTCTTGTTCGCTGACGCTCACGGGCCGCTCGGGCCACGGCTTCGCCTCACGGCTCAGCCTCTGAGCCCCCGCACGCTACTTCGCGGTCGTCGGAGGGGTCCGGGCGATAGCGCTCCAGCCCAGAGCGCAATCGCTCGCGCCTACCATCGCCGCGCGACGAACGGGGGCAGTCATGGCCGAAGCAGCGCCGATGCCGTCCCGCCGCCCGCCGCCAGTTGCGCCCGAAGCCGGACTGTCCCATGTTCGGGTGCTGGAGCTGGCCGGCAGCGTGGGAGTTGCCTGGGCGGCGAAGCTCTTCGCCGACCTGGGCGCTGACGTCATACGCATCGAGGACGACCACGATCTGGTCCGGTCGCGGCCCCACGATGTCCACCGCTGGCTGAACTCCAACAAGCGCTCCGTCTGGTCAGTGAGCGACGAGCTGATCGCCGGCGCCGACCTGGTGATTCACGATCGTCGTGACCTGGCCGATCTGACACAGCAGAACAGCCGGCTTGTTGTGCTGTCCATCACCCCGTTCGGGCTCACGGGGCCCTACGCGCACTACGACGCCGCCGAGATCAATGTCATCCACGGGTCGAGCTGGGGCAACCTGTCACCCGGGGGCGCCACCGATCCCGACCTCCCGCCGCTGAAGGCACCGGGGCATCACGCCAACATCAACGTGGCCTCGGTTGCCGCGATCGTGGCCCTCGCGGCAACCGAGCGTGCCGCCATGAGCGGCTACGGCGAGCACGTCGACTTCTCGGCTGTCGCCGCAGCGGCCAAGCTCACCGAGGTCGCTCCTGCGTCGGTCTCGTTCCTGGGCGTGGAGGCCTCCCGGCTGGGCACGCGCACGGTGGTGCCGTGGCGCATCTTCCAGTGCGTCGACGGGCTGCTGCAGCTCATCTGCCCCGAGCAGTCCCAGTGGGAGTCGTTCGTGGAGCTCATGGGCTCCCCCGAGTGGGCATCACTCGACGTGTTCGCCACCGGTCCCGACCGCACCCAGAACTCCGATGTCGTCAACATGTACCTGGCCGAGTGGTTCGCCGAACAACGGGCCGACGAGATCTACCACGCCGCCCAAGCTGCTCGGATTGCCGTGACGCCGGTGAACACGATGGCCCAGCTCGAAGCCGATGGGCACTTCGCCGAGCGCGGGTTCTTTGCCATGACGCCTGACGGGCTGAAGCTGCCGGGTCCGGGGTTCCAGATCGATCAGCCGTGGTGGAATCTCGCCGCCGAAGCGCCTGACGCCGGGGCTCACGAAGGGGAAAGCTGGCGGCACAGGACGGTTGCCGCTGAGGGCGCCGGAGCCGCCGCGAGCGCCAGCAGCACAACGCCCGCAGCTGCAGGAGGCCGCCCGCTCGAGGGCGTGCGGGTCTGCGACTTCACGTGGATCTGGGCCGGTCCGTTCTGCACGCAGATCTTGGCCCACCTCGGCGCCGACGTCATCAAGCTCGAATCTCCCGATCATCTGTGCATGTTCCGGCGACTGCCGCTGAGCCCGCCCGACAGCCCGCCGTCGCATGACACCTCCGGCCTGTTTCAGCTCTACAACAGCGACAAGCGCAGCCTCGGCATCGACCTGTCCCATCCGGATGCCGCGGCGGTCGTCGCACGACTGGTCGCCATCAGCGACGTGGTGGTCGACAACTTCGGCGTCGGCGTCATGGATCGACTCGGATTCGGCGTCGAGCAATTGCGTGCGATCAACCCGGATGTCGTCATCGCCTCGCTGTCCGGCTACGGCAGCACGGGCCCCTGCGCGCAGTATGTGGCGTACGGACCTGCCGGCGGGGCGTTCGCGGGCCTGTACGCCTCCAACGGCTACGAAGGCGGCCCGGCGTACGAGACCGGCGTGGCGATCGGCGATCCATGCACAGGAATCACCGCCGCGTGGGCGGTGGTGGCATCGCTCGCCGCTCGCCGTCGCGGCGGCATCGCCGCCACCATCGATGTCGCGATGGCCGAAGCCGTTGCCGCCACGGTCGGCGAGGGCTGGATGCAGTACCAGCAAAGCGGCCAGTCGCCGGCTCCCATCGGCAACCACGACCCGTTCTGGTCGCCTCACAACTGCTACCCGGCGCGCGGAGACGATCAATGGGTCACGATCGCCTGCACCGACGAGGACATGTGGCAATCGCTGTGCACGGTCATCGACCCCGGCCTCGCGGCCCGCCCGGAGTTCGCCGGCGCCGCGAATCGCAAGCGGAACGAGGCAGAGCTCGATGCCGCAATCTCGGCGTGGACGCAAACGCGGGACCGCTGGCAGATCACCGACGAGCTGCAGGCGGTCGGCGTCACCGCCTTTCCCTCGCTCTCATCGCACGAGCTGTGGACCGGCGACCCCCACTTCGAAGCCATCGGCATGCTCGAGCGGCCTCACCATCCACTCACCGGCGACCGGGTGGTGCCCGGCGTCCCCTGGCGCTTGAGCGACGGCCCCAACGGGCTGCGACGCCCGGCGCCGCTGCTCGGCCAGCACACCGTCGAGGTCCTGGCCGACGTGCTGGGGTACGCGCCCGATGCGGTGGGCGAGCTGATCGCCCGAGGGGTCGTTCGAGAACCCGCCACGGCTCACACCGACTGAGAGCACGCGCGTAGGCCGCGTGCAGGCGCGGTGCCTCAGGCGCTAGCGGCAGCCTGCACGGTGGTGGTGACTTCGGGCGCCAAGTCGAGATCGTGGAAGTTCTGGAGCCGCTCGATGGTCTCGGCGTAGCGCTCGCGCTTTGCGGCCTCCCGCTCGGGGGCACGCTCGGCGAACTCGGGCATGACCTCGCGGGCAAACAGCTCCATTGACTCGCAGATGTCCTCGTGGCGATTGCGGCCCGCCTGGCTCACGAAGATCAGCTCATCGACGCCAGCGTCCTCGTACGCCCGCACGAACTCACGGATCTGGTCGGGCGTGCCGATGCAGCCGCGCAGCGAGTCGAGGCCGCCAGCCGATACCAGGTTCTCCGCGCCCTCCGAGCCGACGGCCGCCTGCACGGTGGCGGTCAGCTTCGCAAAGCCCATCTCCTCGCGGTTCTCCTCGAACTGGGTCCAGATGTCGGTGGCGCCCGGCGTGTGAGTTCCGAACGCGTAGTAGTGCAGCAGCGAGTAGGCGAAGAAGTGGAAGCCGTCGAGGCCCCGGTCGATCGCCGTCTGCTCATCGGGGTGGCACATGAAGCCCGTCGTCACCGCGAGGTTGGGGTTCGGCGCGAGGCCCACCGGGTCGGTGCAGGCCTCGAAGGCCTCGTAGTAGTCCGACACCCACTGGCGGGCCTCGTCAGGATCGATGAACGAGAAGCTCAGCGCGCCGAGGCCTCGCTGGCCCGCCATCAGGATCGTGTCGCGCTGGCTGCACGCCACCCACATCGGCGGGTGCGGGCGTTGCAATGGCTTGGGCACCACATTGCGCGCCGGCATCGAGAAGAACTTGCCGGTGTGCCCCTCGTACGGCGACTGCGCCATCATCTTGGCGATCTCGGGGACGGCCTCTTCCCACATCGCCCGCTTGTCGGCGCGGGCGATCTCGAAACCACCAAGCTCCATGTCGCTCGACGTCTCGCCGGTGCCGAACTCGACCCGGCCGTTCGAGATGATGTCGAGCGTGCCGATGCGCTCAGCCACCCGAGCCGGGTGGTTGTAGCCCGGCAGCACCGGCACGATGCCGTGCCCGATGCGGATGTTCTGGGTGGTTGCGGCGCATGCCGACAGGAACACTTCGGGTGCCGAGGAGTGCGAATACTCCTCCAGGAAGTGGTGCTCCACTTCCCACACAGTGCTGAAACCCAGCTTGTCGGCGAGCTGCACCTGTTCGAGTGCCTCGTGCACGACGCGGGCCTCGGCCCCGTCGTCCCACGGGCGCGGCAGTTGGTGTTCGTAGAAGATGCTGAAGCGCATGCCGTTTCCCTTCGAGCGGCGATGAGCGGTTCGTAGTGTGCCGTAACTGGCGCGACTCGGCGCGCCCGCCAGTGGGCGGCGGCGAGCTCGTTGCGCTCAGTCCATCGCAGCGATGCTGGCAAAGGCGGCATCCACGATGCGACCGCCCCGCGGGTCGCCGGTGATGGCGGCATCCATCCGATTCATCACGTAGGCCACCGACGTGCGCACGTCGAAGTCGACGACGGCGATGGATCCGCCCCAGCCACCCCAGTACATGTGGTTCGGATTCGGGCTGGTCACCCAGCCGTCGAGCTGGCGGGCGAAGCCCAGGCCGTGCCGCAGTCGCAGCATCAGCACCTCGTCGATGTTGTCGACCTGCTCCTCGAGGCCCTTGCGCGCCCCGGCCTCGGACATGATCCGGACGCCGTCCACTTCTCCGCCGCAGGCCAGCATCGAATGGATCCGTGCAACCGCGCGGGCATTTCCGATCCCGCCCGCCGCCGGGATTTCGGCTGCTCGCCACGCACGCGTCCGGGGCTCGGTGGCGTCAAGCGAGCAGCTCGCCAAGGTGCGGACGGCAATCGAATCAGGGTCAATCGGCACCCCGCTCGCTTCGAGAACCTCCAGCAGGGACGGGGGCGGAAGCAGCTCGCCGACGCGGTGGTCTTCCGACGCGGGCAGGCTCATCCAGAAGTCCGCGCCGAGCGGCTCGGCGATTTCGGTGCGGAACCAATCCGCCATGCGCTGGCCGGTGATGCGGTAGAAAATCTCGCCCTCGAGGTTGCCCTGGGTGACGGCGTGGTAACCCGACTTGGTTCCTGGCTCCCACCACAGTTCCTGAGCAGCGAGCTGTTCGGCGATCGCGTCGAGGTCGTACAGATCCTCGGCCGATACCGGCGGCACGAATCCGGGCAGGCCCGCCGTGTGCGACATGACGTGCCGCACCAGCACGCCCTCCTTGCCGTTCTGTGCGAACTCGGGCCAGTACTCGCACACCGGCGCATCGAAATCCAGCTCGCCCCGATCGGCCAACGCGAGCATGCACGTCGCCGCCATGGTCTTGGTGGTGGAGTACACGTTCACGATCGTGTCCCGGTCCCACGGGGTGCCGTTCGTATCGGCGTCTCCAGCCCAGATATCCACGACAGACTCGCCGTCGACGGTCACCGCCGCCGCCGCACCAACTTCGAGGCCTTCGCCGAAGTTCCGCTCGAAGGCGTCGCGGACTGCCTCGAATCCTTCCTTGCACGTGCCGTGTATCTCCATGACCTGCCCTTCGTGCCATGCCGGCCCACACGGCCGCCAATTCGGGGCTCATCATGGCAGTAGCTGCATGCACTCGCCCATGCCGACGGTGTCCCTACAGGACGCCGCGCGGCCGTGGGTGACTTCCGCGCTCAGGTGGTCGGCGCCGTGATCGGCGGTGCTGTGCCGAAGTCAGCCCAATCCGTGACGACGCTGAATGATCCGGCGCCGTCGATGACGGCGGTGTAGCTGACCCGCCTGATCAGGTCGTCGCGATCCACCCACACGTCGAGCTGGACGTTGTCCAGTCGCTGAGGCGGCTCCTGATTCGTCATGGTCATGAACATGCCGAGCGACATGAGGAAGCCGGCCCCTGCGCCAGCAGGCAGGGAGTGCGTGCGGTAGTGGGCGACCGTCACGCCGTCGAGACTGGTGTCGCCCACCTCGACGAAGTCGAACACGGCACCGAGATCGTCGATGGTGACGCCGAACGTCAGATTCGACCTGACGGGTGCGCTCGAATCCTCGGATTCCGGAGCCCAGACATATGGATGGGGGCCCTCCCACGGTCCGTCACCGGTCGCTCGATACGCCTGATCGCCGATGACCACTTCGGCGTAGGAGCCCAGATCCGGGATGCCTGCCTCGGGCACTGCAGGTCCGGATGTCAGCCGGTACTCGAAGCTGCGGTCCGAGAACACGCCTTCGATCGTCATTTCCCACGGCTCGGCCAAGACATCGAAGTCGAATGTGACCGTCGTGGATGTGGTGGCCGAGCTGCTCACGCCGATCGTGGTCTGGACGGCCTCGTGCACGGCAGCGGTTGCATCGCGACCGGTGCCGGTGTCGTACACCACGATCGTCGCAGCCGCGACGACGGCGATCACCGCCGCCGCGGCCGCTGCGCTGATCCAGCGTCGACGAGCGGGCGCGCCGACTGATGACGATCTCTTCGGCCCGTGAACCACTCGAAGCCGCGGAGATGCGTCCGCGCTGTCCGCCAGGATCGAATCCAGCAACTGGGCCGGCTCCGGGTCCGTCGCCGAGGCGAGCGCATCGACGTCGACCGGGTTCGCCCGGCGCAGATCGGCGAGCAGTTCGTCTTCGATGCCGCTACCAGTCATGAAGCACTCCCTTCGCCGCCGCTTGCGTCATCAAGACGATCCAGGCGCGCAGCGAGTCGTTTGCGGGCCCGATGAACACGGATGGCCGAGGCGTTCGCCGAGATGCCGAGCACCTGGCCGATCTCGGCATGGCTGAGCTCCTCCCACGCCACGAGCATGAGCACTTCCCGGTCGGCTTCAGACAGGGCAGCGAGGGCCGCTGTGATCAGCGTCGAGCGCTCGCTGACCTCAGGCGCGACCGCTTCGTCTGCCGCGGCGGGGCGGACCAGTCGCAACCGATCGTGCGCCGTCTGGCGCCGGCGACTGGAGCGTGTGGCGTTGCGGATCATGTTCCTGGCCACGCCGAACAGCCACAGACGTTCGGAGCCTTCGGGAACGTCGTCGCGACGGCGCCACGCTGTCAGGAACGTGTCAGCGACAACCTCGTCGGCAGTTGCGGCATCGACCCTGCGGCGGGCATACGCCAGCAGCGGCCGGTACGCCTCGGCATAGAGGTGCCGGAACCAGGCCTCGTCGTGAGCGGCGAGCATGCAGACAGCCATCATGGCTGTCATGTCCGCTCACGCCTGACTCTTTCGCGGCGTCGTCACGCATGCCGTCCGGCGAATCCGTTGACATTCGCTCCGACGATGCGATCATCGACGCCTACCTTGGTTCCGAGGCACACGCATGAGCAGCACCGACACCCAGACACCGGCCGATGCACTCGGGCCAGCCACGACCCCTGCCCTGGACGTGCGGAACCTCGTGGCCGGCTGGGGCGGCGTGCCCGCCGTGCGCGACCTCTCGCTGCATGTCCATCCCGGCGAGGTGGTGGCGCTGCTGGGGCCCAACGGCGCCGGCAAGACCACCACGCTGCTGACCATCGCGGGGATCCTGCGGCCGATCGACGGCGAGATCGACGTGCTCGGCGAGCCGCTCGACGGCGCCAGCGCGCACCAAGTGGCGCGCAGGGGCGCCGCATTGCTGCCCGAGGACCGCGGCATCTTCTTCCAGCTCTCCGTGGCGGAGAACCTGCGCTTGCACCGGCACCGTCGCAGCGAGGTGACCGAAGCCGACATCATCGGCTGGTTCCCGGCCCTCGAGCAGCTCCTGGACCGCCGGGCCGGGCTGCTCTCGGGCGGCGAGCAGCAGATGCTGGCCTTGGGCTGCAAGCTCATCGCCGATCCGAAGCTCCTGATGGTGGACGAGATGAGCTTGGGACTCGCGCCGATCATCGTGGAGCGCCTGCTGCCGGTGGTGCGGCGCATCGCCGACGAGACCGGCACGGCCGTGCTGCTGGTGGAACAGCACGTGCATGCCGCCCTCGCCATCACCGACAGGGCGTATGTCCTCAATCACGGCGAGCTGGCGCTGTCGGGCACTGCGGACGAGTTGGCGCAGCGACCCGAGGTGCTCGAAGCCAGCTACCTCGGGGAGCGCACCCTCGACCACGAGTAGCGTCGGGGACTCCATGAGACATCTACGTGCACGATCATTGGCGCTGCTCGTTGCGTTCTGTCTTCTGGCAGCTGCGTGCGGCGGTTCAGACGACACTGGCGACGACACCCGGACCACCACAGCCTCGAGCGGCGCTGCCACCGGCACCGGCACGGCGACCGATGACACGACCGGCGACGGCGCTGCCGGTGTTGCAGCGGGAGGCGACGACGCGTCGGGCGATGCGGCGCCGATCGACCGCACCGGCGAGGTCATCCGGGTTGGCTATGTCAACAACGAAGGCGGCAACATCTCGCTGCCCGAGCTGCGCATCGGCGGCGAAGTGGCCATCAAGGTGATCAACGACACGGGCGGTATCCACGGCGCCATGATCGAGCCGGTCGTCTGCCTCTCCGACGGCACGCCCGAAAGCGCCATCAACTGCGCGATCAAGTTGATCGAACAAGACGTCGACATGGCGTACATGGGCGTCGAGCTGGGCTCAGAAGCGGCTTTCGGACTGTGGGTCGACGCCGGCATTCCCTACGTCTCGTCCCACTCGTGGGGCCAGACCGAGCGGAACAGTCCCGGCTCCTTCCTGCTCCACGTGGCGACCGGGGCTTTTGCCGTGGGTCCTGCCAAGACCTTCTCCGAGCTCGGCATCGACCACATCGCTGTCGTCGTCCAGGACTCCTCCACCGCCCTGGACTTCATGGACAACATCATCGCCCCGGTGCTCGAGCACTACGGCATCGAGATGGAGCGCGTCGTGGTCGACATCGCGGCGCCCGATTGGACCGCCGCCATCGCGGCGGCGCAGTCCGCTGGCGTCGACGGGATGATGGGCCAGCTCGACGAGTTCGGCTGCATCGGCATGGTGGGATCGGCCGCCGCCAGCGGCTTCGACAAGCCGATCTTCGCCGGCTCCTGCACCCTGTACATCGACGTGCTCGGGCCTGCCGCTCTCGGCACCTACACCCAGGGCGACCAGTGGGTCCCGTGGGTTGCCGAATTCGCGCCGCCCGAGATCCAAGAACGCCTCGCGCAATACGCCGACCACATGACCGCTGCCGGGCACGAGAAACTCATCGAGGGTTTCGCCATCGCCCCCTACGGAGCATGGCGCGAGATCAAGTTCATTCTCGAGACCATCGAGGGCCCGATCACCTCCGATTCGATCACCGAGGCGTTCGCGACCGCCGGCGAGACACCCGGATGGTTCGGACCCAACCTGCGCTGCGGGCAGGCGCCGTGGCCGCCGGAGTCCTCGCACTGCATGTCGCACATCATGGTGTGGCAGGTGGTCGAGGCCGACGACGGATCGCTGCGCCGGATCGTGATCGGCGACGGGCTCTTCGACGCGTACGAACTGAGCGGGCTGTAGGGGAGCGTGGATCAGTACCTGCTCTTCGCGATCATCGGCTTGGGATCGGGCTGCCTCTACGCGGCGCTGTCGATGGGCCTGGTCATCACCTACCGCGGCACCGGCATCATCAACTTCGCCACCGGGGCGATGGCGATGTGGGGGGCGTACGTCTACGACGAACTCAGCGACACCGGCGATCTCGTGCTGCCGCTGGTGATCATTCGCAGCCGCATCAGCCTCGGAGGCAGTTCGGGCAGCGTGCCCTTCGGGGTGGCCATCATCCTTGCAGTGCTGTCGTGCAGCCTCATCGGGCTGATGGTGCACTTCCTGGTCTTCCGGCCGCTCCGGCGAGCCCCGATCCTGGCCCGCGTGGTCGCGTCGGTGGGCGTGCTGCTGGTCCTCCAAGCCCTGATCGTGATGCACTTCATGAGCAGCGCCCGCGTCGTCGCTCCGATCCTGCCCAACGAGCCGGTGAGCTTCGCCGGGGTCAGCTTCTCTCGTGATCGACTCTGGCTCACGGCCGTCGTGCTGCTGACCGCCGCCGCGGCATGGGCGTGGTTCCGCTTCACGCGCTTGGGGCTCGCCACGCGGGCCTCGACCGAGAATGAGCGGGCGGTCAGCCTGGCCCGCTACTCGCCGCAAGTGCTGGCCGGCTCGACGTGGGTGCTGTCGAGCACCCTCGTCGGCTTCCTGCTGATCATGGCCTCGCCGGTCGTCTCCCTCAGCCCGTGGACCTACCTCGCGATCGTTCCGGCGCTCGCCGCGGCGGTCATCGGTCGGTTGCTGTCGATCGCCGTCACCGTGGCGGCCGCGTTCGGGCTCGGCATCTTCCAGTCGATCGTCGTGTACCAGACCACCAATCCGTGGTGGCCCGACTGGGCGATCACCGGCATACCCGACGCACTGCCGTTCGGGGTCATCGTGATCGCACTGTTCGGCTTGGGCCACAACCTGCCGACCCGTGGCGCCGTCGAAGCCGATGCCCTGCCCGAGGTCGTTCGGCCGAAGATGCGGCCGAGCGTGGTCGCATCGGCCGTGGTAGCGGCCGGAGTGCTGACCGCGGTGGCACAGGGCAGCTACCGCATCGGGATCATGACCAGCATGATCATGACGATCGTCATGCTGTCGCTGGTGGTGCTGACCGGCCTCGTCGGCCAGATCTCGCTGGCCCAGGCCGCCATCGCGGGAGCGGCTGGCTTCGCGCTCAGCAAGCTGGGCGATTCGGTTGGCATCCCGTTTCCCATCTCGCTGCTGCTGGCAGCGCTCATGGCCACCGCCTTCGGACTCGTGGTGGGCGTCTCGGCCCTCCGCATCCGCGGTGCGCAGCTCGCGGTCGTCACCTTGGCCGGTGCGGTCGCGCTCGAGGAGTTCGTGTTTCGCAACTCCGCCATCACCGGCCTGTACGGCAATCCCATTACAGGTCCTTCGTTCTTCGGGGCGAACCTCAGCATTCGCGAGGGCAGGAACTTTGCTCGCATGGAATTCGGATTCCTGGTGCTGGCCGTGGTGACCGTGTGCGCCATTGCCGTGGGCAACCTGGCCCGAAGTGCGACAGGGCGCCGTTTCCTGGCCGTTCGTTCCAACGAGCGGGCGGGCGCGTCGGTCGGCATCAATGTCGCGGGCACGAAGATGCTGGCATTCGCGCTTGCGTCGTTCCTGGCCGGTGTGGGCGGTGCGTTCATCGGCTACAGCCGGGGACAGCTCTCCGCGGAGAGCTTCGCCGTGCTCATCGGCCTGAGCTTCTTGGCGCTGGCCTACCTGTGCGGCATCACGAGCGTTCCCGGCGCGATCATCGCGGGGCTGTTCGCCCCGCTCGGCATCGTCTACATCACCGCAGACCGGATCGCCGAACTGGGCCGGTGGTACCAATTGGTGGCTGGTGTCGCCCTGGTGGCCACTGCGATCTTCTTCCCCGAAGGTGTGGCCGGCGCGTACCGCCAGAATCTCGCACGCCTGCGAGCATTCCGGTCACGCAGGCGGGCCCGGGCAGAGGCGCGCGAACGCAGCGATCTCGGAGCGATGCCCGCCGAGCCCGGCCCCGGGACAGCGGGCGAGTCGGTCCGCCTGTCGGAGTATCGGCGCACGGAGCGCCAGAGGAGCTTCGAGGGTGAGCCGGTCGTGCTGGCAGTCGAGGACCTCACGGTGCGGTTCGGCGGGCTCAAAGCACTGGACCAGGTGTCGCTGCGGGTCCGCGAGGGCGAGATCGTGGGATTGATCGGGCCGAACGGCGCCGGCAAGACGACCCTGATCGACGCGCTGACTGGTTTCGTGCCGTCCCGTGGGCATGTGACGTTCTGCGAGGAACGGCTCTCCCGTGAACCACCTCATGTACGCGCCCAGCGGGGGCTGGCGCGCACATGGCAGTCGCTGGAGCTATTCGGTGACCTGACGGTGCGGGAGAACGTGCAGGTTGCCGCCGAGCGGTCTTCGATGCGCTCGGTGCTCGCCGATCTCGTTGTACCCGAGCGGCCAGCGGACACCTCGCGGGTTGATGCAGCGATGCAAATTGTCGGCTTGGTCGGTGACACCGATACACGACCAGCCAACCTCCCGCTCGGCCGCCAGAAGCTGGTTGGTGTTGCACGCGCGCTGGCGTCGGAACCCCGGGTGATGCTCGCTGACGAGCCGGCCGCAGGATTGACCACTGCGGAGAGCATCGCGCTGGGCGTGCGTCTGCTGGACGTGGCATCTGAGGGAGTGTCGATCTTGCTGATCGACCACGACATGAATCTCGTGCTCGACATCTGCGACCACATCTATGTGCTCAACTTCGGCAAGATCATCGCCGAGGGCACGTCAGCGGAGATCCGGGCCAACGAGACCGTGGTCGATGCCTACCTGGGCTCGGGCGCTCACACCTGAGCACACCAGTCGGCCAGTCCTTCCCCTCAAGACCGAGCCGCCAAGAATCGTCTTCGTTGCAGCACGCACGGTGTGCTGAGATGGCCCGACCTATGCTGCCGCGATGTGGAGACAGAGCGCCGAATCGTCCGTCGGGAGCGCCTCAACGCCGCCATCGCACTGCCTTACGAGCTTCGCCTGCTCGACTTCGAATCGGCTATGCAGGACGTCTACGACTTCTTCTACGACGTCAACCAACACCTTGCCGGCAAGGGACTCGGACGCCTCGAAGACACCGTGCGGGGAGCGATTCTGTCCGGCGTCGTCTCCGACATGTTGACGGCCTATCTGTCAGCGCATTCTCGAACGCTCGTGCCGAACAACTACCACAACGGTCATCCCGACCTCGTGGTTGCAGGCGCCTATCCCGACAATGCCGTGAAAGCCGGCGAACGCGGCGTCGAGGTCAAGGCCACAACCAAACGCGGCGGAGCGGTGGACACCCACGGTGCCCGAGACCAGTGGTTCTGCGTCTTCGTCTACACCGTCGACCGCACCACCCAGCCCATGACGGCCCGGACTCCGCTGCGCTTCACCGAGGTATATCTGGCCCATGTCACCACGCACGACTTCCGCCGCAACGAGCGGGGCGAACTCGGCACGCGGACGGCGACGCTGCATCGCGACGGCATCGCCAAGCTGCGCCAGAGTTGGGTCTACCTCGATGACGCGCTCGATGAGGGAACTTCGTAGTCGCGCAGGCGCTTGATGGCGCTCACTGCCATGTCGGCGTAGGTCATGTCGCTCTCTACGCCGATGCTGCGATAGCCGAGCCACTCGGCTGCGGCCAACGTCGAGCCTGAGCCCGCAAATGGGTCGAGCACAGTTCCCTCGCCAAGAGGCAGGACGGCTCGGACCACCTCACGAAGGAACGACTGCGGCTTCAGGCTGGGGTGCGGCGCCAGTTGCCGCTCCGCGGGCTGCGTCGGGGCTGACTTGATCACATCGGCAAACGGGCGCTCAGGCGAATGGCGTCGCAGGCCCCCGGTGCCCCATATCCGAAGGTTGTCCTGCACGCGACCATCGAGCGGCTTGCGAAAGAGCAGCCAAGGTTCCCACCCTGAACGTGGCATGACCGTCACATCGGGGAATTCGTGATGCGCGTTCTTGGGGCGATCACCGCCTCTCATCGTCATGACAAGTCGCACAACCTCGCCCCGGCGCTCGAGCCCTGCCATGCAGATGGCATTTGCAACGAGATGAGACACCAGCGGATTCGACGCGACGAGCACATGGGCGCCGGGAACAAGCACCGGCATCAGGGCAGCCGTCCAGCGGCTGAAGAAGCAGCTCAGGCGATCAAGGTCATCGCGACCCAGCGTGGTGAAGCGCGGCACAGGGGCTCGCCGATGCCCATCGAAACTCGGTGGCAGCCGCCAGACACCGCCACGGCCGTTTCGCAGCTTCTCCTGCTGCGACGGCGAGTATTCCACCAGGCCGTATGGAGGGTCGGTGACGACGCCTTGGATCGAGGCCAGCGGCTGCGCAGCCATCCAGTCCAGACAGTCGGCGTGGTACAGAGCCGCGTTGCCGACGACCGCGAACGGCTCAGCGAAGGACGTAGACACCGCGGCGGACTCTGGAGAACTGTCCGTCTCCGTCGGCGTTGAGTCGCAAGTAGCTGCGAACCGACGAGGCGGCGACATCGGCGCCAAGTCGAGCTTCAACTCGTGCATGGATTACGTCCACCGGCAAGGGCCCGTCTGCACAAGCGAGCACGTCTTCGATGGCATCGCGAACTTCGCCGGGGCGGCGACGACGTTCGTGCAGCATCGCTTCGTTCACGGCAGCGACCATAGACGTCTCGACGTCTTGTCGGGTGGATACTCAGACTCTCGCTGGACGAGCTGGCACCCGCGCCGAAGCGATCGTGGGGCCGGTACAGCAATTCTCGTGTGGGAGCGCTGCGCTCAATGCATGGCTTAGACATGCGATGAACATAGAGAAGGGGTGTTATGAGGCAGCGGCGATTGCGGCGTGGATGCGGGCGGGGCTGAGCGGCAGCTCGTCGACGGTGACGCCCAGCGGCGCAAGGGCATCGCATACGGCATTTGCGATGGCGGCATACGGGCCGAGTGTGCCGCCCTCGCCCACGCCGCGGATCTGGTTCAGATTGTGCGCCGGATCGGCCACATGGCCCAGCTCGATCGAAGGCATCCGGTCCGCAGTGATGGCCAGGTAGTCCATGAACGTGCCCGATTGCAGCTGGCCGTCGGCGTCGTAGACGAAGTGCTCGTACAGCGCGCCGCCGACTCCTTGGGCGATGGCGCCGTGCATCTGGCCCTCCACGATCATCGGGTTGATCACGCGGCCGGTGTCCTCCACGCACACGATGCGCTGCAGGTCCACCTCGCCGGTTTCGAGGTCCACGGCAACCACTGCTGCCTGGGCGCCCGCCGCGAACGTGCCGGTCATCGGGTCGTAGAAGCGCATGGCCTCCAAGCCGGGCTCAAGCCCGGGCGGGAGCCGGTGCGGCTCGAAGTAGGCCAAGCGCGCCACCTCAGCGAGCGTGACGCCGACCGATGGGGCGTCCTGCGTGTGGATGAAGCCGTCGTCGATGCTCAGCCACTCGGGTTCGGCTTCGAGCAGGTGTGCCGCAATGACGAGCGCTTTGGCTCGCACCGTGCGCGCTGCGAGCGTCGCAGCGCCCGAACCGATGACGCCCTGGCGACTGGCGAATGCCCCCAAGCCGAAGGCGAGGCGATCGGTGTCGCCCATCTCCACGGCCACGTCATCGACGCCGACCCCGAGCTCGGCCGCGACCACCTGGGCCATGGTGGTCTCGATGCCTTGACCCTGGGCCGTCACGCCCATCGCTGCGGTCACAGCGCCCGACGGATCGATGCGGACCTCGGCGGATTCGTGACCGGTGCGGAACGGCAGCCGCGGCCCGGCCGACGCTTTCTGCCCGAGCCCGGTCAGTTCGTTGTAACAAGCGAAGCCGATCCCGATGAGACGGTCTCGCCCGGCGCCTCCGTCGTTGGCGACGCCATCGCCGTCCGGAACGTCGATGCTCGACGCGGCAGCACGGGCGCCGCGTTGGCCGGCACGGAATCCCTCGTAGTCGATGAGTTCGACGGCCTGGTCGAGGCAGTCGAGGTAGGTGCGCGAGTCATGCACCAGTCGAGTAGGAGCGGTGTAAGGAACATCTTCGGGCGCTACCAGGTTGCGACGGCGGATGTCGACCGGGGCGAGCCCGAGCGCAGCGGCTGCATCGTCGAGCAGGCGTTCCATGACGAATACTGTCGCCGGCCGGGCCACACCCCGGTACGGGCCGGTCGGCGCGGTGTTGGTGGCCACGCCGAGCACCTCGCAGCGATAGTGGGAGAGCTTGTAGGGGCCTGTCAGCAGGCCGCCGGCCATGAGCGGCTCGATGCCGGCCGTCCACGGCGGCGAGCTGTACGCCCCGACATTCGCGTGCAGCACAGCGTCGACGGCCACCAGCGTGCCGTCGGCCTCGAAGCCGGCTCGAACCCGGTAGTGATGGTCACGCGCCTGCAGGGCCGTGGCCATGTGCTCGGATCGGGTCTCGACCCATCCCACCGGGCGGCCCACGCGGCGAGACAGCTGGCACACCGCAGCATCCTCGGGATACAGCGCGGCCTTGGTGCCGAAGCCGCCGCCGACATCGCCGACCTCCAGGCGCACTGCACTCTCGGGCAGGCCCAACGCGGTCGCGAGGCTGCTGCGGTGCAGGTACGGCACTTGCGAGACTGAGTGCAGCGTGAGCTTGGCTCGACTGGCGTCCCAGACAGCCACGGCGCCGCGGCCCTCCATCGGCACAGCACCGTGCCGGTTGGTGCGGAAGGCGCGCTCGATAACGAAGTGAGCGCTGTCGAGGGCCGCATCGACATTGCCCGCATCGAAGGTCCGTGTGACGAGGAGGTTGCCGGGTGCGGCGTCATGCACCGGGTCGGCAGGCTGCGCTGCTGCAGCCACAGCGTCGACATGGGCACCCAGCTCTTCGTAGGTCACCTCCACGAGCTCGGCTGCGTCGGCAGCGGCTGACGGGCTGATAGCCACGACCGCCGCCACCGCCTCGCCTTGATAGCGCACCTTGTCGGCGGCAAGCGCCGGCTGAGGGGTGGCGACATGGGTCGGCAACGCCGACTCGGCAATGAGCGCCAAGCCGGCGAAATCCGGATCGGCGCCGGTCGCGACATCGACCACGCCAGGGGCCTGCTGGGCGGCAGATGCGTCGACCGAGACGATGCGCCCATGAGCGACAGGGCTTCGCACGAACGCCACGGCAAGCTGCCCGTCGTAGCGGATGTTCGCGATGTAGCTCCCCCGGCCTCTCAGCAGTCGGGCGTCCTCGCGTCGGGGGACCGGCTCGCCGAACGGCCCGCCGCTCGTCGGAACCGTCTCGTCAAGTTGGAACACGTCTCACACCATCGAGTAGCCGCCGTTGACGGAGACGGTCTGGCCCGTCGTCCATCCCGACAGAGGCGAGGCCAGCAGCAGCACCATCGGCGGCACATCGTCGGGCACGCCGACACGGCGCAGCGGGTACATCTTGGCGATGCGGGCCATGCGCTCGTCGTCGGCATTGCCGGTGTGGTGGGCGAACCGCTCCGAGCGCACCAGCCCGAGCGACACGGTGTTGGCGCGAATGCCGTTTCGGCCGAATTCCTTGGCGACCGACTTCATCAGGCCCATGGTGGATGCCCGGGTTGCGGCCACACCCGCCAAGCGGCTCTCACCCACGCGGCCGGAGTCGCCCATGAGCGACACGATCGAGCCTTCGATGCCGACATCGACCATGTGCCGCACGACGGCCTGGGTCACCCGCAGGCTGCCCATCACCGTCACGTCCACCATCCGTTGCAGATCGTCGGCGTCGATGTCGAGGAACGGCCCGGTGTCGGTGTAGGCCGCATTGTTGACCAGCACATCGATGCTGCCGAGCTGGCGGATCACCTCATCGACCGTGCGCTGCACGTCATGGCCGCTGGTGACGTCGCAGCGGATTGCGAACGCCGCGCGGCCAGCTTCTTGGGCTGCGGCTGCGCCCTTCTCCGCACCCTCGCTCGAAGCGTTGTAGGCGAAGGCCACATTCGCACCCTCATCAGCGAACGCCGCAGCAATAGCCAGACCGAGTCCCTGGCCCGCTCCTGTCACAAGGACATTCTTTCCCGCCAGCTGCAGATCCATCGCACTCTCCGATTCGTTGGCGTCGGCCGCATGGGACTCCCTCAGTCTGCCCCGAGCCGGTGTGCCCGCGAAACCCTGCGCCAGATCACTGCGACGGCGGTGAGCGCAACCGTCATGTTCGCTTGTGCGCCCTCGAAACCGGGTTTCGAAATCCGGCACAGCCGGTCGGCAGGCTGCCGCTATGGTGGCGGCCATGGGGTACGAGCCGACGGAGTACCACCCCGCATTCGAGGAGTACTCCGAGACGGTGTACGAGCTAGCGGAGGACGGCGTCGAGGTCATCCAGGCGCGCATCGCCGAACGGCTGGAGGTCTCGCGTCCAGCAGTGTCAGAGATGATCCGCCGCATGCAGCGCGAGGGCTTGGTCAATGTGGGCGAAGACGCGCACATCAGCCTGACCGACGAGGGCGAGCAGATCGCCACGACCGTGGTGCGCCGGCACCGGCTGGCCGAGCGGTTCCTGACCGACGTCCTGAAGCTGAGCTGGGCCGACGCCCACCACGAGGCCGGCCGCTGGGAGCACGTGATCTCGCCAGTCGTGGAGCGGGCGATGATGAAACTGCTCCACGATCCGAATACCTGCCCGCACGGCAACCCCATCCCCGGCTCCGACTACACCGCGCCGACCGACGCGATGCCGCTCGCAGATGTCGGGCAGACCGGTGGCTTCATAGTGCAGCGCATTCCTGAAGAGCTCGAATTCGCACCCGGCCAGCTTGAGTTCTTGGAGCAATCCGGGCTCATGCCGGGCCGCTCGGGAACCGTCATGTCGGTTTCGCCAGACGGCACCGCCACTGTGGAGATGGACGAGGGCACGGTGGGCGTCAGCGCCTACACCGCTGCGCGCATCCTCGTCACCGCAGGCGACTGAGCAGTTGCGCATTGTGCGTTAGCAGTGCCTAACATGGGCCATAAGGAGTCGTGCACCACGTTGGTGCATGCGCCGCTGCCCGCCGGAGCCCGCTGCATCCATGATCGTCTGCCAATGTCTTGCGACGAATGAGACCGCCATCCGGCGGCTCGCCGCGCACGGCGGCACCACGGTCCGCGACGTGTCGATGGCATGCGGTGCCGGGACCGACTGCGGCAGCTGCGTCGCCATGATCCAGGCCGTGCTCGACCAGTGCGTGCTCGACGGCATCGATCCCGAGCATCATCCTGTCCACTCGATCGCCTTCGAAGCGATCGCGGTGGGCGCATAAGCTGGAGTTCATGCAGGGATCGCCCGAGGTCATCGAGTTCTTGAACGAAGCGCTGACGGCCGAGCTGACGGCCATCAACCAGTACTTCGCCGCCTCCAAGATCGCCAGCAACTGGGGTTATGACCGGCTGGCCTCCAGGTACCACGAGGAGTCCGTCGAGGAGATGCGCGACGCCGAGAAGCTGATGGAGCGCATTCTGCTGCTGGATGCGCTGCCCAATATGCAGCGGCTGGGAACGGTGATGATCGGCGAGACCGTGCCCGAGCAGCTCGCGCTCGACCGGCAGCTCGAGGAGCACGCCATCGATCGGTACCGCAGCGGTGTGCGCCTGTGCCTCGACCACGGCGACGCCGGCACCCGCGAGTTGCTCGAGCACCTGCTGGTCGGCGAGGAAGCGCATCTCGACTGGATCGAGACCCAGCAGAGTCTCATCGAGGACATCGGCATCGAGCGTTACCTACAGAGCCAGATCGGCGACGACTAGGGCCGAGGATCGGCGCGGGACGGAGCGATCGACATGGGAGGGGTCGACTGGAGCCTCCTCATTGCGTGCATCGGCGGTGCCAGCCTCGCGGGCATTGTCACGTATCACGCGGTCGCCGGCTACTTCTATTGCCGCCACTACATCCGGCGGCGCTCGACAGCGCAATCGTGGAAGCTGCAGCCTGACCGTTTCCTGTCGCCGGAGCTTCACCGCCTCGCCGTTTGGGCCGGCACCCGCAACATGTTGCTGAGCGGCCTGCTGAGCGGCGCTCTGATCTACGCCATCGCGAGCGGCAGCCTCGACGCGCCCATCTACACCGATGTGGCGGGCTGGGGCGGTTGGGCGTACACCGTCGGCTCCACTGTCGTGTGGTTCCTGCTGGCCGAATACACCGCCTACCTGGTGCACCGCCTGCTGCACACACGGTTCATGTTCCGCCACGTGCACCGATTTCACCATCGGTTCGTCGCGACGAATCCCTACGTGACGATGGCAATGCACCCGGCGGAACTGCTGATGCTGCAAGCCGCCACATTGGCACCGCTGCTCGTCATTCCCTTCCACGCACTGTCTGTCGTCGGTGTGCTGCTGTACATCGTTGTGTTCAACGTGGCCGGTCATTCCGGCGTCAGGCTGGAGTCGGCGCTGCCGTGGCAGCCGCCGGCGCAGTTCCACGATGACCATCACGCCCACGTCCATGTGAACTTCGGACAGCATCTGCTGATCTGGGACCGCCTGCACGGCACCCTGCGCAGGCACGGCAGGCACTACGGCCCAGAGGTCTTCGGCGGGCGCGGCCAGCGAGACCTCGGCGATGCCGTCGCCGGGCGCGAACTCGAACCGTTCGTCAGGTACTGAGCGGACGTTCCGACAGTGAGAACGCTGCCGTGGGAGGTGTCGCCAGACCTTCCCTGGAAGACGTTCACCAACCCCGCCGAGCAGTGGGCCAACCAGCCGACTTTCCTGATCGGCGAGTACGTCATCATCGTTTGCGCAGCGCTGGCGCTGATTCACGCTGTCCGCGCCGGGCGCAGAAACCGGCTCGCCTGGGTTGCCGCGCTCATCGCCGGCACAGCCAACGACGTGATCTTCATGGCGCTGCCGGTCGTCGACACCTTCTGGCAGGCCCAGGCGACCATCATGATCACCCCGCGCCTGCCGCTGTACATCCCGTGCGTGTACATCGTCTTCCTGTACTGGCCGACGGTCGGCATCCGTCGTCTCGGGCTGGGGCGGTGGCCGGCCGCGGCGCTCACCGGACTGGTGGCGGTGGTGCTGTACGCGCCCTACGACATCGTCGGCGCCAAGTTCCTCTGGTGGACATGGCATGACACCGATCCCGCCATAGCGGATCGGCTCCTCGGGGCGCCGCTCAGCAGCAGCCTGTGGGTGCTCACGTTCACCGGATCATTCGCCCTGCTGCTCGATCTGGTCCTGCGCGGCCACGATGGCACCGAGCAGAGCTTTGTCACCAGGCGGCGCTTCGTCGCCGGCATCGTGCTGACTGCGTGCATCACGACGCCGTTGATGATGGCGCAGATGTTCGTTCTGCAGCTGCTCGACGGGGGAACGCCTGGACTGGTCGCGTTCTGCACCGGGGTGGTCATCTACGGCGCGGTGTCGTACTTCGGGCGCCGCACTGCGCGTGTGGAGGGGCAACCGGTGGATTGGCTGGGGCGCGGAGCTGCCGCCTACTTGATCGCCCTGGTCATCTGCATGGCGTTCTTCGCGCCGGAGACCCACGTGAGCAGCGGTTTGCACCAGGTGCCCGGCCCCTGCGGTGTCGAAGAATCGGACATCACCGGCAACACGCGCGACAAGTACCTCTGCGTGGAGGACTACGCGGAGGACTTCACGTTTGCGTGCACCACGCCTCCTGCGCATGACGTGCAGTGGTACACCGTCTGCGGCAAGGAGCACTCGAACTACCCGGCCTACGTCGCCGTCGTCAGCGGTCTGGTGCTCGCGGGAATCGCCGCCCTGTACGCCGTATTCGGCGCTCTGGGCGGCAGCGCCGGGCGACCGGCTACGCCGGCTTCCGCACGAGCACGAAGTACAGCGGGGTAAAGATCTGCAGCTGCCCCGATTCTGCGAGCGCAGCCCCGCCGATGTTCAGAATTCGCGATGCTCCCGATGTGCCGCGCGGGACGACCCGAAGCGCTTCGAGCGCCCGGAGGATCGTGTGGGTCGCCGATCGCCCGGCACGGGAGCTCCTGAGGCCTGTCAGCGACAGCTTGGGACCGGCTAGGGGCTCGTACCACGGAATCGACGGCCCGGCTTGATCGGCCATGTCGAGTGCTTCGAGCACCTCAAAGCCGACCTTGTCCAAGGCGGCATCCACCTCGTGCAGCGCGATGATGTCCTGCAGCCCGGCGCCGAGTTCGATGTCGTGCTTGAGCTGCCGGTGATGCGAGTTGCCCGTGTCGAATCGATCCGTGAGACACCACTCGTGCGACGCGAAGCAGCCGCCCGGCTTGAGCAGGCGGAACGCTTCGGCGAAGACGTCCACGCGGTCGGGCACATGGCACGTCGACTCGAGCGCGTAGATGGCATCGAATGACTCGTCCGCTTCGTCGATGTCGGTGAAGTCCGATTCGAGGTAGGTCCCGAGATGGCTGAGCCCTGCCTCCTCGGTATAGGCAACCGCGCGCCTGATCTGGTACGCGCTGACGTTGATTCCCACGATCTGCGACCCCGAGAAGCGGGCGATCTCCCGCAGCGGGCCGCCGATGCCGCAGCCGAAGTCGGCGACGCGCATGCCGGGCTGCAGGCCGAGCTTGAGTGCAAAGAGGTGCTCTTGTCGCGCAATCGACGCACGACGGCTCTCGCCGGGAACCCGCGGGGCAAAGTGAAACGACTCGCCCCAGCCGTACTCGTACAGATCGGTCGCAAGGTCGTAGTAGTTCTCGACGAAGTCCCGATGATCGGTGGCGCGCCGGTCGCGACCCTTGCGGCGCCCGAAGTCGAAACTGCGTTCGTGCGCACCGACGCTCGACTCGACGTCTTCGGGATCCAAGGACCGTCTGAGTATCTGTGAGAGCCGGATCGGCATGGCGGTGGTCTCTGTGCGGTACGTGCTTTGCTACGAGGCGTCGAGAAGGTCGATGTCTGGGTCGTAGGCGGCGGCTGCGAACCAGAACGTGTCGATGTGCTCGATGGGCTGCAGCTGGGCTCCCGCCAAGGGGCCGTCGAGCGCCCGGCCGAGTATCGACCAGGTGGAGCCGGTCTGGTCGTCGGTGAATGCTCCCGGTCCGGCCGAGCTCGCAGCGCCGGGCATGCGGCTGAACGTCAGGGCCTGACCGTCGACGATGGGGTCGAACACGCCGGTAGCGCCCACGTCGCGACCGAAGGCCACCTGCTGGTTCTGGATCGGTGTGGCCGTGCCGGGGAGATGGAAGGCGACGACCGGCGTGCCGCCCAGGTCCAGCGGCAGCACGCCGGCTGAGCTCAGCGTGTCGAGCTGCACTGCCACCGAGGCGCCGCCGTGGCGGATGACCAGCACGCGGGTCTGCGGCGGCAGGCGATCGTCGGGCGTGCCGCCGAAGAAGGTCGGGCTCCCGTTGGGGGTGTCGTAGTTGACGTAGGGATTGGTGCCGTATGAGCGCCCGAAACCGCCGGGACGTGTCATCACGAGGCCGTTGGGGTGCTCGTCGAGGAAGGTCTCGAAGGCCACGGTGGCCATCGGGATCAGCTCGAGCTGCGAACCGGTGAGCGCGCCTGCGATGGCCTGCCCCGTGTAGTGGGCCCACAGGCTCTCGGTCTGTCGGTCGTACATGACGAGTGCCGAGTTGTAGAGCCGGCCTGAGGTGCCGAAGTCGAAGATGCGATCGTCGAGCTGGCGGTAGTACCCGATGGCCGTGTTGCACAGCGGGCAGAAGGTGATGGTGACCGGCTCGCCGCCGACGGTGTCGTTGACGATCTCGTGCCACAGCAGCACCTGCACCGGGTAGGCGCGGGCATCGCCGTTGAGCGTGAGCGTGACGACGGCCTCCTGCGGCTGCAGGAAGCCGACGTCGGTGGCCCGCTCGAACTCCGGTGCGTCGATGGAGGGGATGCCGTCGGGCGGCGGCCCGCCGGAGAGGACATCGAGGGGCGACACCAGCGGTTCGGGCAGCAGGGGTGCGGTCATGCCCTCGCGCAGCGCCGAGACGGTGGACTCGCGCGGGCCGCCGGGGATCTGGGTGACCCGGATGTCCACGATCACTTCGGCGGGCGCGGTCGATGGCGGTGCTGTGGGGGTGGTCGCCGGTGCGGCGTCGGCGCTCGCCGATTCGGTGGTGTCCGGCTGGGTCTGCTCGTCTTCGGACGAATTGTCGGCACACCCCAGTGCGATGAGCATGAGCGCTGCGGCCAGCAGCACCAGTACCCCGCGGGCGCCGGGCCCTCGCACGGCCGCGAACTTCGGCAGGAACCGATCCCGGCGGCCGCAGGCATCCGTACCGGCGCGGACTTCAGCCGGTACGGATGCCGCTGTCGTGAGAGCCATCGTGCGACGCTACTCCGGCCGTTCGCGCCTCCATGTTCAGGGCGGCGATGCAGGTGCGCTCGGGCAGATGCCACAGCGCCCACGAAGCGGCCGGTTCGTCGACGAGGTGCCGCGCATTCGTGCAGCGCTGTGCCAGGTCATCGTGGGCAATGACCAGCTCGGAGCACGGTCGGTCGCCGGCGTCGAGCCGCACCCGTTCGTGAGCGATCTCGGGCAGCTCGAGGCGGTACAGCCACAGTGCGTACTCGGGCACCGACGTCCGGTCGTGGGCAAGACACGTCAGGCCGTCGTCGACGGCCTCGGACACAGTGCCTGCCGAGACGACCTGGTCTCGGGCGACGGCACCGACATCGGCCAGGTGGCGGTGATTCGAGACCGTCGCGACCGCTCCGAGCACGAGCACTGCCGCAACAAGTGCAACCAGCGCGACGTCGGGGATCTTCGCCGTGCGCTGGCGAGTATCCCGGCGATCCATGTCAGATATAGGGGGCGGAGAGGTTTCATCCTCGCCGAGCACCGCTCGCCTGCGCAGCGCTGCGGCGGCCAACAGCACGCCGAGGAGCGTGGGAACAAGCGCCGCCACGGCCACGGCGCTCAGCCGCTCATCGAGCCACGCCCACGCCGGGCTGAGCGACAGGGTCATGATGCGGCGCGGCGCAGCGTCGTAGCCGCCTGCAACACCGACGACCACCGCGCACGTGACCACCGCCACGGCCGCGGCTGTCCCGAGGACGGCCGAACCGCGGGACGGCAACTGGCTGCTAGGAAACGCCGCCGGCCCTGGAGAAGCACCAAGGCCGGACGTCGCCGCTCCGCCGCGAGGCGTCGTTGGCCGGGCCCCAAGCCAGGCCAGCGCGGCGACAGCCAGCGGCACCGCCCATGGGTCGACATAACGCCCGTACAGCAGCGCGTCGGCCCGCGCGCTTCCAGTCAGCGTCCAACCGCCGAGCAGCACGGCCCCGAAAGCGCCAATCGCCAAGCAGACCAGCGCCGCCGAGAGCGCACCGGGGATGCCGGCATGTTCACGCGGCATCCGAGCGGCCGGACTGCGCTCAGCGTCCCCGGACATACGCCCTTCAGGAGGCCGCCGTCCGAACAGCCCGCCTGTTGTCGCTGCCGGTCTGGCCGGTGCAGTCAGCGCATCCTCCTCGTCGGAAGGCCGCCTTCGGACGAACTCGAAGACGACGCCCAGCCCGACCACCAGGCCGATCAGGCCGAGGCCGAGCGTTCCCCCACCCAGCGCCAGCAGCTGCCCCGACACCGTGGCGACGGGCTCGGCGCCGCGATCCAGCTGTGCAGCTTCGCTCAGCCGCTCCGCCGGCCAGGTGTCGGTGAGGGTCAGCGCCACGGCCGTCGCGGCGCCGCCGGCGACCAGTCCCGCACCGAGAGCGGCCCAGGAACGGCGGCCGATGCGGCACAGCAGCGCCGTTGCCACGACGGCCACCACCAGCACGATCATGCGGGCATGCAGTGCCACTGCCAACGTGGCGAACAGCCCGGCACGGGTCCACGCCCGCTGGCTCGCCGCGGAGCCGGCATGCAGCACGGCGAAGGCCACCGCGAGCGCCACGATGAGCACGAACAGGGAGAGCAGGGTCTCGGGCCAGGCGATGCGCGAGGCGCTCGACAGCGACGGATGGACCGCCGCGACCAGCCCCGCTGCACCCGCCACCCACCAGCGCCGCGAGCCCACCAGGCCGAGCCGGCCGGCCACCACCACTGCGGCGACGGCCGCCAGCGAGTTGACGACCAGCGCGAGGTAGTGCACCGCCTCTCCCTGCGTCCCCAGCAACGAGACCTGTGCAACGGCCACCAGCGGCGCAATCAGCAGCCCGTAGCCCGGCTGGAACGGGATGTGACCCAGCGCGAGCCCGTCGCCGCCGACCCATTGGGCGATTCCGAGGTATGCCGGCACATCGGGCACCGCCACCGGCCCGCCCGCTACGACTGCGGTGCGCAGATGCACAACGAACACGGCCAGCACGACACACATTCCGATCGAGGCCCACATGAACGCTCGCGGTGGGTCGTGCCGCATACCGCTGAGAAGGCTGTCACACCCCGGCGCGCCCCGAGGCCTCTCCCCTAACATCAAACGGGGCCTACAGGGAGGTTGAACCGATGGCGGCAAGCCAGGTGGCAACTGACACGAGCACACGTCCGGCGGTCAGCATCGACCCGGAAACGGGTCGCAAGATCTTCAACACCCGAGCGGCGAAGGCGTCAGAGAAGATCGACGGCGTGGGCTACTCGGTCAACGCTGACGAGCATCTGAAGGAGCTGCCCCCTCCCCCGCCCGGTGCCGTGTTCAACGCCGAAGAGCAGGCCAAGTACCGCGACTTCAAGGAAGCGCGCCGGGGCGCTGCCGACTACATGGCGATGGAGGGCGAGTTCAAGCGCTACCTCGACGACGTCTATTCCGAGCCGCCGATCGAGCGCGAGGCGCTCGACGACGAGTGCGAGGTGCTGTGCATCGGCGCCGGGTTCGCCGGGCTGCTGCTGTGGCACAAGCTGAGCAGCGCCGGCTTCACCGACGTGCGCTTCTGCGAGAAGGGCGGCGATGTCGGCGGCACCTGGTACTGGAATCGCTACCCGGGCATCGCCTGCGACGTGGAGTCGTACAGCTACCTGCCGCTGCTCGAGGAGATGAAGTACATCCCGACGATGAAGTTCGCCTCGGGCTTCGAGATTCTCGAGTACTGCCAGGCGATGGCCGACAAGTTCGGCTTCTACGACCACTGCCTGTTCCACACCACCGTCGACTCCACGGTGTGGGACGAGGAGACCGGCCGCTGGACCGTCTACACCGACCGCGGCGATGCCATGAAGGCCCGCTACGTGATCCTGGCCAACGGCATCCTCACCAGCCCGAAGCTGGCCCGCATCGACGGCATGGCCTCCTTTGCGGGCGAGTCGTTCCACACGTCACGCTGGGACTACAACATCGACCTCGAAGGCAAGCGGGTGGGCATCATCGGCACCGGCGCCACCGCCGTGCAGGTCATCCCCGAGATCGCCAAGGTGGTCGGCGAGCTGTACGTGTTCCAGCGGACGCCGTCGTCGATCGACGTGCGCGACCAGCGCGAGACCGACCCAGAGGAGATCGCCGAGTGGTCGAAGGAGCCCGGCTGGGCACGGGCCCGCCGCAAACGCTTCTCCCGAATCTCCTCGGGCCGCACCGCGATCAAGGCCAATGACGATTACCTGGCCGGCCGGGTCGACGACTTCAAGGAGCGCAAGCAGCACGCTCGCAAGCTGTCGCCCGACGAGCTGGTGCAGAAGCAGCTCAACACCAACTTCCGGATCATGGAGCAGATCCGTGCCCGGGTGGACGCGATAGTGGAAGACCCCGCGACTGCCGAGGCGCTGAAGCCCTACTACCCCTACGGCTGCAAGCGGCCCACGTTCCACGACGAGTACCTGCCCACGTTCAACATGCCCCACGTGCACCTGGTGGACACTGCCCCGATGGGCGTGCAGGAGATCAACGAGCGGGGCGTGGTGCATGAGGGCATCGAGTACCCGCTCGACGTGCTGATCTACGCCACCGGCTTCCAGTGGATGGCGACCTCGACGTTCAACATGATCAGCGGCCGCGACGGCGTGACGCTGAGCGAGAAGTGGCAGACCGAGGGCACCCGGACGTTCCTGGGCCTGCACAGCCATGGATTCCCGAACCTGTTCATCGTGTCGGGCCCGCAGGGCGGCGGCGGCAGCTTCAACTTCACCGATGCCATCGACACCCACGGCGACTACATCGTCTGGATGCTCACCGAGATGCGCGACAAGGCGTGGAACGTTGTGGACATCACCGAGGATTCAGAGGTGAACTACGCCGAGCACTGCCGGGTGGCCGACATCACCACGGCCCCGCTGCGCGACTGCCTGTCGTATTACAACGGTCATGGCGACGCCGAGCCGGGCAGCTTGGCGTACTACGGCGGCGGCTACTGGCACAAGTGGCGCATCGCCGCGCAGGAGTCGCTTGATCCGTACCTGTTCGAGTTCAAGCCGGATCAGGTAGCCCAGCCCGCCGGCTAGCGGGAGCAGCCTGCCGGCTAGCCCAGCGCAGCCCGTCAGCTAGCCGAGCGCCGGGCCGGTCGAGTCCGCTGCTGGCTGGCTACGGCGGTCAGCGGTTCGACCACTTGACCTGGCGGCGTTCCAGGAACGACGCCATCGCCTCGCGGCTGTCTTCGGTCAGCGACGACATGATCTGCGTGCGGTTCTCGAGGTCAATGCCGGCGCGCAGGCTGCCGATCTCGAGGTTCGACCACATCACTTCCTTGGTCATCCACACGCCGAAGGGGCTGTTGGCCGCGATCTCGGCGGCGACGCCGAGGCAGGTGTCCATGAGGTCGTCGTCGGGGACCACGGCGCTGACGAGCCCAATGCGATCGGCTTCGGCGGCGTCGATGACCCGGCCGGTGAGCAGCAGCTCCCACGCCCGGGAGGCGCCGATGAGACGGGGCAGCATCCAGCTCACGCCGATGTCGCAGCCCGAGATGCCGAGCCGCACGAAGGCCGTGCCGAACTTGGCGGTCTCGGCGCAGTAACGGACATCGGACGCGCAGGCGATGGCAAACCCGCCGCCGGCTGCCGCGCCGTTGACGGCGGCGATGATCGGCTGGCGCACGTCGCGCATGTGGTGGACCAGCTCGGCGATCTCCTGCTGGACAGCCATGCCGCGCTGGGGGCCGCCGTGGTCCTCGGTGCCTGGGACCGTGCCGTAACCGGTGAGATCGAGTCCGGCGCAGAAGCCCCGGCCGGCGCCGGTGAGCACGATGGCGCGGGTGTCGTGGTCGTTGTCGACAGCGCTGAGCGCGTCGTGGAGATCGCTGACCAGCCCGTGCGTGATCGCGTTCAGCCGTTCGGGCCGGTTGAAGGTGATACGGGTGACGCCGTCGGCGGGCGCATCGATGCTCAGGTTCTCGTAGCCGTCGGACATCTCGGCATCCTCTCGCTCAGCAGCCGCTGTGTGCAGCGACTGCACAGTAGCCAGCGGTGCCGGAGCGGCCCCGAGCGATACCGCAGAATGTGCCGATGGCTGGCGGAGACGGCAGCGAGCGCCGCACACGGCGAGGGCGGTCGAGCCGGGTCGCGGCACGCACCGCTGCGCCGCTGCCGTCTGCTGAGCAGCTCACGCCGCGACGACGCATTCCCACCTATGAGCTGCTCGACGATCCAGCGCTGGAACAGCTCGAGGCGCACGCCGACTGGATCCTGTCGGAAATCGGCGTCGAATTCCGTGGCGATGACGAGGCGCTGGAGCTGTTCCGGGATGCTGGGGCGCAGGTGGACGGCGAGCGGGTGCGCTTCGAGCCCGGTTTGGCCCCGCAACTCTGCTCGACCGCTCCACGCCAGTTCTCCATGTGGGGCCGCGACGGTCGACGCATCGAGATCGGTGGCGATCACGTGCTGTTCACGCCAACGTATGGCCCGCCGTTCGTGACGGATCTGGACGAGGGCCGCCGCTACGCCACCATCGACGATTTCCGGAACTTCGTGAAGCTGACCTGGATGTCGCCGTGGCTGGCGCACGGCAGCGGCACGGTGTGCGAGCCGGTCGACGAGCCGGTCAACAAGCGCCACCTCGACATGGTCGACGCCCACCTGCGCTGGTCGGCCAAGCCGTTCATGGGCGCAGTGACCGCCCCCGAGCGGGCCGAGGACTCGATCGCGATGGCCCGCATCGTGTTCGGCGCCGAGTACATGGAGGCGCACTGCGTCATCCAGGGCAACGTGAACGTGAACTCGCCGCTGGTGTGGGACGCCACCATGAGCGGCGCGCTCAAGGCCTACGCCCGGGCGAACCAGGGCTGCCTGATCTCGCCGTTCATCATCGGCGGCGGCATGGGGCCTGTCACCCAGCCGGCTCTGGTGGCGCAGGCCCATGCCGAGGCCATGACCGGCATCGCGCTCACCCAGCTTGTGCGGCCCGGCTCGCCGATGATCTACGGCAACTTCCTGACCACGATGGACCTCCGCTCGGGAGCGCCCACGTTCGGCACTGCCGAATCCACGCTGGCGACTTACGCGATCGGCCAGCTCGCCCGGCGACTGGGCCTGCCGTTCCGCTGCGGCGGCCACTACACGGCCTCGAAGATCGCCGATGCCCAGGCCATGCAGGAATCAGCCGATGCGATGACGCCGGGACTGCTAGCTGGAGCGAACTTCATCCTGCAGGCAGCGGGCTGGCTGGAAGGCGGGCTGACGCTCGGGTACGAGAAGTTCGTGATGGACGCCGATCGCTGCGGCATGCTGCACCGCCTGCTGGAAGGCCTGACCGTCGACAGCAACGAGCTCGGAGGCGAGGCGTTCAGCGAAGCCGGCCCGGGCGGCAACTACCTGGCAACCGCCCACACCATCGCCAACTTCGAGACGGCCAACTTCGAAGCCGCTCTGTGCGACACCCGCTCGTTCGAGCAGTGGTCCGAAGAGGGTGCGCTCGACATGGCCCAGCGTGCGAACCAGCAGTGGAAGCAAACCCTCGCCAACTACGAGCCGCCCCCACCCCTCGAGGGCGCAGTCGACCGCGAGCTGCAAGCCTTCGTCGAAGACCGCAAAGCAGCCGTACCCGACGCCTGGTACTGACCCGAACGAGCCCGGGCCGGCCTGGGGCTGTCCAAGTAGCTTCGCTGCATGGCGCAATCGCTCAGGTTCGGGATCGTGCACGACTTCCGCTGCCCGCCGGGCAGCGACGTGACGATGCCGCAGGTGTACGCCGAGACGTTCGAGCAGGTAGTGCTGGCCGAGCAGCTCGGCATGGAGCTGTGCTGGTTCACCGAGCACCACTTCATGGCCGACGGCTACCTGCCGAATTTCGTGCCGGTGGCGGGTGCGGCAGCGGCGCTCACCAGCAGCATCCGGTTCTCCACCGACATCTGCCTGATGCCGTTCCGCGACCCGGTGCGGCTGGCCGAGGACTTGGCCGTGCTCGACAACATCTCCGACGGCCGCATGGAGCTGGGCGTCGGCATGGGCTATGCCGCGCATGAGTTCGCCGGCTTCGGGCTGCCGCTCAGCCGGCGGGTGTCGCTGACCGAGGAGGCCATCGAGATCGTCCGGCTGGCGTGGTCGGGCGAGCCGTTCAGCTATGAGGGCAAGCGGTACACCTACCGGGACTTGCGGGTCACGCCCGACCCGGTGCAGCCCAGCGGGCCGCCGCTGTGGGTCGCGGCCACGAGCCGCGCCGGTGCCCTGCGGGCTGCGCGCTTCGATACGAACCTGCTGCCCCAAGGGCCGAAGGCTGCCGTGCTGGATCCGTGGAAGGAAGCGCTGGCGGCGGACGGCCGGGACCCCGGCGACAAGCGGGTGGGGATCATTCGCGGCGTGTATGTGACCGACGGCTCGGACCCTGCCGACGATCCCGTCTGGGAGGCGGTGGCTGCCGCTGAGAAATACCGCCGCGATGTCTACATCGGCATCATCAAAGCCAGCGCCGACCACAAGCAGACGGCTCACGAGCGTGCGGCCCGCAGCGGTCCGCGCCCGCCCGATCCGCTGAACCCGCTGGTGTGGACGGTCGGCGACGCCGACCATTGCGTTGCCGAGCTCACCGCCATGATCCGCCATCACGACGTCACCGACCTCGTCACCTGGGGCGGCCCGCCCGGCCTCCCCCCGTCGGTCATGAACGCCTCACTAGAGCGCATGGCCCGCGACGTGATTCCCCGCATCCGCGCCAACTTGGCCTAGCGACCCTGTGTGTCTTGGCGCGCTGGGCTGGTGGGCGCAGCGGTAGGCCTCGACGCCCGGCCAGCGGCGCGCGCGGTGCCGTATGGTCGCGGCATGGACATAGCTGACCGTCTGGAACTGCACGAACTGCCAGGCCGCTACGGCGACATCATCGACGATCGCGATTGGGATCGGCTGGGGACGATCTTCACCGACAATGCGGTGTTCGATCTGACCGATCTGGGCGCGCCGCGGCTGGAGGGCTTGACCGCGATCCGCGACTTCATGGCCGACGAGGCCGAGCACCCGCGCACGCACACCATGACCAACATCTACGTGAACGAGACGGCGGACTGCGTCGAGCTGAAGTTCCGCATCCTGGCGTTGCTGGGCGGGGGCAAAATCGGCACCGCTTCGTATCACGATCTCGTGGTGAAGACTCCGGATGGCTGGCGTGTGCAGGACCGCATGCTGAAGCGCCGTCGCACGCAGGTGTACCCCGACTGAGTTCTCGCGGCCCTGACTCGGGGCCGCGGGAGACAGTCGAGAATTCAGTCGGTCGCCGGGGCGCGGCTGTCGAGCCAGGCGCGCCAGCGGGCGTCGTCGTGCTCGGCGGCGGCTGCGCCCTCGGTGCCGTAGAGGTACAGCCACACCGAGACCATCGTGAACCCGCCCCCGTCCTCGGAGGTCAGGAACCCGGTGCCCGGTGCGGGGGTGTCGAGCAGCAGGCTGATGCGGCGTGGCCCCGTGCCGACGACCGTGCCGCCCATCTTCGTGTCGTCGTCGGCGGCCACGTCGAGCCGGTCGCCGACACTGGGCATCTGGCCGATGCCGAGCCCGCCGGCGAGGATCTCCCAGCCCTGCTCGGGAGTGACCGGCCACATCACCATCGGAAGCGCGGAGGTGGCGGTCTGTCCGGCGAAATGCTCGAGGTGGAGTTGCAGGTTGGACATGAACAGCTTCCAGCCGTCCACCATGGCGTCGTACTGCGGGTCGTCGTCGCCGAAGCCTGCGTTGTGCAGCCGCACGGTGCAGGTGTTGTCGTCGTGCGGCTCGACAGCCCACTCAAACGTCAGCCCGTCGACACCCTCGCCCCCATCGAAGGTCACCCGATGCGGCGGCTCCCAGACTGCGACCCGGCCAGCGATCTGCATCTCAGGCTCGGGGCCGAACGATGCGATGCCCGCTCCCCCGGCGCGTTCCTCGACGGTGTGAGGCACGTACCACGCCGAGATCCCCGGCCCCGTCGCGACCGCTCGCCACACCGTCTCAACGTCGCCGATCACCTCGACCGACAAATCAATCACTCGTCCCGAATCCGCCATGCCCTCAGCTTGCCTCGTTTCGACAGCCCCGGCTAGCGCCCCTCGGCACAGTCGCAAATTGCCGGATCACTCGGGACCAGTGGGGATCTCGATTGGGATCGCCGTGCCCGCAGCGGCGGCGACTGGCGTCCAAAGATCAACTTCAACCTCGGGACTCTCAATCGTGACGATCAAGGAGTAGCGGGCACCGAGGTCGCTGCGGTCGCGGGCTGGCAGTTCCTTCCACCAGCCAGTGACCGGAAAGACGCCAATAGTTGCGCGCTGCGCCAGATCGGCCGCTGAGCCTGTCCAGTAGTCGACATGCAGCGAGCCGCGCACCCGTTCCCTCGGACCCAAGCACCACTCTCCTGCGTCATCGGCTGGCGGGGTTCGCTCTTCATCCTCGGCTCGGGCGAGCAGATTGACGCGCTCACGAAACTCGTCACGAGACTCAGTCGGGCGTCGGATGTCGAATCTCAGGCCGTGGGAGGCATAGCGAAACCGCCGTGTCCATCCACGACGAGAAGGGTTTGGCAACACGAAGTAGGACAACGCGACTCTGAGCTGCACCTCCGTGTCAGCGAGATCGGCCAGCACCTCGTTGGGCCACGGAAGATCGTGGAGATGCATCTCCCGCATCTTTCCGTCGCGGAACGGATGGATGGTGTCCTGAACGATCAAGGTCACTGCGTCGTCAGCGCTGCGCAATGCCCTCTCCCTGTTTGGAACACCCCATCCGTAACGGCGGACTCGGTTTACAAAATCCTGCTTCTGCCTCACTGGAGTGCTCGCCAACATCTGAGGCGTCCATCGCGCGGACTGCACAATGAGGGCACGAATGGTTTCCGGCCAGAAGCTGGGGTATGCGGCCTGTATGTCGGTTGCCATACCGCCAATCGCAGCTGTCGCGGGGCTAGTTCCCGTCATCGTCGTGAGCAGGCGACCGCCCTGCACCGTGGAGTGGGTGGTCAACAGGCCCAGCGCGCCCGGTGTGTCAACGGTGATTCCTGCGGGTGACAGGGCTGCATTGCCGCCTTCAAACACGACATCGGGTTTGTGAGGCCACTGACGCTTGAATCCGACCGAGGTGCGACTGAAGGGCGAGAGCTCGCCGCGTGCAGCCAGCGGGTTCCAACCGTCGAAACTCGCCTCCGAGGACAGGTCGTGTAGCTCCGTCGACGCGCCAACGGTGACGGCATTCCATGCTTGGCCGGGATCTTCGATCGGCTCAAGGTCCGACCGTGCGAGATGATCGGAGTCGTAGGGCCTGCGCACGTTTCCAGCGGACACGAAGAAGAGCCGTTGGTTGGATTGCTCATCTTCCAGAATCGTGACGGTACCGTTGCCGGACGCATCGATCGCCTGTCCCGCCGCAAGCGCATCAAGAGCTACCGACCAAGCGGTGGGTTGGCCGAGGTCGGAGTCAGCGGCGCTCGGCGAGTGTTCTGCCGACACCGCGACCACGAAGATGCGGTCTCGTACCGGGTGGGCAATTTCCGGCATCGAGACTGCTTGTGCCGTCAGCGCGGCATAGAGCCGTTCCTCGTTGAAGCCTTGATTCGGGAGAATCTTCACCGACTCAAGTCGCCTCGCGAGAACGACTGGCTGGTGCACCAACAACGCGTGGCCGAGGTCGCCGTAGAGGGCTATTCCGGCCATCTGGGTGCCGTGATTGCGACGATCCGTCGTTCCCCACTGCGGATCGCATGCATGAGCGTCGGACTGTGTCATGGCTGGAGCGATGAGTGGGTGGCCAGCGTCGATACCAGTGTCAAGCAGGCAGACCGCGGGTGCTGTTGGTTGGGGGGCAACGACTCGGCCGACGAGGTCCGCCACCCACTCGCCCTGGTCGGCGGGCGACCAATCAGCCAACGGCTGCGCGGCGACCGTTGGACGACGAAGCTCTGCGAGATCATCCAGCACGCCAACCGCCGAAGACAGCTCCCTCGCGGCCGCCCGAACCAGCACGACGCGGCGCTCTTCAATGATCAGGCGCGAGGGTCCGACGACCACATCCGCTTGTTCGGCGAATGATGCAAGCCGCTCCTCGGTGCCGTCTCTCTCGCGCAGCCATAGCTCCCACCAAACGCGTTGGTCGGGTGTCGGATACAACTCCGCCGCATCAGTCCAGAACGCCCTGAGGGTCGCGAGGCGCAGATCTGCGATCCGTTCAACAAGATTTCGGTGGCGCGGGTTATCGTGCTGTGCGCCCTCGGTGGCGTACTGCTCGAACTTGCGCAGGAATCTCTGGACCTGCTGGTCGGGAACGAAAACGGTCGCGGTTTGAACGACACGACCATCGACCGCGACACTCTTGACCGCCCGAAGCTCCGGAGGCACCTTGTAATTGCGCGGTTCGAGGGACTGCAACGCCAGTTCGACATCGGGGATCGACTCGAATTCAACGTAGATGCCGTCGATCGTTCCTTCCACAACGATCTCGCGTGCCGACGCTCTTTGACTCTGGGCGTCATCGAACGCGGACCTCAGTCGCTCACCCAAGTGCTCGCCATGGGCTGCGCGATCGGCAGGCGACGGAGGTGCCGCGCCGTCGCGACCCAGCACGGCCGGTCTGTAGCTCTCAGCCGTGGCCGGCGCGGCCACGGTGATGTGTGAGCGATTCCGTTCTGCCACTACGAGCGTGGGTCGTCGCGATGGCGGGCCTGGAGCGCGGCCAGCAGAGTCTGTGTGTCAACCGTCCGTCGGTCGGCCAAGATGCTCGCCTTCGCAGCGCTCTCGGCGGCGATGGTGATCTCGCTGTGGCTCAGCCCCTTCGCCTCTGCACCGATCTTGCGCCAGTCGATGTCGGTGAGATCGAGCGCGGCCAAGCGGTTTCGGATGACCTTGTTGCCGATCCGCACATCGGGAAGGCAGTACTCCAGACGAGTGTCAAACCTCCGAAACAGCGCCCGGTCCAGCACCTCGGGCAGATTCGATGTCGCCACCAACACGCTGTCGGAATCGTCGTCCTCCAAGAACTGCAGGAAGGAGTTCAGCACACGCCTGATCTCGCCGACGTCGTTGGGCGCGGCTCGCGCACCCGCTAGCGCGTCAACCTCGTCGAACAGGTAGATGCCGGTCGTGACGGTCATGGCATCGAAGATCAGCCGAAGCTTCGCCGCAGTCTCACCCATGAATTTCGTGATGAGCCCATCCAGCCGGACGGCGAACAGCGGCAGCGACAGCTCGCCTGCCAGCGCCCGTGCGGTCATCGTCTTGCCAGTGCCGGGAGGCCCCACCAGTAGCAACCGCCGAGCAGGCACAAAACCGCGAGAGCGCAGCCGGTCGCGCTGCCGCTGCTCGTGAAGCACCCGTTGCAGCTCACGGCGCAGCGGTGCCGCCAAGGCCAGGTCAGCTAGTCGCTCGTCGGGGTAGGCGGCAGTGAGCAGCGATGCAAGCTCTCCGCGGGGTGCTGCCACCGGCGTGGGCGCCGCCGAGCGCGGTTGGCTCCTGCCGGCGTCGATGAGCGTCTTGAGGTCCTGCGCGTAGGTCGCGTGGCCGCTGCGAGCCTCTGTTGCCGCAAGCTGCAGCGCGACCGCGTAGAAGCGCTCGTCATCGCCAGACGCATGGCTCTTGATGAGCGCCTTGACCTGGTCCGCCGTAGCCATGCCGCCAGCCTCCCCGCGCCCCTGACGGTACCCCGGTCCGCCACGTCGCAGCAGACCAAGCGCGTGCAGGGCGAATGGTTGAGGCTACGTGTGCAAGTATCTAGATATCTTGCTACCTCACTATCGAGCAGCTACGTTCGACCGCAATGCTGACGCAGGGAAGATCAGATGCCTACACAATCTGACACGAAGAACTTGACGCTGCGCATTGACCGCACGCTGGCCGACCGGGTCCGGACCGTCGCTGAGGTCGAAGGATTGACCGTGAGCGATGTGATCCGCGCTGCCCTCACTGAACACGTCGAACGCCGACGCAGAGACCCAGAGTTCCAAGCGTTACTTCGGCGAAATCTCGAGCGACACCAAGAGTTGCTGAATATGTTGGCCGACGGCTGATCTGGTCTACCTCAAGTTCGACGACCTACTGGGCTGTGCCGTCAACCACGCCGCGCTACTCCGTCACCAAGGATACGAGACCGTCGACAGGTGGCCGTAAGGATCGCGCTTACCCACAACGCTCGGGCCGTGCTGAGCGGCGGCAGATCGAATCACTCTCGCGATCATTCTCACACTCGGCACGGCAAGGTCAATCTCTTGGCGCGATGTAGTTCCAGTCGTTTTCAAATTACGCAGGTCGCTACGCGATTGAGCATGTGGCAGTGGCAACTTCGGCCCATATCCTTGACCAAGGAGGATAGCACCACGTTTTCGAACGGCAAGGAACAGTCGGTCGAGAATCCAGTCGTCGAGTTCGATGAGTCGCTCATCATCGTCAATCAATGGGTAAGCGGACATAATGCCCTTGAATCTCCTCAATGGGGTATCGCGCTGTTGATATCGACGGACAGCTTTCTGCGAGAGATCACCGTACAGAAACCTGCGGATACTCCAGATCAAGGAGACATAGTCTCGATCCACGTTGCCTGCGAAGCGCTTGGGATTCTGTGTTTGCTTGAGTGGTTCGTGCAGCAGGTTCCAGTATATGAGACTAATGATGCGTTTCTTTATTCGGTCGACAGCCGTTTGCTTCATGCCGACATTGGTGAGGCCCACACGGTATCCGAGATAATCGACACCCTCGGTACGGCTCATCTCTGACTTCGCGTCAGGCGGCACAAGAAGCCTAATGCCGGGTGACTTGTTTAGATTGACATCTACGCCTATTGATGCCGCCTGCGCATGCAACACGTCGACGGCTTGGCACAGTCGGTCGTAATCCCTAGACCAGATGAGCGTATCGTCTGCATAGCGTACGAATCCCACACCACACCGCTCTAGCTCTCGGTCTAGGTGCCAAGCGGCAACATTGGCGAGGAAGAGTGAGATGGACGTACCTTGCGGTATTCCGCAATCTCGTGCGGCCACACTTTGGGTTCCATAACGGTCCTGATCATGTGCAGGCACACGCAAGAAGCCCTCAATTGCAGAGCGCTCGATCTCGGTCATCAGAAAATGGTCCTTTAGCACCTTGTGAATATGATCATGCTGGATCATGTCAAAGTACTTCTGGAAATCATACTCTGCTATGAACAGCCGGTTCGAAGCGGCGAATTCGGATTTGACATATTGAATGGCATTTTGCGCAGACACGTCTTTGCGGTAGGCATAGGCCCTAGCGCTTATGATCGGAAGATTCTTTTTCAGCAGCCCTTCGAACAACATCTTCGAAACGGCACCGTCAGCAACCTGATACACACTTACCTCGCGTTCGCTACCATCTGCTTTTGGTATGCGAAGGAGAATGGGATTCCTGGGTTCGTATTCTCGCTCTTCAAGTCGCTTGCGGATGCTGTGCGCGACCCGAGAAGCTCTGGCGCGAGTGAGATAGGGATTGAAGCCGTCGTCTATCGACCATTGGGATGGACGCTCAAGCTTTAGGGGTTGGATTGGCGATGTCGTACGTCGATCCCGCCGTACATTCTCTTCGGCGAGGAGTCGACCCTTCGTTTCGTGACGCGCAATGAGACGTTGCGCTTCTCGCAGTATTTCATCTTGAATGCGCATCATTCTCGCTTTCGTTGGCGAGGTCCGGCCCCAAATGGGGCCGGACCTAGCGGCCTCCGAAGATTCCGGAAGGGAAACATCGCACTCACGCAGGAGTCGCACCTGACGGTGTGGCTCCTATTTCGGATCACCGGGTGATCAACCCGAACGTGATCCGGTAGGTCTCCGGTGGCCTACCCCCCTTGGGGGCTTCGCCGACTCTGATGCTACCTGCGGAGCAACGCTAATCGAAGCGGTCTGCGAGGAAGCTGTCGATCTCGTCTGCCGGGATAGCGCGGGTGGAGTTGTTGCGGCGTTGGTAGAGGGTGTCTGCGCCGTTCGGGTTCTTGACCCAGATGGGGCGGGAGCTAGCGGGAACGTCGATGCGGCAGATGTCGTGGCCGTCGATCTGATCCATGCGGATGGTGAGGCGGTTGGCGCCGGCGTGGCCTAGGCAGTTGTCGAACAGGGTGTCGAGCCAGTTCACGAAGCCGTCTGCGTTCGGGGGTTTGACCTGGGCGTAGTCGTCGTCGAGGCCGACGGGGTCACCGTCGTCAGTCACGCCGATCAGCAGCGTGCCGCCGTGGTCGTTGAGCATCCCGGCGACGGTCTTGACTATGACCTCCTCCATCGCCCGGTCTTTGCGCTGCTCCCGAACATTCCACCTGGCCGTCTGCTTGTACTCCACCTCGCGTGTCTCGCCGCCGAGCAAATCCTCGGTCGGGTGTGCCCATGTGGCGTGCGCGCCGAGCAACTGCTCCATGAGCAACGCCCGGACCTCGGGGTCAATGCCGGCTAGCTCGACCAAGTCGTTGCTGACTTCCTCAGCGGCGGTCGGCAGTGTGGCCACGGTTGTGGTCGGGCCGGCCGCGGTCTCGGGCGCGTCGTACACGCTTCGCTGATCGTTGAAGTAGCTGGCGTAGATGTGGTCGAAGACGTTGTCGACCTTGCGATCGAGCAGCTCGCCGTCGTAGACCTCGGGCAACTCTTGGTCGAGGGCGAGGCCAATCTCGACCTTCACGGCCGAGCGGGTTTGCTGCTTCTTCTTCCAGTCGAGCACGAGCTTGTCCTCGATGCGCTCCAGCAGCAGCTTCGCGGCACCCTTGACCTTGCGGGCGTCAGCCTCAGTCAACTCCGGGTCGGGCTTGGTGAGCAGATCGAAGATCGCGAGCTCGGCCTCGCTCAGGTCCTCCCGGACGGCCCGCTGCTCTTCCTCGGTCAGCTCGTCGTTGATGGCCTTGAGGCGACGCAGGAATTCTTCGAGGTTGTGGGTGCCGGCGTTGTAGTCGTCGATCAGCTGCCGGAATCGCTCAGCGAGATCGAGGCGCATCGGGTTCTTCCGCACAGCCTCGTCGAGGCGTTGCTCGAGATCCTTCTCGATGGCCTGAGCGACCGTGCGCTTGTTGGCTGCGAACTGGAACGCGATCTGATCGAAATCCAGCTGGCTCAAGTCGATGAGCGGGTCGGCACCGCCGGCCGAGCGGATGATGTACTCCTTGGCGCCGACCGACCGGTCGAGCAGGTCCGAGACCGAGTCCATCACCTCGCTGACGTCGGGCGCCTCCGACGATGACTCGATCTTCGATGCGATCGTGCGGATCACCGCCACCCGGTGCGTGACGGCCATCGCCTCGGGGTCAGGCAACAGCGACTTGAACGTCTTGCGTATCTGCCGTGCCAAGGCGAGGTATCTGCGCCGGGTCTCCTCGTCGACCAGCAGCGCCTCAACGGCGGCCTTCTGCAGCGCAATGAACTCGAAGCCCTGTGCCGATTCCAAGTCGTGAAGGTCGATGTCGTTGGCGTCGCAGAATTCGACTATCTCGACGAGCGCGGCTTCGAGTTCGGCGATCAGCTCGTCCTTGGGACGGATTGCCGAGTCAACTCCCGAGCCGCCATCGTCGGCCGGCCGCTCCGCCGCGTAGATCGCCAGCGCCCGCTCCAAGTTCCGGAACACGCCCACGTAATCGACGATGAGGCCGTTGTCCTTGTCGGAGAACACTCGGTTGGCGCGGGCGATGGTCTGCATCAGCACGTGGTTGCGCATCGGCTTGTCGAGGTACACCGTCGATGTCGAGGGCGAGTCGAAGCCGGTCAGCCACATGGCGCACACGAACACCAGCCGGAACGGATCGTCGGGGTCCTTGAATCTAGAGTCGAGGTCCTCGGAGACCATGCGCTTGCGGTGCTTGGCGATGTCGAGGCCGGCGTCGGCCATGTCGGCAACCTCGTTCTGTGCCTGCGACACCACCACGGCCATGTCGGTGCTGCGCATGAACTCGATGCGCGCCTCCAAGTGCGGTCGTTCAAGTTCCGGCGTACCCGCCAATTCGGCCTCGAGCTCGGCCAGGTAGCGCGCCCACTCGGCTTCCACGCGGTCGTACATGCGCACCGCTGTCGCCTTGTCGATGGCGACGTACATGGCCTTGCCCCGGAAGCCCCGGTTGACGAAGTGGCGCACCAGGTCGGCGGCCACCTCCTCTAGGCGCTGCGGCCGGGTGATCAGCTCGTACTGGCGGGAGAAGCGGCGGGTCACCACGCCCTCCTGGGCCTCGTCAAGCTCGGCGGCTTCGAGCAGGTCTTCGAGCTCGTCGTCGAAGTCGTCGTTGGTGAGCTGCAACTCGGGGGTGCGGTTCTCGTAGTAGAGCGGAACGGTGGCGCCGTCGGCGATCGAGTCCCGGAAGTTGTAGATCGACACGTAATCGCCGAAGACGCGCCGTGTTGCCTCCTGCTCGCCAGTGATCAGCGGCGTGCCAGTGAACCCGAGGTAGGAGGCGTTGGGCAGCGCCAGACGCATGTTGGCGGCCAGCGTGTCGTATTGGGTGCGGTGCGCCTCGTCGGTGATGACCACGATGTCGTCGCGCTCCGACAGCACCGGCATCGGCTGGCCCTTCTCGGGCGGTATGAACTTGTGGATCAGCGTGAACACGTAGCGGTGGTCTTGGCCCAGCAGTCCCCGCAGATGAGCCGAGTCTGTGGCATGCACCTGCTGGCCGGTGGTGATCACGCCAGAGTCGGCGAATTGCTCGTACAGCTGCTCGTCGAGCTCTTTGCGGTCGGTCACCAGCACGAACGTCCAGTTGCCGGGTTCCTTGCGGAGCACCTTCTGGGTGAACCACAGCATCGACAGCGACTTGCCCGACCCCTGCGTGTGCCAGAACACACCGAGCCGGCCTTCACGACGTTGAAGCTCCCGCAGCGCTTCGAGCGAGTTGTTCACGCCGAGGTACTGGTGGTTCTTGGCGAGCGCCTTCACGAGACCGCCGGGCCGCACGGTGTAGGCGATGAAGTTCTCGACGAGGTCGAGCGTTCGGTACCGGTCGCACGTGCCACGTAGCGCCGTTTCGAGGGTCACGATTCCTTGCTCACCTTCGGAGTCGATGCGTTTCCACTCCCCGAAGTGCCCCCACGGGGCGAAGGTGGAGCCGACACGCGTCTCGGCACCGTTCGAGAGCATGACGAAGGCGTTGAACCAAAACAGGTGGGGCACCGTGTCGCGGTAGTCGCGCAGGTTGGCCTCGTAGGCATCGTGGACGTTCTTGTGCGACACCTTGAGCTCGATGAGCACGAGCGGGATGCCGTTGACGAACAGCACGATGTCGGCGCGCCGCTTGTACATGTCGCCAGCAATCCAGAACTGCGACACAGCGAGCCAGTTGTTGGCATCGGCACGATCCCACGCGATGAAGCGGACTGTCGTGGTGTGCCGCGTGCCGTCCTCGTTGACTATCTCGACCTTCGCTCCGTCGCGGAGCAGCTCGTAGACCTCTCGGCTCGCTCGCACGCGGTCCATAGCGGAGCGGTCCTGAACGAGCTGATCGATCGCTTCGCCAAGGGCGCTGTCGACGAGGCCCGGATTCAGAGCACGAAGTTCATCTCGAAGTCGGTGAGTAAGTACAGGCTCCGACTGCGAATCCCTGCCAAGAGTGCCCGCAGGACCAAGGGTCTCATCGAAGCCCGACACGACTTCCCAGCCGAGCTGCGCCAGAAACTGAAGCGCCGGCTGCTCAACCAGTTTGTCCTCGGTCAGGCCCCCTGGGCTCATATCCCCAGCAACTCCGGCTCTAGGTCAAGATCTGACGCGTCCAAGTCGCCCGAAACGAGGCGCGGCAGCAGAATGCTCCTTATCTCGCCCAGTACCAAGTTCTGGGCCCGCAGATTGCTCATGAGCTCTCTCATTGGCTCCACTGCAGCCACGAAAGCCCGTTGAGTTTCCGCGGGAGGCAGCGGTAACGTTAGCGCCTTAATGCGATCACTAGAGAGTTTCCCGGTTCCGTGGGCCGCATACTCCACCATTCCCAAAATCTCTTCCGCCATTGCGGCAATCGACAACGCCAAGAAAAGAGGCTCGATCCCCGGCTTAGCGACTAGGGCCTTGCAGTCTTGGCCGAAAGCCAAAGGAACATCGGCGATTCCATAACGGAACTCTGTGGCCAAGCTCATTCCTCTCACCACAAATAGCGTGGTATCTCTATCCACGATACGGCTACCCTCCCTAGCGCCAAGCTGTGTGAGCATTCGATCAGAGCTGTCCAAGAGGAACGATGTCAACGAGCCGCTAGTTATCCAAGGAACTTCAGCGCCCCAGTATTCCGGCACCTTAGTGCTAGGAGTACCGCCTGAAAGCCAAGTAGCTGCTTCACCCAACGTCGTGAAGTCCCATTCCACGTGGCTAGAACTGCTACCGGAATCTACGGCTTCAACGGCTTCATGCCCGGCCAAACGGCGGTGTACGAACCAATCTTGATACAGAGATCTCGCCATCTCCTTCAAGACCTGAATCCGATATCGATTGTTTTCCACTGAGTCATCAAGCGCGCCGAGCATTCCAGATATCCGCTTTTGAGTTTCGTAGTCTGGCCTCCAAACGGGTATCGATCCCAGGTAGTTGCGATTGAGCGATGGCTGAGCCGCGCCACTGTTGAAGGAACGAAAGTCGATTGCATCTAGGACGTAGTACACATAACGGGGATGATTGTCCCGGAAGTCAGCGACATAGAGCGCTGTATTGAGCGGCCAGAAAGGTTCAAGACTGTAGGTAGCTACTCCAATTGCGCCACTCCGCCCGATTGTGACACCAGGACCGTCCGACTTTGCCTCGTCGTGCCAGCCTGTGATCCCGGATGAACCCAGAATGGGTATTGAGCCTTCTCGTCTGTCGCGTGACGGCAGGTCATATCCTCGCTTCAAGCGCACGAATTCCGTTAGCGACACATATTCACTCAAGAATTGCTCCGATCGAGACCTCAATCGTATGTTCCAGACTCTTTGCCGTCGTCGTGAGTTCTTGAAAGCTTGACAAGAGCGTCCTCAGATCGTCCCAAGCGACATTGCCGTTAGACGGTGCCGGAGTCACATAGCGCCCGGGATTCAAGCTCCATCCCTGCTCACAGATCTGTGCAATTGATGCTTCGCCACACAATCCTGCGACGTTCTCATAGTTTCCATCCGGAAACGACTCGTCGAGTATCTGCCCATTGCTGAAGTCATGCTCGAGTTCCTGGCCACGCCAAAGCCGAACGAGGTTGGCGAGCAACTCACTTTGTGCCGGAGTCCAATCGCGGTGCGCCCGGTCAACTTGGCTATAGATCTGCCGAGCGTCTACGAAGAGCACCTTGTCCTCACGGTCGGTACCCCGTTTCCCGCGGTCCAAGAACCACAGCGTCACCGGCAGAGCCACTGTGTAGAACATGTTGGGCCCGACAGCGATGATCACGTCGACGCAGCGATCCTCGATCAGATTGCGACGGATCTCAAGCTCGCTGCCTCGGGCGTCGGACGCGGAGTTGGCCATCACGAAGCCAGCCCGGCCAATGCCGTTCAGCGCCGAGTAGAAAGTCTGTATCCACAGGTAGTTGGCGTTGTCGGCTGTGGGCAGGCCGAAGGGGAACCGGACATCGTCTTCGAGTTTGGTCTTGTCGACCTTGTCGACGTTGAACGGCGGGTTGGCCATGACGAAGTCGAACTCGCCGAACGAGTCGTGCAGGTCCTCGTAGTAGGTGTTGCCCTGCCGGATGTCGCCGCCGAGGCCGTGCACGGCAAGGTTCATCTTCGCAAGCCGGACCGTGTCAGCCACCCGCTCCTGACCGTAGATCGAGAGCTCCCGGCTCGGGTCGTCGCGGTGCCGCTCCACGAAGTGCGCCGACTGCACGAACATGCCGCCCGAGCCGCAAGCGGGGTCGTAGATCTTCCCGTGGAACGGCTCGAGGATCTCGACGATGAGGCGAACGATCGAGGTCGGCGTGAAGAACTCGCCGCCGCCGCGCCCCTCGGCGAGGGCGAATTTGCCCAGGAAATATTCGTAGATCAGCCCGAACCCGTCGCCCTCGATGGCCTCGGGCAGCGTCTGCAGCAGCCGCAGCAGCTCGCCGAGGATGTCGTCGGGGATGCGGGAGTAGTCCTTCGGCAGAACACCGCGGAGGTCCTGATTGTGCTCTTCGACCGCCTCCATGGCCTTGTTGATCGCCTTGCCGAGATCAGCGCCTTCCGGCAGGTTCAGCAACCGCTCGAAGCGGGACTCCTCCGGCAGGTACAGCGCTCCGATGGCCTTGTAGTCGTCGGGGCCGATCTTCCGACGGGCGCTGCCCTCGCCCACCTGTTCGGTGGCTGCGGCGAATCGCTGATCGGCGTACCTCAGGAAGATGAGCCCCAGCACCGGCGATGCGTACTCGGACGACTTCAGCTCCGAGTTGGCCCGCAGCTGGTCGGCCGTCTCCCACAGCTTGCTCTGCAGTTCACCAAGATCTGTCGCCACACCCATCCCTCCGACGAACCGCCACATTCTTGCCGCCGCTGCGAGGTCGCGTTGCGACAGCGCACATCTCGGATCAGCTTCAGGCCGAACAGAACTCGGGAGGGTCGCGCCGGGCTCCCGTCTACATTGCGGCTCGCATGTCTGTCGGCCCGCCAGTAGGAATCGACCCATCACAGGCGACCATCGTCTACATCGACGGGTTCAACTTCTACTACGGGGCTGTCAAGGGAACTCCATACAAATGGCTCGACTTGGAAGCACTTTGTCGACGCTTGCTGCCCCGGGACACGATCATCAAGATTCGTTACTTCACGGCACGGGTGAGCGCTCGACCCAGCGATCCTCAACAGCCCAACCGTCAGGAGACCTACCTGCGAGCGCTCGCCACGCTGCCGCTCATCGAAGTCCACTATGGCCACTTCGTGACACGTACCGTCAGGCTTCCTTTGGCAAGCCCACGGCCGTCGGGACCGCGATCGGCCGAGGTTGTCCGAACCGAGGAAAAGGGTTCGGACGTCAACCTGGCCACGTACCTGCTGCGCGATGCGTTCACGAACAGCTGTGGTACCGCAGTGGTGGTCAGCAATGACTCAGATCTCGCCGAGGCCGTCCACATCGCCCGCACAGATGCAGGAATCCGGGTCGGGATCATCAACCCGCATCCCGCGAAGAATCGCTCGCGCAAACTTCGAGGCACGTTCTTCAAGCAAGTCCGCCAGAACGTCCTCGCACAGTGCCAGCTGCCACCAATGCTGAACGACAGCGAGGGTGCGTTTCGCAAGCCATCTGCCTGGTGAAAACGCAAGGGCCCGCCGAAGCGGGCCCTGCACCCAGCCACCGAAGCGGCTGGGGGGATATGGGCTCAGGTTAGGCGACGCCAGTGACAAACGCGACAGCCGGACGTACGCGGCCTACTCGCTTGTCGAGTCGAGTGCCTCCAGCTCTGGCCGCGGCGGTGGCGGCGGCGCCTTGGCGTTCGGCGCAGGTAGGCCGCGTACATCGCCCGAGCCCGGCCAACGCGGCCTGCGGCCTGCACCTCCCCCAAATGCCTGGCGGCGGCGGGCAGCCGCTTCTCGAAGTTCACGGGACTTGGTGCGGTCAGTCATCAATCTTCCTTTCGGACTGCATCCCAGCATCGCGCGCGTCATCCCCGTGGACGTGTCGAATCTCCGTGTGGGCTTGGGCGTCGAGTGTCGCGTGTGTGCACTTCGTCGCGACCACCGAGGATGTCGGGCGACGGCCCGACGGCGAACTCGGGCCGTCGTCAGATGCTCGGTTCACCCGTGTTCGTCGTTGCTCACATGCTGGCCGAGGACTTGGACGATGTCGGGAATCGCCACACCAGCGAACGACGCGGCGGTCGGCGGCGATATGGCTCCTGTCCGCACCGCGCGGCGCAGCATGCGCAGAAACGAGCTCGGGAACCGTCGCAACGGCTCGGTCACCAACTCGTCGGCCTCGAGCGCGGCCGGGTGCTCCCCCTCCCGGAGTTTGTCGTGGGCGCCTCGCGTGATTGCGTTCATCCGACGGAGCCGTTCCAGCGCTATGGACCATGACACGCCGTAGTAGTGCTGGACCTGGGCAATATCGAGTGGGTCGTCCATTCGTCGTGGGAGACCGATGGCCTCAGCAAAACGACGGACGCCATCGCTCGGCATGAGGAATTCGCCTGCGAATGCGTCGGCGAAGCTCTCGCGCCTGCCGCCGCCCCAGCAGAGCACCTGATTGGTCTCGTCGCTGTGGAATAGGGCATGAGCTAACCCATGCGCGACGGCGAAGCGTCGCTCATCGCGTGTCATGTCGAGATTGGTCAATATCGACAACCCCGCAGCGGGATGCCTCAGAAACGCACCCGACGGAGCTGTGCGCGGGTCTGGCCCAAGAGACGCGCCGTAGGCGACGACGCCCAGCATCTCGCACACCGGTTCAAGGTCAACGACCGGCGCCAGTCCAAGTCCGAGATGGGCACGCACCTCCGCTGCCTTGCGGCGGGTGTCGTCGCTCTGTGAGTTTCCCTGCCGGCCCGCGAATGGGCTCTGGCGGAGGCTTCGGACGGGCTGGTCGAGAATCTGCACCAGCTCGGCGAAGCGGTCAAGGAAGCGAACGAACTCACGGACTCCCAGTACGACATCGCCCTCGGCACCATTCCAATGCTGGAGGAGCGTGTTGGCGAGATCGTCATCCACTGGCTCCACGTAGCTGCCAGCGATGAGCGCCGCCGGCTCGACGCTGTACAGCCGGGCGAGGGCACTCAGCTGCCGGTCGTTCGGTGTGCGCTCGCCGGATTCCCAGTACGACACCATCACCCTGCTGACACCCAGCGCTGCGCCGACATCCTTCTGCGAGTAGCGGCCATGTGCACGAGCCCGCGCAAGCGCTTCACCGAGTTCGCTCACAACGATCCCCGGTGAGTGATCAAGACGTGATAGTTACGCATTCCTACGAAATGTATTGAACCATGTAACAGATGGCCCAACGGCCGTGCCGGTGAATGCACCCAACGTTCAGGCCGTGAAATTCAGGCGGCTGCCAGACAGGCGCCCAATACAGTCGGCGGCATGATGAGGGCAAGGGTGCGGATTGACAAGGAGACCCGGCTGCTGCTTGAGCGAATCGCGCCCGAGTTCGGCGGTCGGGAGGCCACCGTGGGCGAGGCGCTACGGCGACTCGCAGCCGATCACGACCGCAAGCAGGCACTCAGCGACTTCTTCGAAGCGTGGGAGGCCGAAGCAGGCCCACTCAGCCCTGACGAGGTCTCGGCGCTGGCCGGACGCTGCGGGCTGTAGCAGCCGGAGGGGCCGAGAAAACGATTGCGCCCGAGCGGGAGATCGCTTCTACGGTCGCGGGGATGGCTGAATCGAGGACAGCACTCGGGACGCCAGACGGCACTCATCCGATTCGGCGAGGTTCGCGACAAATGTCGCATATGTGGGACATTTCCACGATGGAGGAAGTGGCTTCTCGAGATCTGCGCAACCAGACGCGGGCCCTGTTGGATCGAGTGGCGGCCGGCGAGTCGATCTGCATCACGGTGCACGGCAGACCGGTTGCCGAGCTGCGTCCCATCGAAGAACGACCTCAGTGGATGAGCAGCGAACGCTTCATCCGCGACGTCCTGGCACATCAAGCAGACCCCGGTCTGTCTGAAGACCTGGCAGATCTCAGGTCCGAGACGACGGACGATTTGCCACGGCCGTGAGTCGCGAGCTGGCGGGCACGCCGTCGCGCGCAGGTGTGCCCCGACCGAGTTGTTTCGGTCGCCCGAGGCAACGACGCCTCGGGGAACTTGCCGCTAGCTGTCGAGGCGCCTGTAGGCATCTCGACGGTGCGCCACCCGGAGTATGAAGACTTCCTGGCGCACGTCGTCGATGCGGAAGTCGATCCGGTACGTGCCGCGGCGCGCTGCCCATCGGCCTTCGAGTTCATCACCCAATGGTGTTCCGACTCGACGCGGCGCTTCCGCCAAGTCGCCTGCAATCAGCTCGAGGACGGCTGAAGCGACCGACTCCGGAAGCTGTTCAGCGATCGCAGCAGCAGCGGAACGCGCGAAAACGATGTCGTACAGCGTTGCATTCACTGCGCCCGAAGCGCCCTGACAGCCTCCACGCCGCGCACGACGTCGCCTTCGGCGATTTCGCGTTCCGCCTGAGCGATCTCTCGCATCACATCGGGGTCGGACAGGATCGCCAGCGTTTCCTCAATGGACTCGAGATCGTCGGGACTCATGAGTACCGCAGCAGACATGCCGTTGCGAGTGATGAAGATCCTCTCGTGAGTGCTGTGAACCCGTTCAACGAATTCCGAGAAGCGGTCCTTCACGGTGCGCAGTGATTCCGTTGTCATGACCACAATTGTGCCACGCTGTGGTACCCGGCCCCAATCGGACTTGTGACAGCCCCTGCCTACGTTGCGGGCCATGACACAACACACCACACGCATCCTTCCCGACTACGACTCCGCCGAGCGGCCGGCTTGGCTGGTGCACGGCGCCCACGAGGCGTGGCGCGCGGCCCTGCCAACGACCGAGTCCATCGGATGGTCCGAGTTCGTTGTACGCGCATGCGACGAGATGGCCACTGCCGCCGATGGGCTCCCCGGAATTCCCGGACCTGGCAGCGACCCGCCCGACGACGGGCTCCAGGTCGCCATGGCCGCGGCGTTGCTGGGCGACATCGCGACCCGGGCTGTCTCGCCGTACGACGCGAACGAGATGTGCCGCCGGGCATATCCGCGCAGCTGGGACGCGACTTTGGACGGACTGGCGAGCAGCCCGCACGCCACTGCCGAGGCTGACCCTGTCCTCTATGACCACAGCGTTTCGCTGCGGTCGTTCAGCGACCCTGATGTGCGATGGCCCGCAGGCATGCACGAGGCCCTCCAGGCGGTCATGGATCTGGCGAACGAGGTGAGCGCTTCCAGCTCGCTCGGGTTGTGCCTCACCCATGTCGCTCCCGGCCCGGTGGTGTGGCCGCCGCCCGCGGCTCCGCCGACGCTCGACCGTGAACGGTGCGACCTAGACGCCGCAGTTGCGGGAACGCTGGTCAGCCATCAGGAGCACGCTGCCATGCTCCACAGCTACCTGTCGGCGCGTAATGATCCCGACGTGCCGGATCCGTCGACGGCCGAGACCGACCAGGTGCAGGCAGCCGTGCGCGACTGGTCGGCCGAGGTGGTGCCGGCCGCCGTGCGTGTTGCTACTGCCACCTTCGCCCACGCTTACGAGTGGGCCAGCACCGATACCAAGCGCTGGGATCCATCGGTCGTCGGCTACGCCCATGCCGAGGCCTACCTGTCGATCCACCATCTGCGCCAGATCACCGACTCGTACGACCTCACCAACGGCGCTGTGTGCAGCTACGCCTGGTGGTGGTGCCACGACCGCCAATTCGGCCTGGCCAGCCTGCGGGAGCTGGCGAGCACCTGGTAACGCCGGCCTGGGGCAGCGAGGCGAACAGCGCGGTCAACCGCTACGGGCCGAGCGTGGTGATGGGGGCGACAGTCACACCGTCTGACCGCTCGTAGGCATAGCCGCCGGCGGTGATCACCAAGAGCCTCGCCGGCTCACCGGTCTTGTCGAGGTCGACTTTGCCTTGCAGTCGAAGCAGCGCAGCAGCGGCTTTGTCAGGCCCATCACCGCCGCCCAGCTTGATTTCTGCGGCGATCCACCGCCCGTCGGATCGCTCGATGATGGCGTCTACCTCCAAGCCGGTGTTGTCCCGGTAGTAGAAGAGCCGGGCATCGCTCGCATCGGCGTACACCCGCAGATCCCGCATCACGAGCGCTTCGAAGAGATTCCCGAACCCTCGCGGGTCTGCCAGCAGGCGAGGTCGGCTTGACCGCAGCGCCGCCACGGCGAGCGACGGGTCGACCAGGTAACGCTTCGGCGTGCTCACGAGGTGGGCGCGGGACCGCAAGTCCACCGGCCACGGCGTCAGGTTCTCCACGATGAAGAGCCGCTCCAATGCACTGAGGTAGGCCGCGACAGTACGTGAATCGGCCGGTCGTACCTGCGCCATGTCGTCCGCCAGCACTCGAAACGAAGAGCTGGTGGCGATGTTGCGGCTCAGCGACTCCAAGAGTCTTGCTACACCGGTCGGGTCGCGGCGGACGGCATCGACGTGGTCGATGTCGGCGCGGCAGAGGTCATCGAGATAGTCGCGCAACGCCGGCTGGGCTTCGGTTCCGCTGAGGTGGACCAATGCGGGCCAACCGCCGCGGCAGGCCAAGTCGAAGATGTCCGGTTCGGAAGCGGGCGCTGCGACGGCCACTTCGCCGGAATCGAACAACGCACCGAGCGACACTTGTGCGGTTGATTCGCCCGACTCCGCAAGAGACATGGGACGCATGCGCACGCGTCGAACTCGACCAGCGCCCGTGTGCCGGGTGGCGCTGTCCGGCGGCACCGCTGAGCCGGTGAGAATGAACTGGCCCGGCTGTGCAAGCTCGTCAGCAGCGCGTCGGATCGGATTCCATAGGTCCGGCGCCAAGTGATATTCGTCGAGCAGCTTCGGCTTGAGCCCTTCCAGAAGCATCTGTCGAGCCATTGCGCTGGTCAGTGCGGCAGCCTCCTGAGCATCGAGCATCACCGCGCTGCGAGCCGCGTGGCCACCTGTCCAGGTCTTGCCGCAAGCCCGAGGGCCCTCGATGAGCACCGCGGGAGCTGATTGCAGTGCTCGGCGAAGCTGACTGTCGGCCACTCGTGGTCGATAGCTTGCGCGAATCGCCTTCAGCAGCGGATGGTCGACGTCCATCACCATCAGTGTAGCAATTTCAAATCGTCTGATGTATGACTTTTAAGTCAACTGATGTTGATTTTGAAAGTCTCATCTCGCGTGCAGACAACCCGCTCTATCGAGTTGGGGACATGACTGCGGTCCAGAAGGTCAGCATGTCTTCTGCGAAGAGGGGGGCTAGTTCGGGGGTGCCGCCGATGTGGGCGCCGCGGACGCCGTAGCCGGCATTGATCGAGCAGAGGAAGCCGTCGAGATCGGTCATCGACGGGTCTGGCTCGTCGGAGGTGGGCGGGATGAAGGCGCCGTTGTCGGCGATGTAGACGGTGGGCGCTCCCGGCGTTACGGCGGCATCCGGTATGTGCTCCAGCGGCGTGGAGCGGTCGAAGCTGTGGTGGGCGTCGGGCACGATCCGCGCCGTGGCGTCGCCGCCCGCTACCCGCATGGCGTGAATGTGGGCTTGGACCTGCATCGGCGAGCACCAGTCGTCCTGATCGCCGATGATCGCCCGAACTCGGGTGCTGCCGACCGACGGGTCGACGAACTGGTGGCCCGACCACGGATAGGCGGCATACACGCCGGCGAGCTTCGGGGCGCCCGAGGCTGCGGCGAGGTGCACCGAGGCCGCGCTCAGCACCGCCGAGCCGCCCCGGCTGTGACCCTGCGCGCCGATGCGCGCGGCATCGATGTCGGGCCGGGCCGCAAGGACCTCGGCGGTGGCAAGGACATCCCAGGCGCTGGCGGCGAAGGAGTACTGGACCTGGTTCGCGACGGTCGAGGTGACGCTGCGGGGGCCGAACGGGTCGATGCCGCACGCGGCGATCCCGGCGTCGACGATGGCCGACGCGTGCGCGAGATGGTGGGGCTGGAGCCCGAGGCTGCCCGGCACCACGATGACGACCGGGAACGGCCCGGGCCCGTCGGGCAGGAACAGCTTGGCCCAGATGTCCTGGCCGGGCATCGCGGCAGTGTCGGAGATGGCCTGGTGGAAGTTGGTGGGGTTCGCCGACGGGATGGTCAGCTCAATGTCCGCCATCCGCACAGCCTGCCGCGTCGCGACCCGTTTGGCATTCACGCAGCGGCGATCACTGCGTCGACACAGGCGCGCTGACAGACTCGCCGCATGTCCGACGGGATCGAACCGCCGCGGCGTGAGCCATACCTGGATGAGATAGCGGCCGGGCCGATCCGACGTGTGGCCGCACATCTCATCGAGGTCGTGATCTGGGGATTCATCTACGCCTACTGGTACGTCGTCATTCCCTACCTTGCGTGGTTCGTGTTCGCCTTGATGCGCGGGCAGACGCCCGGCAAGCAGCTTCTCGGAATGGTGGCCGTGAGGCCCGACGGGACGCGATTCGGCTGGCTCCGGATGTTGATTCGCGAGATCTTCAAACAGATCTACTGGGTCCTCACGCTGGGTCTCGGCATGATCATCGACGTCATGCTGCTGGCGTTGAGCGACGAGTCGCGCACGGTGGCCGACCGCGTCACGGGCAGCACCATCGTCCACACCTCGGCGCTGCAGTCCTGACTGCGCCGGTCTACGTTGCGGGCATGTCGAACTTTGAGGTGGCGGTTGTTGGGCGGGGGCTGATCGGCAGTGCTGCGGCCCGCCATCTCGCGGAGGCCGGACACTCGGTCGCGTTGATCGGGCCTGGTGAGCCAGAGGACTACGCAGCGTCAAGTGGTCCGTTCGCGAGCCACTACGACGAAGGCCGGATTACGCGGATGATCGATCCGGATCCTGCCTGGTCACACTTGGCGATCCGCGCGATCGGCAGGTATGCCGACATCGAGGAGCGCTCGGGCATCGGGTTTCATGCCGGCACCGGACTGGTCTATTCGGGGGCGAATCCGCATGCAGATCTCGCCCACGCGCTCGAACTCGACGTTGACGCGAGCGAGGTCACCGCTGCTGAGGTCGCAGAGCGCTTTGGGATCGACATGTCGAGCGCGGATGCGATCGTCTTCGAAGCAGCACCGGCCGGGCACATCAACCCGCGACGGATGATCGCAGCGCAGAGCCGGCTGACGGCCGCGGCGGGCGGGACGGTCGTGGACGCGCCGGTTTCCGCGGCCGTGCCGACGCCCGACGGCGTGCAGCTGACCGTCGGCAACGACACGCTGCTCGCCCAGGGCGTGCTGCTGTGCACCGGCGCGTGGGCGGCCGAGCTGGTCGGCGTCAACCTGCCGCTCGAGCGCAGCCTGCGGACGATCCTGATGGCCGAGCTCGACGACGGCCCGGTGCTGCCGAGCCTGATCTCCCGGACCGACCCGGCCACCTGCGAGGAAGATCCTCGACACGACGTCTACTGGGTTCCGCCCGTTCGGTTCCCCGACGGACGGGTCATGCTGAAGATCGGTGGCTACGACCCCGCCGCCACCATGGCCGACGATGTTCCCACCGTGGTCGACTGGTTCCGCAGCGGCGGGAGCGTGGCCGAGGCAGACGACCTTGAGGCCCGGTTGCGCGAATTCCTCCCCGACCGCACGATCCGGTCGCGCGACTTCAAGCCCTGCGTCGTCACGAACACGCCGCACGACCTGCCGTGGATCGACTGGGTAGACGACCGCGTCGCCGTCGCGGTCGGCGGATGCGGTTCGGCGGCCAAGTCAGCCGATGAGATCGGGCGGCTCGCCGGCACGCTCTTCACCGACGACGGCTGGACCGACCCCGTTCTGAAACTCGAATCGTTCCGTCCCTGATTACCGCGGTTGCGCCTGTCAGGTGCGCGGTTCGAGCAGTTCCAAGCGGTTGCCGAAGGGATCGTCCACGTAGACGCGGTCGTAGCCCTCCAGCGGCTCGTCGTCCCGGACTGCGACGCCGGCACCGCGGAGCAGCTCGACGAGCGCGGGAAGATCCTGCACGTGCAGCGCAGGGTGGGCCTTGCGAGCAGGTCTGAACGAATCCTCGACGCCCAGGTGGACCTTGACCGAGTCGCTCTCGAACCAGCAACCGCCACGTCGCGCAAGGTGGGGCGGCTTCGGCACACGCGGCACACCGAGCAGTCCCTCGTAGAAGGCCTGCGCGTCGGCCTCGCCGCCGGGCGGCATCGCCAGCTGCACATGGTCAATCGCGACGATCCTCACGTGGCAGCTCCCCGGTCGCCGTCGAATGGGCAAACAGCGTGTCGCCCGTGAGACATGCTGCAAGCCTGCCCGATGGGAACGCTGGGGAGGCGCCGTGAGCAGTGTGGTGGTGACGGGGGCGAGCTCGGGGATCGGCGAGGCGATCGCTCGGCGGTTCCTGGCTGACGGCTGGGACGTGCTGACCGGCAGCCGGCGGGAGCCCGATCTGGCAGGTGCCGCGTGGCTGCAGACCGATGTGGCGAATCCGGTCCAGGCCGATGCGCTGGTGGCCGCCGCAGTCGAGCGGTTCGGGCGGCTGGATGTGGTGGTGAACAACGCCGGCGTGCAAGTGGAGAAGACCATTGCCGACACCACCGATGACGAATTCGATCACGTCATGGACGTCAACGTGCGGGGCGTGTTCAACATGTGCCGTGCGGCCGTGCGTCAGATGTCGAGCCAGCGCCACGGCCAGCGAGCCGAGCGGCAGGACGGCGGCGTCATCATCAACATCGCGTCGATCGCCGCGACCCACGCCGACGCCGGCATGGCCGCCTACAACGCGTCCAAAGGTGCCGTGGAGGCCCTCACTCGGGCCATCGCCATCGATCACGGCCATCAGGGCATCCGCTGCGTGGCGGTCAGTCCTGGCTGGATCGCCACTGCGCTCGCCGATGCCGTGTTCGACCTCGAAGCAGACCCGGCCGCGGCCCGGCTGGCAGCCGTCGAGCGCCATCCCGTCGGCAGGCTCGGCACCCCCGATGACGTCGCCGAAGTGGTTGCCTGGCTGGCGGGCCCCGCGGCCAGTTTCGTATCGGGCAGCGTGTTTACTGTGGACGGTGGCCTCACAGCACAGAGCCCCATCGGCGGCTGACTTGACGGCGAATGCCACGCGGAGCGCGACAGCCAGCAGGCGCGCCCGGCTGGTCCGGGGTTAGTGCGGACATGACAGCGACCGCCCGCCAGCCGTGCGCTGTTGCCGCGGTTGAAGCCCTCATCGTCTCGGTGCCCGCTGTCGGCAATGCCTTCGCCGAAGGCTCCGAGGAAACGCTGCTCGTCAAGGTGACCGACGAGGACGGGCGGGTCGGCATCGGCGAGTCGGTGTGCACGCCCGCCGTCGTCAAGGCGATGATCGACCAGCGCACCATTCACTTCTGGAGCCAGGGCATCACCGACGTGGTGGTGGGCGCCGACCCGATCGAAGCCGCGGCGCTGTACGACCGGGCGTACCACGGCAGCTTCTACCACGGGCGCCGCGGCACCTTCATCCAGGCGTACTCGGCCGTGGACATCGCGCTGTACGACCTCGCCGGGCGCCAGCTCGGCCTGCCCGCGTACAAGCTGCTCGGCGGCGCCCGCAGCGAGCGCATCCGGCCGTATGCCACCTGCTACCCCGGCGACATCTACGACGGCCCGATGTCGGCCGTGCTCGACGAGGTCACCCGCCAGGCCGCCATCGCCGCCGACCAGGGCCTCACCGCGGTCAAGGTGCCGGTGCTGTTCGGCGCCGAGGTTTCCGACCGGGCCGTCGTTGACTTCGTCGGCAACTGCCGGGAAGCGCTCGGCAACGAGCTCACCATGGCGCTCGACTTCGGCTACCGCTGGTGGGACTGGCACGACGCCGCCTGGACGCTGCGACGCATCGAGGACTACGACGTGGCCTTCGCCGAAGCACCGCTGCGCCACGACGACCTGGCCGGCCATGCCCGCCTGGCCGCCGTTTCGCCCATCCGGGTGGGCGGTGCCGAGTTCGCAGCGGGGCGCTGGGAAGTGCGGGAATGGCTGACCACGGGCGGGGTGTCGCTGGTGCAGCCCGGCGTCAGCCGCGCCGGAGGGTTCACCGAGCTGATGCGCATCGCCGAGCTGTGCGAGCTGCACGGCGCGCAGCTCATCCCCCACAGCTTCGCCACGGGCATCACCGACGTCGCCAACTTCCACCTGCAGGCAGCAGCGCTGACGATCCCGATGGTGGAGTTCCGCTCGTCGCGGCTCGGCCCGTCCCGCCTGCGCACAGACCTGGTGCACCCGCCCGAGCCCGACATCGTCGACGGCTACGCAGCGCTGCCGACAGGCGCCGGGCTCGGCGTGGAACTCAACGACGACCTGGTCGCAGCGCACACACTCGATGCTGCAACCGGCAGGGGCGACTGAGCGGTGAACCCACCGTCGGCGAGCGAGTCGGCGGCGAAGCCGCCCGCGGCACAGGTCGAGGAGAGCGAACACGGGGCCGTGGGAGGCATCACCACCTACAACCCGCATCTCGGCAACCGGCTCGGCATCGCCGACGCACCCGCCGTGACCGGCGCGACGATCGACGGGCGCCAAGTGCATGTCACCTTCGCCGACGGCCGCCAGCGCACCTACTCGGCGCAGTGGCTACGGCATTGCTGCTGGTGCGCCGAGTGCGGCAACCCCGCCGACGGCATCCGCTTCACGACCGTGGCGAGCATCCCTCCCGACATCGCACCGGTGAACGCCGGGACCTGCAACGGCGACTTGGTGCTGACGTGGCCGGACGGGCACCGTTCCGCCTATGGCAGCGACTGGCTCGCAGCGAATGCCTACGACGACGAGGCTCGCCGGCGCAGGGCCGCGTGGCAGCCCGCCACCTGGCGGGCCGAACTGGCCGACGACTTCCCCACCGTTGACTGGACCGACGCCGGCGACGGCGCCGACGGCCAACTGCACGCCTACCGGCTCTTGGCCCGATACGGCATCGTGCGCATCGACAACTTGGGCACCGACCCCGCGTGCACCGAGCAGCTCGCCAACCTCGTCGGCCCCATCCACGAGACGACCGTCTATGGCCGCATCTACGACGTTCGGGCCGAGCCCGTGGCCAAGCTCGGCGCCAAGACCGGCATGGCCCAGGCGCCCCACATCGACGACGCCTTCTATTACTCCCCGCCCGGCATCGACATCTTCCACTGCCTGGTCAACACCGATGTCGGGGGCATGAGCACCTACGTGGACGGCTTCGCCATCGCCGAGTCGCTGCGCGCCGACGAGCCCGACGCGTTCGAGGCCCTCACCACGCTGCCCGTCACCCATGTGCGGCGCCACCCCGGCGAGATCAACCTGCGCAGCCGCAGCCCGGTCATCCGGCTCGACGAGTTCGGACGCCTCAGCGGCATCCGCTACTTCGACCGGGCGCTCGGGCCGCTCGACGTGCCGGCAAGCGACGTCGACCGCCTCTACGACGCCATCCGGGCCTACAGCAACCGCATGCTGAGCCCCGAATTCACGGCAACCATCCGGGTCGAGCCCGGCCAGGGCGTGCTCATCGACAACCACCGGGTCATGCACGGCCGCACCGAGTTCGACCCCGCATCGGGCCGGCACATCCGGCTGTGCCACGTGCCCCGCGACGAGTTCCACGGCCGCCTGCGCGAGCTCAGCCTGCAGCTCGACCCGTGGTGCCACGACCAGTACCTGCCACAGGGCTCATGAGCGATCAGCGATCCACGAAGGAGGCCGCCACATGATCAGCGCCGATCTCACCGGCAAGCGCAGCATCGTCAGCGGCGGGGCCAGCGGCATCGGCCTCGGCGTCACCCGTACGTTCGCCGAGAACGGCAGCACGGTGGCCATCGCCGACCTGCCCGGCGAGCGGCTCGCCGGAACCGTGCAAGCGCTGCAGGAAGACGGCCTCGACGTGTTCGAGGCACCGTGCGACCTGCGCGACAACGACTCGGTGGCGGCCATGGTCGAAGCTGCCGCCGACCGGATGGGCGGCATCGACTACCTGCTGAACATCGCCGGGCATCCCGTCACCCTGCAGACCATCCCGGCCGACGATCTCGAATCGCAGACCGAGGAACTGTGGGCCGAAGCGCTGTCGATCAACCTGCTGTCGGCCTTCCGCACTGCCAAAGCCGCTGCGCCGTACCTGACGGCAGCACGCGGGGCCATCGTGAACACCGCATCCATGTCGGGCTGGCGGGGCGGCGGCTCCAGCTCGCCCTACAGCGTGGCCAAGGGCGCCCTCATCACGCTCACCAAGGAGCTGGCGCGCGGCCTCGCCCCCGAGGTGCGGGTGAACGCCATCTCCCCCAGCTACGTGCACCCCGACTCCACCAACTTCCCGATCCGCTGGGCGACGGTCTTCGAAGACTCCGAGTCGCTGCCGCTGGGCCGTCCCGGCACCGCCGCCGAATACGCGGACGCGTGCCTGTTCCTGTGCGCCGGCGCCAGCTACATCACCGGCCAGACGATCCACGTCGACGGCGGCTGGAGCGCCTGAATGCCGGCCCGCGGCCGCACGTCCTCGCCCCAGACCCGGCAGAGCACCGGCACGGCACCGGCAGGAAGGGTGCGCGACCGGTGAGCGAGTCCATCAAGCCGGCGAAGTGGGCTGACCCGTCGAAGAAGCTGTTCCCGCACCAGGTCGGCTTCACGGCACCGCCGATGGATTTCGACGCGGCGCCCACCGACTTCCTGCGCATGTGCCCGCCGACGGTGGGCGTGCACGGTCGCCTGCTGCACGCCCCCGGCTACGCGCACCGGCTCAGTGACCGGGCGGGGCTGTTTCACCTGCTCGAGGAGACCGTGCACTGCCTGTCGGGCAGCGGCGCCGACGTGGTGGGGCAGGTCGGCACGAACTGGGTGCATGCCGCCGGCACCGACGCTGCCGATATCCGCCGGTTCACCGCCGAGATGTCCGAGAAGTACGAGACGCCGTTCCACATGGCCGGCCTGACGCTGGTGGAGGCCTGCGAGGCACAGGGCTACGAGCGGATCGCCCTCAATGCCGTGTACTTCTGGCCCGACTGGCGCGACGGCGTGGTGCGATTCCTGCGCAGTGCCGGCATCGACGTGGTGTGGGCGGGGAACTTCGTCGACCAGGGCTGGTACGACACCCAGGACGAGGTGAACGACTGCACGTGGATCTTCCCCGGCGACCTGGCGCTGCGGTCGTGCGAGCGCGCCCTGAGCCAGGCGCCCGACGTGGACGCAGTGCTGGTCAACGGCATGTCCAACTACCGGGGCGCCGACGGGCTGCCACGCCGAATCGTGAGCCTGGCCGCGGACATCGAAGCTCAGCTCGGCGTGCCGATCATCGCCTCCGACATCAGCCTGCACTGGCGTATTTTCCGCACACTCGGCGTGGAGCCGCTGGGACGGCAGGGCTCGCTGCTGGCCTCGCTGCAGCGCGATCCCGAATCGAGCTCAGCAGCAGATCCGTGACATCGGCTCTGGGGAACCCGAACGACCGCCGGTGGGTGTGGTGCGCAGCCATCGCTCTCGCGTTCGTCGCCGGTGCATGCGGCTACTACGACGACACCACCGAAGTGGTCACCCCCGCACCGCCGGGTGCCGACGCGTCGGTGCGCGGCACGATCACCTACCGCGAGCGCATCGCGCTGACGCCCGATGCCGTCGTGACCGTGCAGCTACGCGACACGTCTCTCGCCGATGCAGCCTCGGTGCTCGTCGCCGAGCAGATCATCAGCAGTCCCGGCCAGGTGCCGATCGACTTCGAACTGCGCTACGTCAGCGACGAGATCGACGACCGCAACGTCTACTCAGTCTCGGCGGTGATCACTGAAGGCGACGGTCGGATGGCGTTCACGAACGACACCGCCTACGACGTGATCACCCGGGGCAACCCACGCCGGGTCGACATGACGCTCGTGATGGTGGAGCCGCCGCCAGAGCTGGCGCCCGACGGTTGGAGCCCGACGGACCCCGACCGAGTCGAAGCGCCAGTGCACGCCACCGATGTGGGAATGATCTGGGAGGGCTCGACCGGCAGCCAGAGCAGCGGCTACCTGCAAGTCGTGTTCGTGACCTCGAGCGACCACGGCTGCTACCACATCGGCCGGGAGGAAGCCGTGCGCAACGGCAGCCGCTTCGAGGTCGCCGTGACGGCATGGGTGCCGGCACCGCTGCCGTGGGCGCAGGACTGCTCCGAGCGCGACCTGGAACTCGACGCCATCGTCCACCTCGGCGACGGGTTCATCTCGGGCGAGAGGTTCGAGGTTGTCCTGAACGGCGAGCGCACCTTCAGCTTCACTGCGCCCTAGCGAGCAGCGCTGCGTACAGCGCGCCCGGCGCCCGGCAACAGCAGTCGGTCCAGCAGCCGCTGGACGAGCGGCGACGCCGCCGCGATGTCGCTCAGCCGCCGACGGCGACCGCCGGCTGCTGGCGGCGGGGTCGGCGCATGGCCCGGCGCACGCCGGTGTAGGTGAAGAACGTCACCAGCACCAGCGCCACGCCGAACAGCGCATTCGCGTAGTTCACGCCGCGGTACTGGAACGTCTCGTACAGCGCACCCGAGCTGAGGCCCGCCATCGCACCGGCGCCGAGCATGGCGAAGTCGCCCACGCCCTGCACCGACACCCGCTGATGTATCGGGTACAGCTCCACCAGCAGGCTCGACGCGGCCACCACGCCGAAGCACCAGCCCAGCCCGATCAGGAAGTTGCCCATGAACACGCCGAGGACGCCCGCGGGCGGCGTCACCGCCGCCCACCACGCGCCCCAGGTACATAGCCCGCCCGCGACATACAGCATCGGGTACTTGCCGACCGAGTCGGTGAGCCGGCCGATGAGCGGCGACAGCAGGTACATGCCCAGGATGTGGAAGCCCATCATGTGGCCGATGACGTTCTGAGACTGGTCGCCCGCGTTCATGTGCAACGGCGTGAGCGCCATCACCCCCACCATCGTCACCTGCGAGACGATCATGGCGAACACGGCGAGACGGGCCTGGCTCTGCTGCATGATCAGCGAGACGGCCTCACGCACCGTCGGCTTCGCCTGGGCCTTCTGCGTGCCGTTGGCGACGCCCTCGGCCGCCAGCTCGTTGGCCATGTGCAGCGGGTCGGGGCGCAGGAAGATCTCCACGATCGCCGCCGCCAGCAGGAACATCACGCCGGCGAACACGTAGGAACCGGTCTTGTCGGGCAGGCCCAGCGAGACGCCCACTTCGCTCGCGTAGCCCGACACCACCGAGCCGGTGTAGGAGCCGAATGTGGTGGCCCACACGATCATGCTGATGGTGCTGGCGCGCCGGTTCTCCTGCGCCAAGTCCGACGCGGCGTAGCGGGTCGCCAGGTTGGCGGCGTTGCCGGCGCCGGCGCCGAACACCCCCAGGCACAGCAGCGGGTAGCTGAGCAGGATCGCCCCCAGCACCGCCAGCGTGGCACCGCCCGCGCCCACCAGGTACCCGAAGCGCAGGCCCGAGCGGCGGCCGTACTTGTTCATGAGCTTCGACATGGGCGCGGCGACCGAGGCCGAGCCGATCGACAGGCTGCTCGCGGCGATCGTGGCCAGCGTGGAGCTGCCGGTGATGTCCTCGGCCAGCAGGGCGCTCACGATGTAGGTGGCCACCAGGCCGAAGCCGCCGGCGGCCTGGCTGGCGATGAGCACCACGACCGTGCGCCGCTGGACGCGCTCCTGATCGGCGCGCGTGTACGCGGAGGCGCGCTGTACCGCGAACACTGTCCCCTCCCGCACCGCAACAGCTTGGCGCACCGGGCCGCTGCATGCACGACTGCGCGGAACCTGGCCCGGCAGGCTGGGCGAGCTCGGCGGGCTAGTGGGCTCGGCAAGCGGAACGGGATAGCCGGCAGATCGGGCCGGTGAAGCCGCGAGCGAAGCCACCGGCACCCGCTGCGGGTGTTGCGTACAGTCCCGCAGATGCACGTCGGCATCACTCCCATCAACTCGGCCGCCTACCTCGACCCCGGATACCTGCGGTCGTTCGCCCAGCAGCTCGAGGAGCTCGGCTACGAATCGGTGTGGACGTTCGAGCACGTGATCGTGCCGCACGACTACGAGAGCCGGTACCCGTACAACCCCAGCGGCAAGCTGTCGATCCCGTCGGACCAGGGCTTCACCGACCCGTTCATCGCGCTGACCTTCGTCGCCGGGGCCACGGAGCGGTTGCGGCTCGGCACCGGCGTCAACATCGTCACCCAGGCCAACGCCCTGTACTTCGCCAAGCAGGCGTCATCGCTCGACCATCTGTCGGGCGGGCGGCTGGAGCTCGGCATCGGTGTGGGCTGGCTGGAGGAGGAGTTCGACGCGCTCGGCGTGCCGTTCGACCGCCGGGGCGCCCGGGCCGACGAGTACATCGACGCCATGACCGCCGCGTGGACCGGCGAGGACGTCGACTTCCGGGGCGAGTTCTTGGACTGGACGGGATTCTCGATGCTGCCGACACCGGCACAGCGGCCCCGCATGCCGCTGCTCATCGGCGGCACCACGCCGCCGGCCATCCGTCGCCTGGTGGCGCGGGGCGACGGCTGGTACGTGATCCACAAGGACCTCGACGACTTCAAGCGCTTGATCGGCGAGATGCGCGCCGAATGCGACCGGCAGGGGCGCGACCCGGCCGAGCTGGCGCTGACGGCGTACTGGAACTATCACCGCGAGGGGCTCGAAGGTCTCGAGGTGTACCGCGACCACGGTGTGCAGCGGCTGCTGGTCAACACGGCGGCACTGCGCATGGGCCGGCCCGAGGACGCGATCGCGCAGTTTGCAGATGAGGCCCTGCCGGCCTGCAACGAGGCCTAACGGCGCTCAGTCGTCGGACCAGGTACGGGCGTCGGGATCGTCCCGGTCGAAGTAGCTGCGCACGGCCGTGCGGGAGCTCTCGCTCTTGCCCATGTAGCCGACGGCCACGTGGTCGAGGTGGTTGATGGCCCGGCCGAGCGGCATCGCCTGCGCGTTGATCGATGCCTTCGACGACGTCACCGGCACCGGCGGCTGGTTCACGACGGTTGCTGCCAGGCGCTCGGCGGCGGGCACCAGTTCATCGTCGCCGGACACGGTCTCGGTGAAGAAGCCCCACCCGTCGAGTTCGTCCATGCCATACGTGCGCCCGAGGATCAGCATCTCCTTGGCACGGTGCGGCCCCACCATATTCACCAGCGCCGGCACCGAGTGCCACGTGAGGTTGAAGCCGATGCTGACCTCGTTGAGCGTGAGGCTCATAGACGGGCTGCCGATGCGGAAATCGCACGCAGCGGGCAGCACCCCTCCCCCGCCGATCATGTAGCCGTGGCAGAGGCAGATCGTGATCGCGTTGAGGTGCATCAGCGTGTCGTACATGCGGGCGCCCGCCTTGGAGCCGAGCATGGCGTCGAGGCTCGTGCCCCGCCCCTGCTTGAGATCGGCACCCGAGGACAGGCTGCGGCCCTCGCCACGCACGATCACAACCCGCACGCTCGGGTCGGCGTCCAGCGCCAAGCAGGCAGCGTGAACGTCGGCGATCAGCTGGGAGTTGACGGCGTTGTGAACCTCGGGCCGGTTGAGCACCAGATGGCGCACTGGCCCGTCGCCGTCCACCCGCACGGTCTCAAGTTCCAGCGACATGCCCGCTCCCCGGTTCCGGCGCCATCCACGGGGCAGTCTGACACGCGGCTATGAGTTCTCGTATCCCGGAGCCGTGGCTGAAGCCTCGCCGAAGTCGGATCCCATCAGGTCGCCAAAATCGCCGACGATCTCGTCCGCGGACGGTGCCTCGATGGTGATGTCGGCGCCGTAGTCGAAGTAGTCGAGGACGTTGGTGATGTCGAACAGGCTGGCGAAGGCGTCCCCGAAGCTGTCCGATTCGGTCTCATCCGAGTCGCCCATGAGCTCTTCCATGACGGCGCCTAAGTCGAGGCTGATGCGCCTGATAAGACCGTCACCGTCGATCCAGACGTCGAAGATGAGCTCTTCGGGGCCGAAGTCGCCGCCGAAGGGAACTGCGCCCCCAGCGCCGCTGTCATCCCCGAATGAGGCGACGGCTTCCGCCGCCAGGGCCACTGCATCGACCGTGAACCGAACGTGAGAAACAGCTAGCCCGTCGAGGTTGTCCTGGCCGACGATCTCGGCACCGGTCACGTGCTCGATCAGGAAGGTGTTGTCGCTGGGAAGCTGGCACACGCCACCTACCGGTGTCCCGCCGGGTACCGGCGAGGGGCACACCAATCCCATCTCCGCAGCCGCCGCAGCGTCCAGCGTGAACCAGCCCTGCGGCATCGCGCCGCCGAGCAGACCCTGCATCCCCTCGGGAACCACGAACTGCAAGTACAGGTTGCCGTCGACGAATCGGACCTCGACTCCTGGACCCTCGCCGTCGGGTCCCATCATCTCCCCGAATTGCATCGTTATCGATTGGTTCTGGTTGGCGTCGGCCTCGAACTGCACGGCCACGCTCGCCATCTCGGCCATGTCCAAGCGCATGTCACCGCGCACCGATAGTGCGGCGCTGTTCTCGATTGCCGCTATCAGCAAGCCCATCGCATCGGTCGGCAGCTCGCTGGCTGCCTCGGTCGTCGGCGGCGGCGCTGTGGTGGGAGCCGCGCTGGTCGGAGGAGCTGCGGTAGTCGTCGGCGCCGATGTCGCCTGCGCAGCGGCATCTCCCCCATCGCCGTCGCCAGCGCCACCGCATGCAGCGGCAACCAGCGCCACGGCCGCGACGGCCGCCGCGAGCCTCGCCTTGCGAGCCTTCACGTTCATCATCTCCTTGCCGGAACGGCGGCGCCATCTGCTGGGCACCGCGGACACGAACCGGCCTTCGGCCAGTATCTCAGTAGGTCATGTCCGCAGACGGTCACCTATTTCGCGTGCTAGTCGGCGGTGCCTCGTTCGACAATCCACTCGGTGGGCTGGCCGGTGATCTCGGCAATGAGCTCGAAGTCGGCGTCGTAGTGCAGTACGACAAGGCCTCGGCTCTCGGCGACGGCAGCGACCAGAGCGTCGACCAGCGAGACTGCCCGGTGAAGCCCCCGGTGCACGAGGCGTTGCTGGAGGTCAAGGGCGCGCCCGAAGTCTCCTTCGGTGGTCGGCGCTCGCTCGAAGGCATCGAGCCGGGTCGCGGCTGCGTCGTAGTCGGCGGCGGTGCGGGCGCTGAAGCCCAGTTCGTAGATGACCGGGGCGCAGAGTGCGATCTGGCCGGCTGCTATGCGGGCGGCGGCTGACGCGACGACATGGGGCCGGTCGAATCGAGCGAGCGCGCTCGTGTCGGCGAGATGCGTGGCGCGCGCCACTAGCTGTCTGCGCCCCAAGCCGAGTCTGCAGCTGCGAAGTCGAAGCGCTCAGGGTCCGACAGCAGCCCGACGAGTTCCAGGCGGCGCCGAGCGTTGACGATCTCGCGCAGCGAGGCGTCGATCGTGTCGCGCAGCGAGGACGTGCCGAGAATCTCCGCGGCTTGTGCCACGATATCTCGATCGATCTCGACAGATGTCTTTGTCACACAGACAAGATATCAGCCAGTGCGCCGACGGGAGTATCGGCAACGCTGAGACGAGCAGGAGCCCGCCGCTTCGTGCGGCCTCGTCCTGGCTACAGCGGGTGGGGACCGGGGTCCATGCCGAGGCGGGTGCGGCCGTAGGCCTCGCCGACCGTGTCGAGATCGGCGACCTGGTGCTGGGAGGCCATCGTGACGTCCCGGAAGGCCTGCTGCAGGCGGCTGCCGTCGAAGACTGCCCGCCCGCCGGCGGCCGTGGTGACCCGGTCGAGCGCCCGGCGGCACAGCTCGATGGCGTAGCTGCCCTGGTACTTGGCGTGGGCTCGCAGCGCCTTGGAGTCGTCGCCTTCGGCGGCCCGGCGCAAGAGGCCGATCGTGTCGTCGATGAGCATCTCGGCAGCCCGCACCTCGGTGTTGGCCTCGGCCAGGCGCATGTGCAGCCCCGGCCGGCGCGACTTGGACGTGCCCATGTAGCGGTCGTCCTGGACGCCGAAACGGGCGGCGGCATCGTCGAGCCCAGCCCGTGCGAGCCCGAGCGCCGTCGCCGCGACATGCACCGCCAGTCCGGGCAGGACCGGCGTGTGGTACAGCGATGTGCGGTGGCGGGCCGACCACGGCGAACGGGCGCCGAGCAGCTCGCCGGAGTCGAGCATGCGGTGGGTGGGCACGAAGGCCTGCTCTGCGGTGACATCGCACGAGCCGGTGCCGCGCAGGCCGATCGCATACCAGTTGTCGTCGACGGTGATGTCGGAGCGCGGGATCACCACGTGGATCAGGCGGGGTCGCTCCCCCGGCTCGAGCACCTGCGAGCCCAGCAGGAACCAGTCGCCCCAGACCGCTCCGCTGGTGAACGGCCAGCGCCCGTCGATGAGCCAGCCGCCGTCGCACTCGGTGGCCGAGCCGACCGGGGCGAGCGAACCCGGCACGATCGCGCCGAGGTCGGCCCCGTACACCTCGTCCTGGAGATCTTCGCTCATGGAGCCGATCATCCAGCTGTGCCCCACGAGCACCATGAGCACCCAGGCTGCAGCGCCGTCGTACAGGGCGGCCTCGCGCACGTTGGCCACCATGTCGGCGAAGGTGAGCTCGTCACCGCCGACCCGTTCGGGCACCAGCAGCCGCAGCGCCCCCGAGTCGCGCAGGGTCGCAAGGGAGTGCTCGGAGAGGTGGCGGTGCTCCTCGTTCCAGGCGGCGTGCTCGGCCAGCACTGCGCCAGCGCGCTCGTCGATGCGCAGGCTGCTGCCGCTTCGGTCGCTGTTCGACTCGGTCACAGCACCACCCCCTCGGCACGCAACTCGGCGATCGCTTCGGCCGACCGGCCCAGCTCCGACAGGATTGCATCGGTGTCGGTGCCGCGCTCGACGGCGTGGCGCAGCTCGGGCATGCCGCCTGCGAACAGTGCGGCGGGGCGGTGCTGGCGGATCATGCCGACGATGGGGTGGTCGACTTCCCGCACCACGCCGGAATGGCGTACCTGCGGGTCGGCGGCGATCTCGTCGGGACGCAGGGCCGGCGCCACCGGCACGTCGGCTGCGATGAGCCGCTCGACCACGTCGTCGCGGGCCACATCGCCCACCACTTCGCCGAGCGTGTCGATCATGTCGCCGAAGTGCGCTGCCCGGGGCCCGGCTTCGGCGAAGCGGGGATCGGTGAGCAGATCGGGCCGGTCGAACGCATCGGCGACACCCTTCCAGTGGGCGTCGGTGAGCGGCATGACGGCCACGTAGCCGTCCCGGCACGCCAGCAGCCGGTAGTCGGCCAGCAGGTTCGGGCGATGGTCGGCGTCGTCGGCCAGCACGGTGTGGTCCATCATCGCGTCGGGCCACATGAAGCTGACCGCCGAGTCGAGCAGCGACAGCTCCACATGCTCGCCCCGGCCGGTGCGCTCACGGGCGAACAGCGCTGCGCACACCGCCTGGGTCCAGGTCAGCGAAGTGACCTTGTCGGGAATGAAGCTCTTCACGAACTGCGGCTCGCCGTCGCCGCCCTGCACCGCGGCGATGCCCGACCAGCCCTGTATGACGGCGTCGTAGGCAGGGCGCTTCGAGTACGGCCCGTCACGGCCGAATCCGCTGATCGACACGTAGATGATGTTGGGGTTGCGCTCGCGAACGTCGGCCTCGCCGATGCCGAGCCGCTCGGCTACGCCGGGTCGGTACGCCTGCACGAACACATCGGCGGTGGCGAGCAGGTCGGCCATGAGCTCACGGCCCTGGGGCGAGGCGATGTCCATGGCGAGTGAGCGCTTGCCGGCGTTGATGTTGGCGAACCAGCCCGACATGCCGCCCCGGCTCGACCCGAACATACGCAGCGGATCGCCGACCACCAGGTCCTCCACCTTGATGACCTCGGCACCCTGCGACGCCAGCAGGTGCGCGCCGCCGGGCGCGGCAATGAACGTGGCGATCTCCACCAGGCGGATGCCCGCCAGCGGTCCTGGTCCCGTTGATGTCACCAGCAATCCCTGCAATCAAGTCGTAGCGCCGCCGGGGTCAACTCAGCAGGGCTGGTCCGCACGCATCTGTTCGAGCTCATGCCCGTCTAGCTCATCGACCATCACAGGCCCTCTCATAAATGCACCGTGCCAGCGCCGAACCTAACCCGCCGCCCCGACGTGCCGCCCAGCCACCGGTCACCGGTCGGACGTACGATCATGCCATCTTGCTCAGGGATCCCTCAGTGCGGAAAACGGTGTGATTGCGCTGGTGGCAGCAACTTGTCGGAAGAGGTCGCCACGTGTGGTCGCCTTGGTGTGTGCCGGCGCGCTGATCGCGGCCAGTTGTTCTTCGGGAGATGCACCTGCAGGCGACGCTGACGCGCCTGAGCCAGCTGCCACCGCAGCATCTGCCCCCGCGACGGCAACCGCTCCTGAGACACCCGACGATCCAGCCGAGGAAGCTCCCGCTACCACGACCGAGCAGCCAGTCGAGACGACCACCGCAACTGCGACCGAGACCGCAGACGACGTGGCTGAAGATGCCGAGGAAACGCACGACACCGCGGCAGCACCGCTCGCGCTCTTCGAGACTGTTGCGACAAGCGGCGCTCATTCGTGCGCGATCCGCGACGACCGGACCTTGCTGTGCTGGGGCAGCAATGCGAACGGCGAAGCCGTGCCGCCGGACGGCGAGTTCACGAACGTGACGGTCGGCAGCTTCCATTCATGCGCCGTCCGAACTGATGGTGCTGTTGCTTGCTGGGGCCGCAACGACGACGGACAGTCTGATCCGATACCCGGCGAGTACGCCGCCGTTTCGGCGGGCACCGAGTACACATGCGGGTTGCAGACCGATCGCACGCTGCGGTGCTGGGGCGACAACCGATTCCGGCAGGCAGATCCTCCCGCCGGCGAGTTCATCAGCGTGGATGCAGGCAGCTATCACGCCTGCGGTGTCCGTGCTGACGACACCGTCACCTGCTGGGGAAACAACAACTCCGGGACAACGGACTCGCCTGAAGGCACCTTCCTGGATGTCTCGGCGGGGAATGGCCACAGCTGCGGCGTTCGCACCGACGCCACGATCGCCTGTTGGGGATTCGAGGGCTCAGGCCGCACGAACTCTCCTAGCGGGAGCTTCACGGCTGTCTCGGCCGGCTCGTTCAACTCATGCGCGCTCCGCGTCACCGGTGGCGTGAGCTGCTGGGGAGCAAATACCTCGGGTGAAGGGAACCCCCCGACGGCAGCGTTCCGTTCGGTCTCCGCATATGGCCTTCAAGCCTGTGGTGTCACCACGGAAGGTGCGATCAGTTGCTGGGGACATGACCTAGCTGATGTGATTGCGGCTCCCGAGGGCACGTTCACCAGGGTTTCGGCCGGGTACGGGCACACCTGCGGGGTGCGATCGAACGAGGCCGTCACGTGCTGGGGCGCGAATGCATGGGGTCGCGCCGCGGCTCCCACCGGGAATTACTGGGAGGTCGCAGCCGGCGGCCTGTACTCGTGCGGAGTACGCACCGACGGCGCCGCCGTCTGCTGGGGGCACAGCAACTACGGCGCCAGTGAGCCTCCCGAAGGCAGCTTCATTGCCGTGGCAGCCGGCCAAGAGCATGCCTGCGGGATTCTCGACGACGAAACCGTGGTCTGCTGGGGCGACGATCGCTACGGCCAGCTCGATTCGCCATCGGGCACGTTCGTCGAGGTTTCGACGGGCGGTCACTTCTCGTGCGGGACGCGTCACGACATGGCGGTCGTTTGCTGGGGCGCCGGCGGTTTTGGCCAGACCGCGGCGCCTGACGGCAGCTACCTCGGGGTCGCTGCCGGCTGGGCAACCGCGTGCGGCTTCGGCCTCGATGGTTCCCTGGCCTGCTGGGGTCGCAATGTTTCGGGCGAAGCGGAACCGCCAGCCGGCAGCTTTCTGGATGCGTCGATGCATCAGGACTACGGCTGCGGAGTGCGAACCAACGGAGCCATTCGATGCTAGGGCGACGTGGCGGAGGCCGACATGGCCGTGCCCGAGGGTCCGTTCGCCACGGTCTCCGTCGGCTGGGAGCATGCCTGCGGCTTGCGGCGCGACGACACGGTGGCCTGCTGGCTCACCCGGGCCATGCCGACGCCGGCCGAGGTGCGCCGGGACTGAGCGTCGTTTGCGCTGGTGGGCCAAGCTGACGGGATGGACATCCTCGTCATCGGGGGGACGGGGCCGACCGGGCCCCACATTGTGAACGGTCTGGTCGATCGCGGTCACACCGTGACGATCCTGCACACGGGACGCCACGAGGTCGACACGATCCCCGACCATCTCGAGCACATCCACACCGATCCCTTCGACGAGGATGCGTTCCGCTCGTCGATCGAAGGCCGCAACTTCGATGTGGTCTTTGCGATGTACGGCCGGCTGCGGTCGATCGTGCAGGTGCTCGTCGGCCGCACGCCACGTCTCATCTCCATTGGCGGCGTGCCGGTGTACAGCGGGTACGCCGAGCCTGCCGTCGAGTTTCCCGAGGGGATGGCGGTGCCGACGAACGAGGACGACTTGCTGGTCGGCGACGAGCGCTCGGGACCCAAGCCGCTCAAGATGGCCGAGTCGGAGGAGCTGACGTTCTCGCTGCATCCGGATGCGACGCACTTCCGGTACCCGTACATCTACGGCCCCAACCAGATCTTGCCGCGGGAGTGGACGCTGGTGAAGCGTGCGCTCGACGGCCGGCGTCGAGTCATCGTGCCCGACGGCGGGCTCACCGTCGCTACGTCGGCATTCGTCGAGAACGCCACCTCGGCGGTGCTGCTCGCGGTGGATCACATCGACGGCTCGGCGGGCGAGATCTACAACGTGGGCGACGACCGGCAGTTCACGTACGCGCAGATCGCGCAGATCATCGGCGACGAGCTCGGCAACCCCTTCGAGCTGGTGTCGGTGCCGGGTGAGCTGGCCGCGACCGGCGGGCCGTTCCTGCTCAACCACTCGTCGGCGCATTCGATCCTCAGCACCGAGAAGATCCGCCAGCAGCTCGGCTATCGAGACAAGGTGGACCCCGAGGACGGGTTGCGGCGGACGGTGCGATGGCAGGCCGAGAACCTTCCCGGCGATGCTGGCGTGGCGGCCCGGCTGCAGGATCCGTTCGACTATGCCGCCGAGGACGCGCTGATCGCTGCGGCGGAGCGAACTGGGGAGGCGGTGGGGCGCATCGAGTGGGAGCAACTGCCAGGTTGGACATTCGGCTACTACGGGCCCCGCGAGAACCCCGGCGGTCGGCGCGGCAGCTTCCGGGCGTGAGAGGGACTGGCCGGGGCGCGAGACTGCTCGCTGCTATGAGACCGGGCTGGCGGGGGGAACTGTGACGGCGACGATTGCTGAGCTGGCGGCGGGCTACCGGGATGGGTCCCGGTCGCCGGTGGAGGCCACCGAGGAATGCCTGACGGCGATTGCGTCGCTGGACGGGCGTGTGAGGGCCTGGCAAGCGGTGTACGCGGATGAGGCCCGGGCGTCGGCCGAGGCTGCCGAGGTGGCGCTGACGCTGGCGGCGGGCGAGCCGGTGGGGCCGTTCTGGGGTGTGCCGTTCGCGCTGAAGGACATCGTGGACGTGGAGGGCCGGGTGACCACGGCGGGATCGGCCGAGTGGGCCGGCCGGGTGTCGCCGGCGACGGGCACGGTTGCTCGCCGTCTGCTGGAGGCCGGCGGCGTGCTGCTGGGCAAGACCAAGACCGTCGAGTTCGCCATGGGCGGCTGGGGCACGAACCAGCACATGGGTACGCCGTGGAATCCGTGGGACCGGGATGTGCTGCGCACGCCTGGTGGGTCGTCGTCGGGGTCGGGCGCGGCAGTGGCAGCGGGCATGGCGCCGTGTGCTGTCGGCACCGACACGGGCGGGTCGGTGAGGCTGCCGGCGGCGCTGTGCGGGATCGTCGGGCTGAAGACCACCGAGGGCCTGCTGCCCATCGACGGGATCGTTCCCCTGTCGCACACGCTGGACACGCCGGGGCCGCTGGCTCGAACGGTGCTGGACGCGGCGCTCATGTTCGACGCCATGCTGGGCACGCCTGCCGCCGAGGTTGAACGTGACTGGTTGGCCAGCGCTGGTCGCTACGGGGCGCTGCAGGCAGCGCTCGAGGGCGGACTGGGCGGGCGGCGCATCGGCTGTTTGAGCGATGCCGAGAGAGTGGATGTGGACGCTGCTCAGCTCACCGCCTACGACGCGGCGCTCGAGGTGCTGGCCGGGCTGGGTGCCGAGGTGGTGCCGTTCGACCCGCCGACGTCGTTCGAGGAGATGAAGAACACCCGCTTCGTGATCGTGACGGCCGAGTCGTACCACTACTACGGCGAGATGATGGAGGATCCAAGCTCAAAGGTTGACGAGCGGGTGCGGGCGAGAGTGCTGCCGGGAGCCCGGATCTCGGCCAGCGAGTACATCGCGGCGATGGTGCAGCGGCGCATCGACCTTGCCGAGTTCGCCAAGGCGTTCGAGGGCCTCGACGCGATGGTGACGCCAACCACGCCGATGCTGCCGCTGCCCGTCGACGAGGCCGACGAGACCAACACCCCGGCGCTGTTCACCCGGGCCGGCAACTTCCTGGCACTGTGCTCGACGACCGTGCCGACGGGCGTGTCGCCGGCTGGGCCCGGCGGCGGCTTGCCGACGTCGATCCAGTTCATGTGCCGCGGCGGTGACGAGACCCTGTCGCTGTCGCTGGCAGCGGCATACGAGGCGGCCCGCGGCCCGATGCCCACCCCGCCGCTGTGGGCAGGCGGTTAGCGACGCCGTTGCCTCAGGCCAGCTGCGAGCGTGGTAGGCATTCCGCCGCGGCGCACAGCGCTGAGGCGAGTCCACCATCAGGAGCGGCGGCTATGGGCAAGGCAACGGTGATCGGCAGCTTCACGTGTCAAGACGGCAAGGCTGACGAGATGGAGGCGGTGCTGGCTTCGATGGTCGAGGCCGCCCATGACGAGCCGGGCGTGGAGATCTACTCGTACCACCGCGGCGACGGGAACCAGTTCTGGTTCTTCGCTCTCATGAGCGACGCAGAGTCGATGCAGCACCACGGCCAGACCCCTGCCATGCAGGAGGCCATGGCGGCGTTCGGCCCGCTCATGGGATCGCCGCCGCAGATGCAGATGACGACGCCGATTGCGGCGATCGGACTCGATCTCTAGGCGCGTCGCACGGGCGCCGCGCAAGGCGCGCCGAGCTCCGCTGACAGTCGCTCAACCGCAGACGGCGACGGTTCGGGCGACGAGGTCGTCGAGGCTGAGCTCGCCGACGCCGGCGAGGGAGACCTGCACACGGCCGTTCCATGCGTCGGGCCAGTGTGCCGGGATGGGGCGGCCGGTCAGGCCCCACAGCGCGCCCACGGTTGCGCCGTTGCAGTCGGTGTCACACCCCGCGGCGACAGTGTCGCCTATGGCGGCCGAGAAGTCGTGCTCGCCGGAAAGGAGGCCCCATGTGACCAATGCGAGATTGTTCACCGTGTGCACCGGCGACATGCCGTCGTAGGCCTCGTGGATCGTGGCCGGGCCGTCGTCGACCGTGGCGCAGCGGATGCCGAGCGCCATGGCTTCGACGCACGCCGAGCCGGCCGGCAGCAATTCCATGGCGGATTCGATTGCAGCCAGCACGGACGGGCTCGACGGGATGGCTGCACCGATCGCTGCGACGGCTTGGGCGCCGTACACGCCCTCGCCGCGGTGGGAGAGGCGGGCGTCACGGGCGGCGAGCTCGGCTGCGAGGGCAGGATCGCCGGGCGCCACCCAGCCGTACATGTCGGCGCGGATCTGCGCCCCGATCCAGTCGTTGAACTCGTTGTCGCTGCATTCGTCGAGGTCGAAGCCGGCGGGCTGCCCGAAGGCGAATGGCGTCGAAGCCTTGGCCATCAGCACGGCGTAGGCGGCCCGCTCGGCGGTGAAGGTGAGGCCGCCGGGCAGCAGGCGGAACCAGGCCCGGGCCACGTCCTCGGTGGTGAAGCCGGTGCCGTGCTCTTCGATCAGCATCAGCGACAGCACCGTGTAGTTGATGTCGTCGTCGGGCACGGCTGCGACCAGGCGGTCCTTGCAGGCGTCGGCGTTGCGCTCGACGGCCGACGGGGCGCCGGGCAGCAGCGGCACGTAGTTGCGTAGCGGCAGGGCGCCGGCCTGTGCGAGGTAGTCCTGCAGTGCCGCGGGGCCTTGGCGCATCGACAGCAGTTCCACGGGCTTGCCCAGCATGCAGCCGCTGATGCGGCCGATCCAAGCACTGCGGATCCGCTGTTCGAGGTTCGGACTTGTCACAGCTCGGTCTCCCTCACCACGGCGACGACAACGGCAGCGGCCACGCCAGCAAGGCAGGACTCGATCACAGCGCAGCCTCTCGACCCGTCAGCAACCCGACAACTTACGGCTCGCGCGCAGCGCGGCGTCGTGCGTATTCGACTATCCGGCCGCTCGGCCTGACAGAGCCGACCCGGCGGACAGCCGTAGGGTGGGCAGGGTGCGGATGCGACTGATGGGGTCGCTGGTGCTGGTCGGCATCATGGCTGTGGCCTGCGGCACCTCGACGGACGCCGATGACCCTGCGGCCGACGGAGGAGACGCTCCCGCAGCGCTGTCCACTGCCGATGCAACTGCTTCCGAGCCCGTCGTTCCCGCAGCCATCGAGCCGGTCACTGATCGTTTGGCGGCTGACCGCAGTGCTCCGACGGCTGAGTGGGTCGCAGGGGTGAACGCGGCCGGATGGGAATTCCACCGGCACCTCGAGGGCAACGCAGTGTCCAGCCCGATGAGCATCGGCGTCGCCTTCAGCCTGAGCCGGGCCGGCGCGTCAGCCGACTCCGCGGCAGTGCTCGATGACATCTTCGAGTTCCCCGAGGAGGGCAGCCACAGCGCTGCCAACGCGGTCGATCTCATGCTGGCCGAAGCTTCGGTTGCGCCGAACACTGTGGAAGTAGCCAACCGCCTCTTCCCCGATGACGAATTCTCGCCGCTGGCCGAGTTCCTCGAGACGGCCGCCTTGCACTACGGCGCGACGATGCAACCGGTCGACACGGCCGACGGCGACTCGGCGGCCGCTGTCATCAACGAGTGGGTGTCAGGGCGCACCCGCGGCCTCATCCCCGCCATCGTCAACCGAGCCACGGTCCAAGATCAGGAACTGATCCTGGTGAACACCGTCTACCTCAAGGCCGACTGGCTGGAGCCCTTCCTGGCAGACCTCACCCGCGACGGCGAGTTCACCACCAACTCTGGCCAGACGGTGACCGTGCCGTTCATGCGCGATCACGAAGCGGTGGATCGCCGCTACGTCCTGATGGACGACGCCGATGCCGTGGAACTTCCCTATGTCAGAAGCGAATTGGCCATGTGGCTCATCGTCCCCCACGCTCCCGACGGCCTCGCTGCCGTTGAAGCATCGCTCGACGCCGCAGCTCTGACAGAGCTGTCCAGCATTGCGCTTTCGGGCACGGTCAAGATCACCATGCCGAAGTGGGAGCAGACGCTGCCGCCGGCCAATCTCTTCAAATGGCTCTGCCCGCAAGGGTTCTGTGCCGGCGCAGCGTTCGACGGCATCGCGCCCGGCATCTTCATCACCTCTGCGCTGCACAGCGCCAAGGTGATCGTCGACGAGAAGGGCACCGAAGCGGCCGCAGCAACAGCCATGGCGTTCGCCGAGTCCATGCCCCCGCCGCCAGATCTGACGGTGGTCGCCGATCGGCCCTTCCTGTGGGCGATCATCCACCGCGAGACACAAGCAGTGCTCTTCGTCGGGCGCCTCGTTGATCCGGCAGCGTGACTCTCCGGCGCTGACGGGACGTGACGGAGCGGACCCGGCGGGCAGCCGTAGGGTGGGCGGCGTGCTGGCGGTGCTCATCCTGTTGCTCATATCGGTGCCGCTGCTGGAACTGTTCGTGATCGTGCAGGTGGCGGGCGGGCTCGGCGCCGGCCAGACCATCCTGCTGCTGGTCGTGGTGTCCGTCGTGGGTGCCTGGATGGTGCGGCGCTCCGGGCTCGGCGTGCTGAACCAGATCCGCACCCGCGTGGCACAGGGCGAGATTCCCGGCAAGGAACTCGTGAACGGGCTGTTGATCCTGCTGGCCGGCGCGTTCATGCTCACACCCGGCTTCCTGACCGATGCTGCCGGGCTGATCATGCTCTTTCCGCCGACCCGCAAGGTCGTACTCTCGATACTCGTGCGTCGCTATGCCAAGCGAGTCGATATCGCTGGCTGGCCAGGCGCACAGGGCAGTCCTGGCGATCCTCGTCGCTTCGGCTCCCCCCTCGACGCCGAGAGCTACACGAAGGACACCGATGACCGGTCCAACTGATTTCCCGGAGCCCCACGGCATGGAGCGCGCGCCTTCTGAGGGATTCATCGCGTTGAAGGATCGACTGCCGCTGGGCGTCGCGCTGCTCGCGCTCATCGTGGCGATCGCGGCGCTGGTGGTCGCCCTCGGAGACTCCGACGACGACAGCGTTGCTGCCGTCGATGACCAGCCTGAGGCCACCGCCGCCACGTCGGCGCCTGTGGCGACCGCACCGGCACCGATTCCCACCACCACCATCGGCACGGTCCAGACGCTGCCGCCCGCGCCCACGACAACGGCCGGACAGCAGGTCGTGACGGCCACGACGGCGGCTGAAGCCGGCGAAGAGGCTGAGCAGCGCCTGGTGCTGTCGGTCGTGGGCATCGGCTACGACAGCACGCTCAATGTGCGCGAAGAGCCGGGCGGTCAGATCGTGGCCAAGCTCGACTCGACGGGCACCGGCATCGTTCCCACCGGCACGAGGCAAGAGGTGTCCGGCGTGCTGTGGCACGAAGTGCACGCAGCCGGCGTGATCGGCTGGGTCAGCGGCGACTACGTGACTCCGCTGGGCGCGACCGTCGACACCACCACCGAGATCGTGGCGCGCCTCGGCCAAGCGCCCAGCGCTGCGAACCTGGCGGCGCTGGGGCGCACCGTCGCAGGGGCCGTGGCATCGGAGGAACCCGAATCGCGAGTGAGGATCTCGGGCGAGCCGACCGTCGGCGAACTCAGCGAGGTCACGATGGACATCGTCGGTCAGCCCGACGATTCCATCCGCGGCTTCCGGCTGCGCGTGTTCGCCACCCGCAACAGCGACGGGACGTTCACGATGCGCAACGTCGAGGGCACCCTGATGTGTTACATCGATCGCGGCGTGAGCGCGCAGGGTCTCTGCAACTGAGTTCCGATCCGGAGTGCTGCTGTTCGGGGCCCGGTTCGTTCCGGCTGATTGGGCAACCATGATTCGGGCAAACGGATAAGGCCGTGATCCGTGCCGGCGTGCCCGGATGGACCGGCGTTGTCGCCATCGGAGCGGTGGCGGTGGTGCTCGGCGTCACCGTCTATCCCGATATCGACCATCCCCTCGTCGGCACGCCCTATGGCGTGGCGCTGGGAGCGTGCACGGCGGTGGCGGTGCTGAGCTGGATGGCGTCGATCCTGACCCGGGACGCCTCCTGGGTGGACCGGCTGTGGTCGATTGTGCCGGCGCTGTACTGCGGGATCGTTCTCGCCGACGTGGGATTCGGATCGGCCCGGGTCGCGGTGATGACGGCGCTTGCGAGCGCGTGGGGTGCACGGCTCACCTTCAACCTCATCCGTCGGGGCGGGTGGCGGCCCGACAGCGAGGACTACCGGTGGACCTATCTCCGAGAACAGATCAGCCAGCGGAGAGTTCTCGGCCGGCAGATCGGCGAGGTGGGCTTCCAGACATTCAACGTGCTCTTCGTATCGTTCGGCCAGATGGCGCTCATCTGGCTGTTCACGTCGCCGGTACACCAGGCGTGGCAGCACGCCGACGTGCCGCTGGGCTGGCTGGACTACGTCGCGATCGTGGCGTTCGTGGTGCTGCTGGTGGTCGAGACCATCGCCGACCAGCAAGTGTGGCGGTTTCAGCAAAACAAGGCGCGGCTCGCGGCCCAAGGCGCCGAGGTGGAGCGGCCCTTCCTCACCGAGGGGCTGTTCCGCTACTGCCGCCATCCCAACTGCACCTGCGAGCAGGCCATGTGGATCGTGTTCTACCTGTTCGCGATCTCGGCATCGGGCCAGCTGTGGCACTGGACCGGGCTGGGCTGGGTGCTCCTGCTGCTGCTGTTCGCGGTGTCGACGAGGCTCACTGAGAAGATCTCGAGCGAGAGGTATCCCGACTACAGCCGCTACCAGGCTGCGGTGCCGATGTTCGTGCCAAACCCGCTCAACCCGAGGCGGCGGCGAGCGCAGCCGGTGTACCTGTAGTTCAGCTAGGCGGGATCGGGCATCTCGGCGGTGCCGTATCCCACCTCCACCACGCCTTCGGTGAAGAAGGCCTCCCACCACAGGCCGTTGGGATCGGTGACCCACGACTTGTGCTGGAGCTGATAGCCGCACACCAAGTCGTCCTGGTCGGACCGGGGCAAGGCGGCCGCATCGATGTGGGAACGCAGGTCGGTGAGCTCGTCATGCGTTTCCACCTGGATGCCGTAGTGGGCCGAGCCGGCCGGCCCGTCGCCGTGGGTGTCGAGCGAGAAGTTGACCCGGGGATCGTCGAGCATCCACTTGGCGTAATCGGCGCGCCGCATCGTGGGCTCGCAACCGAACAGCCGGGTGTAGAACTCGATCGACTCGTCGAGGTCGTCGACCTGCAAACCGATGTGCATGCGCCGCATGGCTCGAACGATAGGCCAGCCGCCCGCACCCATCTGCACGGCAGACTCATCGCCGACAGCCCCGTTGCCAGCAGGAGACTTCCATGCCCATTGCGACCGTCAACGCGCATGACGCGACAGCGATCGAGCTCTACTACGAGACCCACGGCGACCCGGCCGACCCGGCGCTGCTGCTGGTGAACGGGTACTCGTCGCAGATCCTGGGCTGGTACCCCGGCTTCCGGGAGCAGCTCGCCGAGCAGGGGCGGTTCGTTGTGAGCTTCGACAACCGTGATGTCGGCCTGTCGACGCATCTGGACGGCGTCGAGGTGGACCTCGGTGCGGTGAGCAAGGCCGCCGTGAAGGCCGCGGCCGCCGGTGAGCCCATGCCGCCGGTGCCGTACACACTGTCCGACTTCGCCGATGACGCCGTCGGGTTGCTCGACCATCTGGGCATCGGGGCGGCGCACATCGCCGGAGTGTCGATGGGCGGGATGATCGTGCAGCAGATGGCGATCGATCACCCCGACCGGGTGCTGTCGATGACGTCGATCATGTCGACGACCCGCGAGCCGGGCTACTTCGAGGCCACACCCGAAGCCATGGCAGCGCTGACGACACCGCCGCCGCCAGACCGCGAGGGGTACATCGCGGCCAGCGTCGCTTCTCGCAAGATCAGCTCCAGCCCCCGCCACTTCGACCCCGACCAGGCGGCCGAGATGGTGGCCGCCTCGTACGACCGCATGTACTACCCCGAGGGTCTTCCCCGGCAGATGGCGGCGGTGCGGTGCTCGCCGCTCGGGGTTGAGGCGCTGCGCCGGCTGGGCGTGCCGACGCTGGTGATCCACGGCCGTGACGACCCGCTGATCATGCCGAACGGCGGTGAGCGCACGGCCGCACTCGTGCCGGGTGCCAACCTGCTGATGGTGGGCGACATGGGCCACGACCTGCCGAAACCGCTGTGGCCGATCCTGATCGATGCGATCATCAGCCACACTGCCCACGCGGAGACTGCCCACGCGGAGACATCATGAAACTCTTGGCCTTTGCCGCCTCCAACAGCAGCCAGTCGATCAACCGGCAGCTTGTCGACTACGCCATCGGGCTGCTTGCCGACGGCGAGATCGAGGGCGTGCCGGCTGGTGCGCTGGAGATCACCACGCTCGACCTGAACGACTTCGAGATGCCGATCTACAGCATCGATCGGCAGGAGGCCGGTGGCATCCCGCAGGCGGCGCACGACTTCTACAACACACTCGGGGCGGCGGATGCGCTGCTGATCTCGTTCGCCGAGCACAACGGCTCGTACACGGTCGCGTTCAAGAACGTCTTCGACTGGGCGTCGCGGATCGACATGCGGGTGTACCACGACAAGCCGATCGTGATGCTGTCGACGTCGCCCGGCGGCGGCGGAGGCGGGTTCGTGCTACGGACCGCCGGTCACTTGGCCGGATACTTCGGCAACGAGGTGCTGGCCAGCCTGGCCGTCCCCCGGTTCGGCGAGAACTTCGACACCGAAGCGGGTGTTCTGTCCGACTCCGATCTCGATGCTGAGCTGCGGGAGGCCTTGGCCACGCTGTCTGGGCTGTTGCCCTAATACGCCCGTGACTGATACCACTGTGCTCATCGTGGGTGCGGGACCGGCGGGGCTGTCGATGGCGATCCTGCTCGGGCGCCTCGGGTTCGACTCGATCGTTGTGGAGCGTCGCAGCGGCATCAACCCTCATCCCCGCGCCCGGTCGGTCAACGTGCGAACGGCCGAGCTGATGCGCCAGTGGGATGTGCTCGATGAGATCGAGGCCGCCAGCCTTCCCCTGCCGTGGACGGAGCAGTTCGTGTACTGCGAGACGCTGGCGGGCACCGAGATCGGCCGCGTGATCACGGGGGTGCAGCCGGTTGTGAACGGCGTGGAGCTGTCGCCGGCGCCGTGGCTGCTGACGTCGCAGGACCGGATCGAGGAAATCCTGCTGCGCCGGCTGGCGGACATGGACGAGGTGCAGATCTGCTGGGACACCGAGCTCGTCGAGCTGACCCAGGGCGACGAGCAGGTGACAGCTGAGGTGCGCGGACCATCGGGCACGCGGCACCTGACGGCGCGCTGGCTGGTCGGTGCAGACGGGGCGGCGTCGAGCGTGCGGCGAAGCCTCGACATCGAGATGGACGGCATCGCCAGCTTCGGCACCATGATCAACTGCCAGTTCTACGCCGACCTGGGTCAGTGGACCGACCATCGCCCCGCTGCGCTGTACTGGACCACAAGCCCGGCCCGCAATGTGTTCCAGAAGATCGACGTCAACAACCGTTGGCTGTGCCAGCTCAACTACGACCCGTCGATGCACCGGGCGGAGGACTTCAACACTGAGGTGGCGGCGGAGTGGATCCGGCGTTCGATCGGGCCGGAACTTCCCGAGGACTTCGACCTGCGGGTCACCGATGTCATCCCTTGGGTCATGTCCTCGACGGTGGCTGAGCGGTTCCGGGACGGGCGGGTGTTCCTGATCGGCGATGCGGCGCACCAGCTGCCGCCGACGGGCGGTTTCGGCATGAACACTGCTGTTCAAGACGCCCACAACCTGGCGTGGAAGTTCGCTGCGGTGGCCGGCGGCCATGCGAGCGAGGGGCTGCTCGACACCTACGAGACCGAGCGGGCGCCGGTCGCCCAGTACAACGCTGACCGGTCTCGTGAGAATTCCCGGAGCGTGGGGCGGATCCGACGGTTGGTCGAATCTGGCACGGCCACTGTCGAGCAGAAGCGGGAGGCCCTGCGAGCTTCCACGCAGTACGGCAACTGGCTCGGGATGGACTTGGGGCTGCGGTACGACGAGGGGTGCCTGATTCCTGACGGCACTGAGCCTCCGCACGTGGATGACCCGGTTTCCGAGTATGTGCCAACGGCCCGGCCGGGACACCGCGCTCCCCATGTGCCGATCGATTTCGACGGGGCCACGTCAACGCTGGATCTCTACGACACGCAGTTCGTGCTGCTGTGCGGTGCCGCCGTCGACATCGAGGCTGAAGCCGGCACGCACCCGGCGCTGCGCGTCCTGCGGTTAGGTATCGACCTCGACGACCCCAGCGGTGGGCTAGCGGCCACCTACGGCATTGGCGAGGAGGGTGCGGTGCTGGTGCGACCCGACGGCCATGTCGCTTGGCGGGATCCGCATGCGACAGGTGTTGCCGCCATGGCCGCGCTCGACAGCCTGCTTACGGGCTAGGGCTCCCACAGCAGGGTGTCGGCCATGAATTGGCTCCAGGCGAACCAGAACGACTGGTGGCCTTCGATCGGTTCACCGGCGGCGTCGACCGCACGCACCCCGCCGCCGTCGAGCTGCAGCGTGACGCCGCCGAGCTCCACCGTCCCGCCGGCTTCGAGTTCGGCCACGGCCGCTTCGACGGGGAATGCGACCGGCGTGCCGTCGTCGAGCACCACCCCGAAGACCTGGTCTTGCACGCTGAGGCGCTCGTCGACATCGCCGACCGGGAAGATCGGCCCGTGGTCGTCACGGCCGCCCAGCGGGTTGAACGGGTAGCTGCGCCCGATCCCACCGTCGGCGGCGATGATCGTCGTGTCGGGATGGGCCGCCTTCCACTCGCCCCAGGTCGTGGTGACCACAGTGGTCTGGGGCAGCACGACGCCCTCGCGGCGCAGCGGACCCGAGATGGCCCGGCCCGTGAACGTGTTGAACACCGACTTGGTGACGAGGTCGTACATGACCTTGTTCGAGCGTGACAGCAGACCTGAGGTACGCAATACGGGCGCGGCCACGCCGTCGGGCACCTCCTCGGTCAGGTACGCCTGGGCCGACCCGCACAGCGTGCAGTACGGCATGCCGATACGGCGGCCGCCGAGCGTGTCATTGATCATCTCGTGGATTTCCATGATGTGGCGGGGGTAGGCCCGGGCCTCGCCGCCGAGCACGACGGCGAAGACGATGCCGTCGTCGGGGTACCAGGAGCCGCCCTCGGCGTCGGTGACGCCCGGGTTGTCGAGGGCGGGGATGCAGCCTCGGGGGCACGGGCGGGGGTCGCCGAGCTCGCGGTTGTCGATGAGCACGCCGCCCCAGCTCACGATGCGCCAGTCGATGTCTGAGTCGGCATCGTCGAAGAACGGCTGCCAGCCGGGCTCGACCAGCGTGAACAACCGCTCCTTGTACTCGGCGTAGCCGTCGAAGACGGGCAGGTCCCAGGCGAGCAGGTGGTCGGTCACCGACTGCCATGGGCTGCGCAGCGCCACGGGGTCGTCGGCCAGCCTGACGCCGGTCAGCGACTGGAAGGCCGAGATGGCCCCGTCGGTGAGTTCGCCCGGGGGAACGAACCTGAGCAGGTCCGAGACGATCCACCCGAGTCGAGGGTCGCCCGTCCGGCCGAGCCGGGCAATGGCGTCGCCGCTGATGCCGCCTCGCTGCAGGCCGGACCAGATCATGTTGAGGTCGTTGAGCGCGGCGCGTTGCAGCGGGCCTGTCGACGCCTGCGGTGCGGGAGGGAACGTGTAGCCGAGGAAGTTGCGCAGCTGGCCGGTTTCGCGTGGGTCCAGAACCACAGCGCTCGAGTCTTCGCTCTCGCCGGCGACCCCTGCCGACGTGTCAGCAGTGATCCCCGAGGCATCAGCAGTCGCATCGGCAGACGTTGCCGACGTGGCTTGTTGACCAGAGTCCTCACCCGACGCTGAGGCTGACGTGTCCGATGTGGGTTCGGTTCCCGGCTGCGGTGTGTCCGTGTCGGATGTGGCACAGGCCGCTGCCAGCACAGTGGTTGCAAGCAACGCCGTAATGATTCGGGCGAGGATGCGGAGCCGCACGCGGCCACCCTATGACGCAGCAAGGTTGACTTTTTCTCGTCGGTACGCTCTGTCGCGGACGGTTGCAGAGGGCAGCTGGTGCCATCGGCAGTGCCAGTTTCAGCGGCCGGCGAGCGCCGGGAGGTTGCCCGATGTTCCGATTGACATCGCTGGACCACATTGTGCTGCGGGTCGTCGACGTCGAGCGGAGCATGGATTTCTATACGACAGTGCTGGGCTGCAGCGTCGAGCACATCAACGACGAGATCGGCCTGTACCAGTTGCGGGCCGGCGATTGCATCATCGATCTCGTCGACGTGGCGGGCGTGCTCGGGCAGGAGGGTGGCCCGCCGCCAGGCCCGACTGCGCACAACGTCGACCATTTCTGCGTTCGGATCGAGCCATTCGACGAAGCCGATTTGCGTGCGCATTTCGCGGCCCACGGCGTCGAAGCCGGCCGCCTCTACAACAACTGGGGCGCCGACGGGCGCGGCCCGTCGATATACGTCAAGGATCCCGACGGCAACACCGTCGAGCTCAAGGGCCCCCCGACTCAGCCGTACGACCCAGCAGTCGGCTACATCGCAGCCCCGTAGAGGCGGCTATACCGGGACGGAGCGTCCCGCCCCAAGAATTACTGTGTTCCTATGTCGGCATCCTTTCGTTTCTGGATGACCCTGCTCATGCTGGTCGGCGCCATCGTGCCGATCGCCGTAGCCGCGACGATGATCGGTGATCGCCCCGCATTGGCGCTGGCCATGTTCTTGACCGGTGCAGCAGTGCTCGTCATGGCTCGCTTCGCTTTCCGATGGATGCTCGAGGCGTCAGATTGACGACCCCGAGCTAGAGCGCGTCCCCGAGATGTCGGCCGATCAACGCTTGGAGGGCAAGCGGATCGTTGTGACCGGGGCGGGCGCCGGGATCGGTGCTGCCATTGCGGAAACGGCACGTGGCTACGGGGCCGAGGTGTTCGGCGCCGACATCGACCGGGACACCGATGTCGACGGGCACTACGACGTCGCCGACGAGGCCGATGTGGCCCAGCTGTTCGCAACCGCCGTCGAGCAGATGGGCGGCATCGACGGACTGGTCAACAACGTCGGCATCGCCGGCCCGACAGGCCGCGTCGAAGACCTCGATCCGGCAGCGTTCGATCACTGCGTGAAGGTGAACGTGGGCAGCACGTTCCGCTGCACTGCGGCGGCGGTGCCGCTGCTAGGTACGGGCGGATCGATTGTCAACATCGTTTCCACCGCTGGCATCTTCGGCTACCCGCTGCGGAGCCCCTACGCCGCCTCGAAATGGGCGGTGGTGGGCCTCACCAAGACGTGGGCCATGGAGCTCGGCGAGCGCGGCATCCGGGTCAACGCCGTCTGCCCCGGCACGGTCGAGGGCCCGCGCATGGACGGTGTGATCGAACGGGAGGCAGCCGCCACCGGCAGCACTGCCGAGGAGATCAAGGCCGGCTACACCGCACAGGTGTCGATGCACACGCTCGTCACCGGCACCGACATCGGTGAGGCCTGTTGCTGGCTTCTCTCAGACGCCGCCCGCTACGTATCGGGCCAAGTCCTCAGCGTCGACGGCAACACCGAAACCCTTCGCACAGTCTGAGCCATGTCGGCTGAACCACGCCGGCGGCGCGGCTTGCGTCAGGTCTTGAGTCCCGCCTTCAACCTGCGTCAGACCACAGCGTGGCTTCGTAGCCCGCTTCCAGGTCTTGGTCGATAGCGCTTGGCTCGGCCTGCAGCTCATGCTGGGAGGCGAGGATCTCGCCCGCCGTGGGCACCGCGCCATCCGGCCACGTCGACGTGTCCCAGAGGTTGGCGCGTATCAGCGCCTTGCCGCAGTGGAGGAAGCACTCGTCGACATCGACAACCACGGCCGTCTTGGGCACCCGATCCCCTACTGCTGTCGCCGCACAGACGTCGGAGTCGGTTGTGAGCGATGCAGTTCCGTTCACCCGCACGGTGTGATCGCTCCCGGGCACGAAGAAGATCAGACCGACCTGGGGGTTGTCCAGGAAGTTGGTGTACGAGTCGAGGCGGTTGTTGCCGGCGAGGTCGCCGAAGGCCAAGCGTGCGCCGTCATCGAGCACCCGGGCGAATCCCGGAGGCCCGCCTCGGGGCGAAGCATCGGTGCCGCCCGGGCCATGGGTCGCCAGCACGCACAGCGGCGACATCGCCAGGAACCGCGCCGACTCGGCATCGATCGCCGGCACGTTCTTGTTGGCCACCAGCTTGGATGGCTGGCGGTAGATCTCCCGCAGTGCCGTGGAGTCGCTGACCCGTCCGTTCATCGCCCGTCCCTTCGCCGGTCGCAGTCTTGCCGTTACGGGGCCACCTTGGAGGCCTCCGCTCCGCAGATCAGCAGTTCTGACGGACGTGGTCTCCCGTTGGGGTGCGGGGCTTGCGGGGCGGGGCTGGTGTGACCGTCCAGCCCTCACCGGGCGGCGCCGGTGCCGTGGGCGGGTGCAGCACCAGGTTGTACTCGTGGAGGCGCTGGTGGTGGCTGTGGCACAGCAGCGCAAGGTTCGCAAGGCTGGTGGGCCCCTCGTCGAGCCAGTGCTCGATGTGGTGACCTTCGCAGTGGATCGGCGCCCGATCACAGCCGGGCCACACGCAGCGTTGGTCGCGGGCGATCAGGGCGCGTCGGATGGCTGGGGGGATGGTGCGCTTGGCTCGGCCCACGTCGAGCACCTCTCCGGGGCCGCCCATGACCACCGGTATCACTTGGGTGTCGCAGGCGATGCGGCGCAGGTCGGCCGCGCCGAGCACGGTGCCGGTCTCGGTGGTCGCCGCGGCGCCCGGCACCGCCAGCAGATCATTCGGCGGCCTCGACGCTGCGCACGTGCACTGTGCAACGGGCCCACCGTCGGGCGGGCCGCCGCGCAGGTTGTCCAGGGTGGTGAGCACGATCATCTGCGTCGGACTCGGCACCACCCAGCCGTCGTGACCCGAGCCCACGCCAGCGACAGTTGACCTATCAGGGGCTGCGGGTGCCGCTTCGAGATCACCTGGGGCCGACCAGCATCTCG
>JAJEFK010000010.1 GCA_022820505.1 Acidimicrobiia bacterium | reverse complement strand
AGTGCCGCCGAGAATCACCACACGCTCGATCTTCTGATCAGAAATGAAATCAGACGACGCCTCAGGCAGCTCATCAGCACCAGTCAGCAACAACGGCAACTCCAACGCATACGCAACCGGACCAGCCGCAATCGCATCGGAAGCGGCCTCAGTCGCGCCGCGCACCAACAGTGCCGACTTGTCGTCGGTACCGCACCACGAGCCGTGAGCGCCGACCGCCTCCGCGATCGCGACAGCGGTGCCGGCGCGATCTGCGCCCGCGATACGGGTCACCTTCGGCTCAGAATCAAGTTCCTTCAGATCGCTGACAATGCCCGCCGGAAGTGCGTCTTCGCCGCCAGCGACGAACACCTGAGAGATTCCATGGTTTTCGATGAATCTCGCGACTCGCGCATCCAGCGCTTCTGGGCGGGTCAGCAGCACCGGTGCCTGCCTGAACTGTGACAATCCTGCCGAAGTCACCGCATCGATCAGCGTGACTCCGGACGCGAGGATCGCCGCGTCGATCGAGCCGAGGCCGCCTTGTTCCTGCGCGTAGCGGTTTGCAAGCATGAGGGCCGTCTCGTAACGGTCAGCGCCGCCAAACTCGCGGCTGTCGGGCTTGCCGTCGTCGTTCGTGTCGACCAGCTGCTCGCCGGCCGTGTTTGCGGCCTGAGCCGGGGCGCCTGCTACGACCGCGAGCACCGACGCCATGAGCAACGCAGCCGCGACTGCAGCCACGTGGCGCCTGCGGGGGGACTTCTGCGCCTTCTGCCGGGAGTGAGTGGTCACTGCTGATCCTTCGGTTTTTTGCCGCTGCGCGGCATTGCCTGCACACGCGACAGCGGGGCTGCGCGTGATCAACCCTTGAGGATAACGTGCGAAATACTTGCCCTGAGATCCTGTGGGCGCCGCATGCCCTAGGCCAGCGGCCCTTTGTTGCCTGGTTGTTCAGCTGCGGCTGAAGCTGCGCACCTGGCGTAGAACTACTGCATTGCCGGCTCGGTCAATTGCCGCGCCGGGATGTGCGATGAGCCGGGACCGCAGCGTCGGCAGGGACGCGGCTTCTTCTGAACGGAGCCTCACCGCCAACGTGCCCGTCTGCTCGCCTGCCGCAGCTACGCACAGGAATCCGCCCACTCCCGCGAATTGTGTGGGCGAGACCACGGCGCCAACTTCGACGTTCCAACCTGAAGCGGAGGTGCCGTCTAGGGAGTACTCGCCGTCGCCGTCGCCGTCGAGATCGAACTCGATGTCGCGGGGAGACACGGCATCGATGCCCGCATCGCAGTCGCCGATGGGCTCGGTCCAGCGCACAGTGACGTCGACGGTGCTTTCACCGCCGACGAACGGCTCCGGCCCGATGTCAGTATCAATGGCTGCGCTGGCTGAGCCCTCATCGGTGTCGAGCCATGCGGAGAAATGGCGTTCGAATGTCGAGTCGGTCAACAGGTCGGCGACGATGCTGCGCAGCGGCCGGGTGGCCGGCGCCTGAATGCGCAGGCGCTTCGAGCCGAATGAGATGGAAACCTGCGAGGTGCGGCTGGCTTTCCATGAGCGCTCGGCCTCGAATTGCAGTTCCCAGCCGTTGCCGTCGGCTCCGGCTGCCGAACCGCTGTCCAAGGCGCTCAGCACCAGTGCCGCTGCGCCGGACGGCGCACCGCTGTGAGCGTCGAGCCTGACCGTCGCGGCGGTGACGGCGCTGGGCTGCGTCACGGTGGCGGTCGCAATCCTCGGGGCCGCTCTGTCGGTGCGAGCCGATGTGGAGACCGAACGGCTGCGGTTGCCGGCCATGTCACGGACTGCCCCGGTAAGCACTGTCACGCGGTCGCCGCTCTCGATCTGGCCCCAATCGGCTGGAACCGGCACCGCGAAGCTCAGTGAGCCTTCGGCAACGTCTGCCAGCACTACCTGCGTTTCGGGGCTGGCATTACGGCGGAAGAACTCGACCTCGCCGAAGACGTTGCGGATCGGTTCACGCGCATCCACCCACACCGTGTCGGCGCCGAGCGGTGCTGAGACGGTCAAGCGCGGCGCCGAACGATCGTCGGCTACCGAACTGGCCGTGCTTTGCACAGTGCGGACACCTTGGGCAGCACTGATCACGCCGCCGGCGATGCGTACATCGTCTCCGGCTTGCAGCGGCCGGTCGCAGCGGCTGGGCACAGCAGCGCCCTCAACTACGACGCTGCCGGCCAACACCACAATGGCTTGACGCGCCGCCACGGCGTCAGCACTGTCGAGCCTCACCGAATCAGCTTCGACGCTGCTGCCTTCAATGCGGTAGTTGGAGGCGTCAGCCGCGGCGGCAGCGTCGACCGGAGTGTCAAAGTCGACGACAAAATGACAGTGGCCCTCGGCAGCGGTTATGCGCGCGCGGATGGGCAACAGCGTGACGGCCGACTCGAAGGCGCTGGCGGTATCGGCTGCGACGGCAACAATCCCGCCGAATACCGAAATTGCGATTCGGCCGGCCTCATCGCCGCCGAAGAAGTGCTGGCTGCCGAGCAGGCGCCGCACCACCGCCGGCACGCGCTCCGGCTCGGTGAGCAGCAGCGGGGCACAGCGCTCGCCCAGCAGCGGGGCGCTGGCGACAGCATCGGCGGCGCGGGTGCCCACTGCGGCGCCGACGGCGGCGCCGTCGAAGCAGTCGACCGGTGAGCCGCTGCCGAGCAGCTCGGCCGCGATGCGGGCCGACGTGGAATAGCGGTCGTCGCCGTACCAGCGTTCAGTGGTCAGGCCGAGCCCGATCACTGCGTCCTCCGCGCGGGCGCTCACCGCTGCTGGGCCGCCGACGATGACCGCGTGTCGAACGCCGCTGTCACGCAGATACCGGGCCACCGACGGGTGCAGACTGCCACGCGGTGTCAGCAGCAGCGGATGGCGCCCGTGATAGGCGAAGGGCCCAACCGCCAAGGCATCGGCGGTGGCTTCGCCCGTCGAAATGACCACCGTGCGGCCGTGAGCGCCGAACTCGCCGGGAGAGGCGAAGTGCTGGTCGAGATGGTCGGCAACTGCAACCGCTGTCTCGTAGTCGTCAGAGCCGACGATGCGGTCGACGTCGTCGATTCCGAGGTCACCGAGCGCTCGGTCGACCTGGGCCGAGACAGCTCGCTCGCTGGCGACGATGATGACGCGATCGATCTGGTGTTTGCGCAGGAATTCCGCCACCCTCGCCGGCAGGCGGCGCGTTTCGGTGAGCAGCAGGGGGGCCTGGTAGGCGCGAGCCAACGCCGGGGTGACCAGGGCGACAGATGCATCTCGGTCGGCACCCGACACGAGCAATGCGGTGGTCACCGGCGAAGCGTTCGACGGGCGCGCTGCGAGCCAGGCTTCCGCGGCGAGCGCGGCAGTCTCATAGCGGGTGGGGCCAGCGATGCGGGTAAGCGAAACGGTTGGCGCGGCTGCATCTGCTGCGGGCGTTGACCACGGGCCGAGCGTCGCAGTCAGCGGGGCACCAAGCACGACCACAGCCGCAACACACAGCGCGGTGAGCGCCCGAGGGCGGCACATCCGCCGCCGGACGGTCGGGGTCATGTCATCTGCGCGGGGTGCCCCGGTCCCGGGCTGGCACCGCCTCGTGGGCTCCCCCGGCACTGCTTACGGCCGGGTGAATTCATCGAACCTGCGCCTGACCGACTCATTGCCGCGCAGGTCGGTGGCCGCACCGCCGTTATCGAACAGTGCCGATTGAAGCGATGGCAGGGAATCGATGTCGCCGGCCTCGAGACGAGCCACGATGGTGCCTTCGGGCACGCCAGCCGAGGTGTCGCACACCGCGGTGTCGGGCTCGCCGACACCGCTTGCGGTGGGCGCCGGCGCGAAGGTCACCAGGAACACCTCGGCACGACCGCCGTTGAGGTAGAAGTCGTAGCGCCGGTCGCCCTCGATGTCGATCTTCAGCTTGGTCAAGTCGATGCCAAACTCCGCTCCGCAGCTCCATACCGGCTCAGACCAGTACACGGCAAGATCGACGTAGCTGACGCCGTCGTCGAAGCGCTGCAGTGCCACGCTGCCGTCAAGCGTCGTGCTGGCAGCCAACGCCGAGAGGGGCACATCGGCTTCAAAGAAGCGACTGAACGCCGCGGTGCCGTTGAGGTCGATCTCGATGTCGGCCAATGTGCGATCGGCAGGGGCGCTGAGGTCGATGCGGCGGAACTCGGTCGAAACCGTGATCTCCGATCGGCGCTCCTTGGCCCAGTCGTCGCGCACGAGCACCGACAGCGTCCAATCGTTGCCCGCAGCCCCCGCCGCCAGCGTGCCCGACTTGGCGGTGACGGTGAGTGCGTCGCGCTCCCGCCCGCCGGCACGGCGGCCGTCAATTGACGCCACGGCATTGGTGACGCTCTGCGGGGTGCTCACGGTGACCCGGGATATGCGAGGGGCCGTGTTGTCCTGGCGGGCACGAGCGGTTTTGGCGACATTGGTATTGCCCGCGAGGTCTTGCACTTGGCTCCTGGCGATGGAAATGACATCGCCGACTCGTAGTTGGCCGAGCGCTACAGGTACCTGTACCTCGTGACGGACGACACCATCGCCGAGGCCGGTCAGCGGGACGACTTCAATGCCCACGCCTTCCCGGCGAATAGTCAACTCGGGGTTGGGGGCATCTTCTGCGTCGGCTTCGCGGATTGGCTCAGGTGACTCGATGAAGATCGACTCGGTGCCGGCGAATGCCAGAATCTCCAGGCTCGGCGGGGAACGGTCGGCAATGACCCGCGCCCGGGTGGCTTCGACGGTGCGCTTGTCTCCCGCTGACTTGATCACGCCGGCGTTCACCTCGATGTCATCTCGGGCAATCAGCGGTGATGCACAGCCCACTGGCGGGGCGTTGTCGGACGGCGCTGATCCGCCCGACAGTGTGATGGTGACCCCTGTGGTGGCGCCATCGAGCCTGGCATCCGCTCGGTCGGCGACGCCCGAGAGACGCTGGCCCTCAAGGGTGTAGTTGTCAAGATTGGTGGCGTCAGCGATGCGCACCGGGTCGCCGAACTCGACGGTGAAGTGGCAGCGGCCTTCGAATGCCCGGATGCGTGCGGTGATGGGCGGCAGCGTGGCCGCTGACGATGCGTCTGCCTTGGCCGACGTGGAGACGGCCGCAGTGCCGCCAAGGGTCGCAATGCGCAGGGCGCCGTCGATGTCGCCGGTGAGATGCTCCGAAGAACTCAGGAAACTTCGGGTGGTGGCGTTGAGTGCTTGCTGGTCGGTCAGCAGCAGCGGTGCACAGCGATGGCCGAGCAGTGGGCCGCTGGTGATGGCGTCGGGCGGGCGCCACGCGTTCGCCAAGCCCAGTTCTCCGCCGTCGAAGCACGGCTGAGGTGAATCGGTGCCCAGCAGCACTGCCGCGATCGCGGTGGCAGTGCCGAACCTATCGGTGCCCCACAGGCGCTCGGTCGACAAGCCGAGGCCGCGCAGCTCGCGCTCGACCCCGGCGCTGACGGCGCGGGTGCCGCCAAGAATGACCGCGTGTGCCGCTCGGCTGGTTCGCAGGAACTGGCCGACAGCAGGGTGCAAGTTGTCACTGGGCGTCAGCAGGATGGGATGCTCGCCACGGTAGGCGAGGGGGCCTGCGGCGAGGGCATCGGCAAAGGTGTCGCCCGTGGCGATGAGCACGGTGCGTCCCTTGCTGCGATACGCCCCAGGCTCGCCCCGGCTCGGGCCCGATTGCTGCGCCACGGCAACTGCAGTGGTGTAGTGGTCGCTGTCGGCGATGCGGATGGTGTTGACGCCAGGGAGGCTGTCGACCGAGCGCTCGGCAGCCGACGACACCACGCTGGTGTCACCCAGGATGTACACGGTCTGGATGCCGTAGCGCCGGATGAAGCGCTGCGTGGAGGGCGTGAGCCGATGCGTCTCTGTCAGCAGCAGCGGGGCGCTGTGACGACGCGCCAACGCCGGGGCGGCCAGTGCGTAACCGAAGTGGTGGTCGGCACCCGAGGTGAGGATGATGGTGTCGACCTGTGAGCGGTTGCCGCCCTGGTCGTCGACGTAGGCCTCGGCGATATCGACAGCGGTCTCGTAGCGCGACGCTCCCCACAGTCGCTCCGATTGGACATCGACCGCAGCTGCGCCCGCCAACCCGGCGGGCAGCACCGCAGGAACGGTGGCGAGCAGGGCGACAACAGCGACGGCGGCGGCCCGTGAACGCCAGCGGCGGTTCGGCCCGAGTGCAGACCTGCCATGACATGAACGGCGTTCAGCCGCCAGCGCGGCAACCTGGGGCATGAAAGCCTCCCTCAAGGTTGGACAACCTGGCGTCGTCTGAGAACGCCGTCACCTGCACCGTACCAACCCCACAGTTACCGGCAGGGTGAATGGGCCGGTGCGTTGGCTGCTTGGTTGGGGTGCTGTGTTTTTGTGCGTGAACGCGGGGGACCCCCGCAGCGGGTGTGCTGCGGGGGTCCCCATGTGTGCTGTTCAGCCTGCCGGCACCGTTATCGGTGCTGGTGGCTGTGTGTGGGCTAGCTGACCGGGACGCCGTTGTTGCGTCGCGCGTTCACTCTCCCGCCAGCGTTCATGGACTCGTCCACGTTGTCCGGGCTCGCGGTCGTGTCATTCACCATGAAGCCGGTCGCCACATAGTCGTCCGCTGTAGCGGCCGTGCCCGTAGCTTCGTCGCCGGTGCTGATCACGACCGTGTTCTTACCTGAACGGGTCGAGGGCAGCTTGGACGGGTCGGCGGTGGTCACCAGGAAATGCACCCGGTTGTACGGCGTAGTGAACCTCTCGGTGGTCACCGAGTACGTCTCAGTCGCATTGTCAGCAAGACCGACCGTTGTAGCACGCTGAGTGCTGGTGTCGGTCGAGTGGCCAGCGATCAGGCCGTCGAACACGTTCGCCGACAGAGTCGCACCGCTCGAGCTGAGCGAGCTGACCCAGTCGTTGAAGGTGACCGTCACCCCCACCGAACTGCGGCCGTTGATCAGGTCAGCCTCAGCAGCAGTCGTCGTGACCGCGAGCTTGAGATCGTCCGTGGTGCACGACGCCGCCGTTGCGCTGAACCGGTCAGCGAAATCGTCGTAGCCGTTCAAAGCACCGAGCAGATCAGCGACCGTCGGCGAGCCTGCCATGTAACGCACACGGATCACCTGGTTGCGGGTGTTCACGCTCACGTCAATCTCAGGCGTCTTCGCGGTCGTGTCAATCCCGGTCACCGCGTCGACCGACACCGACCAGGCGTTGCCGGCAGCGCCAGCAGCGTCACCGGACCACTTCGCCTTGATGGTCACTGCGTTCGTAGCAGGACTGCCGGGCGCCGTCACCGACGCCAACTGGCTGGCCGGCAGCTCCGACCCCGTTGCTCCGACCGAAACCATGTTCGGAGTCAACGTCGCCGGGTCGTCGTCTACGCCCGGGTCGACCTGGCTGACCAGAATCGACGACACCGCCAGCCGCTTCGCCGCAGTCACCCTGTAGCTCGTGCCCCGGCTCGTCGTCGCAGCCTGCGTGGCAGAAGCCGTGGCAGTGATCGCCCCGGTTTCGAGGATCACCACATCGCCCGCCTTCAGCAGCGTCTCGTCGCCGTTAGCAGCGTTGCCGTCGTCAGTGCCGATGCTCCCGAACGTGAACGTATAGCGGTGACCGAACGGCACCAACGGGGCAGAATCCACGGAAGCAGC
>JAJEFK010000020.1 GCA_022820505.1 Acidimicrobiia bacterium | reverse complement strand
AAGCCCTCTGGCTGGGAGACGAGCGCCGCCAGCAGGTGCAACCGGGTGATCTCGGGATGACCCTGACTCTGCGCGGCGGCTGCCGCCGATGCCAGCGCCTCTTGGCACTTGTGCGTCAGCGGGCTGGACGGCAGCGGACGGCTGCGAGGATCTGCGTCGTTGTTCATGATGTCAAGCTTAGCAGAAAACTTGATAATAAATGACTCAGATTTATTGATTCAACGGTTGACGGATGACTGCCTCAGCCGTGCGGGTTCGGCCCCGCACCGGGACGCCTGATGAGATCGGTCTGCGGCAGCGGCACCAGGTCACGCCGGTACTGCCGGTGCGTCTCTGCCACCAGCGTGGCTGCCTCGGCTTGCACGTCGGCGAGCTTGCGCTCCAGTGCCGCCACGCGCTCCTCCAGATCCATCACGCGCTTGACGCCTGCCAGGTTGAGTCCTTCGCTGGTGAGCTGGCTGATGCGGTTGAGCATCGCGATGTCGCGGTCGCTGTACCGGCGGCTGCCGCCGGAGGTGCGTGCGGGGGCCAGCAGGCCCTTGCGCTCATAGATCCGCAGCGTTTGAGCATGCACACCGGCGAGCTCGGCCGCCACCGAGATGACGTAGAGCGCCCGGTTGCGCTCGGACGCAGATGGCGTTCGCCTTGGTTGTTCGCTCATGACGGTGTTCCTCGGTTCGTCCCCTGGTTGCTATCGCTGTGCTCCTGCGGTGTCGGCGAATGTCGCCGGTTCCGGCTCGGCCGCGCGCTGTCGCCGGCCCGTCCCTCCCTCGAAGTCGGTGACGTCGCGCAGCGTCTCGATTGCCGCCTGCTCCGCAGACGACAGCTTCGTCGGCACCACGATGTCGACGCTCACCAGCAGGTCGCCGGTGCCGCGGCGAGTGGTGACGCCGCGACCGCGCACCCGGAAGGTCTTGCCCGACGGGGTTCCTGGTGGGATACGCAGCGTCACCGGGTTCCCGTCGAAATCCAGCACCTTGACATCGGCGCCGAAGACGGCCTCGGGAAAGGTGATCGGCACGTTGATGGTCAGGTTGCGGCCGTCACGGCCGAAATCTGCGTCCGGCGCCACGTCGACCAGCACGAACAGATCGCCGTTGGGTCCCCCGCCCGAACCCGGCGAACCCTTGCCCGCGAGCCTGATCCGCCCGCCGTCGTCGACCCCGGCGGGAATGCGCACCTTGACGTTCCGCATGCCGCCCGTCGATGCGTCGGGCACGGCCACCTCCGTGACTGCTCCCGCGACCGCATCGCGGAATGAGATGCCGAGCCGCGTCTCGAGGTCGTGGCCGCGCATCGGCATGGGCCCGCCGCGGCCGGCCCTCCCTCGGCCGTCGCCGAAGAGGTTGCCGAAGATGCCGCCCAGATCGCCGAGATCCTCGATGCGGATGCTGAAGCCGCCCGGCCCCGATGCGAACCCGCCCATCTGCGGGCCGAAGCCCGCGGGCCCCATGCGGCGTGCCTCGTCATACGCGGCTCGCTTCTCGGTATCGCCGATGACGTCGTACGCCGCGGAGATCTGCTTGAAGCGTTCCTCGTCGCCGGCGCTCGAATCCGGATGGTGCTTGCGGGCGAGCTTCCGGTACGCCTTGGTGATGTCCTTGTCCGACGCGTCGGGCGAGACACCCAGGGCCGCGTAGTAGTCGGTTTCGAACCACTCGCGTCGCGGGTCCATCGTGGCCGCCTACCCCGCGCGCACCTGGACCATGGCAGCACGCAGCACACGGCCGTCGAAACGGAATCCGCTTCGCAGCTCCGCCGCCACAATCTGAGGGGCGTCGTCGACTGCCTCCTCGATCGTCACCGCCTCGTGCTGGGTGGGGTCGAACGGCTCCCCGACGGAGTCGATGCGTTCGAGCCCCGCCTTGCCCAGGGCGACCATGAGCGACTGGCCCACGGCGGCCACTTCGTCGTGCCCTTGGGCAGTGGCCGCGTCGCACCCATCGAGCACCGGCAGCAGCGACTCGACCAAGCGGCTGACGCCGGCAGCCACCTGCTGGCGCCGCTCCGCTTCGACTCGCTTCCGGTAGTTCTGGAATTCCGCCCGCTGGCGCTGCAACTGGTCGAGATAGTCGTCTCGCTCAACTGTCAGGGCTTCGAGCTGAGACTGCAGCTCAGCCTCTCGATGGTCCAGATCTTCCGGGCTCTCGCCGACTGCTTCCGCCGCCGGGTCGAGCTCGGTCTCGGTCTCGGTCACTTCTCCTCGTCCACGATCTCCGCGTCGACGACATCGTCGTCAGAACCGGTGCCCTCGGCATCCGTCGCGGTGTTCGCGGCCGCCGACTCGTACAGCTTCTGGCTGAACGCGCTGCTGGCGGCGGCGAGCGTCTCGGTGGCCGAGCGGATGGCGTCGAGATCGTCGCTCCCGAGTGCCTCGCTCGCTGCAGCCACCGCGGACTCCACGGGCTCCTTGTCGTCGGCGGAGACACTGTCGCCTTGCTCATCGAGCAGCTTGCGGGTCTGGTACACGAGCGTGTCCGCGTTGTTGCGGATCTCGGCCTCTTCGCGCCGGCGGGCGTCCTCCGCGGCATGCGCCTCGGCATCGGAGACCATCCGCTCGATCTCCTCGGGCGACATGGCCGACTGCCCGGTGATGGTGATCGACTGCTCCTTGCCGGTCGCGCTGTCCTTGGCGGACACGTGCACGATGCCGTTGGCATCGATGTCGAACGCCACCTCGATCTGCGGGACGCCCCGCGGCGCAGGCGGCAGACCCACCAGCTGGAACTTGCCCAGCGTCTTGTTGCCGGCCGCCATCTCCCGCTCGCCCTGCAGCACGTGGATCTCCACGGACGGCTGACCGTCTTCAGCAGTGGTGAACATCTCCGACCGGCGCGTCGGGATCGTGGTGTTGCGATCGATGAGGCGCGTCATCACGCCGCCCTTGGTCTCGATGCCCAAGCTGAGCGGTGTGACGTCCAGCAGCAGCACATCGGTGACATCGCCCTTGAGCACGCCGGCCTGGATGGCTGCACCCACCGAGACCACCTCGTCGGGATTCACGCCCTTGTGAGGCTCACGGCCCGTGAGCTCGGTCACCAGCTTCTGCACGGCGGGCATGCGCGTGGAGCCGCCCACCAAGATGACGTGGTCGATGTCGGCCTTTGCCAGGCCCGCGTCGTTGATGGCCTGTTCGAAGGGGGATCGGCAGCGCTTCAGCAGGTCGAACGTCAGCTCTTCGAACTTGGATCGGCTCAGCTCGTAGTCGAGGTGGAGCGGGCCGCTGTCGGTCGCTGTGATGAACGGCAGGTTGATCTGGGTGGTCTGCTTGGACGACAGGTCCTTCTTGGCCTGCTCGGCCGCCTCCCGCAAACGCTGGCCGGCCATTGCATCGGTGCTCAAGTCGACCCCGTGGTCGCCCTTGAACGACGCCACCAGCCACGCGACCACAGCCGCATCCCAGTCGTCGCCGCCGAGATGGGTGTCACCGGCGGTGGACTTCACCTCGAAGACGCCGTCGCCGATCTCGAGCACCGACACGTCGAACGTGCCGCCGCCGAGGTCGAACACCAGGATCGTCTGGTCCTCGGCTTCCTTGTCGAGGCCGTACGCCAACGCAGCGGCCGTGGGCTCGTTGATGATGCGCAGCACATCGAGGCCGGCGATCTTGCCTGCCTCGGTCGTGGCGGTGCGCTGTGCGTCGTCGAAGTACGCCGGCACGGTGATGACGGCCTCGGTCACCGTGTCGCCGAGGTACTGCTCGGCGTCGAGCTTCAGCTTCTGCAGCACTCGGGCCGAGATCTCCTGCGGCGTGTAGTTCTTGTCGTCGATGGACTTGCCCCAGGTGGTGCCCATGTGCCGCTTGACCGAGGCAATGGTGCGCTCGGGATTTGTGACCGCCTGCCGCTTTGCGACCTCGCCGGTCAACACCTCGCCGTTGCGGGCGAAGGCAACCACCGACGGGGTTGTGCGGTCGCCTTCGGCGTTGGCAATGACGGCGGGCTCGCCGCCCTCCATCGCAGCCACCACCGAGTTCGTGGTTCCGAGGTCAATTCCGACAGCCTTGGGCATCGCTGTGCCTTTCATCGTGAGATATCCCAGCCTCAACTGGCCAGGAATGCAGATTGGTAGTCGCAAGAAGCATATAAGTTGAGTGCTTCATTAGCAACTTCTCTGAGTCATGCTACCGGTTGAAGCGCCGAAGCAGCGGGCTACCGTGCACGCCCATGTCACCGGCCAGCGACACGCACACCCTCGTGCTCCTGCGCCACGGCCAGAGCGCCTGGAACCTTGAGAACCGCTTCACCGGCTGGTGGGACGTCGGCCTGACTGACGACGGGCAGGCGGAAGCCCGTGACGCCGGCGCCACCCTCCTGGCGGCAGGCATCGAACCCGACGTCGTGCACACGTCGCTCCTGCGGCGTGCAATCCAGACCGCCAACACAACGCTCGACGCGATGGGCCGGGGCTGGCTGCCGGTACGGCGGCACTGGCGGCTGAACGAACGGCACTACGGAGCGCTCACCGGTTTGAACAAGGCCGAGATGGCCGAACGGCACGGCGCCGACCAGGTCCACGTCTGGCGGCGCAGCTACGACGTGCCTCCCCCGCCGATGCCCCCTGATCACGAGTTCGACGTCGCGGGTGATCCGCGCTATGCCGACCTCGCAGCGGTCGCCGTGCCGCGCACCGAGTGTCTCGCCGATGTCGTGACGAGGCTGCTGCCCTACTGGGATGACGGCATCGCGCCCGATCTCCGTGCAGGCCGCACCGTCCTGATTGCGGCCCACGGCAACAGCCTGCGGGCACTCGTGAAGCATCTCGACGGCATCGGCGACAGCGAGATCGCCGAGCTCAACATCCCCACCGGCATACCGCTCGTCTACGAGCTCGACGCCAACCTGCAAGTCACAACAGCGCAGCCGGTGGAGTATCGCTACCTCCGCTGAGCAAAGCCTGGCTAGAGGGCGTCGATGCCCCGCTCGCCGGTGCGGATCCGCACCACGCTGTTGACGGAGGTGACCCACACCTTGCCGTCGCCGATGCGCTCAGTACGGGTGGATTCGACAATGGCATCCACCACCCGCTCAGCCAGCTCGGTCGCCACCAGCACCTCGATGCGAACCTTCGGAATGAAGTCGACGTGGTACTCGGTGCCCCGGTACGTCTCGGTGTGGCCGCCCTGACGGCCGAATCCCCGGACCTCCGACGCGGTCAGTCCGGTGATGTCGAGATCCCGCAGCGCCTCGAGCACCATCTCGAGCCGGTGTGGCTTGATGACCGCTGTCACCATTGCAACCGAGGCCTCAACCATTGCGCCCTCCCGGCTCAGCCTCCCTAGCGTCGCACGCCGCAGGGGCGATTGCACGCAACCTGCCCGATGAATGGGCGGCGGGCGCTAGTCTCTGGCGCGTCTTGGGGGCCGGGCGCATGCTACGGTCCGGCGCTTGTGGGCCAGCCAGCCCCGGCGCAGCAGGCCACGGCGTCAAGGAGCGGGATATGTCGGTAGCGAATCGTGCGGAGAGTCTTCGTGAAGTTGATCTGTTCTCCGACTGCAGCAAGAAGGAACTCCAACACATCGCACGCAAGGCCGAGCAGGTCGATTTCACGGCCGGCGACAACATCGTGGAGGAGGGCAGCGGCGGCGCGATGGCCGGCTATGCCTTCGTGATCGTGCACGGCACGGCAGTGGTCCGGCGCAACGGGCGCAAGGTCGCCGAGATCGGCCCGGGTGAGTCCATCGGCGAGATGGCGCTCTTTGACGACGGCCCGCGCACCGCGTCGGTGGTGGCTGCCACCGACATGGAGACGATCATGCTGTCGCGGCGGGAGCTGAAGGGCATCATCGACAGCACCCCCTCGGTGGCCCACAAGCTGCTGTCGGAGCTGGCCGGTCGCCTGCGCAAGGCGAACCGCAAGCTCTACGGCTGAACCACTCACCGCCCCGTCGCAGGGGCGTCAGCTAACTTCGCCAGCGTGAGCAAGCCGCCTCTGCGACCGCACCAACTCGTACTGGGCATCGGTATCGCGTTCGCAGCGATCACCGCTGCGTCGGGCATTGCCGCGGCCGTCTTCGGCTTCCACGAGGACACCGACGCCGCGCATCGCGAAGTGTTCGGCAATGTGCCGGGCGGGGTCAAGTTCGCGTTCTACGCCTTGACGTGCGTGCTGATCGTCTACGGGGCATGGAACTTCGCCCAGCGCACGCGCAACTGGCAGCGGGGCGCGCCCGATCGACGCTCCACCACGGCGTCCAACGCCCGCCGGCGGCTGCACGACTACCGCGGCGGCGTGCTCATGCAGACACTGCTGCGCGATCCGGCCGCCGGCGTGATGCACGCACTGCTCTATTACGGATTCCTGGTGCTGCTGGCCGTCACCACCACGCTCGAGATCAATCACCAGCTGCCGACGGCTGCGAAGTTCCTCGTGGGGCCCACCTACCAGGGCTTCAGCTTCGTCGGCGACTTGGCGGGAGCAATCTTCCTGGTCGGAGCGGTGTGGGCGATCGTGCGCCGGTATGCCGCGCGCCCGTACCGCATCCGGATCAAGTCGCGGCCAGAGCACATGGTGATCCTGATCGTGCTCGCCGCGCTGGGTGCCACCGGGTTCGTGGCCGAGGCCATGCGCATCGTGATCGACGGCCGGCCGGCATACGAGCAGTGGTCGTTCATCGGCTACCCGCTGTCGGCAGCGTTCGACGGCCTCGCCAACATCCGCGGCTGGCACCAGGCGTGGTGGATCGCCCATGTGGGCTGCTTCATGGCCTTCTTGGTGATGCTGCCCATCACCATGCTGCGGCACATGTTCACCTCGCCGCTCAACATGTACCTGCGCGACCGTGAGCGCCCCAAGGGCGCCATGCGCATGGTGCCCGACCTGATGGAAGCCGAAGACATCGAGACCATCGGCGTATCGACGGTGAACGAGTTCACCTGGAAGCAGCTGCTCGACACTGACGCCTGCACCATGTGCGGCCGCTGCACTGCGGTGTGCCCGGCCCATGCCACGGGCAAGCCGCTCGATCCCCGCGAGATCGTGCTGAAGACCGGCGAGATCATGGCCGCGACCGGCGAGCACGGCGGGGTGACGCCGCCGATCGGCACCGACGCCGAGATCACCGTGGCTGCGGACTCGGTGTTCGAGCGGATCACCCACGAAGAGCTCTGGGCGTGCACGACGTGCAAGGCGTGCGACGAGAACTGCCCGGTCAACATCGAGATCCTCGACAAGATCCTCGACATGCGCCGCTACCTGACGCTGATGGAGAGCGAGTTCCCCGCCGAGCTGGGCGGTGCGTTCCGGGGCATGGAGAACAACGCCAACCCCTGGAACCTCAACAACGGCGAACGGGCCGACTGGGCCGACGGTCTCGATGTGGAGGTGGTCGACGCCGATGACCCGTTCGATCACGAGTATCTCTACTGGGTGGGCTGTGCCGGGTCGTTCGACGACAAGAACCGCCGGGTGTCGGTGGCCACGGCCAAGCTGCTGCGGCGCGCCGGAGTCGACTTCGCCATCCTGGGCCCGGGCGAGAACTGCACCGGCGACAGCGCTCGGCGATCGGGCAACGAGTACCTCTTCCAGATGCTCGCGGCGGAGAACATCGCAGCGCTGAACGGCATGGGTGTCCGCAAAGTCATCACCCAGTGCCCGCATTGCTTCAACACGCTGCGCAACGAGTACCCGCAGTACGGCGGGAACTGGGAAGTCATCCACCACGCCCAGTTCCTCGAGCAGCTCGTGGCCGACGGGCGCCTGGATCTGTCGGAGGCGCGGCTGGACGAGCGGGTCGTGTACCACGACTCGTGCTACCTGGGCCGCCACAACGACGTGTACCTGGCGCCCCGCAACGTCATCGGCAGCCTGGGCGGCGTGGAGATCGTGGAGGCACCGCGCAACGGCACCAAGGGCATGTGCTGCGGCGCCGGCGGGGCGCGCATGTGGATGGAGGAGACCATCGGCACCAAGGTCAACGACGAGCGCTCACGTGAGCTGCTCGACACCGGCGCCGACCGCATCGCAACTGCGTGCCCGTTCTGCTACATCATGATCGACGATGGCGTAAAGGGCCACGGCGTCGAGGACGACGAGGTCAAGGTGGCCGACATCTCCATCCACCTCATCGACGCCCTCGAAGCCGCCGACGACTGAGCCCCGCCACCGCTCCGGCAGCCGGGCTACAGCATGCGGCGGGAGCGGAAGTTCTCGTGGTAGCGGCTGGGTGTGGGGCCGCGCTGACCCCGGTACTTGGATCCCAGCAGCTCGGCGCCGTAGGGGTGCTCGGCCGGCGTGGTCATCTCCATGAAGCTGATCTGGCAGATCTTCATGCTCGGGTACAGCGTGATCGGCAGGTTGGCCACGTTAGAGAGCTCGAGGGTCAGGTAGCCGTCCCAGCCGGGATCCACAAATCCGGCCGTGGTGTGGATGAGCAGGCCAAGACGCCCCAGCGACGACTTGCCCTCGATGCGGCCGACGAGATCGTCAGAGACTGCCACGCGTTCGAGCGTGGAGCCCAGCGCGAACTCGCCCGGGTGCAGGATGAACGCGTCGCCCGCGGCGACCTCCACCTCCTCGGTCAGGTCGGTCTGGTCTTCGATGACATCGATGACTCGACGGGTGTGGTTGCGGAAGACCCGGAAGGTGGCATCCAGCCGCAGATCCACCGATGACGGCTGCACTGCTGCGTCGCCCAGCGGCTCGATGACGATGCGGCCCTTCTCGAGCGCTTCACGGATGCTCCGGTCCGACAGGATCACCTCGGCTCCCTTCCCTATGAATAGGCTCCGGCCTCATTCCGCGGGTGTAGTTCAATGGCAGAACTTCAGCTTCCCAAGCTGATAACGGGGGTTCGATTCCCCTCACCCGCTCCACTCACCCCGCCAGCAGCGTCGCGAGCGCCCAGATCGCTGCGACAAGTCCCACGAGTGCGAGCGGCACCGCCCGCCGTGCCGGCGCCCGCACCGGTGCTCCACCGTCGCCCACACGGCGCGGGCGCACCATGGCTGCCAGGTTGCCCACCAGCAGCGCGCCGCCCACGGCCAGCACGAGGTACGGGATGAGATCGTCGCCGAGGAACATCGTGCTGCCGCCGTCAGCGGCCAGCACCTGGGCGGCACCTGCGGAAAAGTCCTCAGTCATCAGCTACTCGTGTGCCATGTCGGCGAAGAGCGTGTACTGCGGCATGAACGCCAGTCGCGCAGTGCCAGTAGGCCCGTTGCGATGCTTCGCGACGATGATCTCCGCCATGCCTCGATCGGCAGTGTCCTCGTTGTAGATCTCGTCGCGGTAGATGAACATGACGATGTCCGCGTCCTGCTCGATCGAACCCGATTCACGCAGGTCCGACAGCATGGGCCGCTTGTCGCTGCGCGACTCCAGATTCCGGCTCAGCTGCGAGAGCGCCACGATCGGCGTCTCCAGCTCGCGGGCCAGGATCTTGAGGCCACGTGAGATCTCTGCGATCTCCACCTGGCGGTTCTCGGCGTTCGCGCGCCCGCTCATGAGCTGCAGGTAGTCGACCACGATCAGTCCCAGGCTGCCCAGCCGGCTGCGCAGCCGCCGGGCCTTGGCGCGAATCTCGGTGACGGTCACGTTCGGGTTGTCGTCGATCCACATGGGCGCGTCGCCTAGGCGACCCACGCTGCGCGTGATGTGGTTCCACTCGTCGGCACGCAGCTGGCCCGTCCGCACCCGCGTGGCGTCGACCCGGGCATCGGAGGCCAGCAGCCGGCCCGTCAGCTCCGCATGGTTCATCTCCAGCGAGAAGAGCAGCACCGGCTGCTGCAGTTCCAAGGCCACGCTGGAGGCCATCGTCAGCGCCAGCGACGTCTTGCCCATCGCGGGGCGGGCGCCCACGACGACCAGCGATGACGGCTGGATCCCCGCCAGGATGCGATCCAGCGAGGAGAAGCCGGTCGCCAGACCGGAGAACGCATCGCCCCGCTCGTACAGCTCCTCCAGCCGGTCGAGGCTCTCGTCGAGCAAGTCGTGCAGGGACTGGGTGGAGTCGACGATTCGGCGCTCGGCCACGCTGAACACCAGCGACTCGGCCTGGTCGATGGCTGCAGCCGTGTCGTCGGGGCGGCTGTGCGCAAGCTCTGAGATCTCCGACGAGACGGCGATCAAGCGGCGCAGCAGCGCGGTGTCTTCCACGATGCGCGCATAGCGGTCGATGTGGGTGAGCGTGGGCGTGGCGGCTTCGAGCGCCAGCAGGCGCTCGGCACCCCCGGCCGCGGAGAGATTGCCGCTGCGCTCGAGCTGATCGGCGACGGTCAGGCAGTCGACCGGTTCGGAGGAGACATAGAGCGACTCGATCGCCTCGAACACGAGGCCGTTCGCGGGCACATAGAAGTGATCGACGGCGAGACGCTCGACAGCGGCGCCGATGGCATCGTTCGAGAGCAGCATCGCCCCGAGCACCGATTCCTCGGCGTCGATGTTCTGCGGCGGGACCCGGCCGCCGACTCGGCGCGCAACATCGGTCGGCAGCTCGGCGAGACTCATTGCCGGATACCTTGCCCTGCGCGCCCTGCGAGATACATGAGGAATGCGCGGGGATTTGACGTGGAAATCGCGGCCCGTAGGTGTGGAAAACGCGCAGGTTGTCCACATGCCGCGATGCTCGATGAGATCACACCCCGAGTCTGAACGAGGGGTGTGACAGGCAACCCACGGATGTCGGGCTCACGCCCGGCGTCGGGGCGTCGAGCTAGCTCAGCGCAACGACCTCGACGTTGAAGGTGAACGACACGTCAGGGTGCAGCTCTGCCGAGACCTCGTGCGTGCCGATGGTCCGGATCGGCGCTTCGATCGTCAGCTTGCGCCGATCAACGTCTGCGCCTGTCCGGGCCGTCATCGCCGCAGCGATCTCCGCGGTCGTGACCGATCCGTAGAGATGCGCTCCCGAGCCAGCCCGGGCAGCAATCGTCACACCGTCCGCGACCAGTTCCCTAGCGACACGCTCGGCTGTCTCGCGTTCGCGCAGATCACGCGCGGACCGCGCTCGGGCCATGGCCGCCGCCTGGCTCACGGTGCCGTCCGTCGCTCGCAGGGCCAGCCCGCGAGGTATCAGGTGGTTGCGGGCGAACCCGTCCGCCACGTCGATCACCGATCCGGCGGTGCCGACCCCGTCGACATCGCTGCGCAGCACGACCTTCATGCCTGCTCCCCTGCCACCGCAGCAGGTGCCGGGGAAACGACCTCGTCGAGATGCTCGTCGACCACGTCGTCGTGGTGTTCCCGCTCGTCGCCCGGCGGACCATCTGCTCGATCGACAGGCGGGCGACGGTCGTCGCCCGGCCGCTGGCCGCGTCGCTTGTCGCCCCGCCGCTGCGTCATCGGCCGGCGCGCATACTCGATCAACGCCATCTCCCGGGCCGTCTTGATCGCTCGGGCCACCTCGCGCTGCTGCTGGCGATTGTTGCCCGAGACACGCTGAGCCCGGATCTTGGCTCGCTCGGAGACAAACGACCTGAGCAGCTCGACGTCCTTGTAGTCGACGTAGGACACCCCCGCCGTGGTGAGCGGGCTGACCTTGCGCCGACGCGGACGGCTCCGCAGGTCTTTCGCGCGGGCCCGACCGGTTCGCTTGCGTGGTGGCATTAGAACGGTTCCTCCTCAGGTGACTGCTGTGGTGCGCTGTCGCCGGATTCCCAGCCGCCCCCGCCGCGGCGCTCGCGGGATCCGCCCCCGTCGCCGGCCGGGCCTCGCGGGATCCGGGTGATCTCGGCTGTCGCCCAGCGCAGCGATGGCGCAATCTCGTCGGCAACGATCTCCACAACGCTGCGCTGGTCGCCGTCCGGTGTCTCCCAGCTGCGCTGCTCGAGCCGCCCGGTGACGACCACGCGGTTGCCCTTGGCCAGCGACTCGCTGACGTTCTCGGCGAGTTCGGCCCAGCAGACGACGTTGAAGAAGCTGACTTGCTCCTCCCAGTCGTTCGTCTGGCGGTTCATCCACCGCCGGTTCACGGCTACGCCGAGCACTGCCCGGGCGCGGCCGGTCTGGGTGAATCGAAGTTCAGGATCGCGGGTGAGATTGCCCACCACGGTGATGGTGTTGTCAGCCATGACGCCTCCGCTTAGTGGCTGTTGGTCGACCCCTCGTCGAGCAATCCGCGCCGTTGCGCTTCGTCGTCGGGGAGTCGGATGAGCTTGTGGCGGACGACGTCGTCCGCGATCCGCAGGTACCGCTCAACCGGGTCCATCGCTCCGGGCTCAGCCCGCAGCTCGATCACCGAGTAGTAGCCGCGTGTCTTGTGGTTGATCTCGTACGCAAAGTCACGCAAACCCCAGAAATCGAACGAGGCCACCTCGCCGATCTCTGAAATGCGGCCCTGGACTTCGTCCATGGCCTTGCGGGCTTCAGCGTTCTCCAGGTCACCGTCGCAGATGACCATCAGCTCGTACGCGCGCAATTGGGGGCGACCTCCTGTGGACCCGCCGGGGCGGGGCCCCGTGCGGGGCAGGGATGTGTTGCTGCACCCACCCTGCGAACCCGGCCCCAATGAGCAGGCCCGCTGCAAGCGTCGCAGACGCCTGTGGCTGGACGGGCACGCAAATGCCCGTGGTGCGCTCGCAACGCTAGGCCCCGCGCCCGTTGATCACACCCTGAATTACCTGTGCGTCACCGCGCGCAGTCGCGCCTTGGAGCGTGCGCGGAATGGCGCACCTGCCCATTGCATGGTCATTATCTCCCGCTCTTGTTCGCTGCGCTCACGGGCCGCTCGGGCCACGGCTTCGCCATTCGGCTCAGCCTCTTAGGGCGGATGCTGCAGGGGATCCAGGACCGCCGCGAACAGCTCACCGGTCGCCGGCGCAAGGTCGATCTCGGCTGTCGGCAGCCTCGATGTGAGCCGCACGGCGGCGGTGTAGTGCGTGGTCCATCCGGCGAACCATGCGTCACCAGTGCCTGCCGAGACTCCGGCGAGGCCGAGCGCCGGCACACCGGAGGGCAGCGTGAGCGCGTCCATGCCGGCTTGCAGCTCACTGATCGATGCCGCTGCGGGGACCGGGGTGCGCTGCATCGGCCATCGATCCGTGTCGCGGTCGGGCAGCAACCGGCTCGGCGGGCCGTCGCCTGCTTCGAGCACGACCCGCGACGTGCGCCGCTCCCCGCCGGTGGCGACGACGCTGAACGCCGCCGCAACCTGCGACGCGTCGCCAACTCGCAGGACGGTGCCGGCAGAGGTCTCGTCGTCAACGTCGTCGGCGATCCACGCCCCCCAGACATCTGCTGCCGGACCGAGCAGATCGCCGAGCGGCCGTGGCTGCAACCCGGCGTCTGCATCGACGTCACCTGACGTCGAGGCGCCGGCGGCACTCACGAGCACGCGCACATCGCCGCTGCGGTCCAGCACGGCGATCTCGGCGCCAGCCACGAGGCCGGCCATGCCGTCGAGCTGGGCACGAACGGCCTGTACCGCGGCGCGCTGGGCGGGCACGTCGACACTGGTCGTGACGTGCAGCCCGCCAGTGACCACTCGATGAATGCCGTACCGCTCGACGAGCTCGACATATGCCTGCCCTACCACGGCCGTCAGGCCCGCCTCAGCAATGAGCATGCGGACGAACCCGCCCGCCGCAGCGTCGACGGCGCCGCTGTCGGAGGCGCCCACACCGGCCGCGCCGACACCAAGAGCGGCCGCCGGTCGAACGCCGGCAGGCACGGGCTGGGATCGCCCCGTCGTCAATTCGTCGGGCGTGAGCAGGCCGTGCTGGTACATCGTCACGAGCACCCGGTCGCGAGCTTCCCGGGCAGACCGGAACCGGTCGCCGGCGGGACCCGACACCGCATCGACACCCCAGGGGGCGTCGACGAGCGACGCTATGTAGGCCGCCTGGGTGACGGTCAGATCCGAAGCGGGGATGCCGTACCAAGCGTTGGCCGCGGCATGAACTCCGTAGGCGCCACGGCCGAGGTACACGATGTTGGCGAAGCGCTCGAGAATCTCCGGCCGGCTGAGCTGACGGCCCAGCCTCAGCTCTGCCAACAGCAGGCGTGCCTCGCCCGCAGCGCCGTCGTGAGGGTCGTGGACGGTCTCGAGATACCTGCGCATGATCCCGTCGCGCGCCGGATCCGATTCCCCCCAGAGTCGCTGCAGCGCCGCCGCATACGCCCCGGCATCGACGCCGTCACGCTCCAGAAAGCTCGGGTCCAGCACCACGACCATGGCATCGACGAGTGCCGGCGCCATGTCTTCCAGGCCCAGCGATGCGTGCGGGACGCTCGGGCCGATCTCGGCGATCGGTGTCCCGTAGCGGTCATAGAGCACGCTCGGCGCCACCGACGCATGCTGCGGGGGCGAGGGGAGACTGTCCAGCAGCCGGCTTGCGGTGCCTGCCGCAATCGCCAACGCCAGCACAAGCCACAGGAGCCATCGAGCCCAGCGCTGGCGAGCGGGCATCCGGCGCAGGGTACCGCGAATTCGCTGGCCGCTCGGGCCCGGGACTCGGCGGTGGCCGACCGATTTGTACGCTCGACGCAGTGACATCGAACCCCGCGGGATCGACCCCGGCTCGGGGGCCGCAGCCGGGCGCACAGGTGCTGAGCGACGATGACCGGCGAGAGCTCCTGGAACGAATCGAACCGCTGGCGGCAGCATTCGCCGGCGCGGGACATCGGTTCTTTCTCGTCGGCGGACTCGTCCGCGACGCGCTGCTCGGTCATGGTCTGACCGGCGACATCGACATCACCACCGACGCCGTCCCGGATCGGATAGCGGAGCTCGCCGCCGGCTGGGCAGACACCGTCTGGGATCAGGGAAAGCGTTTCGGCACCATCGGCGCGCGCCGCGGCAGCACGACCGTGGAGATCACTACCCATCGGGCAGAGGCCTACGACAGCGGCTCGCGCAAGCCGCACGTGCGTTTCTCCGACGATGTCGCGACGGATCTGAGCCGGCGCGACTTCACCGTCAATGCCATGGCGATCGAACTCCCCGATTGGTCGCTGCTCGACCCGTTCGACGGCTTGACGGATCTCGCGGACGGTGTCCTGCGCACGCCATCGCCGCCAGAGGGCTTGTTCGCCGATGACCCGCTGCGGATGCTGCGGGCGGCCCGGTTCAGCGCGCAGCTGTCGCTCATCGCCACGCCGGAACTCGTCGCGGCGGTGCACAGCTCGCGCCCGCGGTTGGCCATCGTGTCACGCGAACGCATCGAGGCCGAGCTCACGAAGCTGCTCGAACTGCCTCAGCCCGCCGCCGGCCTCCGCTTCTTGGACGACACGGGCCTGCTGGGAGACCTCCTGCCGCCATGGCGGCATGCCGACGCCGCAGTGCCGGCTGCCGCGCTGGACGACGTTGCTCATCTCGGCGACCTCGTCGCCCACCGCTGGGCCATCCTGCTCGGACCCGTGTGCGACGAAGCCGCTGCAACCAGGTGCCTGTCTGCGTTGCGCTGCGACAACGCAACCCGCAGGAAAGTTGCAGCGATCCTCCGCGCGACCCGGGCACTCGAGGCTGGCGCCACAGCTGCAGGGGCAGCAGTCGGAGCCGACCACGCGGCTGCGCGACGGATCGCACGACAGCTGGTCGTTGATCACGAGCCGGAGCTGGACGCGGCAGTCGCCAGCTTGGCTGGGTGGGGTCGGGCCGTCCACGAGCCATTCGCCTCATGGCTGGCCGAGGTTCGAGCGGACGAAGGTGCGGGCCTTCGACGTCTGCCGATCGACGGTCGTCGCGTCATGGAGCTGCTCGGAACCTCAGGCCCGGCAGTCGGCGAAGCTCTCGAATGGCTGCGTATCCAGCAGGTCGAGCACGGCCCGGTGGATGCCGAAGAGGCCTGCGGGCTGCTCACAGCCTGGCACCAGAGCCGCGAGCACTAGGGCCGAGGGCATTTGCGCCCGGGCACTAGCGTGAGCCGCGTGGCGCTCCAGCCTCGCATCGCACCCGAACCCGCCCCGGCTGTTCCCGGATCGGTCGACTACCGGCTCCGGCGACGGCGTCTGCTCGCGGATGTGGAAGCGGGTGTGGTGTCACGTGCCGAGGCGTGCGATGCCCACCCCGATCTGCTGCGAGCCGCTCGCAATGCCGCCCCGCCGCTCGGCCGACGCTGCCCGCTGTGCCCTGACGGCGACCTGCGCATCGTCGGCTACGTCTTCGGCCCGCGCATGGGCAGCGGGGGCAAATGCGTGCTCTCCGACGCAGAACTCCAGCGTGTCGCCCAGCGCAACGGCAACTTCATGGCCTACGAGCTGGAGGTGTGCCCGGAGTGCGGCTGGAATCACCTCATCCGGAAGTACCCGCTCGGCGCCGGCTGACCTGGCGCCTGCCGCCGCGGCTGCAGCGGCCCGGTGGCAGCAGTGAGAGTTTCTGGCATCCTCCGGTGAATCCTGATCGATGAATTCAGCAGGTGACGATGAAGTTTCAGCTTGGCGACCGCGTGATCTACCCCCACCACGGTGCTGCGGAGATCATGGCCCGCGAGGAGCGAGACGAATTCGGCGAAGTCCGTGAGTACCTGGTGCTGAAGACGGCGCACGGTGAACTGACGGTCAAGGTGCCCGCCGACATGGTCGACGAGGTCGGCATGCGACCGCCGATCGACACCGATGACGTCGAGGATCTCTTCGAGCTGCTCGCCAAGAAGGATGTCCGCGAACCGGCCAACTGGAGCCGGCGCTTCAAGAATCACCAGGAGAAGCTGAAGTCCGGCGACATCTACCAAGTCGCCGAAGTGGTCCGGAACCTCGCATTGCGCGAGAACGCCAAGGGTCTCTCGGCCGGCGAGAAGTCGATGCTGGAGAAGTCGCGGCAGATTCTCGTCTCGGAACTGTCCATCAGCATGGACGTCACCGAGGACGAGGCCCGCGAGCAAGTGGAATTGCGGCTCGCCGGCTGAGCGAGCAGCAATCGGGCGCCACCATGCGCCGACAGCAGGGCGCCGCAGCGGCAGCAGCCGGCATCGGCGCCTCACGCCTGTCAGGTCTCGTTCGCACAGCGCTCGTCACCAACGTTCTCGGGATCGGCACCATCGGCGATGCGTTCGCCGCCGCGATGCGCATCCCGAACTTCCTCCAGAACCTGCTCGGCGAAGGTGCCCTGTCGGGAGCCTTCGTTCCCGCCTACAGCTCGCTGACCGAGCGCGATGAGCGCGCAGCGGGGCGGTTGGCCGGCGCCATTGCCACGTTCCTGGTCGCAGTCACCGCGAGCGCTGCGCTGATCAGCATCTTTGCCGCGCGACCCTTGGTGCGACTCATCGCCTGGGGATTTGTGGGCGAGCGCTTCGAGCTCACGGTCACGCTCGTGCGCATCACGGTGTGCGGCACGGCGCTGGCGGTGCTGAGCGCATGGTGCCTGGGAGTGCTCAACAGCCACCGTCGCTTCTTCCTCTCCTACGTGGCGCCAGTGGTGTGGAATGCGACCCAGATCGCCGTGCTGGTCGGCGTGCTCGCATGGGGCGTGGCGGGCGCCGACCGCGCCACGGCATTGGCCTGGGGCGTGACTGCGGGCGCAGCAGCCCAGGTGCTCGTGCAGTTGCGGGGTGTCTGGCGGGCAGACCCGCGGATCACCCTGAACTTCGGTTGGCGGGAGCGGCAAGCAGCCGGGGTCATCAAGCGGTTCGGGCCTGCGGTGGCCGGTCGCGGGGTACTGCAGATCTCCGCCTTCTTGGATCTCGCGCTGGCATCGCTGCTCAGCGTGGGAGCCGCAGCAGCGATGGCCGCCGCGCAGACGCTGTACCTGCTGCCGCTGAGCCTGATCGGCACCAGCATCGCCGCCGCCGAGCTGACCGAGCTGAGCCGGACCCGCGAGCCCGCCACGATCGCCGAGCGCACGTCCGCCCGGCTGTGCGCGACTGCCTTCGGCGTCTCCGGCGTGGTGGCGGTCTACTTCGCGGCCGGCGGCCCGCTCACCGATTCGGTGTTCAATCTCGCCGGGCTGCGCACGGCGATCGCAGACGACGACATCACCCTGATCGCCCTCGTGCTGGGCGCCTATTCGCTCGGATTGGTGCCGCTCGTGGCGTCGAGGCTGTGCCAGAACGTCCTGTTCGCCGCACGCGACACGCGCACGGCAGCCACCATCGCAGCCATCCGGCTGGCTGTCTCGCTGGCGGTCGGCGCGGCACTGATGCTGCCGCTGGACCGGGTGCTCGTGCTCGAGGGCGCACTCACCGGATTCGGCGACATCGACCTGTTCTCGCTGGAGTCCACCTGGTCGCTGCTGGATGCGGGGATCCGCTCAGATCCCGCGCTGCCGGCCCGCCTGGGCGCAGTAGGTCTGGCGCTCGGTGCGGCGGTGGGCGCCTGGGTCGAACTGGGCTTGCTGCGTCGAGCGGTCATGCAACGGCGCTCCGCCAGGGCCGGCATGACAACCCTGGCCGACTGGCCGAAGGAGCGACTGTTCGGGGGCGCGATAACGCGTCACCTGGTGCCGGCGGTCGTGACGTTCGTTGTCGGTCTGGGGGTCACGCTCGTGCTGGCACCGGTGCCTGCCGTGCTGCGAGTCGCGGTTGCCGGCGTGACCATGGCGGGAGTTCACCTCGGCTGCGGCCTGGCGCTCCGGCTGCCCGTGGCCCGAGCACTAACTTCGCAACTGTCCCGTGTGGCGCCGACGCGTGCGCAACGCACGCACGACGCCCACGATGCCGACGCTGACCAGTCCCCCACCGACGACAACCAAGGAGGCTGAGCCGAAATGACAGCGCAAGCCCCAGTGCACATCATCACCGACAGTTCCTGCGATCTCAGCGAAGAGGTCGCTACCGGCCTTGGCATCACGGTGGTTCCGTTGGAGATCCGGTTCGGCATGCAGTCGTTCACCGATCGCGTCGAGCTCACCACGGCTGACTTCTGGAAGCGCTGCCGGACCAGCGACGAGCTTCCGTCCACCGCCGCGCCCTCCCCCGGTGCCTTCGCCGAGGCATACCAGCGCGCCGCAGACGCCGGCGCGAGCGACGTCGTCGTGATCACCCTGAGCGGGGATCTCTCTGCAACGATCGAAGCCGCGCAACAAGCGGCGTCAGAGGCCCCGAACGGGCTCACCTGTCATGTGGTGGACAGCCGAACGGTCAGCGCCGGTCTCGGGCTGCTGGTCATCGCTGCCGCCGAACTTGCCGCCGCCGGTGCCGACGGGTCGCAGATTGCCGATGCCACACGGACCTCGGCGCAGCGGGTCCGCGTTCACGCCGCCCTGGACACGTTGGAGAACCTGCGCAAGGGCGGCCGCATCGGCGCTGCGCAATCGCTGCTCGGCTCGGTCCTGTCGATCAAGCCCTTGATCACGGTCACCGACGGCCGCGTCGAGCCGGCAGGCAAGCAGCGAACACGCACTCGAGCACTCGTGCACCTGGTCGACCTCGTGGCCGCAGAAGGTCCCAATATCTCGCAGATCGCGGTGATGCATGCGGACTGTGACGATGTCGACGATTTTGTGGCACGGATCGCGCCGCTCACCGACCCGGAGCCCAGGGTGATGCTGATCGGTCCGGTCGTCGGAGCGCACGCAGGTGTCGGCACCATCGGCGTGGTCTTCGTTACGAAGGAGTGACCGACACCGGCTCCAACGAACGGTACGAGCGGCACGAACTGCTGCAGCCGGGCGCCGTCGAGACGTGGTCCGGCTTGGATCGCACGCTCAATCGACCGGTCACGATCCGCCGGGCAACTGCCGACAGCGAGATAGGTCACCGCCTGCGCCTGCAGGCCAAAGCACTGGCGCGGGTGGAGCACCACGGTTTGCTGCACATCCTCGACACCTACGACGAGGCAGACCATTTTGCGATCGTCACCGAGCAACTGCCCACGAGGATGCTCTCTGACGAGCTCGCGGCACCCAACGGTGACACCAGGCGTCTGGCAGCGGCCGAAGCGATCCGCGTTGTCATCGCGGTGACCGAAGCGCTGGCCGTCCTGCACAGCGCAGGCTTCGCCCACGGCGGCGTCGACGCCGAATACATCGGGTGGCGCGCCGAGGTGGGATGGGTCATTCTCAACGGCCCGCCTACCGATGATGCCGTCACCATTCCCGCGACACGGCGCGCTGATCTGGCTTCGATCGCTGTGCTCGCGCACCGACTCATCGTCGGGGCGGCACCTCAGCGGCGACCGGATGGCACCTGGGAACTCGACCCAGTCGTGCCCGATGTCGTGGCCCCGGTGCTGGCACGGGCTATCAGTGCGTCGGATCCATGGCCCGATGTCCCGTCGATGCTGCTCGCACTGCGGTCGGTCGTGGAGGAGATGCCGGCAACCGACAACGCAGGCGCCGATCGCAGGTCGGTGTGGCAGGCAGAGCGGCACTGGCTTGCACCGGTCGGCATCCTCGTGGCAGCAGCCGCCACGCTCGTCGGGGTTGCGTTGGTCATCGGGCAGCCGTCCGAACCCCCCACGGAAACATCGCCGCCCCCCGTGACCGCGGCCCCAGCCGCTGGCACGCAGCCAGTCGTCACGGTGGTGCCGTCGGCAACTGCGGCCGCGACCACGGTGACCGCCGCGCCGCAGACGGCGCCGACCGTCCCGCCAGCACCGACGACGACTCAAGTTCGTCGAGCACCGATCCTGCTGGAATCCATCACCGACTTCGATCCGGCAGGCGACGACCGGATCGAGCATCCCGAACGACTCATCTTCATCAACGACGGCGATCCGAGCACCGGCTGGAGCACCGCGCGCTACAACACCCGGGACTTCGGCGGGCTCAAGGACGGTGTCGGGCTGATCGTCGTGCTGTACGGCGATGAGCCGCACTCGGTAGAGCGCCTGTTGATCGATTCCCCTACTGTCGGGTGGTCCTTCGAGCTGTACGCATCGAGCGAGCGCAATCGCACCTTGATCGACTGGGGAAGCCCGGTGGCGACAGCCCAGGACATCACCGGTTCCACAACGCTGGATGTGCCCGCTGCCGAGGCTGCTGCCCTGCTCGTATGGATCACCGATCTCGGTGACGAGCTGGCCAACGGCGGGCATCGGGTCACGGTTTCCCGGATCGAAGTCGCCACCACGATCCGCGGAGCCGAAGCACCGCCCAGCACCGACGCCGTCACGCCCTGATAGCGACTCAACACGTCCTTCTCCGCTCTTGTTCCCCATGCCCATGTGATTGGGCTCACGGGCCGCCCGGGCCACGGCTTCGCCCTGTGCCTCCCGCTCTTGTTCGCTGGCGCTCACGGGCCGCTCGGGCCACGGCTTCGCCTCTGGCTCAGCCTCTAGGCTTCCGCCGATGATCTTCAAGCGGGAGACGGACTCTCGCGAAACGCCCGACGACAGCATCGACGCGGCCGTCGCTCGGTTTGCCGATGCCGTCGACGCCGTGCGCTCCCGGACGAGCGGACCGCTGATCACAGCCGCGCGAGCACTGGTGTACGGCCTGGTTATTCTCACCGCGGCGGTCGGTGTCGTGGTGCTGGTGGCCATTGCAGCGATCAGGGCACTCGATATCGCGGTGCCGGGCGACGTGTGGTCTGCGCACCTGATCGCCGGCGGCGCATTCGGCGGTGCCGGAGCATTGGCGTGGTCCAAGCGGCGACCGCGCGCGGCGAGGAGAACATGAGCGGCAGCGCCGGGTCTCCTGCCGCCGCTGCGCACGACGCCGAGCCTGCTGACGCCGCTCCACGCGACGTCATCATCGTCGGAAGCGGCCCGGCTGGCCTCACCGCTGCCATCTACACCGCACGGGCCAGCTTGCGGCCGCTCGTGATCGAGGGCGAGCCGTCTTCCACCAGCGACCAGCCCGGTGGACAGCTCATGCTGACTACCGATGTCGAGAACTATCCCGGATTTCCCGACGGCGTCCTGGGTCCTGACTTGATGGCCAGCTTCCGGGCTCAAGCCGAACGCTTCGGTGCCGAATTCCTCACCGCGAAGGCCACCAAGGTCGATTTTGGAGAACAACCGTTCTCAGTATGGGTGGGGGATACCTGCTACCGCGGGCGCACGGTGATCGTGTCGACCGGTGCGCAGAGCTTGCTGCTCGAGCTGCCCCATGAGGAGCGTCTCATCGGTCACGGCGTGTCCACTTGTGCCACCTGCGACGGTTTCTTCTTCCGGGGTCAGGAAATCGCGGTGGTGGGCGGCGGCGACAGCGCCCTCGAAGAGGCCACCTTCCTGACGCGTTTCGCAGCAAAGGTGTACGTGGTGCATCGACGCGACGAGTTGCGCGCTTCGAAGATCATGCAGGATCGGGCCTTCGCCAACGAGCGGATCGAGTTCCTCTGGAACCGGCAGGTGGTCGAAATCCTGGGCGACGAGCGCCTCGAAGGCGTCACGCTCGAGGACACGCAGACGAAGCAGCGTTCGCCGCTCGACATCTCCGGCCTGTTCATAGCGATCGGGCATCGACCGAACACTGATCTGTTCGCGGACTGGCTCGACCGCAAGCCCAACGGCTATCTCGTGACCGAAGCCGGCAGCGCGCGCACGAACATCGAAGGCGTCTTCGCCTGCGGCGACGTCCAAGACGATTACTACCGCCAAGCAGTGACAGCCGCCGGCTCAGGCTGCCAAGCGGCCATCGACGCCGAACGCTGGCTCGAAGCGCAAGGTCACTGATCGCGCCGTCAACCGCCGTCGAACGAGACTGCAGCGGTAGCCTCGCGGCAACCACGAGATGAGGAGCCAGCGATGGCCGAAGGTATATCCACCTTGGACGACAGCACGTTCGACGAGACCGTCGGCAGTGCTGACAGCCCTGTGCTGGTGGATTTCTGGGCCGAATGGTGCGGACCGTGCAAGATGATCGCCCCCATTCTCGAGGAGATCGCCTCGGAGCACGACAACATCCGCATCGCCAAGGTCAACGTCGACGAGAGTCCCGACCTGGCCATGCGCTACCAGGTGATGAGCATTCCGACGCTCATCATGTTCCGCGACGGCGAACCGGCCAAGCGTCTCGTCGGCGCCAAGCCCAAGAGCGCCCTGCTGGCTGAGATCGGCGAGTTCCTCTGATCCGACCGTTCGGCATCGGCGCGGCAGGTCCGCACGTTCGAGACCTCCAGCATCGGCTGACCGCTACTGGACACTGGCACGGCCCGATCACCGGCATCTTCGACTCAGCGACAGCCGAATCCGTCAAGGCCTTCCAGGCGCAGCGCTCAATCGATGTCGACGGGATCTGCGGCCCCGAGACATGGGGACTGCTGATCGAGGCGGGCCAGCGGCTGGGAGACCGCTTCCTGTACCTGCGAACTCCACCTCTGCGAGGCGATGACGTCGCGGAGGTGCAACGGATGCTCAGCACGCTGGGTTTCTCGGTCGGGCGCATCGACGGGATCTGGGGCCCCCTGACCGCTGCAGCACTCGCCGATTTCCAGACGAATATGAGCTTGGGCGGTGACGGCGTCTGCGGTGGCCGAACCCTGCAGACGCTGCAGCAGCTGGTGAGGCCGCTCGGCGACGCATCGGTCGTCGCTCACATCACCGAACGGCAGCGCTTGGAGTCCGCCGGCGGCCAGCTGATCGGGCGGCGCATCGCCGTGGGCGAAGCCGGCGGACTCGAACCCGTCACGGCGTCGGTGCGGCGCGAGATCGGGCGCGACGGCGCCGAAGTGCTGACCGTTCACCATCCTGATTGGTCAACACAAGCCGCGCAGGTGAACCGATTCGGTGCAGCCGTCTATATCGGCTTCGAGGTCAAGCCGGCCGCGCCCTCGGTCAGCTATTTCCAGGGTCGTCACTTCGTGAGCCGCGCCGGCCAGACGCTCGCCGCCGACATCGCGGAGAGGCTGGAACCAATGTTCGGTTCCATTGAAACGAACGGCATGGGGCTGCCGATGCTGCGTGAGAGCGCGATGCCCGCCGTGCTGTGCAGGTTCGAACGCATCGACGCTCTGCTGGAACGAAACCGGGAAGTGGCCGACGTCGTTGCCCAGTCGACCCGGGATTTGCTCGCTGATCAGCCCGCCGCCTGAGCTCAACGCAATCTTCTCCCCATGTTGTCCACAGCTAGTGGACAACAAGTTCAGATTGAGGCTGCAAATCTCGGCGCCAGCGCCTCTGCCATACAAAGCTTGAGTCCGCCGGCAAACACCGCTCAACCTTCGAGGGTCGCCCGAAGGTTGTCGGTTAACGCCTCGTAGAGCCGGCCGAGATCTTCCATATCGGCGAATCTGATGACAATCTGACCCCCTTGGCGGCCGAGTTGCACCTCCACGGCAGTCATGAGGGCGGCCGCCAGCGCTGATTCGACCTCCAACACCGCTGCCGGACGATCCTCGGCAGCCGGGCCCGGCGCTGCGGGCCCGTCGGTTGTCTGATCCGGCTTCGACTCGCGTTCAGACAGCGCTCCGAAGGATCGAACTTCCTCTTCCACCGTGCGTACTGACCAGCCTTCATCCACGGCGCGCTCCGCGAGCAGTTCGAGCTCGACGGGGTCATCACAGCCGAGCAGTGCACGGGCGTGACCGGCGGAGAGTTCTCCGTCCAGCAAGTAGCGCTGCACATTCACCGGCAACGACAAGAGCCTGAGCGAGTTGGTGACCGCCGCACGGCTGCGACCCATGCGACGTCCGAGCTCGTCATGGGTGACGCCAAAGTCATCGATGAGCTGCCGGTACGCGGCCGCCTCTTCCAAGGGATTGAGATCGGCCCGGTGAACGTTCTCGATCAGCGCGTGCGTGAGGCTGGACTCGTCGTCCGCGGCGCGCACGACGACCGGAATGGTGTCCAGACCGATGCTGCGCGCCGCTCGCCAGCGACGTTCCCCCGCGATGATCTCGAAGCGGCCGACGATGCCCGTCTCGCGCACGACGATCGGCTGCAAGACCCCGATCTGGCGAATCGAATCTGCCAGAGTGTCCAGTGCATCGGTGTCGAAGTGCTGCCGGGGTTGCAGCGGGTTGACTTCGACGGCTGAGACGGGCACCTCGCGATAGACCGATCGGCCGGTGGGGATGAGTGCACCGAGCCCTCGCCCGAGTCCTCGTTGAGCGTTCATGTGGGGGCTCCTTCGCGACTGACCGGCGAGATGCCAGCCGGATCTGCCTGCTCCTGTTCGGGGTCCTCATTCGAGGCGGGATCATGAGGCACGCGGGTACCGGCCGTCACCGTCTGCCCGTCGCGCTCATGAATTTCCCGGGCGAGCTCTCGGTAGGCCACGGCGCCACGGCTGTTGGGCGCGTACACCGTCACCGGCTGCCCCACGCTCGGGGCTTCGGACAAGCGCACCGTCCGCGGGATCACGACCCGGCACACCCGATCACCAAAGTGTTGCCGCACATCAGCGACCACCTCTGCTGCGAGCCGTGTCCTGGCGTCATACATCACCATGACGATGGCGCTGATGACGAGGGCGGGATTCAGGCCCTGGCGCACCATCTCCACGTTGTGAAGCAGCTGGCCCAGTCCTTCGAGCGCGTAGTACTCGCACTGGACAGGCACCAGGATCTCGACCGCCGCGCTTAACGCATTGACGGTCAAGAGTCCGAGTGACGGCGGGCAGTCGATGAAGATGTAGTCGTAGTCGTCAGTGATCGGGGCGAGAGCGTGCCGGAGTTTCAACTCGCGACTGAAGGCAGATACGAGTTCTATCTCCGCGCCAGACATCTCTAACCGTGCCGGTGCCACGTCGAAATTCTCGATGCCAGTCGGTTGGATGCAGTCGGCGATCTCTGCCGTGCCGAGCAATACCTGGTACATCGAGGTACCCACCGCACGGGGGTCGATGCCGGCACCAGTAGCGGCATTGCCTTGTGGATCCATGTCGACGAGCAGCGTCTTCTGGCCCGAGTCGGCGAGCGACGCACACAGATTGACAGCCGTCGTCGTCTTGCCGACGCCGCCTTTCTGATTCGTCACCGCAATGATCCGGCCCATGCAGTCTCCGTTCATTGACGCTCGAGAGTCAGCGTAGGCCAGCCGTGAACCTGCTGCGCGGGCGGCAGTGTTTCACGTGAAACATGTGAGATACGGTTCCCGGCATCATGACGGCGGCAGAAGAACGCCTCGTTGCCGTGCTCAAACTCGGCCAGCAACAAGGTTTTCTGGGCCCGGGTGACCTCCTGGTTCATGTGGAGCACGCACGAGCCCACCACGCGGCGGCTCGACCGGTGCCCGGTCAGCGCTGGTGCGATCTCGGGAGCGGCGGGGGAGTGCCCGGACTCGTGATGGCCCTGGAGCAACCCAGCATCGATTTCGTGCTGTTGGATCGGTCGCAACGACGGACTGACTTCCTCGAAACTGCTGTTCAGAACCTCGAACTCGCTGATCGCATCACGGTCGCGCTCGGCGATGCCGCCGAACTTGCCCACCTCGCCCAGCATCGCCATGCCTACGACGGCGTCGTGAGCCGGGCGTTCGGGCCGCCAGCCGCGGCCGCCGAGTGCAGTGCCGGCCTGTTGCGCGCGGGCGGCAGGCTCGTGGTCAGCGAGCCGCCCAGACGCGGTGACACGCGCTGGCCGCCCGATGCACTCGCTCAGCTCGGAATGCGCTTCGTACAGCGAACCGCAGGTACGCCGACGTTTGCGGAGTTGGAGTGCCTGACAGCTGCCGATTCGGCATACCCCCGAACCTGGAAACAGATCCGGAAGAGACCGCTTTTCTGATCGATCGGACGGACTACGCCGCGTCGCTCGGGCTGGAAGCGTCGCTCGGGCTGGACGGCACCAGCACGACGCGCCGCCGGGGTTCGTCGCCCACCGAGATCGTGTCGACACCGTCGATCTCGTTGACCGTGTCGTGTACGACTTTGCGATCAGCCGCGTTCATCGGCTCGAGTCCACGCTCCGTTCCGCGTTCCACTACGGCGCCGGCGAGCTCGCGTACGTATGCCTCAAGCGCCTCGCGGCGACGCTGCCGGTAGCCACCCACGTCAACCCGCACTCGCGCGCGGCGCACACCTGGCAGCCTGCGCTGCAGCATGGTCTTCGCAACCTCCTGGAGTGCAACAACGTGGCGGCCGCGCGGCCCGATCAGCAGCCCCAGGGCCTCGTTCTCGCCCTCAAGATTGATCTCGAAGCTGTCGTCGTCTGCTGCGACGGGCACCGCCTTGGCCTCGATGCCGAACGCCGTCACCAGGCCATCCAGGAACTCCTGCACCATGGCCTGCTGCTCGGCTGTCGTTGTCTCGCCTGTCATCTTCATCACCTCTGATCGGGCACGCATGCGTCGGGCCCGCTGCACGCCGGGCGGTATCAGCCCACGGGCGTCGTTCTCGGATTGCTCGCACGACGTGGGCGGTGCTCAGCCTACGGGTCTGCCGCCGCGGAACCCATGAGATTCGCGACGCTCGTCGCGACCGGCCGACGAGTTCAGCGTCGGGGCGACTCGCACTGCCGCTCGCCGGGGTAGAACTGTGCGCAGTACTCCCGGTACTTCATGATTTCGCCGTCGGTGCGAACGAGCCGGGGCCGTGGAACGTAGTGCTTGCGACTCCAGATGACGACATCCTGTTGAACGTCCCGGATCTGCAGATCCGCAATGAACTTGTTCACGATGGGTGCTCGCATCCGTGTCGGCAAGAAGCTCAAGCCGGCGATCGGTCGCTTGGGTTTGTGCAGTGTGCGCATCCTCGAGACGATCGACAGGTCAATGAGCGTGCCGTCGACTGGTGTCGCCAACACCCACAGCCGGGCATTGATGCCAATGGAGTGCTCTTGGAATTCGACGAATGAGTACCCCAGCCCGATCACGTGGGCGATGGCCGACACGTCCATGGTCAGCTTGGCGAACTTGGCAATCTTCCGGGTTGTCGAGAAACCGAACCGGCTCTCAAGCCGTGGGCCGTCGATCAACACCGGCGTTTCGTTGGTGACGTTGTGATAGCCGTGGATATAGCTCAGGTGCGCAATGTCCACCGAATTCTCGCTGGTTTCCTGCGGATGGCCAGCGAATCGAATCGTCCGGATCTGCAAGTCAGTCCAGTCATCACCGGATGAAGGAACGTCGGGCAACTGCCACTGCGAGGGTCGCCCTCCGAGGCCCCACCAACCGAAGATGAGACCTTCGATCTCACGGGCTTCAACGAGATCCAGCTTCGCGGAACGGGCGGGCGCTCCGGATGGCGTGGCCACGCACTGCCCATCGGTCTCGAACTCGAACCCGTGAAAGGGACAGACAAGTCTCCCGCCCACGACTCGAGCACCGGCCTCAGGCCCCAGATCGGAACCCAGATGGGGACACACTGATTTCGCGATGCAGATCTGACCGGCTGGATCAGACCAGATGACGATCTCTTCGCCCATCCAGGTTCGTTGAATCAATCCCGCTTTCTGGACGGCATCGCGCGTCGCGATAAAGAACCAGCCTTCTGGAAATGGCGGAAGCGAACTAACGTTTGCTTCCTGCTGGGGGCTGCCGATCATCGAGACGCGCTCTCCGTCCGAGGCGATGTCGGCAGGCTAGACCGGATGATCGGCGTCTCCGGGAAGTGCCGGTGCCGTACCCCGTGCCAGTAACTATCCGTACACTTGAGACGATCTTCCCGAACGCTGGGCTCACCACCGTGCCCCGTGTGATCAGGAGTGTCACTTGACTATTTCATCGACAGCACCGACGAAGGTCACCGCTGCACAGCCGCTCGACCTGACCGAGGAACTCATCTTGGTGCTGCTCAGCGAGGAGAGCGGATACTTCCACCAGGTTCCCGGTTGGCACCTGAATTGCGCCATGGCCGGTGCGGTGCTGGCCGAGCTCTCGCTGCAGGCGCGCATTGACACCGACATGGAGTCGCTGATCCTGCTGGACAAGACACCGACCGGCAAGCCGATCTTGGACCTCGCCCTCCAGCAGATCGCGAGCGAGCCCGAGCAGCGCAGCGCGCAGTACTGGGTGGAACGCCTCGCGCCTCGCGCCGAGATGATGCTCGACTTGGCACTGGAGCAGCTGGTCAGACTTGGGATCCTCGAGCATCACGACGGCGAATTCTGGAGCTTGACGGCAGCGGCCCGGCACAGCGATTTCTTTGCCGGCGATGACGGCGACACGGCCGTCCAATTCATCAAGACGCGCATTGGCAGATCGATCTTGCTGGGCGAGATTCCCAGCCCGAGAGACGTCATCATCATCGGCCTCGCCCACACCTGCGATGTTCTGCGCTTCATCTTTGAGCTCGACGACGAAGCGGAGGAGCGGGTGCAGCTCATCTGCCAGATGGACCTGATCGGCAGGGCCATCGCGGATGCCGTAGCGCACAACTTGGTGGCGTCGCTGCTCAGAAGCTCTGCGCTGACGAAGTCTGTACCCAAGCTGCCGCTGAACAAGCTGCTGCTCAATCGTCATTTCCTTCGGGGGAACATCCCGGCTGTCTACGCACAGTTGACTGAAGAATTCGGTCCTGTTTTCAGGCTCAGCCCCCTGTTCTCCAAGCAGGAAATTACTTTCTTATCAGGCCCTCGTGTCAATCGCTGGGTTCACCGTCATGGCCGCATGCACCTCAGGTCGAGCGACTATCTCCGAGGACTCGAAACTGCGTATCACGCCTCCGGGCTGCTGCCTGCGTTGGACGGTGCAGATCATTTCCGCATGCGCAAAGCGTTGCGCGGCGGCTACGGCCGAGCGCGTTTCGAACAGCAGCTCGAAACGGTATATCAGCACGCACGAACGTACATCAGCAAGTGGAATGTCGGAGACACATTTGGAGCTGTATCCATGTGTCGTGGCTTCTCCGGCGCTCAGGTCACGCCGTTCCTCGCAAGCATCGAAGCAGATGATGTCATCGATGATCTCATCGCCTATAAGTCCCGGGTGCTCATGACCCAAGTTGTCAACGTTTTGCCGAATTTCATGCTCAATACGCCACGCATGAAGCGCAAGAAGAAGGTTGTCGACGTTCTGTATGAGCGCGTTCTGGAATCTCACACAGCTGCGCAGCGGGCTGGTTGCCCTCGTGATCTGGCCGATGACGTGCTCAGCCTGCACAGCAGCGATCCGATTTTCGTGCCCGAGTCAAATCTCAGCTTTACTTTCTCGGCACCGGTACTCGCGGGCATGTACGCGGGAGATGAGCTCAGCTTCATCTTGCACGCGATGGTGTCCCAACCGCACTTATATGAACAGATCCAAGCGGAGGCCGACGCTCTGTTTAGCAACGGAGATCCGTCGCCCGATGACTTGAATTCTCCGGCTATCGATATCACTCGACGTTTCATCATGGAGTGCCTGCGGCTGTGGCCCACAGTGCCAATGTCGATCCGCACGGTGATGAACGCATGCGTCGTCGAAGACTACGAGTTACCGGTTGGCTCCAAGGTGTTCATTGCCACGACGGCGCCGCACTACATGAGCGAGATCTTTCCGGATCCGTTCACATTCGACATTGATCGCTACTTGCCTTCACGCGGCGAGCATCGAACGCCGGGATATGCACCGTTCGGTCTCGGCACGCATAGCTGTCTTGGCTCTCACATGGTCGAGTTGCAGATGCTGCTCAGCGTGTTGATGCTCGCGCACTACTTCACCTTGGAAATTTCGCCGTCGAACTACAAGCTGAAGATCAGCCCGTTTCCATCAATGTCGCCGAACAAGCGGTTGAAACTCAAAGTCGTGGAGCAGCGGCATTCGTTGACGAGTTGAGCGGTTCGCGGTTTTCAGCGACCTGAACGGGAGCGACGGCGCGAAGATCTGCCGCTGCCGCGCTGACCTTGTCCGGAATTCTGCCGCCGGTTCGCGCTGCGATTGCCGCTGCCAGAGCGCCGGCGGGATCGGCGACGGTCTCGGCGCTGGTCGCCCACCCGCGGCGGCGGTCCGGTTGGCCGCACTCGCATGCGAACGCGAGCCGGTTGGCGTCGAAACCTCCAGTGCGAGCGGCCCGGCTCCGCCAGAATCTCGATGTCCGCATCCTCGACGGCGACCGAGAGCGCATCGAGGCCACGATCACGCGCCTCGGCGACGGTGTGGCCGGTCACCACGATCCACTCCACGACGCAGCGCCTAGATCCCCGCAGCAGTCGCCGGTGCGTTCATCGCTTGCGGCGATTGCGGGTCCTGCCGTCTCCCGAGGTGCGACGACTCTGGATGGGCTTCGATTCCGGCTCTGGTTCGGCACGCCCACGCCGCCGGCCGCGCTCGCGGGTCTCGGGCCGGTCCTGATTCCGATTCGAGGAGCCAGTGCTGCGACGCGCTCGTTTGCGCGCATCGACAACTCGTTCCTCCGATGAGCGAGTCCGGCGGATCGTGGGGGACTCAGAAGGTTCCGGCGGCGCCGGCGCCGGTGCGCGCTCGCCCGAAGAGTTCTGCGAACCCTCCCGCCGCTCTGCACGGCGACGCTCGCGCTCCGCACGGCGCTCCGCCTCAGCATCAAGTGCCTTGCGTGAGCGCTGGTTGGGCACCTGGCGCGGCGGCTCTGGCTCCGGGACTGCCTCGGCTTCGATGACCTTGGCGTCGGACTCCGCGGCGGCCAACGGTTCCGGCGGCTTCATCGTGGCGTGAATGAACGCTTGCTGGAGCATGCGGTAGATGCTGGACACGATGAAATAGGGCACCAGCGCCGCCGGCACGAAGAAGCTGAAGACCGGCAGCATGAACGGCAGGTACTTCATCATGATTTCCATCTGGCGGTTGGGCATCGCCGCGTTGCCGCGCCGCCGCGCCATCTGGCGCTGCTGGAGCCACGCCAGCACGAAGGTGATCGCTATGAGCCCCAAGTACGGCAGCCCGTCGACGAAGTCGGCCTGGACAACGTCCTTCGCCACCTTCGACAGGTCCATGCCCAAGGACCGCATCTCGCCCTCCGCGTCGACGATGTCCTTGTACATCTGCGAGTCAGGGCTCAGATTCCGGGGAAACGGGTTGTCGATCAGATGGTTGTCGTCGGGTATGCGCAGGTTCCAGATGACGCGGTAGAGCACGATGAAGATCGGAATCTGCACCAGGTTCGGCAAGCACCCGCCCAGGGGGCTCACCCCGTGAGACTGGTACAGCTTCATCATTTCTTCGTTGAGCTTCTGACGGTCGCTGCCGTGCCGCTTGCGCAGCGCCGTCATCTCCGGCTGCAACCCCTGCATCTTCGTCATCGACCGGGCGCCCCGCAGCGTGAGCGGGGTGAACAGCAGCATGATCGCCAGGGTCAGCATGCAGATCGCGAAGGTGTAGTCGGGCACCAACGAGTAGAACCACGCCAATACGGCGGCGATGCCGTCGAATATCGGATCAGCCCAGTCGAACATCAGTGCTCCAAGAGTCCTGCCGCTCCGACCGTGCGGTGGCCGCGACGGAGCGAATCGCCGGTCGCCGGCACCGGGTCGTAGCCCCAGCCGCCCCAGGGATGGCAGCGGCAGATGCGTCGGAGTGCCAGCCAGCCGCCGCGTGCCGCACCCCAAGTGCGCAGGGCGTCGAGCGCGTACTGCGAGCACGTTGGATCGAAGCGGCACGATGGCAGTCGCGAGCGGGGGAGTGCTCGATACAGCTTGACAGCAGCGATCAATGCCCGAGTGAGCGGCCCTGATGTCATGGCCGGCTGTCCCGGGGGCTGTCCAAGGCTTCCGCGGCTCGCAGCAACCGCACCAGCTCGGCTCGAGCTGGCCGGTAGGTCACTGCCGACGCCGGCGCGCGCACGCCGACGAGATAACGGCCAGGCGCCAGATCGGCCGCGACCTCGCGAAACACTGCTCTCAAACGTCGCCGGACCCGATTGCGCTCCACCGCAGTTCCCCGGCGGCGGCTCAGCGCGAATGCCACGCGCGGCCGCCCGAGGCTGCGATCGGCCGCGAACGTCATCCACAGCAGCTCGCTGTCGAATCGACGACCGCGGCGCAGTGCGGCAAAGTCGGCCCTGCTGCGGCACGAATCGATCAGGCGCTCAGCCGTTGCCGGCCCTTGCGTCGGCGAGCGTTCACAATCGCCCGACCCGCACGGGTGGACATGCGATGGCGGAAGCCGTGGCGGCGGGCCCGTCTGCGGTTATGGGGTTGGTACGTGCGCTTCACGCTGCAGCCTCCTGGAGGTTCAGGCCGCGGGCAGGTCCGCGAAATGCGGTGCGGCGGCCGGAGCGTGCCCGGGTGTCGACCCGAGAGCACTGACAGCCTACGGGTGCTGATCCCTTCCGATGCGCGGGCGGCGCGCGCGATGGCGCGCGCCGCCCGCGCCCTGGGCGCTGTCACAGGTGTCTGACTTCGGCCACGACTCTCGGTGCCGGAGCAGCAAACTTCCCTGTCATCCGCTTGTTTTGCGGGCGTTATGGGTCTGTCGCCGAACTGTTGCATCCTCGTCATCTCGAGCGCTGGGCAGGTGTGCAAAGACGCGCTTGCAGCAGTGTCAGCGCGGCCATAGGTTCCGACCACCGGATGCCGCTTGGTGGCTCGCAGGCGAACAACAGGTTCCACGGGCACACGACGGACAGAGGCGAACGAGGTTGTCGTGGTGAGTTCTCCGCAGGCAGGTGCCGCAGCACACGACCCTGAGGATCATCGCAACAACTCCCAATCGCCAGAATCCCGATCGCCAGGGTCCCGATCACCAGAGTCGTCAGCATCTGCTCACGTGACTCCGGACAGCGCACCTGCACTGCCCGAAGTCGGCCGCGCGAATACCGATGAGCTGTGGTCGCGGTGCCGCGACATCCTGCGGGCCACGGTGTCCGAAGCGCTCTGGCTCGGCTACTTCCGTCACCTGCAGGCACTTCACATCGACGACGAGCTGGCCGTGCTGATCGCACCGAGCAACATGATCCGCGATCGCATCCAACGGCGCTACATCCCCATGCTCCACGCCGCCTTCGAACAACTGCCGGTTCATCCTCAGACCTACGAGATCGAGACCCGCCCCGAACTCGACGACCTCGACAGCGTCAATGGCGCCGATGCAGATCCGCACGACATGGATGCAATGCCTGACGGTGACGCCTCGAGCCCGGGCCATGACGAGGCTTGGCACCCAGCGACCGGTCCCGCCCACCCGCCGGCCGCCGCCGAGAACACTGCGCCGGACACGCCGGCGCCCGACGGCAGCGAAACGCCACGCAGAGTGCCAGGCGTTGACATCACCAATCCCCGATACACCTTCGAGAGCTTTGTCATCGGCAGCAGCAACCGGTTCGCACAAGCCGCAGCGCTCGCGGTAGCAGAAACTCCGGGCATCGCGTACAACCCTCTGTTCATTCACGGAGGCACCGGTCTCGGCAAGACCCACCTGCTGCAAGCCATCGTGAACTTCCTTGGCACCACCCTGCCGGAGCATCGTGTCCGGTACGTCTCCACGGAGACGTTTCTCTCAGAGTTCATCGAAGCCATCCGCACGAACACGACACCGGCGTTCAAGAGGCGTTATCGCGAACTCGACGTGCTGCTGCTCGACGACATCCAGTTCATGGAAGGCAAGGAAGGCCTGCAAGAGGAGCTGTTCCACACCTTCAATTCGCTGCATGTCGCCGGCCGTCAGATTGTGATCTCCTCCGATCGCCCGCCCCGCAGCATCTCCACGCTGTCGGACCGGCTGCGCAGCCGGTTCGAATGGGGCCTGATCACCGACGTCCAACCCCCGGATCTCGAAACCCGGGTGGCCATCCTGCGCAAGAAGACCGAACGGGGCCACGTGCCCGATGAGGTACTGGAGCACATCGCGCACCTCATCACCAACAACATCCGCGAGCTGGAGGGGGCTCTGGTTCGCGTCACCGCATACGCCAGCCTCACCCGGAGTCCGGTGACGCTCGAGATGGCCCAGCAGATCCTGAGCGATGTCCGCGAACCGCAGGAGACGCCCATCACCACCGACCGGATCCTGAATATGACCGCGGACATGTTCGGCTACGACGTGGGTGAGCTCACGAGCCAGCGCCGTCAGCAAGGCTTGGTCAACGCCCGCCAGATCAGCATGTACGTCATGCGGGAACTCACCGACCTGAGTTACCCGGCGATTGCCAGCGTCTTCGGCGGGCGCGACCACACGACTGTCATGCACGCCGTCAAGAAGATCAACAGCTTGCTCCCTGCTGAACGCAAGGTGTACGACCAGGTCGCCCAGCTCATAGCGCGCGTACGGGCCGCTTGAGGCCAATCCGCCGAGTTCTGTCCGCTGTGCGGCCGGTGACTGGATCTAGGGTGTCTCCACACACTGTGGACAATGAGTGGAAAAGTTCTCGACAAGCCTCGGGAAAAGTCGCGCTTTTCCACGATCACGCCGGCTATGCAGAAAAGGGAGGGTGAAGCTGTGGACGCGCAGGCAAGACTGTTGACAGGCTGCGTTGCGCTGATCTGCGACAACGGTCAGTCATCCACAATTCACAGCCCCTACAACCACTACCGAATAAGTCTCAACCTTCTCATTGAGGATGGTCTGTCTCATCGGTCGTGTACGGCCAAGGAGAACCGCCCGTGAAACTGCGCATTGAACGAGATGCACTAGTCGACCAGCTGACCTTGGCGAGTCGAGGGGTCAATGTGCGTGGGGGCGGCTTGTTCGTGCTGACTGGGTTGCACCTGCGCGCCGATGGCGAGGGTCTTACCGTCACCGGCACCGACCTGGATCTCACGGTGCGCACGCGATTGCGCATGGCAGTGGAGACAGCGGGCGAGACCGTGGTGCCGGCCCGGCTGCTGACGGACATAGCCCGAGCGCTGCCGCCGGGCGAGGTGGACGTGCAAGTCGACGATGACGAGGTGCAGATCACCGGCGCGCGTGCGCAATTCTCGGTGCGAACGTTGCCGACAGCCGATTTTCCCACGCTGCCGCAACCTGCGGGAGACGATGTCACCGTGCCGGCTGGCGAACTCGCAGAGGCCTTTCGCCAAGTCGTGCGCGCAGCGAGTTCTGACGATGCCCGCCCGATTCTCACCGGCGTGCTCATGGCCGCCCGCGGTGACGGCTTGCGGTTGGTGGCGACCGACTCCTACCGACTCGCCTTGCGCGATCTGCCCGAGGCGCAGGTGCTCGGCCCGGGGCAGCAGGTGCTCGTGCCGTCTCGGGCCCTGGAAGAGCTCGGCCGGATCCTCGATTCGAGCAAAGACGTGACCATGCGGCTCGGCGAACGGGAAGTCGTCTTCGAAGTCAGCGACGATTCGCAGTCGGCCGAAGTGACCTGCCGCCTCATCGCAGGTGATTTTCCTAGCTATGAGCCGTTGATCCCCGATTCTCACGACAACCGCCTGGAGGTGGACCGAGCCGCGTTGCTCGACGGAGCGCGCCGGCTGCGCCTGCTGGCACGCGATACCAATGCACCGTTGCGGATGGAATTGCGTCCCGACAGCATTGAACTCACGGTCATCAGCCAGGACGTCGGCAGCGCGAGCGAGGAAATCGATGCCGCCTACGAGGGAGAGCCGACCACCGTCGCCTTCAATCCCGACTACCTCATCGAAGGACTCGACGCAGCCGGCGGCGATACGGTCGAGCTGGTGCGTCTCGACGCCCTCAAGCCCGCTGTGCTGCGGACGCCTGGGCAGGGAGAATTCCTGTATCTGCTGATGCCCGTTCGGGTGTCGTGATCATTGCCTGGCTGAGCATCGAGAACTTCCGGAATCACCGGTCGACCAAACTGTCGCTCGACGCAGAGCGGACGCTCGTGATCGGGCCCAACGGGCACGGCAAAACCAACCTGCTGGAGGCCATCGCCCTGCTGGATGGCTCGGGTTCATTCCGCGGGGCCAGTGCGGAGACACTGGTGCGCGCCAGCTGCGATCGAGCCTTCGTGCGTGCCGAGATCCGGCGAGCCCGCCGGACGCACCTGGTGGAGATGGAGATCGCGGCGGCCGGCAGATCCCGGGCGCAGGTGAACGGGCAGCGGGTCCGGTCACTGCGCGACCTCGCTGACGTGGTCAGCACGGTGGTGTTCTGCCCTGCCGACCTGTCGATCGCGGCAGGAGGACCGTCGGTGCGTCGCGAGCTGCTCGACAATGTGCTGACCAGCACTGATCGTGAGTACCGGGCGCTGCGGCTTGATTTCGAGCGAGTGCTGCGACAGCGCAACAATCTCCTGAAGCAAGCCGGTCATCGCCTCGACGACGAGGCCGTCACCACGCTCGATGTTTGGGATGCACAGCTCGCAGAGATCGGCGAGGCCATCGCACAACGACGTGACGCCCTGTGCACGGAACTGGCATCCCCGGCCCAAGACGCGTATCGCCAGCTCGCCGGCTGCACCGCGGACCTGGAGCTCTCGTATGCAGCCGCGTGGCGTGAGAGCAGCCTTGCGATCGCGCTGGCGAAGGCACGCCCGGACGACCTGCGACGCGGCACCACCACCGTGGGCCCGCACCGGGATGACATGACGGTCTGTCTGAATGGCCTGCCTGCACGTACTCACGCCTCACAGGGGGAACAGCGAAGCATCGCCTTGGCGCTGCGGTTGGCCCAGCACAGGTACACGGCGCAGATCAGCGGGATCGAACCGGTCATCCTGTTGGACGATGTCTTCTCCGAACTCGACGAAGGCCGAGCTCGACGGCTTGTCGGCTGCCTGCCCGCCGCGCAGACTGTCGTGACATCGGCCACCGGTCATGTGCCACCCGGAATCGAAGCCCACACCCAAGTCCACATCGACGACGGCCAAGTGGTCTCGAGATGAGCAGGCGCCGTCGCGCATCGGGCGGCCGCGAGCCTCGGTCGATCGGCGACTCGCTCAAGGCGGTCACTGCCGGATTCGGTTCACGGGGCCGCGCGATCGACCTCAACGAGCGCTGGACCGAGGCCGTCGGCGAGGCCATTGCGGCCCACGCGCACCCCGAACGGCTCGAAGCCGGCCGGCTGACAGTCGTCGTGGACGATCCTGCCTGGGCGACCGAATTGCGTTACCACTCCAGCCGGATTCTGGCCGCACTGAACGCCGATTCGGGAGCCGCGACGATCTCTGAGCTGCACCTCCGCGTGCATCCTGGCACTGGGCAGAAAAAACGTCTCTGACCTGCGGTTTTACTGGTGCCGAAACAGCTGCTCCTACGCCGAAAATCGATCGCCGCCCAGTAGACTGGTTGCACTGTGACCGACACGACTCTGGCACCCGCGTCGGCGGGCACCGGCGACGGCTTGGTGGGTGCCGTCGGCACTGACAGCACCGTTGCCGGCGACTACAACGCCGATGCGATCACCGTGCTCGAGGGACTCGAACCGGTTCGTGAACGTCCCGGGATGTTCATCGGCTCGACCGGCCCCGGGGGCCTCCACCATCTCGTCTACGAGGTGGTGGACAATGCCGTCGACGAGGCCATGGCAGGGCATTGCAGCTCCATCGAGGTCACTCTGCGAGCAGACGGCACGTGCAGCGTCACCGACGACGGTCGAGGCATCCCCGTCGAGGCTCATCCGCAGTATCCCGACAAGTCGGCCGCCGAAGTTGTTCTGACCGTGCTGCATGCCGGCGGCAAGTTCGGCGGCAGCGGGTACAAGGTGTCCGGCGGGCTGCACGGCGTCGGTGTGTCCGTGGTGAACGCCCTGTCGTCCGAACTGGAAGCCGTCATCGACCGGGATGGCAGGCGATGGAAGCTGCAGTTTCACGACGGCGGCGAGCCGGTCGGCGAGCTGACCGACACCGGCCCGTCGCCTGCCCGCAGCACCGGCACCACCATCACGTTCAAGCCGGATCCGACGGTGTTCGATCATGTCGAATTCCGGGCCCAGACGCTGACCGAGCGGCTGCAGATGATGGCGTTTCTGAACGCCGGCCTGTGCATCGGCTTCACCGACGAGCGGCGACCCGAACCGGTCCGCCACGAGTACTGCTACCCCGGCGGCATCCGCGATTTCGTGCGGCATCTCAACGAGAGCTCTGAGGCGCTGTTCGATGACGTCGGCTACCTGTCTGCTGCCGAGCACGGTGACGAGGTCGAGATTGCCTTCCAGTGGAACAACGGCTTCAACACCGACGGCATCCACAGCTTTGCCAACGGCATCAACACCATCGAAGGCGGCATGCACGCGGAAGGGTTCCGCTCGGCGCTGACGTCGGCCGTGAACGCCTATGCCAAAGACCGCAAGATGCTGCGGCCCGACGACGGCAACCTGCAGGGTGACGACATCCGTGAAGGCCTCACCGCAGTGGTGAGCGTCCGCATGGAAGCGCCGCAGTTCGAAGGCCAGACCAAGGCCAAACTGGGCAACACCGCCATGCGCAGCCTCGTGCAGAAGGCCGCCTACAGCGGGCTCGGCGAATGGCTTGAAGAGCACCCCAGCGAGGCCAAGCTGGTTGTGGGCAAGGCCGTTGATGCCCGCCGTGCTCGCATCGCCGCTCAGAAGGCCCGCAACACTGTCCGCAAGTCGGCGCTGCAAGGTGCTGGCCTGCCCGGCAAGCTCACCGACTGCTCCTCGGGCGACCCTGAAGAGGCCGAGTTGTACATCGTGGAGGGCGACTCGGCGGGAGGATCGGCCAAGGAGGCCCGTGACCCCGCCACCATGGCGATCCTGCCGATCCGGGGGAAGATCCTCAACGTCCAGCGCAGCCGGCCTGAGCGCATCTTCGACAACAACGAGATCAGTGCGCTGATCTCGGCGATCGGTGCTGGCGTCGATGGCGCGACCGGTGAGGGCGGCTTCGACATCGCCAAGGTTCGCTACCGCAAGGTGATCCTGCTGTGCGATGCCGATGTCGACGGAAGCCACATCCGCACGCTGCTGCTGACGTTCTTCTTCCACCGCATGCGCAAGCTGCTGTCGCATGGCTGCGTGTACATAGCCCAGCCGCCGCTGTACTCCACCAAGGTCGGCACCGAGACCGTCTATCTCAAGGACGATCGCAGAAAGGATGCGTTCCTGGCGGAGCGGCCCAACCATCGCAACGAGTTCCAGCGACTCAAGGGCCTCGGCGAAATGGACGCTCAGGAGCTGTGGGACACCACCATGGATCCGGCCAGCCGGACATTGCTGCGCGTCACGCTCGAAGAGGCCGCCACGGCGGATCTCATCTTCAGCATCCTCATGGGCGACGACGTGGACGCCCGCAGGGGCTTCATCCAGAACAACGCCAGCGACGTCCGCTTCCTCGACGTCTGAGCGTGGCAGGCAGACGGATCCGGTTGGGAGCGCCATGAGCGACGACGACCCTGACACCGGCACAGGCTCGCCCGACGAGGGCGGCGTCGTTGGCAGCGCCGACTCGCTTGCAGGCGGCGCCATCGGCATTGTGGACGTCGAGATCCAGACCGAGATGGAGCAGTCCTTCCTCGACTACGCCATGTCGGTCATCACCTCGCGGGCGCTGCCTGATGCCCGTGACGGCCTGAAGCCGGTGCATCGTCGGATCCTGTGGTCGATGTTCGACACCGGCCTGCGCCCGGACCGTCCTCACAAGAAATGCGCCACGGTGGTCGGTGACGTCATCGCCAACTACCACCCCCATGGCGACGGCTCGATCTACGACGCGCTCGTGCGGATGGGCCAGTCGTTCAGCCTGGCGAACACGCTGATCGACCCGCACGGCAACTTCGGCTCACCGTCGGATCCGCCGGCTGCCTACCGCTACACCGAATGCCGCCTGACCGACCTGGCCATGACCATGGCTGAGGGCATCGATGAGCAGACGGTGGACTTTGCCGCGAACTTCGACGGCTCCCGCACCGAACCGCTGGTGCTGCCATCGCGGTTCCCGAACCTGCTGGTCAATGGCAGCCAGGGCATCGCGGTGGGCATGGCCACCAATATCCCCACGCACAATCTCGGCGAGATCATCGACGCCACGATTCACCTCATCGGGAGTCCCGACGCCTCCGTCGAAGACTTGATGGAGTTCGTGCGCGGGCCCGACTTTCCGACTGGCGGCAGGATGCTCGGCCGCGCCGGTGCCCGGGAGGCCATGACGACCGGCCGTGGCTCGGTGAAGCTACGAGCCCGAGCCGAGATCGTCGAGAACGGCAAGCGGTCGAGCATCGTGGTCACCGAGATCCCGTACCAGACCTCAGTGGAGAACATCGAGCGCAAGATCGCCGATGCGGTGAACCGCAAGGTCATCGAGGGCATCACCGAGCTGCGCAACGAGTCCGCGAAGGGCAAGACGCGCTTCGTCATCGAGCTGCGACCGTCGGCGCCGGCGAACGTGGTGCTCAACAACCTGTGGAAGCACACGCCGCTGCAGTCCAGCTTTGCCGTGAACATGGTGGCGCTGGTCGACGGGGTACCGCGCACGCTGAACCTCAGGGATGCGCTGGTCGCATATGTCGACCACCAGATCGAGGTGGTCACCCGGCGCAGTCAGCACCGGCTGGACGAGGCCCGAGCAAGAGCGCACATCGTGGAGGGCCTGCTGCGTGCGCTCGATGTGATCGACGAGATCATCGCCCTGATCCGCTCCAGCAATGATCGGGCCGCGGCACTGGCGGGGCTCTGCGATGAGCCGATGTCGTTCAGCGCTGAGCAGGCGAACCACATCCTCGACATGCAGCTGAGCCGCCTGACCCGGCTGGGGCGCACACGGTTGAGCGACGAGCTGGCCGAGCTGACGCAGGTGATTGCCGAGCTGGAGGCCATCCTGGGCGACGACGGCCGGCTGCGGCAGGTCATCATCGATGAGCTGAGCGCCTTGCGTGCCGAGCATCAGACGCCGCGGCGCACGGAGATTGTCACTGATCCCGGCGAGATGGACGCCGAGGATCTCATCGAGGACGAGCCGCTGGTGGTGACGCTGACGCGCGAGGGCTACGTGAAGGCAACGTCGCCTGACATGTTCCGGACGCAGGGGCGGGGCGGTCGGGGCGTGCAGGGCGCTCGGCTCAAGGACGACGATGCCGTGGTGCGCGTACTGCTGACGACGGCGCATGCCTGGCTGCTGTGCTTCACCAACCGGGGTCGGGTACACCGGCTGAAGGCGTACGAGGTGCCGCTCACGAACCGCACGGCACGGGGCACGGCGCTGGTGAACCTGCTGCAGCTCACGGCAGATGAACGAGTCGAAGCCGTCGTGGAGGCGCGTGAATTCCCCTCGGATCGGTATTTGATGTTCGTGACCCGTCAGGGGCTCGCCAAGAAGACGCCGTTGAGTGCATACGAGAACATCCGCTCGAACGGGTTGATCGCGCTGAGCCTGCGGGAAGGTGACGAGCTCGTACGTGTGCTTGAGACGTCCGGTGACAACGACGTGCTCGTCGTGTCTCGTGGAGGCCGCGCTATGCGCTTCGCCGAGAGCGAGGTGCGCTCGATGGGCCGCAGTGCAGCCGGCGTGCGCGCAATGCGACTGCGCGGCGGCGACACCGTGGCTGCGGCGGACGTGCTGGACGGGGAGGACAACCGCGACCTGCTGGTGGTGACCAGCACCGGGTCGGCCAAGCGCACAGCTGCCGCACTGTTCCCGCGCAAGGGCCGTGGCGGGCTGGGCGTGATAGCCGTCAAGCTGCCGGACGCGGAGTCCCATGTGGTGGGGGCTCGACTCGTGGATGCTGTCGACGAGGTGTTGCTGGTGTCTTCCAGCGGCGTGCTCATCCGCACCCCGGTGTCAGACATCTCGAGTCAGGGACGTGTCGCGGGCGGCGTGCGAGCCATGGCGCTTGAGGACGGCGAGGAGGTCGTGGCTATCGCGCCCGTCGAGATGCCAGATATTCCCGACGCCGACGAAGTTGACGGCGAACCTCGCGAAAACCCTTCGAACGAGGCAGATCCAGCGTCGTAGCGTCGGCTGATGCCGACGTGTTCATCGCGAACGATGGGGGCTCGGACCCAGAGCGGGCAGGCAGCACTGCCGGTGGCGCTGTTGGCGCTGGCTCTGCTCGTGGGGTTGGGCTTGGTAGCCCGCTGGGGTCAGGCTGCGGTGGCGAGTTCGCGAGCCCAAGCCGTCGCGGATGCTGCGGCGTTGGCGACACTCGTTGCCGCTGACCGCAATGCGATCGCGCACGGTGCGCTTCCTGACGATGCGGCAGCGTCGGCCATGGCGCGTGAGGCTGGCGGGGAGCTGGCATCGTTCGAACCTCACGTCGGCAATGGCATGGTGCAGGTGGAGGTCATCGTGGAACTCGATGGCCAGCAGGCTTCGGCTGCCGCTGCGGCACCGTTGCCGCAGGCTGGCTCGGCGACCGGGGGTCCTGTGGGCTGACTCCTACACTGCGAAGCGTGGCCGATGCGACATCGGGTGGGGAGCCGCCGTCGCCGGAGCCGGGCGGCCCGACTCCCACCGACGAACTCTTCGCCGAGGCGCTGGGCATTACCCCAGTGAGCAGCGCCCGTCGTCGCCGTGGCCGCACGCTGGCCGCACAGAATCCGGCACCCGGTGCATCCATGCCGCCCCAGATCCCCCCGTCGCAGGGTGAGATTGCGCCGTCCCATGCGGTGCCTGGTCAGCCGGCGATGGCTCCGCCCCCCTCGGCGCCTTCCGAAGAAGCCCCGCCGATGCGCTGGGCGTGGCTGAGCCAGCGTCGAGCCCGGGTGAGGCGAACGCACCGGATCTTGCGTCACATCGATCCCTGGTCGGTGTTCAAAGTGTCGGTGCTGTTGTACGCCTGCCTGTATGTCGCCGTGCTGGCAGCGGGTGTGCTGCTGTGGAATGCGGCTCAGCGCTCAGGTCTCGTCGACAAGGTGGAGTCGTTCATCACCGAAGTCGGCTCCTATGAGAGCTGGACCATCGACGGGATGGTGATCTTCCGGCGCGCCCGGATCATCGGGCTCATTGTCGCCACGGTCGGCGTGGCCTTCAACGTAGTGATGGCGATCATGTTCAACCTGATCAGCGATCTCACCGGCGGTGTCCGGGTCACCGTGCTCGAAGACGAGCGCCGCCCGCCCGCCCGCTGAACCTGCGTCGACAGGCGCAGATGTCACAGCTGCCGCCGCCGCAGCGGGCGCACACATTGACGACTGGGCTGTAGTGTGTGCGGCTCCGCGGGGCTATAGCTCAGTCGGTTAGAGCGCACCCCTGATAAGGGTGAGGTCGTTGGTTCGATTCCATCTAGCCCCACACATGGACCAGCGTCGGCCACAGTGAGCTTTCTTCGCCGGGCGCTGCTCGCCGTGGTCGTTGGCGGTCTGGTCACCATCGTGCTGCGGCTGCGTTCATCGCAGGACATTCCCCGCAGGGAAGGCAGTTGGCGTGAGCTGGCCGGCTCCGATCTGCGGTGATCGCCGAACGCGTGAGCCCAATCCCATGAGCCCAATCCCATGAGCACGGTTGCAGTCATCGGCGCGGGCGCGGTAGGGCAGCGAATCGCCCGGCAGCTGGCCTCGCGGCCCGACGTCGACCGGCTCGTGCTGGGATCGCGCCACACCGCACGACTGCGCGGCCTCGCTGCACAGTTGCTCGATGTGGACGTGGAGGTATTGGAACCCGGCGCCTTGCCGGAAGCTGACGTGGTGGTGCTCAGCCTGCCGAGCGGCGGCCACGCTGCGCTCGCCGGCAAGGCCCTCGAACGCCATTCGCACGTGGTGTCGCTGTCGGGTGCCGTGGCCGACGTCGAGCAATTGCTCGAGATGAACAAGCGAGCCGTCAACGCCAAACGATCCGTCGTGGTGGGTGCGGGCTTCTCGCCGGGTTACAGCTGCCTGCTGGCCCGCCACGGCGCGGCCCGATTCGACGTGGTCACCGAAGTGCACATCGCCCGGGTCGGCACTGGAGGCCCGGCATGCCAGCGCCAGCTGCACCGAGCCAGGACCGGAACCTCGGTGGATTGGCGCGACGGGCAATGGCGGCGCCGTCGCGGCGGATCGGGCCGGGAGCTCGTGTGGTTCCCCGATCCGCTCGGCGCCCACGACTGTTACCGGGCGGCGCTGGCGGATGCGCTGTTGCTGGTGCCGGCGTTCGGCGATGTCGAACGAGTGACCGCACGTGTGGCGGGTACGCGGCGCGATCGCCTCACGGCCATGCTGCCGATGCTGCGGCCGCCCCATCCCGAAGGCGGGCCGGGCGGGGTGCGGGTGGAGCTGCGCGGCATACGAAACGGCCGCCACTGCACCGACGTGCTCGGCGTGATCGACCATCCGAGTGCGGCCGCTGCTGCGGTGGCAGCGACCGCTGCCGGCTGGGCGCTGGCCGACGAATTGCCCACTGGCGCGTGGGGGCTGGGCATGCTCGACGACCCGTTGCCGTGGCTTGCCGAGCTGGCCGAGCGAGGCGTCCGCGCCGCCGCCTACGAGGGCGCACGCCTGTAGCGCTGGGAGCGGAAGGGCTTGCCGCTTCGGCTGCGGGCACTCGGTCAGAAGCGCACGTCCCGCTGCCATTCGTCCAGCAGGTCGGTGCGGCCGAACGTCTCGAGCCGTTCGGGGTCGATCCGACCCCAGACGAACAGCAGGAGATCTTGCGCCGGGCCCCGTACAGCCGCGTCGGACTTCGCATGCGCCCGCTGCACCTGCATTCCGTCGGGTGTGCGGGTGATGACCCATTCGCCGTGCGCGTCGGTGGCGTGCAAGTGCACGGTCTCGCCGTCGCCGGCGAAGCCGTCCGGTCGTCTCAGGCGCACGTAGACATCGAAGAGCTCGTCGACACCGTCGACAGCGAGCTCGGGTGTTATCGGTGCCGGCGTGATGCCCAGAGCGGCTTCAGCGTCCCACCGGTGCATCGTGCATTCGTGCGCCATGCGTCGCCACCAGAAGCTCATGGACTGCTCTTCGGGGTCCCACGTCCACGCTTCGGCGGACGGCGGTCGCTCCGTCATGAGACTGGTAAGTGCGTCGAATGCGTCTGCGTGCCACTGCGACACCGAACCGGGCGGCCTGGCGATGGCGGCGAGATCGGCGCGCCCCCCGGCGGTGATGCTGCTGCGCACGAATGTCCAGACCGTGGCGCAGTGCTCGATGAGCGCTTGGAGGGTCCAGTCGCCGCAGCTGGGAACCGGTCTGGCCCACATGTCCGGCGAGCGTTCGGCATCTGCGGCGATTTCGTTGAGTCGCGCGCCTTCCGCAGCCCGAAACTCTGCGTACGCTGTGGCGTTCATGGCCTGTGATCTCCTGCTCCTGCCGGTCGAGCCAATGGCCGCAGCCATGACGTGAGCGGGCTCTTGGCGTCGATTCCCAGCCCGTCGCGCAGCTACATCTCACTCGGGCCGGTCGACATTCGAGCCTATGGCGTTGCCATCGGCGTGTCGGTGCTGGTGGCACTGTGGATCACGTCGCGCCGCTGGCGGCGGGTTATCGCAGACCGAGACGACGCGTACCGGGCTCGGGCCAACGACCTGGTGGGCACGATCGCGATCTGGGCGGTACCGGCCGGCCTGATCGGTGCCCGGCTGTATCACGTCATCACCGATTTCGATCGGTACAAGGGCAATGTCGGCGACGCGCTGAAGATCTGGCAGGGCGGCCTGGGCATCTGGGGCGGCATCTCGGCCGGCGTGCTGGTGGCGGTGTGGATGCTGCGCCGCGGCGGGCACAGCACCGGAGCGATGCTTGACGCGCTGGCGCCCGCCCTTGCTGTGGCCCAGGCCATCGGCCGCTTAGGGAACTGGTTCAACCAGGAGCTCTACGGCCGGCCCACGGACCTGCCGTGGGGGCTCGAGATCGATCAGGCGCATCGTGTGGCCGGCTACGGCCTCGAAGAGACGTTTCATCCCACGTTCGCCTACGAAGCGCTATGGAATCTGTGCTTGGCCGCGACGCTCGTGTGGGTGGTCCCCAAGGTGCTGCCGCACCTGCGCACCGGCTACCTGTTCGCGGTGTACGTGCTCGGCTACACGGCCGGGCGGCTGTGGATCGAGCTGCTGCGCATCGACACGGCCAACGAGCTGTGGAGCATGCGGATCAACGTGTGGACCAGCATCGTGGTCGGTCTCGCAGCGCTGATTGCCGTGCTGGTGGGCCTGCGCCGCGGCCCCGATTCAGCTCAGCAGGCTGATCAGGGTCTCGCGGGTGGCGGCTTGCTCGTCGAGGGTGCCGAACGCCGATCCGGCGAATGACGTCACGCCGCAGTCGGCCAGCGCATTGATCCGGTCGCTGACCTCGGCGGCGCTGCCGATGACGGCGATGTCCTCGGGGCCGCTGAGGCCCTCCCGGTCGAGCATCGCCCGGTAGCTGGGCAGCGTGCCGTACACCACCAGGTCCTTGGCGGCTCGCTCGCGGGCGGTGCCCGCGTCATCGGTCACGCACACCGGGAAGCCGGCCACTACCTGTGGCGCCGGCCGCGCGGCCTCGGCTGCCGCCTCGTTGATGGTGGGCGCGGTGTGATCCCGCAGCGTCGCCGGTCCGGTCATCCAGGTGAACGTGCCGTCGGCCATGCGTGCAGTCAGACGCAGCATCTGGCTGCCCAGCGCAGCGACGAACACCGGCGGCGCATCGGCAGCCGGGGGAGTGATCTCGCCACGCCCGACGACGGCATCGCCGCCGTGGGAGACGCGCCGATCTGTCATCAGCTTCGTCAAGATCGTCAGGTAGTCACGCATGTGCGCGATCGGCCGGTCGAACGAGTACCCCCACATGCCTTCGACCACCGGCTTGTGCGACGGACCGATGCCCAAATCCAGCCGGCCGCCGATCACGGCTTGGGTCGTGAGCGCCTGCTGGGCCAGCATCATCGGGTGCCGCGGGTAGGTGGGCACCACGGCGGTGCCGAGCCGGATGCCGGGCACCTCGCGGCCGGCGACGGCGATGGTGGTCAGCGCGTCGTGGCCGAAGATCTGAGGCGTCCAGTAGCGCCGAAAGCCCTGCTCGGAGGCCTCGCGGATGCTGGCCTCGAAGCGCTCAGGTGTGGTGTCGAATCCGAACAGCTCGATATGCATGCCCGGCAGCGTAACGGCGCGCCCATCGGTGTTTCCGAGCTGCGGCTTCTCCGCTATGGCCTCAGGCGCCGGATCTCAGGCGAACGTGTCGAAGAGCTCCTCGAGCGCCTTGAGCTGGCCGCCGCTCGTGCTGGACGGCACCAGGATCGGTGTCTTGCAGCCAGCGTCGAACCATGCCTCGACGCCGTCGCGGACTTGGCTGGCCGAGCCGTAC
>JAJEFK010000049.1 GCA_022820505.1 Acidimicrobiia bacterium | reverse complement strand
ACCGCCTCGAAGACACGTTTCACCCGACGTTCGCCTATGAGGCCCTGTGGAATCTGTGCCTAGCTGCGACACTCGTGTGGGTCGTCCCCAGGGTGCTCCCACGCCTGCGCACCGGCTACCTGTTCGCGGTGTATGTGCTCGGCTACACCGCCGGGCGGCTGTGGATCGAACTGCTGCGCATCGACACGGCCAACGAGCTGTGGGGCGTGCGGATCAACGCATGGACGAGCATCGTGGTCGGCCTCGCCGCGCTGGCAGCCGTGCTGGTGGGCCTGCGTCGCGGCCCCGATTCAGCTGAGCAAGCTGATCAGCGTCTCGCGGGTGGAGGCCTGCTCGTCGAGGGTGCCGAACGCCGAGCCGGCGAATGACGTCACGCCGCAGTCGGCGAGCGCGTTGATGCGGTCGCTCACCTCGGCCGCGGTGCCGATGACGGCGATGTCCTCGGGCCCGCTGAGGCCCTCCCGGTCGAGCATCGCCCGGTAGCTGGGCAGCGTGCCGTACACCACCAGGTCCTTGGCGGCGCGCTCCCGGGCGGTGTCGGCATCATCGGTGACGCACACGGGGAAGCCAGCCACCACCTGCGGCGCCGGGCGCCCGGCCTCGGCGGCCGCTTCGTTGATGGTGGGCGCGGTGTGATCCCGCAGCGTCGCCGGCCCGGTCATCCAGGTGAACGTGCCGTCGGCCATGCGGGCAGTCAGGCGCAGCATCTGGCTGCCCAGCGCAGCGACGAACACCGGCGGCGCATCGGCAGCCGGGGGAGTGATCTCGCCGCGCCCGACGACGGCATCGCCGCCGTGGGAGACACGGCGATCGGTCATCAGCTTCGTCAGGATCGTCAGGTAGTCGCGCATGTGCGCGATGGGCCGGTCGAACGAGTAACCCCACATGCCCTCGACCACCGGCTTGTGCGACGGGCCGATGCCCAAGTCCAGCCGCCCGCCGATCACGGCTTGGGTTGTGAGTGCTTGCTGGGCCAGCATCATCGGATGCCGCGGGTAGGTGGGCACCACCGCGGTGCCGAGCCGGATGCCCGGCACGTCGCGGCCAGCCACGGCGATGGTGGTCAGCGCGTCGTGGCCGAAGATCTGCGGTGTCCAATAGCGGCGAAAGCCCTGCTCGGAGGCCTCGCGGATGCTGGCCTCGAAGCGCTCAGGCGTGGTGTCGAATCCGAACAGCTCGATATGCATGCCCGGCAGCGTAACGGCGCGCTCCTTGGTGTTTCCGGGTTGGCGACCGAGACGGCCTCAGGTTCAGGCGCCGGATCTCAGGCGAATGTGTCGAAGAGCTCCTCGAGCGCTTTGAGCTGGCCGCCGCTCGTGCTGGACGGCACCAGGATCGGTGTCTTGCAGCCAGCGTCGAACCATGCCTCGACGCCGTCGCGGACTTGGCTGGCCGAGCCGTACAGCGTCGCGTTCGACAGCCAGTCATCGGTCATGGCTCGGTTCAACGCCTCGGAGTCGCCCGCGGCGATCGCCGTCTCAGCCGCGTCCATCTCGTCGACCCAGCCGGCTTGCTTCCAGTAGTTCCGGTAATTCGGCAGCGACACGTAGCCGGCCAGCGTCTTGCGGTTCCGCGCTGCTCCGGCGGCGCGGTCGTCATCGATGACCGTCGGGATCATGTTCCCCACGAAGAAGTCGTCACGGCTTGCGGCCTCGCCGAGGTGCGCCACGGAGTTCTGGAAGTCGTTGCAGCTCGCATTGGCCCACACCGCCCCTGAGCTGATCTCGGCCGACAGCTCGGCCATGCGCTGGCGCAGCGTGGCCAGCACGATCGGCGGCAGTTCGCCGTGCTGTGCCGAAGCGGCCTCCATGGCGGCGATGTACTCGCGGATGTCGGCGAGCGGCTTGCCGGGCGTAATGCCGAGGCGCTCATGCACCGGCCCGTGCGTCACCCCGATACCCAGCCAGAATCGCCCGCCCGAGATCTCGTGGATGAACGCCGCAGTCGAGGCCATGTCGACCGGGTTGCGGAAGTAGATCGGCTGCACCGAGGTGCCGAAGTGGATCTCGTTGGTGACATGGGCAATCGCCTGGCACAGCGCCACCGGATCGCCCATCGAGGGGCAGTAGATGCCGCTGAAGCCGCGCTGTTCTATCTCAGCGGCAATTTCCAGGGTGCGTTCACGGCGACCGCGCACGGCCGCCAGCGAGATGGCAGGCATGTTCATGCGGGGTTTCCTAGCAGACGTGCCTGAATGCCGCCGTTGGCTGAGCCGTCTCAGCCTCTGGGCCGCTTGCGGGCCACGAAGCAGTACAGCGGCGTGAAGATTCCCGTCTTGCCGCCCGCAACGTACGCGTTGGCGGTGCGATCCAGCAGCTTGGCGACCTCGGCGGTGCCTCGGGGCAGGATCCTCAACGTCTCAACGAAGCGTGCGGCCCCGATCGCGAGTCGACGACTCAGTGGTGTCCCGCGCGGGGTGTTGCGGGCTGTACCGCTGCGCGCCTCCATCGGCTGATACCACGGCGTCGTCGATCCGTATTCGGCGGTTCCGCGGTCAATGCCTTCGATCACCTCGAATCCTGCCGACTCCAGTGCTTGGTTGACTTCGGCGAACGTCGCGATCTTCTTGAGCGCGATCCCGCGCATGAGTTCTCGCTTGATCTCTTGGTGATTCGTGTTGTCGGCGTCGAACGTGTCGGTCAGGCACATTTCCTGGCCCCACAGCAGGGCGCCTGGCTTCAGCACGCGCGCGATCTCGGTGAAGGCGCCCACCTTGTCCGGTGCGTGGCAGGTCGACTCGATCGCGTAGGCCCGGTCGTAGCTGCCGTCTTCGATGGTGCCCATGTCCATGAAGCTGGTTTCCACGTAATCGATCATGTCGCTGAGGCCTGCTTGGGCGGTCAACTCTCTCGCCCTGGCCAGCTGGACTTCGCTGCTGTTGATGCCGGTGACCGTGACTCCTGCTTCACGGACCACGGTCCGCATCGGCGCGCCGATCCCGCACCCGACGTCGATGACCGACATGCCCTCGCGCAAATCCAGCTTGTCGATCATCAGCCGCTGATGCCGGAGCTTCGAGTCTTCCAAGCTCTCCTGCGGAGACAGCGGTGCGAAGTGGAGCGATTCACCCCAGCCGTAGATCATGAGGTGGCTGCAGATGTCGTAGTACTCCGTTGCCGTCTCAGCGTGGTCGGAAGTCGGGCCGTCGCTCGATGCGTACGTCTCGTCGAGCCGCCCGTTCAGCTGCTCCACCCGGTGTCGAAGGTCCGAGCCGCGGTACGACATCTTCAGTCCGCGTGCGACCTGCCAGATGCTGCTCACCCGGGGGAGCCTAAGAGGCTGAGCCCCGGGCCCGATCCATGCACGCCCTATGGCGATCCTGCGACGGCCGCTTCCCGCATCGGCAGCATCAACAGACCGAGTGCACCCAGGCTGGTGACGGTGACGAGCGCGATTGCGGGTCCGAACCCAGAGGCGTCGATGATGAAGCCGCAAGCAGCCGGCCCGGCGAGCGCGCCGAATCCGAGACCCGTGTAGTGAATGCCGATCACGCCGCCCAGGTTCTCTACTCCGTACCAGCCAGCCAGCACGGAGGGTGTCGCGGTCACCCACACCGCCCAGCCGACGCCGTGCGCAACGGCACTGGCGATCAGCACGGCGGGGTTCCCGTCAGAGATCCACCAGATCGCCAGCGCTGCCGTCATGGCTGCGAACGCGGCCCGGCACAGCCACATCGGATCGGCGCGGTGGCCCAGTGCGCCGCAGGCCAGGCGGGCGACGACGCTCGTCGCGCCCGAGATGCCGATCAATGCAGCGGCCAATGCCGGCGCAACACCACGGTTGACCGCGTAGTCGTTGTAGAACGCGACCGGCGCGTAGAAGCCCGGCCCGATCGCCACGACTGCCGCAAAGAACAGCAGGAATCGGCGCGAGCGCACCAGCCGGGTGACACGAACGAGACCGGCTGTGGAGATGTTCACCCGGTCGCCGCGCGTCGCTGCCCAGCCGATGGCGATGAGGGCCACAGCAGCCAGTACGGCGTAGGTCTGGCGCCAGCCCAGCCTCGAGATCAACGCATGGCTCGCCAGCGGCATGACCAGAGTGCCGGCGCCTACGCCGGCCAGCAGGAAGCCCATCGCCGCGGGACGCCGTCGCTCGCTGAAGCTGCGGCCGATCAGGCCGATCATCGACGGGTAGCAGAAGCCCGTGGCGAGCCCCACCAAGACCCCGAACGCGGCGTAGGTCTGCCACAGCGCATTCGACCAGGCGGTCAGCAGAAGACCCGCTGACATCGCCACCGCTGCGACTCCGACCAGCAGACGGGCGCCGTAGCGGTCCCCTATGCGACCCCCGATCGCACCGCCGGCGTAGTAGGTGCAGACGGCCGTGGAGAACAAGGCGGCCACTGGTCCGGTCGTGGTGCCGAGGTCACGAGCGATGGGTGTCAGGAACACCCCGAACGAGAAGAGGATCCCGAACGTCACGAAATTGGCAGCAAATGCCGCAGCCGCAATCGACCACGGGGCCGACGCGTCCTCCGGCTCGCCCGGGATTCTCAGACTCGATGTGCTGGCCACCAGTCTCCAAGCCTGCCCTGCGCCGGCCTGCCCCGCGGGTTCCGCTGACCTCGCCCGGAATCGCGGGGACCGCTGGCCGGTACCCTCGGTGGCCCTCGCTTCTTGGGGCTGTAGCTCAGATGGCAAGAGCACCTGCTTTGCAAGCAGGGGGTCACGGGTTCGAGTCCCGTCAGCTCCACGATGGCTAGCTCGCAGCAGCCGAAGTTGCTCGCGGGCGGCAATCCGCAGATTCCCAAGGGCGACGGCGATGCCCCGGTGCAGGCGTACATCGCGGCGATGCCGGGGTGGAAGGGCACCATCGCTCGCCAGCTGGATGATCTGGTCGAGCACGTCGTGCCCGACGTGCGCAAGGCCGTGCGCTGGAACTCACCCTTCTACGGCATCGAGGGGCGCGGGTGGTTCGCGAGCTGCCATGCATTCACCCGCTACGTCAAGGTGACGTTCCTGAATGGCGCGCTGCTAGTTCCCGAGCCGCCTGGCTCGGGCAAAGATCCTGATTCGCGCTGGGTGGACATCCCTGAGGATCAATTCGACACCGCGCAGATGTCAGCGTGGATTGAACAGTCGGCAGCACTCGACGGCTGGCACGGGTTCTGATTGACGGCGGGCTGCGATCTCACAACCGCGATCAGCACAATTCGAAGCCAGCCACCGGGCGAGTGGGTCGGCGGTCGACGACCTGGGCACAGAACGCTCGTGCCTCGTCGGTACGACCGGCTTTGACATAGGCCGCGAGCAACGTATTGGTCATCAGGTCACGCTGGGCCCGGCTGCCGCCGATGCGGACGACCTGGGGGATCAGCGGCTCGAGGACATCGATGACCGTCGACCACTTCTCATCGACGAAGGCGCTGTAGGCCCGAGCCAGCGTTGCTCCGGTGGTGCCTGCCGGCAGGCGGCCTGCCTCGCCAAGCTCCTGCAGCTCGGTGATGCACGCCTGGAGCTGTTCGGTTTCGCCGAGGACGGCGTAGGTGAGCCCGGCATGGGCATCGACGAACACGATGGGCTGCGGGAACCGCTCCTCGTAGAACTCTCGAACCTGCTGCCAGACGGCGCGATCGCGAGGTTGCCCTGCCAACTCCGATCGCCACATGAACGATGACGAGTCAGAGAACACGGTGATCGGTGGGCTAGTCGTGGTGCCAGGCAGGCAGTTGTGGCGGAAGGCCTGCCATGCATCGTCGTGGCGGTTGACCGCCATGAGCACCAGCGCGTAGTGCCACCAGATGTGGCAGTGCAGCACGCTCGCCCGGTCAGCTCCGGGTAGCCACCCGTCGAGGAAATCGACCGCTTCGTCATCTGCGCCGGCTTCGAAGAGCGCATGTACCAGCGTGTGGGCACCGTGGGGGGTGGTTGGCCGCTGTTCGAGCGCATGCTCGGCGAGCTGTCGGCCCCGGTCCCACCGTCCGGTCTCGATGAGGGCGAAGGCATGCACGGTGGCAAACCACCAGTCGTCGCCGTAGTGGGTGGCGAGCGGCTCGAGGAAGGCGAGCAGTTCGGCTTCGCGGCCGATGCGGCCGCTGAAGCCGATGGTGCCGAACACGCCGCAGGCGGGCGCCAGGGCGAACGCGTCGCGAGGGAAGTCGATGACGTGTTGGCGGATGAGGTCGAGCGCTTGGGGCACCTGGCCGGTAATGAGCAGCCGCACAATCTCGATGTGCTGCTGTTCCCTGATGGTCGCGCCCCGGCTCAGCTCGACGGCGGCCTCCGCTGAGGCCCGTGCTTCGTCGGGCCGCACGTAGAGCTGGTGCTGGCGGGCCAAGGCGGCGTGAGGGAGGGCAAACCTTGGATCGGCCGCGATCGCCGCCGACAGGCATTCCTCAACCCCGGCCTCGGCCGACAGCATCCGGTCGATGCCCTCGACATAGGCGTCACGGGCCGCGGCGGATGAGGTGCTCACTTCGAGGCCGTAGCGGTCCTGCATGCGCTCCGTCTCCAGCTTCGCCGCCGTCGGGCTGTCCGTGGCCTCCCGGGTCGCGTCAGACCACGGCCAGCGACCAGACGAGCGGGAGACCCGACCCGAGCTCGGTCCACTGGGCATCGTCGGACACCTGCCAGACCTCGCCGGTGTCGGTGCCGACCAGCACCCCGCCCACGTTGTCAGGATCGGCGATCAGGCCATGGAAGTTGACCGGCGACGGCGAATGGGCCTCGTCGCAGAGCGACCGCCACGACTGGCCGTGGTCATCAGACCGGTAGAGGTCCGCATGAGCCCCGCCGTCGTCCTTGTAGTGCGAGAACGCAGTGGGGGCACTGGCGACGGTGACGCTGTAGGGGTCGCGGCGGTCGACGCACAGCGGTCGCGAGTAGCGCGGCACGACGCCCTTCCATGCGTACTGCCATGACTCGCCGTAATCGTCGGAGCGGAACACGCCGGCGTTGCCTTCGAGCTCTTCGGCGACGCCGTCAAAGCGGCCGTATCCGGTGCTGATGAACAGCACCCCCGGCTCGGCGGGGTGGGCGAACATCATGTGGATGTCTGGGTTGTCGCCGGGCAGGTCGACCGTCCAGCTCTCGCCGCCGTCGGTGGTGCGGGCCACACCGCCGACCTCGACACCGACCCAGATGCGGTCGGGATCGTCCTCGTCGATGACGAGCGCACGTGCCCGCCCCGGCAGGGGAGGCTCGACCGGCACGCACCAGCGCTCCGCTTCGGGGAGCGCAGCGAATGCCGTGATCTCGTCCCACGTTGCGCCGCCGTCGTCACTGCGAAACAGGGCCGCGGGCTCGGTGCTGGCGTACAGCCGGCCGTCGCTGGCGGCCCGGATCTGCCACACCTCGCGCCCGGCGAGCTGTGGCCCAGCCCAGGTGATGCCGCCGTCCTCGCTGGTGAACAAGCCCGCGGCCGACCCGGCGAACAGGCGGCCGTCGAGGTTGACGAGGTCGCGGACGTGGCGTGCTTCGAGCGTCTGTCTGGACCCCGCGTCGTCGATGACAAAGACACCCTTGGTGGTACCCGCAAGCAGCTGACCGTTCATGGGCTCACCCTAGATCGCACGCGGAAATGGCGGGTTCGGGCGGCCCCAGTTGTTCACGTGCTGCTGTGTTCGGGCGCGCGGGGGTCGTTGAGGGAGATAGCCCAGCCGGGTCCGAGTTCGGTGTCGAAGCGGTGCTGGAACATGGGCACGAGCATCGACGCGGGCAGGATGCACTCAGCGCAGGCTTCGTCGGGAATGTGGAGGCTGAGTGTGATGTGGCGTCCGGTGATCGACGCAGTGAGGTCGGCGCGGTCAGCTCGCATGACAACGGCCAGTTCCTCTACGACATCGGTGGGAGTGATACCAGTCGCCGGTGCGCTCGACTCGTCGGCACTGCCAGCCTGAGCATCAGCGGTGGTGAGCAGTGCCAGCACCGTGGGGGTCACTGCATCGGCGACGGCCATCGCCTCGGCTGAGGTCAGGCTGCCGATGGGATGCGGCACGGTGGCGAACGGGTAGTCGGTGAAGCCCTGCAGTTCGGCGATTGCCTGGCCGGTGGCAGCGAATGGCTCGGTCAGGATCGCTGCGGCGGGCACACCCAGCGCCTCGGAGTGCACGGCATCGAGCACACTGCTCGACGAGCAGCTTCCTCAATCGCCGATGGCGGCGATGATCGCCGTTACCTCGGCGGCCAGCGCTTCCACTTCCTCGGGAGCGGCTGGCAGGTTGGCGGTGGGCTTCATCATCAGCACGGCGTCGCGCGCCCCGTGGGTTTCGATGAGGTTCTGGGCAACCCGTTGGAGGATCGCGGGGGCGTGTGTCTTGCCGTTGCTCACCAATCCGATGACAGCACCCTCAAGCGAGTCGGGCCGCGGCGCGAGTGCGACGCCCGCACCGCTGACGGGGAGCGTCGGGTCCACCAGCGTGACGGTCATGGCGTGAGTATCTCCTGGGTGATGAGCGGGACGCTGCGGTCACGGCTCCAGGTGGGAAAGAACGAGGAGTGACCGCCGGCATCGCCGCCGCCGACCATGAGCGCGATGTCGTCGGGACACGTCCCGCGGGGCACCGAGATGTCCTCGTCGCCGGGCTGCACCTGCGGGTCGGTCTCCATCCATTGCGTCGGGTGGAAGCCGGTGACGTTCCCGGCTGCCTCGACCTTGCCCCCGCGTTTCACCTCGGCGTACGTGCGAGTGGCGTGAGCGAACAGGTACTCCTGCACCTGCGCACGGCTCCAGCCAGCGGCCCCGAGCTTGCAGGCGTGCTCGGGAGAGAACACCACCAGCGACCGGCCCGAGCTGAGCGAGCCGAGCGCCGACATCGTGTCGGCAAACGTGCCCAGCAGTCCCTCGGGATCTGGCGATGCATGGTTCAGCACGTTGTGTCCCGACTCGGCAGCCATGACGGTCACTGTGCTCTGGCCGGGCGAGTAGCCGAGCGACACGTGGTACGGCTCCCACGGGCTGGTGTCCTCGTCTTCCCCGAAGCACATCGCGTACTTGCCGGCCCAGCCCTGGGTGCTCTTGTCGAGCTTGCCGGGAATGGCGGCGAGGCAGTTGCGCAGCACCAGCCGCACAGCGCGGCCGATCGTGGCGTTGGCCCGGAAACCGGGGCCGAACAGGTTCTCCTTGTAGTGGACGCCGATCTCGTCACGGATCGGACCGTTGACTGCGATGAGGATGGCTGCGCCGCCGGTGCTGGCCGACACGGCATGCAGTTCGAAGGTCGGGTCGCCGACAGCGGCGAGAGCCGCGCCCACCACCGGGAAGTACTCGGGCAGGCACCCGGCCATGACGGCGTTGGCGGCGGCTTTGCGAGCGCTGACCTCCACGCCGCGTGCGGGCTCGCGCAGCAGGACGTCGTCTGCGTCCCAGACGCCGCCGGCCACCATGGTGTCCACCAGCGGCTCGGTCGGCGGCACGACCGGCAGCCCATCGGTCCAGCCTGCCTCGTAGCAGGCCTCGATGGCCTGCCACGGGTCCGCCGATTCGACGTCCCTGTTCGGTGTCATGGTTTGCCGCTGTCTCGGTTGCGCGCAGCCGAGGCCATCGGACCTCTCTGCCGGAATCCGGTCGCGGTCAATGGCGGTGCCGTCGCCGGCGCGGACGCCTGCGAACGAGCCGCTCGTCGAGCGTCTCGCGAGGGTTGGGCGCTGCGGTGACTTCGGGCGTGGGTTCCTCGCCTGCCAGCACGGCCACGATCTTGGCGGTGTGCTCGGGGGTGCTGCCGCAGCAGCTGCCGATCACGCTCACGCCGGCGGCGTGAACCCGGTGCGAGTGAGCGGCCAGCAGATCTGGCGTGCCGTCGTAGACGAGCGAATGACCGTGCCACACCGGCACGCCGGCGTTCGGCTTGGAGATGACCGGGGTGCCCGGCGCGACGCTGGCAATGGCGAGCACGGCTGCCTCGGTGTCGGGCACGTTGTTGCCGCAGTTGGCGCCGATGGCGGCGAGCTCCAGCGGCCCCAGACGATCGGCCAACTCGTTGCCGCTGACGCCCATCATCGTGCAGCTGGCGGTGTCGAAGCTCATGGTGACCGCGACGGGCAGGTCGCACACCCGGCGCGCTGCGCGGACGGCAGCTTCGACTTCGTCGAGTGCGCTCATCGTCTCGATCCACAGCAGATCGACCCCGCCTGCATCGAGCGCAGCAGCCTGTTCGGCGAATGCGGCTTCGCACGCTTCGATGCTCATGTCGCCGAGCGGCGTCAGCAGTTCGCCCGTCGGACCCATCGAGCCGGCCACCAGCACCGGCCGCCCCGACCGTTGCGTCTCGGCGTCGGCTTCGACCTGGCCAATCTGCGCAGCGGCAATGTTGAGCTCGCGCACTTGGCGTTCGAAGCCGTGCAGCGACTGCCGGAAGCAGTTGCCGCCGAAGCTGTTCGTCACGATCAGGTCAGCACCCGCCTGCAGGTAGCCGCGGTGGACGGCCCGTATCTCGTCGGGGTGGCTGAGATTCCATTCTTCCGGCGACCACCCCGCCGACAACCCGGCGGCGAACAGCTGCGTGCCCATGGCGCCGTCGGCCACCACATAGCCCTTGGATTTCACCAGGTCATTCAGCGTGGTCGTCATCGGGCGATGCGTGTCCTGAGTTGATGCACATGAGGGGAACGGGTCGAGGAGTGATGCCTACAACGGCAACGTACCGCTGCCTGCTCGCGCCACACGACCGATTTTCTCGCACGTGCGACGGCATCCGTCGGCACTCGCTTGCCTGTCGTGCAAGCATCTCGCCCAGAGGCTGAGAGGGGTTGGCTATGGATGAGGTGACCTACGAGGTCGACGGGCACGTGGCGACGATCACGTTGAACCGGCCCGACAAGCTCAATGCGATGACCGACGAGATGTACCACGGCATCGGCGAGGCACTGCTCGCGTCCGACGCTGACTCTGCTGTGCGCTGCACGATCGTGACCGGGACCGGCAGGGCGTTCACGTCGGGCCACGATCTCGGCGAGTTCGCGGATCGAACTGCTTGGATGCCGTGGCGGCCTGACCGGTTCGACATCGGTATGGAGACCGCCAAGCCCACGATCGCCGCGATCCAGGGCTACTGCCTGGCGGGCGGGCTGGAGCTGGCGCTGTTCTGTGACATCCGGGTCTGCGACGACACCGCCCAGTTCGGCTGCCCCGAAGTGCGCTGGGCCATCCTGCACGGCTACGGCGCGCTCAGGCTGCCGGGGCTGATCGGCTCGTCGGACGCGATGCGGCTGCTGCTGACCGGCTCGTTCGTCGACGCTGCCGAGGCGCTGCGCATCGGGCTGGTCAGCGAGATGACAGCGCCGGAAGACCTGCAGGCGACTGCCCGTGGCATCGCCGACCAGATCGCCGCCAACGGTCCCGCCGCCATTCGCATGACCAAGGAGATGGCCCTGCGCGGCAGGGAGATGTCGCTGGCCGACGGCCTGCGGCTCTACCAGGAATACACCCGGGCAGCCTTCGCCTCCCCCGACGCGAAAGAGGGCCTGAGGGCCTTCGCCGAACGCCGCGATCCCGACTACGGCGCCTGATCCATTGTCGCCAGTGACGGGAACCCGATAGTCCGCCCGAGACCAAAATCGCTCTGAGTTGCGCCGCCGTGCCTCAACGGACGCATGCGTCAAGGCCATTGCTCGATGTGGTCCGCGCGAAACGACCAATCCGCATTGCATTTCTCGACATGATCACCTGACGAGAACCCGCTGACGGACACTCTGTCTCCGGCTCGTACCCGTTCACCGCTGCCGACCCACAGTGACTGCGATTCTTCGTCGTACAGCGTCGGCAGCCACGCCGCGGCGTATTCGGGGCCTCCAGCTTGTATGTCTCTGCTGCCGGATGCAGGTGGTCGGTAAAGCGGCAAGAGACGAGGCAGCAAGAGCATGAGGCGTTCTTGTGACCCGCCTTCGACAATGAGTACGCATGAACCCTCAATTGCCAGCGTGCCCTCGCGCAGATAACCGCTCTCGACAAACGGAGAACCGCGGTGCGGATGCTCCCACATGCCTTCAAATTCAGGCGCGTACGCCGTTCTGGGCCGCTCGGGCAGGCCGACATGATCGCAACCCGCCAGCACCAACGACGCCACGATGATGAGCACTGGGAGCCGATACCGCTGCAGTGATGCCAGCTTGAAGGGGGTGTACACGTGCATGTCGTGTTACTGCCTCGTCACCCAATCGGACCTATTCGACCGTGACGCTTCCGGCGTTGAGGATGTTGACGTTGAGGAGTGATTTAACTTCGTCGATCGCCGAGAAGAACGCGGCTACCGCAGGTACGTAGCATTTGTTGGCATCGGGAGTGCTTGTCAGGTGGATACTGCCCATATGGATGCCGTAAGCCACTCCGAGATTGAACCATGGCCCTCCACTGTCGCCACCACACGAATACAGCGAGGGCCCTTCGACTCGGACGAAGACGCTGCTGCACGTAATCGTGCGCCCTGTCTCGCTGCCGTAGCGGCAGGCGTCACTGGAAGTCGGCCGGTAGCTGATGTCCGTCACGGTGCCGCATGTCGTGCCGGTGTTCTTGCCTGTGTGGCAGATGTAGTCATTCTGCATCTGGCCACGTGTGGTGTCACCCTGAACGTCGCAGACTGAGTGCCACCAGCCCGAAGTGTTGCAGACGTAATCGTCGTGAAGGATGTGACCTGATCCTGTGGGAATGCTGTGGAATTGAGCGTCGGCTCTGCGGCTTTCGTAGCCTCTGAGCCACGGGAGCGAAACGCCCCGCATCGATTGTGAGTTGCGGCAGTGCCCAGCGGTCACTATTCCGTAGACCTCGGTGTCGCGGGTCACAGCGGCGAAGCCTGACGTGCAAGTGCTCATGCCTCGGCCGCCATCGAACTCAGTGTCGGGTGCGACGCCGCGGCCGTCGACGACCTCGAAAGCAACATCGATGTGCTCGTCGAGATCTCTGGACAAGTGCGCGATCGCCGCCGTGAGCCGTGCGTCAGAGTTGTTCTGGTCGTCTGCGCGCCCGACCGGCCCTGGGCTCCCGGTCGCGTGGGGATTGTCCGGACCGTGGGGTACCGCATCAGCGGCGAGTTCTGGGTCTACGCCGATGTAGATGCCGTTGTTGCCAAGATCGAGTCCGGTGAAGGTGACGATCGAGGAGAGTTCGTCGAGCCAGTCCGACCCAGAGGTGGACTCCCCGGTTTGGCCGACTGCGCCGACGGACTTGATGTCTCCGCCGTTGCCGAATCGGTCCTGTGCGGCGAGCAATTCGGCGTGGCTGTGTGTGGCGCCGGTACGGATCTGCACGTCGGTATGGGCGTCGGCAATGGCTGTGGACGCAGTGCTGGGAGGTTCGTCACCGGTGAGCCATACCCAAGCGGTCAATGGCCCGTGATGATCGATACCCCACCCCGCCAGCCGCGATGCCTCAGCGTTGCGCAGTGATGCAATGACCTCTTGCATCTTGGGGATGCGCTCAAGACGTCGCTGTGCCTCTGTTGTCGTGACTGAGTAGTCAGACGCGTAAGAGGCCACGATCGGCGGAATCGTGGCCTCTGCGTCCGGAGCGGGCTCTGCGTGAGCGGCGGTTGGCTGGAGCGCACCGAGTGCTGCTGCGGCAACCAGCACGGCTGTCAGTCGCCGTGCGTTTCGGCTCGGTGGGTCCCCTCGGGCTGCTTGCGGGTAGTGGGGGTGTTGGTGGCGCATGATGCTCTCCTTTCGAGCTACGGGCTCGGGCGAGACGGCTCGCCACGAACCTTCCGCTGCGCCATGCTTACCATACGTTCAGTAAGTAGCAGTACACGCGTGGATGTGCATGCTGAATCACAGTTGAAAAGACATCGTCAGCCTCTTCGTGGAGCTGCTGAGTGAATCACGATGGCCAGCACCGGTCCTTGACCAGCGGGTATGCGATTTCGGCCTCTGGGCGAGGGCATCAGGCCATGGTGAGGCCACCGCTGACCGACAGCGTCTGCCCGGTGATGTAGCCCGCTTCCTCGCCGCACAAGAACACCACAGCCGCCGCAACCTCATGCGGCTGCCCAATCCGCTTCATAGGAACAGCCCGAGCCATCGCCCCGATGATCTTGTCGCTCATGTCAGTAGCCGAGGCGATCTCCTCCAGCAGGGGAGTATCCGTCGGCCCCGGGCACACCACGTTCGCAGTGATGCCGCGACGCGCCACCTCGCGAGCGATGGTCTTGGTGAAGGCGATCACGCCGCCCTTGGCGCCGGCGTAGACGGCCTCGCCCGAGGAACCGACCCGCCCGGCGTCCGAGCCGATGTTCACGATCCGCCCGAAGCCCGCTTCGATCATGGCCGGCAGGCATCCATGGGTTGTGCGGAGCGGGCCCTTGTAGTTGATCTCGATGATCCGGTCCCAGAAGTCCTCGTCGGTCGCCACGAATGGAGTCAGCACGTCCCAGCCGGCGCAGTTGACCAGCACTTCGACGGGTCCGAGTTCGTTCGCCACCGTCTGCAGGCCTGCTGAGACGGCGTCGGCATTGGCCACGTCCATCTCGACGGCAATGGCGGTGCCGCCCTTGGTGTTGATGGCGGCCGCTGTCTCGGCGGCCTCGGGCACCCGCAGGTCAGCCACTGCGACACGCCGGCCGTCGCTGGCCAGTCCCAGGCAGATCTCCCGGCCGATGCCCCTGCCGCCGCCCGTCACCAGGGCCACCCGGGTCGTGCTGTCTGGGTCGCTCACGCTGTCTCCTGTCGTCAGGCGCTCGGGCCGTGGAGCGCTCTAGGAGCGGGTGGCCTGCGCCACGTCGCCCCACTTGTGGACCATGTCGGGGTCCTTGCGGATCTGTTCCTCCGCCAGGTACATGACCACCCGGCTTGCGGTGCCGGTGTAGCGGTCCTTCAACCGGTCGGCCATCTCGTCCCACGGGGCCACCAGCGCGAAGTGCTCCAGCATGTCGTCGGTGATGCAGTCGGCCATGCCGGCGATGTCGCCCGCCGCCATGCGCTCGCGCAGCGCAGCAGTCACGCCTTCGTACCCCAGGTCGGTGAACTGGAACGAGTAGTTCGGCGTGGTGCCGTAGAAGGCGATCTGTGTCTTGGCTCGCCGGACGAGCGGTGCCAGTTCCTCGGGGGAGTCGCCCGGCGCGGCGAACACCGGCACGATGAGGTCGATCTCATCGACGCCGCGACCAGTCCGCTCGGCACCCTGGGCCACTTCGGGCAGGAGTCGCTCGCGGATGTAATGCATGGTGTGCATCGGGTGGACGTGCACGCCGTCGGCAACCTCGCCGGCTACGCCGTTCATGATCGGCCCGACCGATGAGATGTCGACCTTCACGTCGCCGTAGTCGTGGCTGCGAGGCGCCCACTGGGCTGGCAGCAAGCTCAGGTTGAAGAACTCGCCTTCATAGCTGAGCTTCTCTTCCCGCCGGAACGCCCGCAGGCACGCCTGCACCGCTCCCACGTAATCGCGCATGCGCGCCGCCGGCCGATCGAACTCGGCTCCGTAGCGCCGCACGATGTGACCCTTCACTTGGCTGCCGAGCCCGAGCCGGAACCGGCCGTTGGTCTCGCCGGCCAGTTCCCAGGCGATCTGGGCCGACACCATCGGGCTGCGAGGGAAGGCCACGGCGATGCCAGTGGTGAAGGTCAGGCTGGGGGCCGCCATGGCGGCCGCGGCGAGCTGCATCCACGGCACTTGGCCGGTCTCGGTGTAGAGCATCCCGGAGAAACCGGCGCCCTCCACCTTGCGGGCCAGATCGGCCGCATCGCTCCAGGTGGACGATCCGGTCATCAGGTCGAAGTCCACCTCGGGGTCTCCTTCAGGCGGGGGCACGAACCCGCTCAACGTAGCCCCGCGGACCGTCGGGCTGCCGTTCTACGCTGCGACGATGGCGCGGAGGCTGAGCCGGATGGCGAAGCCGTGGCCCGAGCGGCCCGTGAGCCCAATCACATAAGCACTGGGAACAAGAGCGGGAAGTGATGTCGGAGCAACGAGAAGGCAATGCAGTCCGCGTTTCCTCTGAAGGAGCGACCTACGACTGGCTGCTGCTGGGCGACGCCGTCGACCGGGCGGCCCGCAAGTGGGGGAACCGTCCTGCGGTGATCTTCGGCGACCGTCAGTGGAGCTACGCCGACTTCGCGGCTGAAGTCGACCGCGTGGCCAAGGGGCTGATGGCGCTGGGTGCCCAGATCGGCGATCACGTCGCGGTGTGGATGACCAACCTGCCCGAGTGGCTGTGGCTGCAGTACGCCATCCCCAAGGTGGGCGGCTGCATCGTGCCGCTCAACACCCGGTACCGCACCGACGACGTCGCGTACACGGCGGCGCAGTCGGAGAGCCGGTTCATGATCTCCATCGACCAGTCGGGGCCGATCGACTTCCGCCAGATGCTCTGCGAGGCCTACGCCGAGATTGCTGGCGCAGGCCATTTGGAACAGTTGGTGCTCACTGGCGCCGCGCGCGACGACGCCTTGGCCGATGCGATGAGCTGGGACGATCTGCTCACCGCGGGGGAGAGCGTCTCCGATGAGGAGCTGGCCGCTCGCGCCGCCAGCGTGACCGTCGACGACCGCATGATGCTGGCGTACACGTCGGGCACCACCGGTCATCCCAAGGGTGTGGTGCATACCCACCGCCCGCTGCGTAACAGCCGTGAGCGCTCGATGCTGCTGGGCCATACCAGCAATGACATCCACATGAGCTACCTGCCGCTGTTCCACCTGTTCGGCTACGGCGAGGTGTCGATCCAGGCGGTGCTCACCGGCGGCTGCCAAGTGCTGTTCGACGTCTTCGACCCAGCGGCGGTCCTGGCTGCGGTGGAGGACATCGGCGGCACGGTCCTGCACGGATTCGACTCGCACTGGGGCGACCTGCTGCGAGCCCAGGACGAGCACCCCCGAGACGTGTCCAGCCTGCGCATGGGAACCCTCGCGGCCGGCATGGAATCGTCCACCCCGATTGCCCGGCGGGCTCAAGAAGTGTTCTGCCCGACCATCTCGGGCTGGGGCATGAGCGAGTCGTGGGCATTCGTGAGCTGCAGCCATCCGACACACACGGTCGAGCAGCGCACCGAGGCCTCCGGCTACCCCATGGACGGCATCGAGTACCAGATTCGCGACTTGGAAACCGGCGCCGAATGCCCGCCCGACACCCCCGGGGCGTTGTTCGTCCGCGGCTACACCGTCATGGAGGAGTACTGGCGCCGCCCCGAGGCCACAGCCGAAGTGCTCGGTGATGACGGCTGGCTCGACACCGGCGACATCGCCAGGATGCGCCCCGACGGCCACGCCGTCTTCATCGGCCGTCACAAGGACATGCTCAAGGTCGGCGGCGAGAACGTCTCACCGGCCGAGGTGGAGGGCTACCTGCTCGAAGTCGACGGCGTCGAGCAGATAGCAGTAGTCGGCTACCCCGACCCCCGCCTCGTAGAGGTCCCCGTCGCCTTCGTGCAGCTCACCGCGACAGCCCCGCCCGACATCACCGAGGAGTCGCTCATCGAGCGCTGTCGAGGCCGCATCGCCAGCTTCAAGATCCCGCGCCACGTGATCTTCGTCAAGGAGATGCCAGCCACCCCCTCCGGCAAGATCCGCAAAGTAGAGCTCCGAGACTGGGCCCTACAAGACCTCGGCGACCCCACTCATGCTTGAGCGGGTGTAGTTACGGGCCAGAGAAAGCCATCGCAGGCTGACGAGGCCCATCCAGAGTGTGATCGGCAGCAAACCCCATAGCCCGCTCCGACTCACGAGTGCGAACCTCAGCCCGAGCCACAACATGGTGATGCACCTCATCAGGCCCATCAGCCAACCGCAGCGTCCGCTGAGCGTGCCACATGTCCGCCAGCGGGAACCACTGCGAGACGCCGGCCGCGCCGTGCATCTGGATGGCCTCGTTGATGATGTCGCAGCACTTCTCGGGCACCATCGCCTTGACGGCGCTCACCCACACCCGGGCCTCCGCGTTGCCCAGCGTGTCCATGGCCTTCGCCGCCCGCAGCACCATCAGCCGCATGGCCTCCACCTCGATGCGTGACCGAGACACGATCTCCATGTTCTTGCCGAGGTTGATGAGCTTCTTTCCGAAGCCCTCGCGGTTCACGCCCCGGTCGACCATCATCTCGATGGCCTTCTCGGCCGAGCCGATCGAGCGCATGCAGTGGTGGATGCGGCCCGGGCCCAGCCGGAGCTGGCTGATCTCAAAGCCCCGGCCCTCGCCGAGCAGGATGTTCTCCCTGGGGACGCGCACGTCGTTGAACAGGATGTGCATGTGCCCGTGCGGCGCGTCGTCGGCGCCGAAGACGTGCATCGGCCCCAGGATCTCCACGCCGGGCGTGTCGATCGGCACGAGGATCTGCGACTGCTGCTTGTAGGTGTCCGCGTCGGGGTTGGTGCGGACCATGGTGATCATGATCTTGCAGCGCGGGTCGCCGGCACCTGAGATGTAGAACTTCTCGCCGTTGATCAGCCACTCGTCGCCGTCGAGCACGGCATTGGTCTGCACCTGTTTTGCGTCCGAGCTCATCACTGCAGGCTCGGTCATGGCGTAGGCGGAGCGGATCTTGCCTTCGAGCAGCGGTTCGAGCCACTGTTTCTTCTGTTCCGGGGTGCCGACACGCTCGATGACTTCCATGTTGCCGGTGTCGGGTGCTGAGCAGTTCAGGCATTCCGAGGCCAGCCGGTTCTTGCCCAGCTCATTGGCGATGTAGGCGTAGTCCAGGTTGCTCAGGCCCTCGCCGGTGTCGGCGTCGGGCAGGAAGAAGTTCCACAGCCCCTGCTCGCGTGCCTTCGTCTTGGCACTCTCCAGCAGCTCGAGCTGACCGGGCGCCCAGCTCCAGCGATCTTCGCGGTTCTCGCCCATCCGGTGGAATTCCTCGGTGATGGGGTCGACCTCGTCGCGGATGAACGCCTTGACCGCTTCGTACAGCGGCTCGACCTCGGTGGACATCCGCAGATCGAAATCGTCCATGCTCGCGGACTTCAATGCTCCGCCAACCACAGCTGCTCCCCTCGTGTGCTCGCCAGCCGCAGGTCTGCCGCTGGCGCAGTGAACCCTACCGAGATCGGTTCTGGGAGGCTGAGCCCGGGCCCGAGCGGCGAACTGCCTATCCCCTAACGGGCCGGGGCGCGCCGGTACCTTCGGAAGCCATGTTGCAGTGTGTTCGAGGGATGTGCACCGAGATGGCCACCGCAGGGCTGGGCTACGACGTGCCCGGAACGAGGGCGTGGCTCTACGACCTCGACGCCGCCACCATTGCTGGCACCTCCCGCCAGCGCGACATGATCATGCCGCTGTGTCGCACCCATGCAGACCGGATCAAGGTTCCGGTCGGGTGGGAGCTGGACGATCAGCGGGCTCCCGAGCCAGAACCAGTCGTGGCCCCCTCTGAACCGAGCGCCGGGGCCGCCGAGAGCGCCGAACCGCTCTTCAAGCCCCGGTCCCGACCCGAGCCGGCCGAGATGCCGCAGCCAGAGCCCGACCGCGAACCGGCACCGCCGTCGCTGCTCGAACGAGCCTTCCGAGCAGCACCCTCGGGCTAGAGCAGGCTTGCTTTCCGGGCGGCGGTCAGCACCAGACGCCCGCGGGGGTTCAAGCTCGCCCGGTAGCGAACACCCTCGGCGTCCACCAGCACCAGCTCGTTGCCTTCGCTGGCGACCTGGAGCTCAACGCCGAGTTCCGCAGAGAGCTCGGCCCGGCTGGCCTCCAGCGCAGCCCGCATGGCGCTGCGCCGTTGCGCTTCGTAGAGGTCCATGTCGTATTCGACAAAATCCCCCGGCTCAGTTCCAGAAGGCCGCACGAGACAAACAATGTCACAAGCGGTCAGGCTCCTACGGCAAGAAAGGCGCGCGCCACTAGCGTGAGAACGTGAGCCTGTGGCTGGCCGTGCCGCTCTCGCTGGTGTTCATCTACATCGTGTACCGGCTCGGCCTGCGAATGATGGCCACGTTCTCGCGGCCGATTCCCCCGCCGCCCCCGCCCGGGGAGCTGCGACGGGTGCGACTCACCTACCGGTGCAGCCTCTGCGGCACCGAGATGCGCATGACACGCGCCCCGGTACAACACCCGGAGCCGCCGCGCTGCTGCAGCGAAGACATGGATCTCATAGCCAACGCCGACGAGTAACAGCGCTGCCAGTGAGGGTCCTGCCGCCTCCGCCGCGAGCCGCCGGTTCCCACAGGTTGTCCACAACCTGGGGAAAGTTACATCTGTGTCATTACCGCCAGCGCGTGGCCAGCAGGATGCCCACCAACACGATGCCCAAGCCGACCGCAATCCATGCGCTCGCCGGACTGCCCGGCAGCCAGCTCATGTAGTTCGCCACGATCACCGCCGTGCCGACTCCGAGCAGCGCCACGATCAGCCAGCCGAACCACGAGGCGCTCTGGGGCGCATCGCCGCCGGTGCTGTGCTGCTGGGCTGGCGCATTCTGCGGTCGCGTGCCCTTGGGCGTGATGCGGCTGGTCTTGCGGGGCCGGGCCATGACGGGTCAACCTAACCGTTGCTATTGGCTTCTTCGCCGTTGGCTTCTGCTGGGGTGGCTTCGCCGATGACGATGGTGACGGTGTCGTAGTTGATCCTGATGTCGGTGCCTGGCGACGGATCAAGGGAGATGACCTGCCCGTCGGCGGGATCGCCCTCGGCTACCGATTGCGTGCGCCGCTCCACCGTGAAGCCCAGCTCCGTCAACGCCGCTTCGACGCCGTCGGGATCGAATGTCTCCAATGCCTGCAGGCTCGGGATGGCCAGCACCTCCGGCGGTTTGTACATGTGGAGGACCACTTCGGATCCGGCGATGAGCACCGTTCCGGGCTCGGGGCTGATGTCGCGGACGACGTTCGTGTTGACGTCGAGATTGGAGACCTCACGCGCTGTGCGCTTCACGGTGAAACCGAGCGCCAGCAGCTGGGCTTCGATGCGGTCGGCGAGCGTGGTGCCGAAGTCTTCCAGTGACGGCACCACCAGCTCTTCTGGACCGTCAGACACGACCAGCGTGATGACGCTGCCCCGCTCCACCGGCTCGGCGGCGTCGGGACTGCTGCGGATCACCGTTCCCACGCTGAATTCGGTGGAGAACTCGCGCTCCACCCGGTCGACGAGTCCGAGGCGTGCCAGCGTGACCCTGGCGTCGTCGATCGTCTGACCGGCCAAGCGCGGCACCTCGACTTCGCCACGGCCGGCGGAGACCGTCAGCGTCACGATCGTGCCTGCTGGACGCTGCTCGGTGCTCGGGATGCTCTGCTCGGTCACCAATCCGATCGCCAAGTTGTCGTTGCGTACGTCGATGCGTTCCACGCTGAAGCCTGCGGCGACGAGCATCGCCTCTGCCTCTTCGTAGGTCCGCCCGACCACGTTGGGCAGCAGGATCAGGGTGCGCGGCGCGGCCGCGAACAGGGTGATCGGATTGTCGGGATCGTTCGGTTCTGCGAGCAGCAGCCCGGCACGGGGATTCTGCTGGAACACGACGTTCTCGTCGACGTCGTCGCGTTCGGAGAATTCGATGCTGACGTGCTCGAAGCCGACATCGGCGAGCTCGCGTTCGGCTTCGGTGAAATGCAGGCCCACCACGCTGGGCACCCGCAGCCGCACATCGGAGGTGCTCTCGGGCTCGGTCACCACGCCCGGTTCACCTCGGTCGTTGACCAGCAGGAACACCAGCCCTGCAATCACCAGCAGCAAGATGACCAGCAGCGTGATCCACATCGGCGTGCGGTCCGGAGGCTCGACGGCGCCAGGCGGCGGACCTTGCGGGTACTGCGGCGGGTACTGCGGCCCGCCGTAGTCGCCTGCGCCGCCCCCATGGCCGCCGTAGGGCGGTGCCGGCGGAGGCTGTTGGTACCCGGGCGGCGCTGACTGCGAAGGCGCCGCGGCTTGCTCGGCTGCGGGCACGTGCGCTGCGGCCTCGGCAGCGGCGGCTGTCACTGCCGGGAAATACGCGGTGACATCGGTTGCTGCGGTATGGGTCGGCTGCCCCGCCCGGAACCGCAGCAGATCGTTGCGCAGCTCTGCAGCCGAGCCGTAGCGAGCGGCCGGGTCCTTGGCGAGCCCGCGCAGGCAGATGGCCTCGAGTTCGTGGGGAACGTCGGCGTTGTAGCGCGACGGCGGCACCGGTGCTTCCTGAACGTGCTTGTAGGCGATGGCGACGGGACTGTTCCCGGTGAACGGCGGCCCCGCGGTCAATACCTCGTAGAGCACGACGGACAGCGAGTACACATCGCTGCGAGGATCCGCTTCCAGCCCCTGAGCCTGTTCGGGCGACAGGTACGTAGCTGTGCCCATCACAGATCCGGTGCGTGTCAGGTCGTCTGTCTCGCCGCCGAGTGCTCGTGCGATGCCGAAGTCGGCCACCTTGACCTGGCCGGACTGGGTGATCATGACGTTGCCCGGCTTGATGTCGCGGTGCACCACGCCGTTGCTGTGAGCGAACGCGAGCGCAGCGGCAATGTCGATGGCGATATCTGCAGCCCGGTCGGGATGCAGCGGGCCGTCGCTCCGGATCACCTCCGCGAGGCTTCGGCCCTCGACGTACTCCATCACGATGTAGTAGGTGCCTTCGTGGTTGCCCCAGTCGTACACGCCGACCACGTTCGGCTGGCTCAGGTTCGCCGCGGCTTGAGCTTCACGCCTGAACCGCTCGACGAATGACGAATCGGTCGCGAACTCGGGGAACAGGACCTTGACGGCGACGGGCCGGTCGAGCAGGCGGTCGCGACCCAGGAACACCTCGGACATTCCGCCCCGCGCGATGCGGCTGAACAGCTCGTAGCGACCGCCGAAGATTGGGTTGTCGGTGTCTGCCATGAGCGAGGGGCAATTGCTGCCAGATCGGGCCGTCGGACCGGCGGGGTGACTGCGAAGTGTTCGGGCTACGGGAGGTCGGAACCGGGGACTGCCCGCAGCGCAAGGGCGGTTTCCGCTGCGGTCGCAGCGATCATCGTTGCCAAGGTACCGCCGCCTCGTCCATTGCCGATGTCAAGGGTGGCGTCGGGTTCGATCAGCACCGCCACGGCGACAGTGGGCGCATCGGCCGGGGCCAGCAGCACGGCCCAGCGCCCGGTTCGGGTGCTGGTGTCGGACGGATCGGCCAGCCAGCCGGCCGCGATTGCTGCGGGAAGCGCGGCACCCTCCGTGGGGGCGAGGCTGATCGCGGCCTGCTGCGCCGCTGCGGTCATGCGAGCCAGCAGTCCGGCCGCGCCGGCAGTCTCGAAGAAGCGTCCGGCGTCGCGTGGAGCGCTCTCGACCGACGCGTCGGGAGCTGACGGTTCGCCTCCGGTCGAGCGGCTGTCGACGCGGTGCACGACGTGGGGACGCATCCGTATCCCGTCGTTGGCGATCGAAGCGGCCGCCGCCGCCAACTGCAGCGGCGTCAACCGCACTGGTGCATCGTCGCCGCTGCCGCTGTCGTCCGGTTCAGCCCCGCCCGGCTCGCCGGGCAGATCGATGCCGGTCGAACCCGGTTTCCGGCGCGCACCCTCCAGAAACTCGGCACCCGCCGTGCTGAGCGATTCGTCGGCGGTCAGTGCGTAGTGGTGCTGGTAGGCGCGTGCCAGCGGAAGCCGAGCACCGGTTTGAACGGCACCGGGCGCCGGTGACACCAGTGCTTCGGGATCGAAACTGGGGCGCGACCACATCGCGATGAGAGCACCAGTCGCCGGGTCGATAACGACGACTGCACCATCACGATCGCCCAGCGCGGCACGCGCGGTGAGCTGCACGCCGTGGTTCAGGGTCAGGACAACATCTCCCACTCGACCGCTGTCGGCGAACAGGTCGGCCAGCTCCTGCACCGCGATGCCAGTCGCTGTGCCCGACAGCTCGCTGTCGTAGCTGCGCTCGATGCCGTTGGCTCCGGCCGTGGGCCCGAGGTAGCCCACGGTGTGCGCATACAGCGGGCCGTGCGGGTACGCACGGAGCAGCCGCTGACCGGTGTCGTCGTGACCGATGGGGAGCGCGAGGACCTCGCCGTCAGCGCTGATGATCGCACCGCGTGGGTTGCCGACGGCCGCCGCCGTACGCGTGTTGAGTTCGTGATTGCGGAGACCTTCGGCGGAGACAAAGCCCAGATTGGTGAGCTGCACCAGCAGGACCGCGAAGCCGGCGGCAAGCGCGACGGTCAACCGGATGATGCGCCCCCTCACGGAGCGCCCTGCGACAGTTGCTGAGACTCAGCTCGGGAGGCATCGCTGGAGTTGGAGATGGCGAGCAACAGCCCGGCGGCGATGCCGTTGCCGACCATTGCCAACTGCCCGTAGGCCACGAACGGCAGGGCTCCCACGGTGTGAGGCAGCAACCGCAGCACACCGGCAATGGTGAGCAATGCCTGCAGCCCGATGACTGATGTTGCGGCGGCTGCCAGCAGTCGATGGGTTCCCAGCGCACGCTGGGCGATGCCCGCGCCGACGCCGACCAGCAGCGTGAACGCGACGAGCAGCGTTGCGCCGCCCAGGATGCCGAGCTCTTCGACAATGACGGCAAAGATGAAATCGCTGTGCGGTTCGTGCAGGTGCTGCGGCGCGCCGAGTCCGGGGCCCACCCCGCTGATGCCGCCGGCGCTGATCGCGAAGGCCGCATCGACCACAGTCGCGCCGTCGGCTGCGGTCCAGGGGTTCAGCCAGTAGTGCACTTGTGCGGACAGCCGGTCGTACACGGTGGCGAGCACCGCGACGCCGACGGCGTAGGTGATGATGACCCCGCTGAGTGCCCTCGCACGCGTTGACCGGGGAACGGTCGGCACGTCACTGCCGACGAGATCGTCTCCGTCGAGCCACAGCGGCAGCCAAGCCGCCGCGAACACGATCACCGACGAGGCGAGGTCGGCGCCGATGATGAGCAGCGCCCACGCGCCGACCGCCGCGGCGCTTGCCCCCGCGGCATGGCGATGTGGAATGAAGCGCGGTCCGAGCCAGCGCGGGGCTGTCGCCGTGAGTCCGCAAACAGCGATGGCCACGACGATCTTGGCGAGGTCGTAGGGCTGGACGCTCAGCAGCGACCCGAGATTCAGCCACTGTCGCGGCGGCTCGTACGCGCCGGCTGAAAGATCGGGCCCACTGGAGAAGCTCCCCGCGGCAAGCAGGGCGGCAGCGCCGAGGCCGCACACGCCAGGTCGACTCAAGAGCCAGTCGAGCTGCCGGGCGGCGACCAGGGTTCCGGCGATGGCGGCAAATCCCACCAGCACGGCGACTGCTTGCTCGGATGCCAACGAGGCATCGACCCGCGCGACGAAGACCCAGCCGACGCCCATGAGCAACCCGATGATCCCGAAGAGGATCTCGTTGCTGTTCGGTGCCCATCGCTTGATGGCGACGCGAGCAGCAGCACCGCCGGCCACGACGGCTGCCAGCCAACCGGCAGTACCCCACAGCGACTCGGTGCCGTCGGTCCTGCCTGCGCCGCCCCAGAACGAGTTCTGGTCCACACCGAGCGCGGCGACAGCAAACGTCGTGCAGACCACCACGCCGGCCATTGCGGCGAGCGCTGTCTCGGTACGGCGTCGGACCCGCAGCGGAGGCCTCAGCGTGAGCGGGAACGCCGCCAGCCGCGCCGTCTCGGCGTTCGCTGGGTGCTGCCGTCGGGCTGCGGACCGTCGGCTTGCGTCGAGGTCGGCTCGTGTGCGACCCCTTCGATGTCAACGTCGACCACCAGAGCTGTGGAGTTGTCGCGGCCCCCGCGGTCATTGGCCCGCCGGACGAGGGCGCGTGCCACGTCTGAAGGATGCTCATCGATGTCGAGCAGCTCGGAGATGTCGGACTCGTCCAATTCGTTGGTGACGCCGTCGGTGCAGAGCAGGAAGCGATCGTTGCCGGTGAGCTTGAGGATCCAGTCGTCGACCACGACGTCCGGCTCAACGCCGATAGCCCGAGTCAGCGTGTTGCGCCGGGGATGGTCGGCGGCCTGCTCGACGGTGAGGTCGCCGGCCCGGATCATCTCGGCCACGAAGTTGTGGTCGATCGTGAGCTGGGTCAGCTCGCCGCCTTGATAGCGGTAGACGCGGGAATCGCCGACGTTGACCAGGCACCACACTCGGCTGTCGTCTTGCTGCACCACGGCGATGGCACACAGCGTGGTGCCCATGCCTGACAGGTCCGCATGGGCGGTGGACCGGTGATGCACCACCTGGTTGGCATGGCGAACCGCCGCCAGCAGCTCAGCGGGCGTCGAGGGGGAGTTCGCGGCGACGGTCTTCACCGCGAGACTCGAGGCCACGCTGCCGCCGAGGTGGCCGCCCATGCCGTCGGCCACCACGAACAGGCCGATGTCCGCGTACATGGCGTCCTGGTTCTCGGCGCGGCGCAGGCCCCGGTCCGACGCTCCGCCCCAGCGAATGCGCATCTGGCGGGCGGGCGCGGTCATGACGGTCCAGTCTCGCGGCTACGCGGTGCAGCGGCACCGTGCGCGCCCGTCATGTGCCCACCTCGAACACGGTGGAGCCGACCTGCACGAAATCGCCGACACGTACGGCTGTTGCGTTGTCGACCTTCTGGCGATTCAGGTATGTGCCATTCGTCGAGCCCAGATCCTCCAGCAGGTGCTGGCTGCCGTCGCGGTAGAGACGGGCATGAGCCTGTGACGAGTAGCTGTCGTCGATGATCACGTCGCACTCGGGACCGCGCCCGATGGTCAGCGCATCAGCTAGCAGGTGTCGCTCTCCCTGGGCGCTCAGCGGCGAGCGGACGACGAGCGCAATTGGCTGCGGAGCAGTGTTGCCGTTGGCGGTTCCGTTGCCTCGCAGCGTGCGCAACGACCTCCAGCCGAGGTGATTGCGAGGTGCGGCGACACCGGCCCACACGGCGCGCATCACGCGGAAGAAGAACAGGTACAGCAACACGAGCACGCACAGCGCGAGCAGCCGCACTAACTGCTCGGACATCAGTCCAGCTCCAGCCGCAGCTCGTGGGTGCCGATGGTGACGACATCGCCGTGTGCCAGGCGTTCGCTGGTGATCTCGATCCCGTTCAGCAGCGTGCCGTTCACGCTGGCGAGGTCCACCAGTAACAGTCCGTCTGCGCTGGAGCTGATCTGCGCGTGCCGCCGTGAAACCTTCGGCCCGTTGAGCACGATGTCGCAGTCGTCACGCCGCCCGATGACCGTCGAAGAGCCCAGTTCGTGGCACTGTCCGTCGCTGCCGACCAGGCTGGCGCCACCCACAGGGGGCCAGTGTAGGAGCGGGGGTTCGCGGGCTAGTCTGTTCGCCCCACGCGCGAGTGGCGGAATTGGCAGACGCGCAGGCTTCAGGTGCCTGTGCCCGCAAGGGTGTGAGGGTTCAAGTCCCTCCTCGCGCACTGCACCGGCAGGGGCAGCGCCGGCGGTGGATCACGAAGTGCGCCGGATCTTGTCGGCGTTCTTGAGGGCCTCGCGAGCAGAGAGTGTGCTCATGCGGTCGCGGTTGCGGGCGACGTAGTTCTCGACGGTCGGCAGGTCGGTCCACGCGAGCGAGCGCAACGCCCACCCGATGCCCTTGCGGACGAAGAAGTCGGTGTGGGACAGGTTGGGCTCGATGCAATCGAAGAGCAGGTCGAGATCGGTCTCGTCTTTTCTGTTGATCTGGCAGATGATCGACGACCTGCGCTTCCACATGTCGCTGTCGCCGCTCCATGAGCGCATGTGGCCGGACATGGCGCTGGGGTAGATCTCGAGGAGCTCACGCAAGCGGTGCGTGGCGACGTCGTCGACGTAATCCCACCAGGCGCCGGTCACGACGAACTCTTCGAACATCGTCAGCGTGTCGAGCGTGCGGAAGGGCCGGCACTTGGGCGCGCCCGCGATGTCGAGCGCGATGTATCGCTCCTCCCGGAACTCGGCGTTGCGCCAGAGCTCGAAGATCGTGTTTCGCCAGATCGTTTTGTCGTCGAACGGGTGAGTGCGCAGGAGTGCGCTGAGCAGCTTGCGGCGGGCCGGTTTCTGCACGCCGCGATAGGGCATCTCTGATTTCATGTAAGCGCGCATGCCCTCGGCCTTGTCGGGGTCGGCGTGGTCGGCGAGCGCGCGGCGGATGTCGGTGACGAGCTGGGTGTTCGTCATGATCAGAGCTGCCCGCCATCGGCACCTGTGCGACCGTGCATGCGGCGGCTACAGCGCGCCTTCGTGCTGGAGCAGCTGGGTCTTGAGGTCGAGTCCGCCGCCGAATCCGGTGAGCGAGCCGTCGGCGCCGATGACCCGGTGGCAGGGGAGCACGATCGGCACCGGGTTTCGGCCGTTGGCCTGGCCGATGGCTCGCACAGCCTTGGGCCTGCCGACGAGCGCGGCCTGCTCGCCGTAGCTGCGGGTGCTGCCGTAGGGGATGTCGCCGAGTGCCCGCCACGCTGCCTCTTGGAACGGGGTGCCGCGCAGGTCGAGCGGCACGTCGAAGCTGGTGCGGTCGCCGTCGAAGTACTCGCTGAGCTGAAGCGCTGCTTGGCGCAGGATCGGATGGTCGGGGTCTTCCACCATGTCGTCGGGCAGCTTGACGGACGTCTCGTCACCGCGCCACGACACGGCACGCAGTCCCTCGTCGGTCGCCACGAGGCCCAACGGTCCGATGGGACTGTCGATGGTGGTGTGCCAGTGAGGATCGGTGCTCATGAGTTGCTCCCGGTTGTGCTGGGTTTGTCACCCGACGTTGGGCTGGACTTGCCGGCGGCGTGCCACAGGTGCTGTGCAGCCCACGAACGGTAGGGGCGCCACGGCTCGGCGAGTGTCTCCAGCTCACCAGCGGTGACGGGGTGCCCCACAAGGCGCTCGGCGGCCCGGCGCAGACCGAGGTCTGAGGCGGGGAATGCATCGTCTGCGCCGAAGACGCGCATCGCCATGAGGTGCGCGGTCCACGGGCCGATGCCGGGCAGTTCGCAGAGCCGAGCCACGGTGTCATCGAGTGGGTCCGCGGCACTCAAGTCGAGTTCGCCGCTCGCAACCGCCTCCGACAGGCCCACGATCGTGTCGACACGGCGTCGGGTGAAGCCCAGTGCGGCGAGTCCGGACGGTCCGGCATCGGCCAGGTGCGCCGCGCCCGGGAACAGGTGGGTCAGGGGCACCTGCTGGTCGACGCAGCACTCCGATGGGGCGTCGAAGGGCGTGCCGAAGCGCTGCGCGATCCGGCCGCGCATCGTCGATGCCGCTGCGAGCGAGATCTGCTGGTTGACGACGATGCGGACGGCGGTTTCGAACCGATCCCATGATCGCGGCACCCGCAGCCCGGGCGCCTGCCGCACCAGGGGACCGATGAGCGGGTCATCGACGAGCGCAGCTTCGGCTATCGACGGGTCGTCGTCGGTGCCGAGCATCGCCCGGCAGCGGCTGACTGCATCGATGATCGAGTCGTACGTCGGCAGGTGCAGCCGCAGCTGCAGCTGGTTGTGGTTGTCACCGTCCCCAGCAGGCACAGTGGCGGCGTCAGGTGGCTTAGCTAGCTCGGCGATGCCGGGGTGGCCGCAGGCGCTGAAGCTGCGGACGTAGCTGGAACCCCCGCCGGGATCAGCGCTGACAGCCTCGACGCCGGGGATGGCGCGAACGGCCTGGTGCGAGATGAACGCCTCAAAGTCGAATGGCGCCAGGTACGGCACCGTGAGCACGAGGCCACCGTCGAGATGAGGCCGCTCGCCCTGCCGCCGCTTCGAGCGCAGCTCGGTGGGCGTGAAGCAGAACACCGACGTCATGGCCCGGTGCATCTGGCGCGGCCCGCCGAAGCCCGCAGCGCGGGCGATCTCGCCGAACGTCAGGTCGGTGTCGTCGATCAGGCAGCGGGCGAAGTGCGCACGGCGTGACCGGGCGATGGTGGTGGGCGTCGCACCGACATGATGCTCGAACAGCCGCCGCAGTTGGCGAGCGCTGTAGCCCACGTGCGCCGCGAGCGCCTCTTCGTCGTGGTCATCCAGATAGCCGTCATTGATTCGCAGCAAAGCCGCCTCGACCGGCGCCGGCACGTCCAGATCGGCGAGGGACCCGGCGCGACGCTCCGGGTGGCAGCGCAGGCAGGGACGAAAGCCGTTGACCTCGGCGGCCACCGGGTTGGAGTAGTGCGTCACGTTGTGCGGCAGCGGTTGCGCCGAGCAATCCGCCCGGCAGTAGATGCCCGTCGTGCGAACGGCCGATACCTGCATGAGGCGAGTCTGGCAGGCCGCATCGGACACAAACGGACATTGCCCATCGAAGTCCGAATATGTCCGACTTGGCCCGCAAATGTTGAGTTTCTCGAGAGGCGCACGTGTCAGCAGCCGCGTGCTTGTCTCGCGATGGTAGAGAGTGATTGGCTTCTGATGCCGGGAACTCGTGTTGGTGGCAGATTCACGAAGACGGCTGAACGCGGTAATCGGGCACCACACCGCCCGGGTTCCGTGAGCCCCGCCACCAAACCACGAACGCCGTCATGCCGTCGCCCTCATCGGTATCCACCACAACCTCGATGTCACCGTCCGTCACCTTGATCGCTTCAATGTCCGGCGGTCCGATGCCATAGATCAGATCGCCCCAGATCCGTTCTCCCCTGTCATCGAGGCCATCGTACGACTGTGGCACGTAGGACCTGCCTGAAATGCCGTACCACACATCATTCTTCGAGGGTCTCGCGCCACAGAACCGGCCACCGCTCGTCGTAGACTCTCCCCGCAAAGTCAACGTGGCAACTTCCAAATCTACGCATTGCCGACTGCCGCTTGCAGACCATCGAATCACTGCCGCATCTTCCAAGCGCTCCGCGCGGTCTGCCAAGACACCGTGAATGCGAGTATCAATGGTTACATCGGCCTCGGCACATCCAATGCACGTCACGAGGGCGATACCCGCGACCAACATCACCGACACTGCCTTGACACGCCGGACTACATTGAGCACATCAGAGTATCTATGGGTAAACCTACCATATAACGGCAAGCTTGCTAGCGCAAAACGGGATACGTTACTGTATAGCACCTAGGGTCTCTGCCAGGAACATCAAAGACGAATTCCGTCCGATAGATCCAGTTTTCGTTATTATGACTCGTGTGGCCTGCCAGCGCTGGCTCATTATAGACGGCCGGCACACGGCGGTATATGCCTGCCGACACTGAATTCTGAAGATTATCTCTGGCCCAATGCCATGTTCCACCCCAACCCCAGAATTCGTTTATCAGCAGATCATTCTTGTTCTTGTGTACTGGATAGTTGTACAGTCGATACCGCCACCACTTTAGCCAGTTATTGTTGGCATCGAAGTAGACGCGCATCTGCCCAGTAGGCCAGTAGTTGTCCCAAGATGTCGCACAAACGGGGTAGTAATAGCCGCTGCGCGAAGGCAGGTGGTCGGCGTTCGCACTAGGCAGCCAAGCTAACGAGATAAGCAGGAGTGTAGCGATAACGGTTGCGAGCTTACGTTTCATTAGTATCACTCCTCAAACCCAGAGCCGCGCGTCGACGTGGGGTCATCTATGTTTGTGTCTTCGGATTTCCCAGACTCAGACATGCCCTCGACTGAGACGACTGCGGCATCTTGCTGCCCCGAGATCGGTATGGCGAAGAACCTTCTCTCTGTGCCCTGTACGGTCTGCGTGGTTTCTTGGAGAGTGTGACCATTGTCCAAGGTAACCGCCAGTCTTGACTCATCCGTTGCTCCGACGATGACCGTTGCAGGCGGCACAGCGCCCTCGGCAGTCGGTATTGCAGACTGACACTCGTCGGATGGAGACACATTGCGTTTGATATCGGCCTCAGAACTGGACTCGCAAAACCAAAGCTGCAGTTGGGCTACTACGACCGATTCTTCGCTGCAGGCTCCTCCACCCAAGCCATGTTGTGAAATGATGTGGACGCATTCTAGCTGACGATTCGCATCCTCAAAGACGGTGGCGCGAACCGTACCGAGGGTTGAGTCGTCAACAGCAACCCGTCCATCGAGTTGCTTCACAGCGTCGTTGCCGATGAGGATGCCTGGTGACTTCAGCTGCGGAAGCTCGTCTTGGCTGCACGCGTTGGCAAGAGACCAAACGGCCTCAGCAGAGCCAGCTTGTACTTCTTCCGAAATGAACGTATTGGCCTGTATCGATTCCTGCAGTGCAAGATCGTTTAGCATCGCCTGCAGCTGCGTCGAGAGTGGATCCTGCGGTGCAAGAATCTGACCACGATATCGGTACGCTTCAATGGCCTTGGCGCATTCTGCTTCAGACAGTTGCCCGGCTTGTTGAGCAACTTGCGCCGCGAGCGAAGGAGCGCTGCCAGCATTCCCAGCCCATGCGGCGATGGCTGCCGCGGATGCAACCAAAATAACAACTGTTCCAGCTAACTTTTTTCGATTGGTTACGATATTGTCAATCCTCATTTCAATCCCGACGGCATTTTGGTGCCAAGGTCGGCGGCCGTCACCAGTAGGTACGAGTGGTTGGTCGTGATTATGAACATCGTTGTGAGGCCATCACCGATGGAAGCGTCCTGTATAGCAGACCCGACATCGGCCGGTGGCAAACCAAACACTGATGTTTCAACCAGACCAAACCTGTTTACGGGCTAGCGCACGGAGTAGTGTCGCCAGGCACAGACGCTGAGCGTGATGGTGTTGACGATGCCGGCGGTGATGTCGCTGAACGTCGGGCCTTGTTCGGCGCGTCGGCGGTACGCTCGATGCGAGCGAGCAGTGCCGCTGAGGGCGTGACTTTGCCGTTCAGGTAGGTGCTGAGCCTCGACGGGCTGGTGCCCACTGATGCTGCAAACTCTGCCTTGCTGGTTCCCGCGCGTTCGACTGCGGCTCGGACACGGGCCGCCACCGCGGCGCGGTCGTCGCGGTCGGCTTCGTCGCGGGCGTGCTGGATCGCCAGTCTGAACAGCGTGCCCGCGCCGTCGGGCTCGCGCCAGCTGAGGCAGCGCTCGACCCGTCGAGCCACGGGCCCCCACGGCGATCTGCGGATCTCAGCGAAGACGGGACGCCAGTCGGGCACCAGGCCTCGGTCGATCACCGCAGCCAGCGCCTCCGAGGGCCACGTGCCGATGTCGTCGGTCGTCTCGGCGTCGACGTTGCGGAACCGAAGTGCGCTCATGCGGCACCGCCCAGTCGCAGGGCCAGCGCTTGGCAGACAGCCACGACGTCGGGCCAGCGGTGCCAGCGCGGGTCGAGGTTCTTGTAGCGGGGCAGTTCGTCGGTCACGCCGCTGTCACGCGGCGACGGCTCGGCCAGCGCGATCACCAGCGAGGTCAGCACCGACGCAGGCTCGTCCGACCGGTCGGCGTAGTAGACGTCGATCTCTGACAGCACGCCGACGGCGGTCTCGACGCCGATGTGGTCGGCGAGCGCAACGACATCGAGGTAGTCGCGCACCGCGTTGCGCTGCACCACCAGGAAGGCCTTGACGCGCAGAGCTTCCGCCTCGGTCGGTGCCACCACGACGGTGCCGTTGCCGACGTCGACCTCGACGGTCTCGAGCGGCCTGCGGCGTCGCATCTGGCGCAGCCCGGCGTCGATGCCGTCGAGGCTGCCCATGATGCTGAATGGCGGCTTGGAGGCGCGCACCGATGTCGCCCACCCCTCGGTGGCCTCCACTGCCTCCAGCACGGCTTCGTAGCGGTCGGTCAGATCGACAAGCACGTGGTCGTGGTCGAGCGAGTCGCGGTGGCCCGCATACAGCGCAGCGGCTGATCCTCCCACCAGGACGGCGTCGGGCACGACCGCCTGCAAACGCGCCGCCGACTCCATCACCCGCCGCAGCGTTGCGCTCATCTCGACCATGTGTCTTATCATAAATGATAAGGAAACGTTTCGATGCCATCAACCATCGCCGCAGACCGCTGAAGAGCCGGGGAGGAGATCAGGTCCCGTTGACGTTGGATGTTCCCGCGGTTCGCCGGGCACGACGGCGGCGCAGCCACCACCATGTGACTGCGAGCACGATTGCGATGACCGGCAGGAACGGCAGCAGCGCGGCGACGACCAGCCCGATGCCAGTGGCGATGCCCACCAAGGCACCCCAGCCGCCGCTCAATGCGTCGCCGAACCCAGGCGAAGTCTCGTCTGCTTCGAGATACAGCTGCAGCATGGCGCCGCGGGCCAGCCGGCCCAGTTCGGCGCCGTCGGCAGTGACGGGGACGGCGCTGACGCGGATGTCGATGTCCAGCCCGCGGGTTGCCACGCGTCCTGCGATGCGACCGTCGGAGATCGTGTAGCCGAGCGTGGCCGTGGCCCGCTCGCCGGGCTCGATGCGGGCGAGGCTCGTGCCGTCGGGCACCGTCAGGTCGTCGTTGTCGAAACGCAGCGCGTTCGACGTCAGAGCGATGTCCGTCAGCACCGTCTCGCCGTTGTTCTCCACCTCGATGCACAGGCCGACATCGCCGTCGGGCGGCGTCAGCACGTCCTTGTAGCCAAGGCAGGGATCCTCGTCGCCTGCGGCCATCCAAGCCTGCACGATCATCGATGCGCTCGGCACGGCCTCGACCGATTCGGTGATCGACAGCGTGATCGTGGCCAGGTCGACCCGGTCGCGCAGCGAGCGCAGCTGCCCGCGCAGCTGCTCCAGGTCGCTCTCACGGCTGGCCAGCTCGCGTTCGAGCTCGGCCACGCCGTCTACCTCGGTGGCTTGTGACAGGAATTCTCGCAGCCGGTTCACGCTGACTTCTGCCGTGGAGATGCGGCTGGCGAGATCCACGACGATGCCGGTTACATCCTCGGCGCTGACGGTCTGCTCCACGAGTTCGCCGACGTTCGACAGGCGTTCCAATGCAGCTGAGAACTGCTGCGGACGCACCTTGAAGGTCAGGGTGGTGCGTGCGCGGCCCTGCGTGCGAGTGTCCTGAGCGAACACGAAGCCGCCGAGATCCTCGATGATCGAAGTGGCTTGTGCCCCCGCCGCGGCGACGTCTGCTGTCTCGACGGCGATGCGGGCTGTGTAGATGATGTCGCGTCCGAGGTTGGCGGCCACGTCGGGCACGCTCGTGGCCAGAGCAGTGGTGTCTCCTTCGTCCGAAGCGGGCGCGCTCTCGAGCATCTCCTCCTCGTCCATGTCGCCGTCGTCCATCATCTCGTCCTCCGACATGAACATCTCATCGTCCATGTCGCCGCCCATGGCTCCGTCGTCCATGCTCTCTTCCGAGTGCATGACCTCGGTTGTGAACGCTTCGTGTTCTCTGTCGCCACCAGCATCGGCGTCATCGGAACTCATGGCGCTGCACGCCGCAGTCAGCAGCACCAAGGCCAGCGCGGCTGCCGCAGTTCGCCAGATGAGATGCCTGCTGGCAAGGCACCGGGGAGTGCGCGTGTGCGGAACGATCATGGCGTTCCCTCCTTTGGTCGGCCGCTCATCGAACGGCTCGACCTGATGACGCCCATCGTCCCCCGAGAGTTCCCCGTAGGGCCATTGCGGTTGCGTGTCGGTCGCGAGACCATGACGCGCGCCGCTGTCATGCGGCCATACGCGCTGTCAGCGGAAGGCCGGGATGTTGGTGATCTGCTGACCCAGGATCAGCCCGTGGATCTCCTCGGTGCCCTCGTAGGTCATGACCGATTCCATGTTCGCCGCATGACGCATCGGCGCGTACTCCGTGGAGACGCCGTTGGCGCCCATCATCGCCCGGGCGGTGCGGGCCGTATCGATGGCGACGCGGCAGTTGTGCCGCTTGGCCATCGAGATGTGATGCGGTCGCAGCCGGTGCTGTTCCTTGAGCTGGCCCAGTCGCATGGCCTGCAGGTTGGCGTTGGTGATGTCGGTGAGCATGTCGGCGAACTTGATCTGGCTGATCTGGAAGCCGGCCAGCGGCTTGCCGAACTGGGGGCGTTCAAGCTGGTAGCTGAGTGCCTGCTCGTAGCAGCAGCGGGCCACGCCGACAGCCCCGAAGGCAATGCCGAAGCGGGCCTCGGACAGGCAGCTCAACGGCGCACCGATGCTGAGCGCGTCGGGCAGGCGCATCGACTCGGGCACCTCGACGTCGTCCATGTAGAACTCGCCGGTCACCGAGGCCCGCAGCGAGAGCTTGTTCTGGATCTTGCGGACCTCGAAACCGGGCGAGTCGGTCGGCACCAGGAAGCCCCGGAAGCCGTCGTCGGTGTTGGCCCACACGATGGCCAGCTCGGCCAGCCCGGCGTTGGTGATCCACCGCTTGGCCCCATTGAGGATCCAGGTGTCGCCCCGCCGCACCGCCCGGGTGGCCATGGAGGCAGGGTCGGAGCCGTGGTCGGGCTCGGTCAGCCCGAAGCAGCCGATGATCTCACCGGCCGCCATGCGCGGCAGCCAGTGCTCCTTCTGCTCGGTGGAGCCGTAGCGCCAGATCGGGAACATGCACAGCGACCCCTGCACCGATACGAAGCTGCGCAGCCCGCTGTCGCCGGCTTCGAGTTCGCGGCAGGCCACGCCGTACGCCATGGCCGACGCGCCCGCGCATCCGTAGCCGTCGAGGTGCATGCCGAGCAGGCCCATGTCGGCGATCGTCGGGATCAGCTCCATCGGGAACGTGCCTGCCTCGAAGTGGTCGCCCACGATCGGGTCCCACTCCTTGGCCACGAACGTGGCGACCGTGTCGCGGATCATCGTTTCCTCGTCGGACAGGAATTCGTCCATCTCGTAGAAGTCCGACAGCGGGGCAGGCGTTTGGCTCATGGGCGCATACTGCCGCGCCGGCGCCCGAAGGGCCAACCCGCCCCGGGCGCTCAGCCTCTGAGTACTGTGCGCTGCCATGGGTGATGACACTGCCGAAGACCCGCAGGCACGCCAGCCCGGCGAGAGCCGGCTCTACTTCCGCCAGCTGCTGTCGGGCCAGGATTTCGCCACCAGCGACCCGATCGCCCGCCAGATGGTGAACTTTGCCTACCTCATCGGCGACCGGGAGACCCGCGAGGCGGTCGTGGTGGATCCGGCCTATGCCGTCGACGACCTGCTCGACATCCTGGCCGAAGACGAGATGCAGCTCACCGGCGTGCTGGCCACGCACTTTCACGCCGATCACATCGGCGGGGACATGATGGGTTACAGCATCGAGGGCGTCGCCCAGCTGCTCGAACGCCAGGGCACGAAGATTCACCTGCAGGCACCCGAGGCCGAACTTGTGCGCAAGACCACCGGCATCTCGATGAACGACATGGAGCTGCACGCCCCGGGCGACGTGGTGTCGGTGGGCGCCATTGACATCGAGCTGCTGCACACCCCCGGGCACACGCCCGGCAGCCAGTGCTTCCTGGTGGGCGGTGCGCTCGTGGCCGGCGACACGCTGTTCCTCGACGGCTGCGGGCGGATGGACCTGCCGGGCAGCGACCCAGCGGCGATGTACCGCTCGCTGCACGACACGCTCGCCAAGGTGCCCGACTCGGCCGTGCTGTTTCCCGGCCACCGGTACTCGTTCGAGCCCAGCGCCACCATGGGCCAGACACGCCAGATGAACTACGTGTTCAAGCCAAGCAGCGAGGCGCAGTGGCTGATGATGTTCGGGCAGGGCTGATGGCCTCGCTGCCGCCGGTGGTGAGCGCCGCCGAGCTGACTGGCCGTGACGACGTCGTGCTCTGCGACGTGCGCTGGTATCTCGACGGCCGGTCCGGCTATGACGCCTACCTCGAAGGCCACATCGCTGGCGCCATCTGGGTGGACCTCGACGCACACCTGTCTGCGCACGGCGCGCCCGCCCATGGCCGCCATCCGCTGCCGACCGCCGAGAGCTTCGCCGCATCCTTGGGCGCCTTGGGTATCAGTGCCGACGACCCGGTCGTGGCGTACGACGACCTGAACGGCACCGCCGCGGGCCGGATGGTGTGGATGCTGCGCGTGCTCGGCCACGATGCGGCACTGCTCGACGGGGGACTGGGCCCGTGGACGGGCGCCACCGAGACGGTGCCGATCACGCGAGCCCCTTGCGAATGCCCGGTGCGAGCCTGGCCAGAAGGGGCATTCGTCGATATCGACGCAGCCGCCGCCGGCGGCGCCGACCCAGCCGTCGTCCTGATCGACGCCCGCGGCGCGGATCGCTACCGCGGCGAGACCGAGCCCGTCGATCCGCGCCCCGGCCACATCCCCGGCGCGGTCAACGTGCCGATGACCGACAACCTCGACCCCGATGGCAGTTTCGCCGACGCTGCGACGCTCCGCGCCCGCTATGGAGCCGAGGGCGTAAAGGCGGCCGGCGGAGCAAACAACGCCGTCGTGTACTGCGGCTCAGGCGTCAGCGCCTGCATGGACGCACTGGCCATGGAGCGCGCCGGCCTCGGCCGCCCGGCGGTGTACATCGGCTCGTGGTCGCAATGGAGCCACACCGACCGCCCCGCCGAGACCGCCTGAGCGGACAGGCACAGATGTCATAGCGGGCGCGACTAGGTCGGGGAACCGGGCGGCGGGCCTGCAGAGGTGAAGCGAGTGTCCGGCGGGTCGATGGCCCATGCAGCGTCTTGATCCCAGCGGTCCTCATACACCAGCTCACGCAGCGGCCGTCGCCGCACCGGCCCGTGGCGCCCTGCGGGCCGCCCGAGCGGGATGGTGGCGTGGATCGCCACACCCTCGGGGATGCCGAGCAGCTCGCGCAGCTCGTTCTCGACGTCGCGGTGCCAGCCGGTGATGACGCCGCCATAGCCGAGCGCCCGTGCCGCCAGCAACAGGTTCTGCACGGCCGGGTACACCGATGCGCCCTCGGTGAACGTGGGCTTCCGGTACCGCACCAAGCACGCCAGGATCACCACCGGCGTCTCCTCGAAATGGTCCACGAAGTGCTGCATGGTGCGGGCCATTCGGGCCTTGGGCGAGTCGTCAGCAGCGCCAGAGCCCTGCGTGTAGCCGTCGCCCGAGCGCTTCGCATTCCAGCCGTCACGGAAGCACTGGCCGAGCAGGGCCTTCGCCTGCTGCGCCGCGGGCCCGTCGCGCAGCACCACAAAGCGGAACATCTGCCGGTTGGAGCCGCTGGGTGCCCGGCTGGCGTGCCACAGGATCGACGCGAGATCCTCGTCGGGTATCGGCTCGGGCAGGTAGCGCCGGATTGCCCGGGTTGTCGCCAGACCCTCGAGCAGCCCGATCGGCTGCGGCTCGGCGTCACTCATCATCGGCCTCGCTTGTGCTGTGTCTTTGCGAGCTCAGTCTTGGCGAACTCTGTCGGAGAGAACTCACTGTTCGCCCTGTGTCTCGTTGAGGAAGTCCACGAGCTTGACGATGGCATTCTCGGTGACGACGCCCGCGATGCGGCCGCCGCTGTCGATCACGGGATACAGCTCGATCTCGGCGTCTGCCATTGCCTCGGTGACCTCGCGCAGCGTCCACGACGGGCGCGCCGGGGTGATATCGGCTGTCATCACCTCGCCGCACGTCACCGACATCCAGTCATTGCGATCCACGTCACGGGTATCGCTCAGCCGTATCACGCCGAGGAATTCCCGTTCGGGTCCGATCACGATGGCTTCGAGCTGCTTGCGCGGCAGTGCCACGCCCCACACGAAATCGGCCAGCGGTGCGTCGGCACTCACGGTCGGCACCTCGGTGGACATGGCGGAGTTGACCGGCATCTCCAAGCGCCGTTCGAGATGGCCCGTGCGGCTGTCGCGCTGGAACTGCGAGACCGAGGCATTGCCGATGAGCACCTGCGACACGGCCACCGCCACCAGTGCGGGCACGACGAACAGCGGAGCCCCGGTGGACTCGGCCACGAACATCACGGCTGCCAGGGGGGTGCGGTAACCGGCCGCCAGGAACGCGGCCACGCCGATGAAGGGAAAGAACGCCAGCGACTCGGGCCCCAGCTCGATCCAACCGCCGACCAGGCGACCCACGATCAGGCCGAACACGGCGAGCGGGATGAATACGCCGCCCACACCGCCGCCCGCCAGCACCGTGGACGTCGCCAGGATCCTGATCACCAGCAGGGCGCCGAGCAGCCACAGCGATGCCTCGGGGTTCAGCGCCCAGTCGGTGAGCTGTCCCTCGGCGGTCGGGCCCAGCGACAGCGGCGCATCGAACAGCACCTCGCACAGCGCAGCGAGACCCACGAGGATTCCTCCGGCACCCAGCGCGATCATCCACCACGGCCGGTCGGAGGCGTGAATCCGCTTGGCCAAGGCCAGCACACGGCAGAACGCCGATGCGGCGAGGCCGCAGAGGGCGCCGACAACGGCGGCGCCCAGCAGCTCCTGCCGACCGAACTGGACGCTCACCATCTCGGTGCCGATCTCGAAGGGACGGTCGTCGAAACCGGTGACCAATACGTACACGACGTAGCTGGAAGCGCTGGAGAGCAGGGCGGGCAGCAGCGCCCTGCGGCCCAAGTCGCTCTTGTAGGGGGCTTCGAGCGCGAACAGCACACCGGTGGCGGGCGCCTGGAAGATGGCACTGACACCTGCGGCGGCACCTGCCACGAGCAACGCGTAGCCCTCCCGGCCGCGGAACAGCCGCCGGACCACCCGCTGCATCGCATTGCCGGCCGTGGCGCCGGCGTAGATGGACGGACCCTCGAGTCCGACCGCGCCGCCGGAGCCCACCGTAACGATGCCGGCAACCAGACGCGCCGGGAGATCCCGGAACCGCATCGGGTGGTTGCGGTCGTGGAACGACCGGATGTACTCCTCGGAGGTCGAGGGCGCGAGCCGGCGGCCTGCATCGGCCCAGCGCAGCATGATGACGGCGCCCCACAGCCCGAGCGCGGGAGCGATCATCCGCTGCCAGGGCGGCAGGTGCAGCACCCGCTCGAGCAGCACCTTCTCGGTCAGCACGGCGACTGCGGCCACGATGAAGCCGGTGACGACGCCCACGGCGACATATGTCGCGAAGCGAAGCAGCCGGTTTCTCATGCAGGTCGTTTCACTTCGGTCGGACAAGAGGTGCGGAGAGGGTGGGATTCGAACCCACGAACCACCTTGCGGCAGTTACTTCCTTAGCAGGGAAGCGCCTTCAACCTGACTCGGCCACCTCTCCACGCACGGCCAAGCCCTCGGGCGGCAGCCGCGCCGACTCAAGATAACCCCAACCAGCGGGTTTCAGCGATCCCTTTTCCCGTCAGTGACCCGGAGGTACGCCGCTAGCTTGGCCGGTGGAGGGGTGGCAGAGTGGACGATTGCGACGGTCTTGAAAACCGTTGAGGCGCAAGCCTCCGGGGGTTCGAATCCCCCTCCCTCCGCCACCGGCTGAGCCGATCGGCAAGTTCAGGGGTTTCGGTAGATGTCGCGGCGGTGGCCCACCCGGACGACTTGGATCACGAGCCGGTCATCGATGACCTCATACACGATCCGGAAGTCGCCGACCCGTACCCGGTACGCGGACGTTTCGCCGGCGAGCTTGACGCAGCCGGGAGGCCGTGGCTCGCCAGCAAGCAAGTCGATCGCTGCCCGAACCCGGAGCTGGTCGGCGCGTTCGAGCCCGGCGATCGCCTTGACCGCTCGGCGGGAGATCTCGACCCTGTACTGGCTCACTGATGTGCCGGCTCAATCGAGCCCGAGCGCAGCCTTGACTTCCTCCCAAGGCACGTAGTCGTCTTCGGCACGGGCCGCGTCGAGCTCACGACGGTCCTCGGCCTCATCGGCGCGGTCGACGAGCTGATCGAACGCGTCGGCGCCCAGGATTACTGCGACGCGACGGCCGCGCCGCGTCACGGAAATCGGCTCGCCGGACCTGCTGGTCTCGGTGATCACCTCGGCCAGACGATTACGTGCATCGCTGAATGCGACTTCGGTCATGTACGAATTGTACAAGCACGACGCCCTCGGGGAGCGTGCCCGTGGCTGTGGTGTTTCAGGCCAGGGGGCCGGTGGCTGCTTCTACGGCGGGGACGAGGGCTTCGTCGGTGAGTATCTGATCGGCTGCGGCGAGCTCGGGTGACAGCCAGCGGTCGGGGCCGGGGCCTGGTACCTCGCTGCGCAGCAGGTTGAGCGCTGCCGCGGTGCCGGCGGCGGGCTGCAGGGGTGCGCGCAGCTCTATGCCGCGGGCGGCGGTCACCCATTCGATGGCCAGGATGCGGCGCAGGTTGGCGATCGTTCGGCGCAGCTTGCGGGCCGCGCCCCAGCCCATCGACACGTGGTCCTCCTGCATCGCAGAGGTGGGTAGCGAGTCGACCGCGGCCGGTGCGGCCAGGCGTCGGTTCTCGGCACACAGGGCGGCTGCGGTGTACTGGCCGATCATCAGGCCGCTGTCCACGCCTGGGTCGTCGGCCAGGAAGGGGGGCAGCCCAGCGGAGCGCTTGGGGTCGAGCAACCGGTCGATGCGGCGCTCCGCGATGGCACCGACCTCGGCAGCGGCGATGGCGAGATAGTCGGCTGCCAGCGCCAGCGGCGCTCCGTGGAAGTTGCCGCACGACTCCACTCGACCGTCGGGCAGCACCATCGGGTTGTCGATGGCCGAGGCCAGCTCCCGGCCGGTCACGTCGGCCGCAAAACCGAGGGTGTCGCGGGCTGCGCCGTGGACTTGGGGCGTGCACCTGATGGAGTAGGCGTCTTGCACGCGGTCGTCGCCGAAGCGGTGGCTGGCCACGATGGGCGAGCCGGCCAGCACAGCGCGCAGGTTGGCAGCGCTGGCCTGCTGGCCGGGATGGGGCCGCATTTCCAGCAGGTCGGCGGCAAAGGCCCGATCGGTGGCCAGCAGCGCCTCGACGCTGCAGGCAGCCACGATGTCGGCAACTCTCAGCAGGCCGGCAAGGTCGTGGACGGCCAGGCAGAGCATTCCCAGGATGCCGTCGGTGCCGTTGGTCAGTGCCAGGCCCTCTTTCTCGGCCAGCACCAAGGGTTCGATGCCGGCCGACGTCAAGGCCTCGGCCCCGCTGATCGTGCCCCCGCCGTCGGCGAGGACTTCGCCTTCGCCCATCAGCACGAGTGCAGCGTGGGCCAATGGCGCCAGGTCGCCGCTGGCGCCCAGCGAGCCGTGCTCGGGCACCACTGGCACCACGCCGGCGTTGACCAGGTGCACCAGCGACTGCGCGACGAGCGGTCTCGCGCCCGAGGCGCCGAAGGCGAGCGTGCGAGCCCGCAGGAACATCATGGCCCGCACCACCTCGGCCTCGACCGGTGGCCCCATGCCGGCGGCGTGGGAGCGGATCAGCGACTGCTGCAGTGCGACTCGGCGATCAGCGGGAATGGTGGTGTTGGCCAGGGCGCCGAAGCCGGTGGAGACGCCGTAGGCCGGCTCGCCTTCGGCCAAGGTCTCGACGATGCGGCGGGCCCTGGCCATCCGGTCGAGGGCATCGACGCTGAGATGAACCTGTTCTCGGTGGCGGGCGACCGCGACGACGTCGGCGACGGTGACGCCCGGGCCGTCGAGTTCCACCGTCATCCCAGAGGCGGAGCCGCGGGGGCGGAGAAGAGCGCGGCCGATGTGGCGACGGCCGCTTCGATTACGGCTTCGGCCGCCGTCTGCAGGCGGGGGCCTGCGAGCCGGTCCGCCGGACCCAGCACGGACAGCGCGGCGATCGCGCCGTCGGGGCCGTGGACGGGTGCGCACACCGCCGTGACGTCGGGCTCGATAGCGCCGGTATTGAACACAGGCGCTGGACGGGCGTCGCGGCCCAGGGGAGCGGCCAGCAGCGCCGTGCCCACAGCGGTGCCGTCGATGGGTACCGAGCGGCCCACCCAGCCGACGTGACGGATCGCCCGGCGGCCTTCGACCGTGGCGATGTAGACGGCAGCGTCGCCGTCGCGCACGGCGAGGTACGCGGATTCTTCGGTGGCTTCCACCAGGCGTTCGAGTTCCGGCCCCGCAGCGGCCCGGAGCCGGGCGTAGGGGCCCGATTGCAACGAGGCCAAGGCAGTGCGCACGAACGCCGGACCCACCGAGTACGAACCGGCCGCGTCCTTGACGAGATAGCCGCGGTCGGTCAGCACCCGCAGATGCCGCAGTGCCGTGCTGGCTGGCATGACCGTGCGGGCGGCTGCCTCAGTGAGGCTGAGCTCGCCGTTGGTGACCACGGTCTCGAGCAGCTCCAGCACCCGCTCTGCCGAGCGTGACCGGTGCAGCGGAGACGCAGCAGTAGTTTCATTATCTGAAATTGCTTGCTGCATATTGACAGCATAGGCCGTTGCTCGGTAACGTGTGGCGCACCGCTCCTCCAGCGTCGAGGTTGTCTATGGCCACCAGCACAGAGCACGCCGCCAGCGCCCCGCCAGGCGGGGTGAGGGCTCCCACCGGCACGGCGTTGACGTGCCGCAGCTGGCCCCAAGAGGCCGCCTTCCGGATGCTGCAGAACAATCTGGATCCCGAGGTGGCCGAGCGCCCCGACGAACTGGTCGTGTACGGGGGCACCGGTCGAGCGGCGCGTTCGTGGCCCGCCTTTCACGCCATGGTCGGGGCGCTGACCGACCTGGCCGACGACGAGACCTTGCTGGTGCAGTCGGGCAAACCGGTCGGCGTCGTCCAGACGCATGAATGGGCGCCCCGGGTGCTCATCGCCAACTCCAACCTGGTGCCCGATTGGGGCACTTGGGACGAGTTCCGGCGGCTGGAGCATCTCGGCCTGACCATGTTCGGCCAGATGACTGCCGGGTCATGGATCTACATCGGCACGCAGGGGATCCTGCAGGGCACGTACGAGTGCTTCGGCGCCATCGCTCGCAAGCGCTTCGACGGGTCGTTGGCAGGCACGCTCACGATCACCTCGGGGCTGGGCGGCATGGGCGGCGCTCAGCCGCTGGCCATCACCATGAACGAGGGAGTCGCCCTGTGCATCGAGGTCGACCCCGAGCGGGTCGCTCGACGGGTGGAGACCCGCTATCTCGACGTGGTCGCCGACGACTACGCCGATGCGCTCCGCCGGTGCGACGAGGCCGTGCAGGCCCGCCGCCCGCTGTCGGTCGGTTTGGTCGGCAACGCCGCCGACTTGCTGCCTCGCCTGCTGGCAGACGGCGTCGCGGCCGACATCGTCACCGATCAGACCTCAGCGCACGACCCGCTCACCTATGTGCCCAACGACCTGTCGCCCGAGGCGTCCGAGGAGATGCGGCGCAACCAGCCCGACGAGCTCATACGCCGCGCCCGATCGGCCATGGCCACCCACGTGGAGGCGATGGTGGGCTTCCTCGACGCCGGTTCCGAGGTGTTCGACTACGGCAACAGCCTGCGGGCCGAGGCCGAGCTCGGCGGTTACAACCGGGCCTTCGACTACCCGGGTTTTCTCCCCGCCTACATCCGGCCCCTGTTCTGCGAGGGCAAGGGACCGTTCCGCTGGGTTGCGCTGTCGGGCGACCCGGCCGACATCGCCGCCACTGACCGGGCGGTGCTCGAAGAGTTCCCCGACGACGAGCCGCTCAAGCGTTGGATCAAGCTCGCTGGCGAGCGAGTCGCGTTCCAGGGCCTGCCGGCGAGGATCTGCTGGCTCGGCTACGGAGAGCGCCACCGGCTGGGCCTGCGGTTCAACGAGCTGGTCGCCTCAGGCGAGATCAAGGCCCCGATCGTCATCGGGCGCGACCATCTCGACTCGGGATCGGTGGCTTCGCCCTACCGCGAGACCGAGGACATGGCAGACGGCAGCGATGCCATTGCCGACTGGCCCCTGCTCAACGCGATGGTCAATACCTCGTCTGGAGCGTCATGGGTGAGCATCCACCACGGCGGCGGGGTGGGCATCGGCCGTTCCATCCATGCCGGCCAGGTCAGCGTGGCCGACGGGACCGACCTGGCCGCGCAGAAGCTGGAACGGGTGCTGCTCAACGATCCGGGTACGGGCGTCATGCGCCACGCCGACGCCGGTTACGACCGGGCGTGGGACGTGGCCGCCGAGCGCGGCGTGCGCATTCCCGCCGACCGGCCCGCCGCGCCATGAGGCTGAGACGACCGGCATGACCGTCCGGGAGATCCTCTCCATCGGGCACCCGGCGTTGCGCGCGCGGGCCGCCGCCGTGCCGCGATGCGAGATCGCCAGCGAGCGAACGCAGGGCCTCATCGACGATCTCGTCGACTCCATGCGCCACGCAAACGGGGCGGGCCTGGCCGCCAACCAGATCGGCGAGACGGACCGGATCGTCGTCATCGAGGTGAACGACAATCCCCGTTATCCCTACAAGCCGCCGATCCCGTTGACCGTCGCCATCAACCCCGAGCTGGAAGTGCTCGACGACGAGACCGTGGTGATCAACGAGGGCTGCCTGTCGGTGCCGCTGCGGGGCGACGTGGTTCGCTCGGTGAATCTCCGCGTCCGCTACTACGACCGTGCAGGTGCCGAGCACTGCATCACCGCACGTGGCCTGACCGCGGGCACCTGGCAGCACGAGTGCGACCACCTCGACGGCGTGCTGATCACTGATCGTGCCGATCCGTCCACGCTGAGCACCTGGGACGAGTTCGACCAGCACCACCGTGAAGCGTTCATCGAGCGCATCACCCGCTTCAACGAGCGCATCAACTCATGACCGTCCACTGCTGGTGCGAGTTGGCCTGGCTCGGCGGCCCGCGGGTCGCCGAGGGTGTGGTGATCGCCGTTGAGGGCGATCGCATCACGGCGGTTCGCGCAGGTGTGCCCGTGCGGCCCGAGGGCGCAGTGCCGCTGGAGGGGCTGACCCTGCCGGCGATGGCGAACGCGCACAGCCATGCCTTCCACCGGGCTCTGCGGGGCCGAACCCACGCGGGGCGGGGCAGCTTCTGGTCCTGGCGCGACCTGATGTACCGGGTGGCCGGCCGGCTCGACCCCGACAGCTACAGCCGGCTGGCCCGGGCAGTGTTCGCAGAGATGGCCCTGGCCGGCATCGGCGTGGTCGGCGAGTTCCACTATGTCCATCACCGTCCCGGCGGGGGCAGCTACGACGACCCCAACGCCATGGGCGCGGCACTGGTGGCCGCGGCCGCCGATGTCGGCATCCGCCTGACCCTGCTCGACACGCTCTATCTCCATGGCGGGCTCGACCCCGCGCTGGACAGCGGTTACGAGCCGCTCCGACCCGAACAGGCCCGCTTCAGCGATGGCAATGCCGACCGGTGGATCGCCCGGGTGGAGGAGTTGGCGTGGACATTCTCCGGCCCGATGGTGCAGGTCGGCGCAGCGGTGCACTCGGTGCGAGCCGTCGATCCGCCGTCCGTCAAGATGGCTGCGGACTGGGCACAGCAGCGGGGCGCCCCGCTGCACTTTCATGCCTCCGAGCAACCGGCGGAGAACGAGCAGTGTCTCGGCGTCCACGGTGTGACGCCCATCGACCTGATCGCGCAGGCCGGAGGGCTCGGCCCGGCAACGACCCTGGTTCACGCCACCCATGCTGACGGCCGCGATCAGGCGTTGATCGGCGAGGCCGGCGCGCTCTGCTGCCTGTGCCCCACCACCGAGCGCGACCTGGCAGACGGCATCGGACCCAGCGCCGGCTTGGCCCGTCACGGTGCCCGTCTGTGCCTGGGTTCCGACTCCCACGCCGCCGTCGACATATTCGAAGAGGCCCGCACGGTCGAAGGCGATCAGCGCGCCACGACTGGCGAGCGCGGCGTGTTCGGTGCCGATGATCTGGCCGCGATGGCCACATCCGGCGGCTACGAGTCGCTCGGCTGGCCGGAGGGCGGCAGCCTGGAGGCGGGCGCACTGGCCGACTTCGCGACGATCAGGCTCGATTCGGTACGGATGGCGGGCACTGACGCCGAGACAGCGCTGGCCGCAGCGATCTTCGCGGCCACCAGTGCCGATGTGCATCACCTCGTGGTGGGCGGCAAGACCGTCGTGCGCGACGGTCGCCACATGACGATCGATGCCGCGGCCGAGCTGGCCGCGGCCATCACGGAGGTCACCGCGCCATGACTCTCGTGATCGACAACATCGGCGAGCTGGTCACCAATGACCCCGCTTTGGGGAGCGGCCCGCTGGGCGTGCTCACCGATGCTTCGGTGGTCATCGACGGTGACACGGTGGTGGCGGTGGGCCCGTCGGGGGCCGTTGCCGACGAGCGACTCGATGTCGGCGGCCGGTGCGTGCTGCCGGGATTCGTCGACTCCCATACCCACCTGGTGTTCGCAGGCGACCGCTCAGAGGAATTCACCCGCCGGATGGCAGGCGAGCCCTACGACGGGGGCGGAATCCGCGTGACCACTGAGGCCACGCGCGGCGCCAGCCGCGACGCGCTGGCGGCGTCGCTCGATCAGCGGCTGGCCGAGACGCACCGGGCGGGCACGACCACGGTGGAGATCAAGACCGGTTACGGGCTGTCACTCGACTCCGAAGTCGAGTTGGCGTTGCTCGCCGCGGAGGTTACTCCCGAAGCCACGTTCCTCGGAGCCCACCTGCTGCCGAGCGAGTACGCGGGACGGGCCGACGACTACATCGACCTGGTGTGCGGGCCGATGCTGGAGGCAGTTCGGGACCGTGTCCGCTGGATCGACGTGTTCTGCGAAACCGGTGCGTTCAGCGTGGAGCAGTCCCGCCGGGTGCTCGAGGCGGGTCGGGACGCCGGGCTGGGCTTGCGTGTGCACGGCAACCAGCTCGGCCACGGACCGGGCGTGCAGCTCGCCGTTGACATGGATGCCGCGTCGGTGGACCACTGCACCTATCTCTCCGATGACGACATCGAGGCCCTGGCGGCCAGCGACACGGTGGCTACGTTCCTGCCGGCCACCGACTTCTCCACCCGCCAGCCGTACCCGGATGCCCGGCGGGCCATCGATGCCGGCGTCAAGGTGGCGATGGCCTCGAACTGCAACCCGGGCTCGAGCTACACCACGTCCATCTCGTTCTGCATCGCTATAGCGGTGCGCGACATGGGCATGACGATCGACGAAGCCGTCGCCGCAGTGACGGTCGGCGGAGCAGTCGCGCTGGGCCGGACTGACGTTGGGCGGCTCACCAACGGCAGTCCGGCTCACGTGACCATCCTGGATGCACCCAGCCGCCACCATCTCGCCTACCGGCCCGGTGTCCCCTTGATCTGGCGCACTCTGGGAGCCGACTACCGGCTCCCGCCCGCCCCAGACCAGCAATGATCCAGAATTCACATCGAGCAAAGAGAGCACAGCAATGACCAACACCATCCCAAATCCGACAGAGCACAACCAGTGGTACCCGTTCGCCAACCGGCCCCTGCCGCCGGAGGTGGACGGCCAGGCGGTCAACCCGGCCGCCATCCCGGTGTTCGACGCGGTGCCGTTGCCGCCCCACGCCCGGTTCGTGGTGGTGGGTGCGGGCGTGCACGGGCTGTCGAGCGCCTACCACCTGGCCATGTACCTCGAGCGCACCGGCAAGGGCTCCGGCAGCGACGTGGTGCTGATCGACAAGCAGGGCCCTGGCGCAGGCGCCACCGGGCTGGCCTGCGGCTGTGTCCGCAACATGTACATGACCGGGCCGCTGCACGCCATCCTGCGAGCCAGCGTGGAGGTGTGGGAGTCCGACCCGGTGAACCTCGGCTTCCAGCAGGTCGGCTACGTGTCGGTGGGCGAGGCCAACCAGACCGACGACTATCTCAAGCTCCAGGCGTCCCAGGCAGCCAGCGGCTACCCCTCCGACGTCTATACCGGTGCAGAGGCCCGTGCCTTCCTCACCAACCTGTGGCCCGATTTCAAGACCGAGAACTGCGATGTGGTGCTGCACGAGCACCGCTCGGGCTACGCCGGCACACACCTGGCCGTGTGGGGCCTCGACCAGAAGTGCCGGCAGTGGGGCGTGCAGCGGGTGTACGGCGCCACCGTGACCGGCTACCAGTTCGACAACTCGGGCTCGGTCACTGCGGTCGACACCACCCAGGGGTCGATCGCGTGTGAGCAGGTGGTGGTGGGTGCGGGGGCGTGGACGCCGACTCATTGGGAATGGCTCGGCGGCCCCAGTCAGCTCGACGTGCTGTACCCCGACGGGCACGTCGAGGAGCAGATGGACATGTGGACGTACTGGCGGCTGCTCGAAGGCGAGGTGCTGCTGCCCCCCGGTGTCGACTTCCGCACTGCCCAGCACCGCGATTCGCCGGTGCTGCACGTGGAGCTCATGAACACGCCCGTGTACTCACCCGACGGCCGGTTCCTGAAGGACCACTTCTACTCCTACACGCGCTACGCAGCGGAGCGGGTGGGCGCACCCGGCCTGCAGGGCGGGACGATCCCGATCAAAATCGGGCCGCGGGCAGCAGTGGAGCCTTACGGCCACCTGAACGACGAGTACCAGGCCGAGGAGTGGTTCGCCGACTACTACTGCGCCACGCTGGGCATGCTCTTCAAGCGGCTGGAAGACCTGCGGCCGTACTTCAAGGAACGCCGCAACGGCGGCATCGGGGCGTTCACCCCCGACAACGTGCCCGTGTTCGACTACGTGGCCGACAACGCTTGGGTCATCGCCGACTCCAACCACGGGTTCAAGATGATCGGCGTGGGCAAGCTCACCGCCGAGATGATGGTGCACGGCGACAAGCCCGACGAGCTCAAGCCGTTCACGCTGGACCGCTACCGCACCGGCGGCACCTTCGGCGACCGCAACTCCAACTGCCCCTGGGTCTAGCCCCGCTCCGGATCTCCTGGTGGCTCGAACAGCCTGAGACGAAAGCGATCGCTACTCAGTGAGTTCGGCGTAGGCCTCCTCGTAGGGGCTCGGGTCGGCTTCGATGAACGGTGGCGGGTGGTCGGTGTCGACCAAGGCGCAGAGCTGATCTAGGCATATGTGGTAGCCGGCGGCCACTTGATGCACTTCCGGACCCTTGTCTCCTAAGTCGATCGTCAAGGTGAGGCGCGTGCCGGCCGGGTTCGGTTCGAGACGGAACGTGAGCAGCTCGTTGTCCCACTCCCAAGCGAAGGTGTTGGACGGGTCCCAGGTGACGATGCGACCGGTGAGCACCGTGTCCTCGATGCCGTACTTGGCGATCACGTCATCCCAGAACGGGGCTGTGACCTCGGCTCCTGCCTCCCGTGGGCCGACAATGTCACACGGCATCCAGTGACGGAGCTGGCCGCTCTCGGTCAGCGCGCGCCACACACGCTCCGGTGGGCGCGCCAGCTCGCGTTCGAACCGGAGGCGCGTCGTGCTATCGCCGTGACGCACGATCTCGCCGAGTGGGTGGGTTGGCTGGTTCATATTCGGCCGCCTTCAGCGGAAGCCGGCAGTGCCTAGCGGACGAGGCGGCGGAGCGACTTCAGCCAGTCGTCTGAGGAGGTCCAGGCTTCCTCGCTGACGCGCTCGCGGCCGGATGAGTTGCCGTTCGCCGCCGGGAACGAGCCCAGGAACTTGACGTCGCGCTGCTTCATCTTGAGCGCTCTCAAGCAGTCGGCCACCACTTCGTCGGAGATGTGACCCTCGAAGTCGAGCAGAAAACAGTATTCGCCGAGGCCGCGCCGGGTCGGTCGCGACTCCAGCCGCGACAGGTCGAGACGGCGGGCCTCGAACTCCATGAGGATGCCCAGCAGGCTGCCCGGCTCGTTCTGCTGCTGGAACACCACGATGCTGGTCTTGTCGTTGCCGCTGGCGGGCGGCACCTGGCCCTTGGCCAGCAGCAGGAAGCGGGTCTGGTTGTCGCGGTGGTCCTCGACGCCGGCCACGACGGTCTCGAGCCCGTAGATCTCAGCAGCGGTCGGGCTGGCGATGGCTGCGACGCCGGCGAGCTGCTCCTCGCCGATGCGCCGGGCCGCCAGCGCAGTCGAGGTGGCCGCCTCGATCTCGACGTCGGGCAGTTGGGTGTGCAGGAACGCACGGCACTGGGCGATGGCGACCGGGAACGACAGCACGGTGTGGATTGCCGAGAGGTCGTCGGCAGTGGCGGTGCCGGGCAGTGCCATGAGGTCGAGCTGCACGTTCACGACCACTTCCCGCTGGATGAGGAAGTCGAAGTCGAACGCGAGCGCGTCCTGGGTGACGTTGACGGCGCCTTCGATGGCGTTCTCGACGGGGACGAAGCCGTAGTCGACTGCCCCGTCGTCGAGCGCAGAGAGCACCTCGGGCACCGAGATGAGCGGCACAGGCGTGCACTGCGACAGGTCGGGCTGGGTCGCCAGCGCAGCCTCGGTAAAGGTGCCGTGCGGGCCCATGTACCCGATGCGCGTCGACGGCAAGAGGGCAGAGGCGCCCTGGGGTGCAGCGGCAGCAGCCATCGGGGCAGGATACGCCCGATGCCCGCTGCCTATTGCTCGGAGTGAACCTCAATTGCCTGGATGACAGTTGCTACCGCAGCACGTCCCGAATCGAGGGAATAGTCCTCCGGCCACTCGGAGACCAAGGGCCGGAGATCCGCTACGAATGCCGAGTCCTCGAGTTTGCGATCAAGATTCTCCATGGCTAGTGGTGTGTCGCGGTTTTGTTTAGGGCGGTTCGGGCTCGTTTGACTTTGGCGATGATGTGTTCTGCGGTCTTGGTCCATCGCAGGGGCTGGGGGTCGTGGTTCCAGTGGGCGGCCCAGTGGTCGATGGCTTCTTTG